>CAYWGD010000147.1:0-84 GCA_964457335.1 uncultured Enterobacteriaceae bacterium | reverse complement strand
CCACGCGTGACGTAGCGGCCGAGATGGAGCGCGATCTCCTGCGCTACGTCACGCCACGCGTGACGTAGCTCCCGAGATGAGCCG
>CAYWGD010000146.1:0-17562 GCA_964457335.1 uncultured Enterobacteriaceae bacterium | reverse complement strand
TGTACAACCACCTGGTTTATACAAAATACGTGCGGGGGTTGTTCTGGAGTTGTGTTTGCGCGGTGGGGGCGTGGGGGGGGGGGGGGGGGGCCCCCCCGCAACGCCCCCCCGAACCCTCGGCGACGGGACCGTGGCGCTCGTCACGGGCCCCGCCGCGGGCTGGCTCGCGGACCGCCGGGACGTGCTCAACGACCGCTTCGAGCGGGCCCGGCGGCGCACGCCGGCGCTGGACCCCGCGGACGTGCTCGCCCGCCTCGCGACCACGCTCCCCGCGCTCGCCGGGCCCGAGCCGGGCACCGGGCGGCTCCTCGACGTGGTGTACGACCTCGTCCTGCTGCACGCGGGGCGCGGCGCGTTCGCGCGCCACCCGGGGCTCGTCGCGCTGCTGGAGGACACGTTCCCAACGCTTCGGCCGCTGCTCGTCGCCGCGCCCGGCACGCTCCCGGGCGCGCTCTCCAACGCGGTGGAGAACCTGGGGCCGATCGGGGCCGCGTGGGCCCGCGCGCTGCCGGAGGTGGCCGCCGCGCTCGACGCGCCCGGCCCCGACGACCTGCTCGGCGCCGGCGCGGTCCTCGCGTGGCGGCTCGGCGAGGCGCGGCTGCGGGTGCGGGCCCTGGAGCGCGCGAGGGGCCTGCCCGCGGCGGCGGTGCGCGCGGCGCTCGCGCTGCCCGCGCGCGCGGACGTTGCCGACGTGCTGGAGCGGCTCCACCGCGACGCCTGGAACGATCCGCTCGCGGCGCGCGACGGCACGTGGCGGCCCGTCGCGACCATCGGCGGCTTCTCCGGCTTCGGCGGTCCGTTCGACGCGCCGCCCCGGCTGCTCGACGGCGGCGAGCCCCACGTGCTCCACGTCGAAGCCGCCGGGCGCGCCTTCCGCGTGGACGCGGACCGCTACGGCGCCTCGTTCCAGCCCGAGGCCCACCCCGGCTTCGGCGTGCGCGAGGCGAAGAAGGCCGGCCTCTTCGGGCGGCTCCTCGGCCGGGAGGAGGCCGCGGAGCCCGACGGGACCTTCCAGATCGACGGGGAGCGGATCGCGCTCCCGGAGGAGGCGGGGTTGGAGACGGGGGTGCGGTTCGGGCACGTGCTCGCCGTGGCGCGGCGGGACAGCCACGAGGTGCGCGTGTACGCGCGCGGGTCGGCCGCCGATGGCCCGGCGACCGGGAGGCGGGCGTGAGCGGCGCGTGGGGCGAGCCGAGCCCGTGGCCCCACCGACTCTTCGGCGTGGGGATCGGGCTCCTGGTCCCGGTGCTCGGCGTGGTGGCGCTCGTCGTGGTGTCGAGCCTCTGGTTCCAGGGTGGCGCCTCGCAGGACGCGGGGTGGCTCCTGATGATCGCCGCGTTGAACCCCGGCGTGAGCGCCGTGGTGCTCGGGCCCGTCGCGGCGGTGCTGCTCCGGCGCCGGAAGCAGGCGCTCATCGCGCTGCTCGTCACCCTCGGGCTCGTCGTGCTGCTGAACGCGGGGTGCTGGGGGGTGATCGCGGCGAGCGGGAGCCTGTGAGCGGGGGCGCGCGCCTCCCCGCGTGGGAAGCCGCGTGGCCCCGCGCGCTCGCGGCGTGGTCCCCGTACGTGCAGCTGCGGCCGCCGCGCTTCCTCGCCGACGCGGCCGCCGAGGGCGAGCCGGGGATGCGCGGGCAGATCGCCGCCATCCGCATGCGGGACCTCACCGTCCTCGTGAACCTTCCCATCGTAGACGCGCGTGGCCTCTCGGAGTTCTCGGTACCCATCCTGGCGCACGAGATCGGCCACCACGTGCACGTGCCGGGGTCGCTCACCGACCACGCGCGGCTCCTCGCCGGGACGAGCCGCATCCTCACGGGGCTCCCCGACCATGCGGCGGCGACCGTCGCGAACCTGTACGCGGACCTCCTGGTGAACGACCGCCTGCAGCGCCGGGCGGGCCTCGACATGGCCGGCGTGTACCGCCGGCTGCGCGACCCGGCGGGGAGCCGCGTGTGGACCTTGTACACGCGCGCCTACGAGCACCTCTGGCGCCTGCCGCGGGGGTCGCTCGCGCCGGACGCCATCCCCGACGGCATCGACGGGGACGCGCTGCTCGTCGCGCGGATCGTGCGCGCGTTCGGGGCGGACTGGCTGCGCGGAGCGCGGCGCTTCGCGACCATCGTGTACCCGTACCTGGCGGAGGACCTCGCGGACGCCGGCGCGGCGGAGGGTTTTGTGGAGAAGGGCCTCGCGGACACGCGCGACGCGGCGCAGGGCCAGGTGCCTGACGGCCTCGTGGAGATCGACCCCGCCGAGATCGGCGACGACGGCTTCGAGGACGACTTCGGGCGTGTCGAGGGGAGCGCGTCGGCGGACCCGGGCTCGTCGGGCGCGGGCCAGGCGCGCGCGCCGTGGACCTACGCGGACCTCTTGAAGCGGCTCGGCGTGGCGCTCGACGAGGCCGCCGTCACGGCGCGCTACTACCGTGAGCGGGCGCTCCCCCACCTCGTCCCCTTCCCCACGCGCAAGGCGCCACGCTCGACGGAGCCGCTCGCCGAGGGCCACGAGACGTGGACGGCCGGCGACCCGCTCGAGGAGCTCGACGTGCTCGGCTCCGTGCTCGCCGGCGGGGTGCCGATCGCCGGCGTCACGACGGTGCGGCGTGTGTACGGCGAGACGCCCGGCGCCGACCCCGCGCGGCGCCCGCTGGACCTCGACCTGTACGTCGACTGCTCCGGCAGCATGCCGAACCCGGCGAGGGACCTCTCGTACCTCGCGCTCGCGGGCGTGATCCTCGCGCTCTCGGCGCTGCGGGCGGGCGCGCGCGTGCAGGCCACGTTGTGGTCCGGGCCGGGGCAGACCGCGCGCACGGCCGGCTTCGTCACCGACGAGCGCGCGATCCTCGAGGTGGTGTGCGGCTACGTGAGCGGCGGCACCTCGTTCCCGCTGCCGCTCCTGCGCCAGACCTGGGAGGACCGCCCGCCCGACGCGCCGGACGCCCACCTCGTGGTCATCTCCGACGACGGCGTGGACACCATGCTGGAGGACGACGAGCGGGGCACGCCGGGGGCGGAGGTCGTCGCGGCGGCGCTCGCCCGGGCGCGCGGCGGCGGCACGCTCGTGCTGAACCTGCCGCACCCGCACCGCTGGGCGGCCGGCGACGCCCTGCGGGCGCTGGGCTGGCGCATCCACGCGGTGACCGAGTGGGAGGGGCTGCTCCGCTTCGCGCGGGCGTTCGTGCGGGACACCTACGGCTGATCTCCGATTCGTGGATCGGCGGCGACGGAGGGTCGCGTCGGGAGCGACCGGTGGGGGCCCGGGGCTGGCACGCGGCGTGCTCTGCCGTGCCGCGGAGGTCCGATGCACCCTTCTCCCACCGCCGGCCAGCCGATCGGCCCCGTCCACCACGCGCTCCGGAGCGCCCGGCGCGCTGTCTCCGGCGCCCGCCGGCTCGCCGCGTGGACGCTCGCGCCGGCCGAGTGGCCGGCCCCCCGCCACGCCGAGGTGTCCTGGCCCGTCGTGTGGGAGCGCCGCGCGCCGCTCGCCCGTCCTGGCGGCGACCCCGTCCTGGAGGAGGGCAAGCGCGTGAACCTCGCGCTCGCCGCGCCGCGCTTCGACGGGCTCCTGGTCGGGCCCGAAGCGCCGCTCTCGTTCTGCCGCGTGCTGGGCCCCGTGCGCGCCACGGACGGCTACCGCCCCGGCGTCGAGCTGCGCGGCGGCTGCGTGGTGCCCACCGTGGGCGGCGGCCTGTGCCTGCTCTCGAACCTGCTCTTCGCGGCCGCGGTGGAGCTCGGGTGGGCGATCGTCGAGCGGCACGGCCACAGCGTCGAGCTGATCGCGCCGACGGGGCCGTGGGGGCTCGACGCGACCGTGCGCTGGCCCGACGTGGACCTGCGGGTGCGCGCCCGGGCGCCCGCGGCGCTCGCCGTGCGCGTGGAGGGCGACGAGCTGGTGGTCGCGGTGCGGTCGGCCGCGGCGCCGGTCGGCGTGGCGGTCGTCTACGAGGACGAGCGCGTCGTCGAGGAGGCCGACGGCACGTACCGCTACAACCGCGTGTACCGGACCGTGGACGGCGCGCGCGAGCGCGTCGCCACGAACCGGCGGAGGCTCCTGCCCGCGCCCGACCGGAGCTGCTGGACCTGTGGGCAGGTGGCGTGCCGCGAGCGGGGGGCGTCGCTGCGCGCCGGGGTCGCGGCGGGCGCGACGACGGCGGGCGCCACGGGGGCAGGCGCGACGACGGCGGCGGCCAGCACGGCTCCGGGGACGGGCGCGTGATCGCGGTCGTGGCGCCGGAGCCGGCGGCCTGGCTCTCCCCGCTCCTCGCGCGGCTCGAACGCCCGGTGGAGGTCTTCGCGCCGTGGGCCGCGCCCGGCTGGGCGCTCCGCGTGCCCGGCGAGCGGGTCGGCGGGCGGGTCGGCGAGCGGATCGGCGACGCCCTGGCCCGCCGCGGGGGGCCGGAAGGCGCCGCGCGGGTCCCGGGCTGGATCGCCGTCGAGGCGGCCACCGCCGGGTGGATCGCGGCGGCGCCGGACGCGGGCGCACGGGAGGCCCGGCGCATCGCGGCGCGGCTCGGCGCGCGCGAGGTCGCCGATCGGCTCGCCGCCGCCTGGCTCCCCGGGGGCACGACCGTCGTGATCGCGCCCACCCTCGCGGCGCGCCGGACCTTCGCCGCCGCGCGCGCCCGCGGCGCCGCCACGTGGCTCGTCCAGGACCTGCCCGGCCTCCGCGACCTCGCCGCCGACCTCGACCGCGCCGCACGCGCCCACCCGGGGTGGCCCCTGCTCCGCAACTACCGCGCGCCGTGGCGGCAGGTGGCCCGCCAGGAGGCCGAGTGGGCGCTGGCCGACCGGGCGTTCGTCCGCTCGGCGCACGCCGCCGCGCGCCTCCCGGTGCCCGGCTGCGAGCCGCTGCCGGGCGCGCCGCCGCTGTGCGGAGCGCCGCTGGACGGAGCGCCGCTGGACGGAGCGCCGCCGGACAGATCGCCGTCGGCCGGAGCACCGCTGGACGGAGCCTTCCCGTGCGCGCCGCTCCGCGAGCCCGACCCGCGCGGCCGCCCCCTCCACGTCCTGCTGGCGGGCCCGCCCGCCGCGCGCGCCGGCGCCTGGGAGGCCGCGGAGGCCTGCGCGCGCGTGGGGGCGATCCTGTTCGTCCGCGCGGGCACCGGCCCGGAGGCCGCGGCCCTTGCGGCGCACCCCGCGGTGCGCCCTGCCGGCGCCGATCCCATCGACCTCGTCGTCGCCCCCGCGTGGGTCGAGTGCGACCCGCCGGAGGTCGCCGCCGCGCGCGTTCCGGTCGTCGCGACCGCGCGCGCGGCCGGCTGGGCGCGGCACGTGCCGGTCGAGCCCGGCGACGTGGCCGGGCTCGCCGCCGCGATCCGGCGCTACGAGAGCGCCACCGCCACGCCCGCGATCTGCGCCGCGCGCGTGGGGGAGAGCTCCGTCATGGCCCGCACGAAGTTGGGGTGGGTGGCGCCCGACACCAGGAACGTCCACCGGTAGGACTTCTGCTGGGCCGCCGTGAGGGCGGCCTTCTCGTCGTCGCTGAACACGCGGCCCGTCGCGGTCGAGAGGCTCTCGATGTCGAGCGCCACCTGGGCGGCCAGCGCCCCGTCGAGCATCGTCGCGATCGACAGGTAGTCGTCGAAGCCCTTCTCGATGCCCTCGGGGCCGACCTCCTCCGCGAGCTTCGCCACGAGCAGGGTGTCGAGCTTGGCGTGCTGCGCCTCCTCCATCCAGTGGTGGCGCAAGAGGCTCGAGAAGAGCGGGTCGAGGTCCTCGGTGTCGTTGCCCTTGATGCTCTCGACGTAGTGCCGCTGGGTCATCCACTCGAGGTGCAGGATGACGAGCGCCACGCCGAGCGGGCCGTGGGCGAGGATCGCGGCCGCGGCGTCGGAGGCGGGCCCGATCACCCCGCACCGGCTGGGGAAGCCCTCCGTGAAGGCCTCCGCGAAGCGACGGAACAGGTCGATGTGCTTCGCCTCCTCGTCGGCGAAGCGCACGAGCGCGCGGGTCTCCGCGCTCTGTCCGTGCACCGTGCCCCGCGCCTGATCGAGCACGAACGGGAGGATGAACTCCTCCACGAACCCGAACAGGTACAGGTAGCTGTTGCCTCGGATCTGGTTGAGGATCCGCTTCTCGTCCGCGGAGAGGAAGCCGATGCCCGCCACGCCCGCGAGCGCGTCCGGCAGGAAGTGCTTCGAGAAGTCGAGGGACTTGTCCCCGCCGATGATGTCGTCGACGCGCCAGCCGACGCGGAGGGCGTCGGCGAGGGTGGACTCGTACGTGAAGCTGTGCGTGAGCATGGGTACACTCCCTGGGGTTGAACGAACCGGACGCGCGAGCTAGCGCACCGGCGGTGCGGCCGGTCAACTGGACGGCCGAGCCCTCCGTCGAGCGGTCGCTCCGAGCCGCTGCGGCGCGATGTCGCGAGCGCACGCCGGACGAACTTCCTCCCCGCGCGCACAGGGTTTGGAGGCGCGAAGGGTGGCGCGCGCATGGAGCCGCCGCCGGCCCGCCTCGATCCTTCCTCGCCGTGGGCCGCGGGGTCCCGGGCCCCGCGTCGTCGCGCGGCTCGGGCGCGGCCGTGGGCGTCCGCGGCCGGCTCCGGACTCCCCCGATCCGCCCGCTCCGACGGCCCCGCGCGAACGCGGACCTATGTTTCCTCCCATGGAGCACCTCGCCGGCCTGCCGACGCTGCTGCTCGCGCTCGGCGGTGGGACGTTCACCTGGGCCGCCACGGCGCTCGGCGCGGCCGGCGTGTTCCTCGCGCGCGACGTGGACCGCCGCATGCTCGACGCCGCGCTCGGCTTCGCGGCGGGGGTGATGCTGGCCGCGAGCTTCTTCTCGCTGCTGCTCCCGGCCCTCGACCTCGCCGAGGGCGGCCCCCTCCCGCGCTGGGTGCCCGCGACCGTCGGGTTCGTGGCCGGAGGCGTGTTCCTCTGGGCGCTCGACCACCTCCTGCCCCACCTCCACCTCGGCGGGCCGGCCGCCGAGGGCCCCCGCAGCCGCCTCCCGCGCACCACGCTGCTCGTGCTCGCGCTCACGCTCCACAACATCCCCGAGGGGGTCGCGGTGGGCGTCGGCTTCGGGGCCGTGGGGCACGACGGCGCCTCGGTCGCCGGGGCGGCGGCGCTCGCGCTCGGGATCGGCGTCCAGGACATCCCCGAGGGGCTGGCCCTCGCGCTGCCGCTGCGACGCGAGGGCATGTCGACGCTGCGCGCGTTCTGGTACGGGCAGCTCTCCGGCTTCGTCGAGCCGCTCGGCGCGCTGGTCGGGGCCGGCGCGGTCGCGCTCTCCACCTCGCTCCTGCCCTACGCGCTGGGGTTCGCGGCCGGGGCGATGGTCTACGTCGTCATCGAGGAGCTCATCCCCGAGGCGCAGGCCCACGGCGACACCGACCTGCCCACGGTCGGCGCGATGGTCGGCTTCACCGGCATGATGATCCTCGACACCGCCTTCGGGTAGCCGCGGTCGGGCTGGGCGCGTCCCCCGGGCGCATCGGATCGCAACGGTCCGGGGCCCGTTCCCCGCGCCCGGGGGTCGGCGCCCTCCAGGCTCGGCGCGAGCGCCTCGGTCGGCCGCCCGCGAGGCGGCCGACCGGCGCGGGCCCGCGACTCTCCGCGGCCTCCGGCCCGCGGCATGTCCGGTGCCCGCGCCGCCTTCCGGTCGCCTCGCGCGGCGGTGGCGAGGGGGTTCGCGCGGCGGGACGAGCCGTCGTCACGCCACGCGTGACGTAGCTCCCCAGATGAGCGCCGATCTCCCGAGCTACGTCACGCCACGCGTGACGTAGCTCCCCAGATGAGCCCCGATCTCCCGAGCTACGTCACGCCACGCGTGACGTAGCTCCCCAGATGAGCCCCGATCTCCCGAGCTACGTCACGCCACGCTCGCGACGCCGCCCCCCATCGGCCCGCGCCCCCCATCGGCCCGCGCCCCCCATCAGCCCGCGCCCCCCGTGGCACCCCCACCCCGGCCACCCGCGCGAACCCACCCTGCACGCGATCTGCACCACCCGTCGGCCGGGCGTGCACGCGCGTCGCCGTACGTTCGGCGTGTCCCGGAGGCTCGATGTCCCCCTCGCTCCCGCGCCCCGGCGCGCTCCTCGGCGCGTGCGCCGGCTTCGCGCTCCTCGGGGCCTGCGCGGCGCTCGGCGCGCCCGCCTTCGCCCCCCTGCCCTTCGCGGCCCTCGCGCTCGGCGCGGCCGCCGGCGCCATCGCGCTCTCGACGCCCACGCTGCTCGTGGCCGGCGAGTACCTCGGGCACCCGGCGCCCCCCGCCGCCCTCGCCGCCGCGCCGCTCGACGCCTTCGTCCGCGTCGGGCGGGTCGCGCTCTGGCTCGGCCCGGTGCTCCTGTTCTTCGTGACCGCCGGGAACGCCGCCGTCGCCTACCAGGTCGCGGGCGTCGGGCTCGCGATCGTCGGCCTCGCGGTGGGCGCCCGCGGCATCGCGGCGAGCGCGCGCGGCCTGGTGGCGGATGGCGCGCCGGCTCCCCACCCGCGCGTCGTGCCCCTCGCGGTCGGGTGGGTCGTGCTGACCGGCGCGCTCGCGCTCCACCTCTCGCACCGCCTCCTCCTCGCGGCCCTGTCCTGACCGCCCCGAGCGCACGTCCACCCGTTCGCCCTCCCCCTCACGGAGCCCCATGTCCAGCCTCGTCGTCTCCGTCCTCCGCTCGCCGACCCGCCTCGTCGACGCGCTCTCCGAGCCCGCCGCCCTCGCGCGCGAGGCGCCGCGGCTCCTGCTGCTCGTGGGCGGCGGCGCCGCCGCGTTCGGCGCGGCCGTCGGCCTCCAGCGCGACGCCCTGCAGCTCGTGTACGCCGCGCTGAAGCTGCCCGCCGTGCTGCTCGTCCCGCTGCTCGTGGCGCTGCCCGCAGTCCGGGCCCTGGCCGCCACGTTCGGCCCGGCCGCGCACCCCGCGCGCGCCGCCGCCGCCGGCCTCGTCGGCATGGCCCGCACGGCCATCCTCGCCGCCGCCGCCGCGCCGGCGGCCTGGCTCCTGATGTCGACCGTCCTCGGCTACTCCGCCTCCGTGCTGCTGCTCGCGGGCACCCTCGCCGCGTGCGGGCTCCCGGGGCTGCGGGTGCTCGCGGAGGGCGTCTCCGACCTCGGGCTGCCCCGGATGGTCGCCAGCTTCGGCGCCGTCGTGCTCTACGGGGCCGTGGCGGCGCAGACGGGCTGGCTCCTCCGCCCCTTCGTGTTGCGGCCGGACGCGCCGGTCGTGTTCCTCCGCGAGGCCCGCGGCGACGTGTTCGCCGTGCTCGCGCAGCACGCCGGGGAGCCCGACGCGGGCGCCCCGGTGGCTCCCCCGGCCGTCGCCCCGGTCCACCCCATCACCGGCGACGAGCGCGAACGGCTCGCGATGTGGGGGTACATGGAGCCCGGCCCGGCGACCCCCGTGGAGGCGGCGCCGCCCTCCCCCGACGAGCGGCCCCTGCCCGCGGAGATCGAGCGCCTCCGCGCCCTGTCGTACCTCGAATGATCCCGCTCCTCCCCGCCGCCCTCGCCGGTTTGCCCGCCGAGCCCTTCGACGCCCCCTCGGTCGCCCCCGCCGCCGCGTGGCTCGCCCTCGGCGCCGCCTGGCTCGTGGTGGGCCTCGGCGTGGCCGTCGCGCTCGCGCGCCGCGGCGAGCCGACCCCGACCGCGGCCGCCGCGCTCCTGTTCTGGCCGCTGCTCGCCCCCACCCTGCTCGCCGCGCCGACCTCCGACCGCGTCCGCGACGCCTTCGACCGCCTCCGCGACGCGCTGCGCGACGCCGGCGAGCCCGTCCCGCCCGACCTCGACGCCCTGCGCGCCACGCTCATCGCCGCCGAGGCGCGGCTCGCCCGCATCGCGCGCCTGGTCGCCGAGGAGCCCGACGCCGCCCCCGCCGAGGTCGCCGCCCTGCGCGAGGCCCACGCGCGCGCCGCCGCGGAGCTCGACGCGGTGCTCGCCGAGGTCGGCCGCGTCCGCGTCCAGCTCGGCCTCGCGTCGCTGGCCGGCGACACCGCCGCCGTGCGCGCCCGGGTCGGCGACCTGCTCGCCCGCGCGCGGACCCTCCACGAGGTGGCCGAGCTCCGGGCTATCCTGCCGCCCCGATGACCTCGCCGAGTCGCCGATGAGCACGCACGAGATCCTCGTCGTCGACGACGACCCGCGCCTGCGCGAGCTCGTCCGCTACACGCTCGACCGGGCGGGCTTCCGCGTGCGCGAGGCCGCCGACGGGCGCGCCGCCCTCGACGCGCTCGCCGCCCGCCTGCCGGACCTCGTGCTGCTCGACGTGAAGATGCCCGAGGTCGACGGGCTGGAGGTGTGCCGCCGCCTCCGTCGCGACGCCGAGGTGCCCATCATCTTCCTCTCGACCCTCGGCGAGGAGGTCGACCGCGTGCGCGGGCTGGAGCTGGGCGGCGATGACTACGTCACCAAGCCCTTCCTCCCGAACGAGCTCGTGAGCCGCATCCGCGCCGTGCTCCGCCGCGCGCGTCCCGCCTCCTCCCCCGCCGAGGTCCTCGACGGCGGGCGCGTGCGCCTCGACCTGCGCGAGCACCGCTGCCTCGTCGACGGCGTCGACGTGCGCCTCACCGCCACCGAGTTCCGCATCGTCCACGCGCTCCTCCGCGATCCCGGCCGCCTCGTGGACCGCGCCGCGCTCGTCCGCGCCGCCTACGACGGGCCGCACCACGTCTCCGCGCGCACGCTCGACTCGCACATCCGCGGCGTGCGCGCGCGCCTCGGCGCCCACGGCGTCGACCCCGTCGAGACGGTCCCGTCGGTCGGCTGGCGCTGGCGGCGGGCGTGACGGACGGCGTGCCCCCGTGAAGGCCCGACCGTCGGTCTCGCTCCGCACCCTGCTCCTGATCTCGCACCTCGCCGTGCTCGTGTTGCCCGTGGCCGCGCTCGTCGGCACCGGCGCGCTCGCCCGCGACCTCATCGACCAGCGCCACGGCGAGCTCGGCCGGCAGGCGGAGCTCCTCGCGCTGCTGGTGCAGCGCGCCCCCGAAGGCGAGCTGCAGCCGCTCCTCGCCGACGTGTTCGACCGCACCCAGGTGGGCGTGCGCGTCGTGGACGCCCGCGGCGTGGTGATCGCCACGTCGGGGCCACGCCTCGGCGAGGACCTGTCGGACCGCCCGGAGGTCCGCGCCGCGCTCGCCGGCGAGCCCGGGATCGCCATGCGCGAGGAGGTGCCGGTCGCGAGCTCGCACCCCAAGGCCCGGCGCGCCGGCCGCGCCGCGTTGCGCTGGCTCTACCGGTCCGCGCCCGTCCGTGACGCCGACGGCCGCGTCACCGGCGCCGTCCTCGCCATGCGCCCCGTGCGCGAGGTCCTCGACGCCTTCGAGGACATGTGGGGCGACCTCGGCTGGGGCCTCGGCGCCGCCCTGTTCGCCACGTTCGCGCTCGCCGTCGGCGCCGCCCAGGTGCTCTCGCGGTCGCTGCGCGCGCTCGCCCGCGCGTCCGGCGCGCTCGCGGACGGCCGTCCCCCGCCCCTGCCCGGGGGGCGCGCCTCCCGCATCGCCGAGGTGCACGCCGTCGCCACCGACCTCCGCCGCATGGCCGAGCGCCTCCAGGCCCGCCTCCGCGACAACCGCGACTTCGCCGGCCACGTCGCCCACGAGTTCAAGACGCCGCTCACGACGCTCACCGGCACCGTCGAGCTCCTCCTCACCGACGCCGAGATGCCCGCCGACCAGCGCGAGCGCTTCCTCCGCAACGCGCGCGTCGATCTCGATCGCCTCGCCCGCATGGTCGACGGCCTGCTCGCCCTCGCCCGCGCCGAGGAGAGCGCCCGCCGCGAGCCCGTCGACCTCGACGCGCTCCTCGACCTCGCCGCCGCCCGCCACGGCGCCGCCCGCGAGGGCCACGCCGGCACCGTGTCCGGCGACCCCACCCAGCTCGAGGTGGCCGCCGCCAACCTCGTCGAGAACGCGCGTCGCCACGGCGGCCCAACCGTCGTCGTGCGCGGCTGGCGCGACGGCGCCGCCGCCGGCTTCACCGTCGAGGACGACGGCCCCGGCATCCGCCCCGCCATCCTGCCGCAGGTCTTCGAGCGCTTCTTCACCACCGGCGCCGAGCGCACCGGCACCGGCCTCGGCCTCCCGATCGTGCGCGCCGTCTGCGAGGCCCACGGCGGCGACGTCGCCGTCGAGAGCGGGCCCGGGCGGACGGTGTTCCGGGTGCGGTTGCCGGCGTAGGGGTGGGCGCGACCCCCGGGCGTCCGAGGAGCCTGCGGCCGACGGGGCACGTCGCGCCGCCCGGGGGTCGGCGCCCTGCGGGGTCGCGGCGGAGCCGCTCCGTCGGCCGCCCGCGCGGCGGCCGACCAGCGCGGGCCGCTCACGCCCCCGCGGCCTCCGGCCTCCGGCCGCGCCGGGCCCGCGCTGCCCTCCGGTCGCCTCGCGCAGCCGTCGCCGACGGGACCGTCCCGACAGGCTGCAGCCCGGCGCCCGCGCGACCTCGGTGCGAACTCGTGGGATGTCTGCGCATCCCCCGACCTTGGACGGTATTTCCGTCCGAAGTCGGAGGATGTATGCTCATCCCCCGACCTTGGACGGTATTTCCGTCCGAAGTCGGAGGATGTTCGCACATCCCCCGACCTTGGACGGTATTTCCGTCCGAAGTCGGAGGATGTTCGCACATCCCCCGACCTTGGACGGCATTTCCGTCCGAAGTCGGAGGATGTTCGCGCATCCCCCGACGCCGACGCGCCGGGGCGCACGCCGTAGGGGGCCCCCAGCACCCGGGCGGTGCGAACGGTCCGCCACCCTGCGTGAGGTGCCCGGAGCGGGCGGCCGGCCCCGGGCCGGCCGGTCCCGGCCCCCGGCCGGGACCGAGCCCGGAGGGCGAGCCCCGAAGGGGACCGACCCCCCGCCGCTTCGGCGGGGGGGCACGCCCCGAAGAGGCCGGACTCCCCGCGCCGCGCCAGATTGCCCCCATGCAACGCACCAGCGCAGGCCTCCTCCTCTACCGTCGTCGCCCCGCGCTCGAGGTGCTCCTCGTGCACCCCGGCGGCCCCTTCTGGGCGAGGCGGGACCTCGGCGCCTGGTCCGTCCCAAAGGGGGAGCTCGACGAGGGCGAGGACCCGCCCGCCGCCGCCCGCCGCGAGGTGCGCGAGGAGATCGGCCTCGACGTGGTCGGCGAGCTGGTGCCGCTCACCGCCGTGCGGCAATCGCGCGACAAGCAGGTGCTCGCGTGGGCGGTCGAGGCGAACTTCGACCCCGCCGCGCTCGTCAGCAACACCTTCCCGATGGAGTGGCCGCCGAAGTCGGGCCGCTTCGCCACGTTCCCTGAGGTCGACCGGGCGGCGTGGTTCCCCCTCGACGAGGCGCGGCGGCGCATCCTGCCGGGCCAGGCGCCGCTGCTCGACGAGCTGGAGCGCCTGCTCGCGCCCGGGTAGGCGTCAGCCGCCTTCGTCCTCGATCATCTCCGCGAGGTCGATCAGGTCGTCGAGCGTGGGCGGCAGGTCGGGCGCGGCGGTCTCGGCCACGTACCGGGCCCGCCGGAGCCGCTCCACCACGCGCCGCTCCGCCTTGTTGAACTTCGAGGCGTGGGCCTCGGCCTCCTGGTCCTCGTTCTCGTTCGCCATGCCGAGAAGGGTGCGGCCACCGCGGGGCGGGTCAATCCCCCGCCGGCCCCACGCGCAGGCGCCGCGCGTCCCGAATTGACGCCCCCCGCGCCCCCGCCGACAATCCCGCCGTGACCGACGCCGAGCTCCCGCCCGTCCCGGCCTGGATCCGCTGGCTCGCGGAGGCACCCGCCGTGTTCGAGGCCGTCCCCGAGGGGTTTTCCGGCGGGGTGGTGCGCGTGCGGGCCGTGGTCGCCGACCTGTTCGCCCACCACGGCCACCGCGCCGACGCCGCGCTCCTGGCCGCGTTCGACCCCGCCGACACCTCGGCCGGCGAGCGCGACCGCCTCCGCGCGGTCCTCCTCGCGTGCCGCGTGCTCCACCACCCGGCGCTCCGCGGGCTCCCCGCCCCGGCCATGCGCCCGCTGCTGGTCACGGAGATGGCGGCGTGGGCGGCCACCGTCGGGGCGAACGTCACGAGCGACGAGCGCCGCGAGGAGCTCGCGCGCCGCTGCCTCCGCGCCGCGGGCCTGCGCCCCGGCGGGGAGAGCGCCGCCGAGGCCGAGGACCGCTTCGCGCAGGTCGACGCCATCGCCCGCGCCCGTGTGCTCCGCGACGCCGCCGAGCGAGAGAAGCGCGCGCGCGCGGTCCGCGAGGCGATGGCCCGCGCCGCCGCCGAAGAGGCCGCCGCCAAGGTGAGCCGCGAGTGAGCCGCGCGTGAGCCGCCCCCGCTCCGGGACCAACCCCGCATGAGCCGCGCCCCCCTCGCCGACGCCCGCGCCGCCGCGCTCCTGCGCCGCATGACCGAGCACCCCGACGCGCCGCGCTGGAACCACGCCGCCGGCGATCGCCTCGACGCGGCCGACCTCGCCGCGGTGCACACCTTCGCGGACGCCCTCGCCGCCGGTCGCGGCCCCCGCGCGCACGGCGTCGTGCCCGACCGCGTGCTCGCGCGCCTCGCCGGCCTCCGCGTGGCCGAGCCGCTCGACCTCTCCGACTGGTCGCGCGTCCCGACGACCTCGCGCGAGGATCTCGTCCTGCACCCGGAGCGCTGGATCCCCGCCGATGCGGACCTCGCGCGCCTGATCGTGTACCGGACGGCCGGCACCACCGGGCACGCCACGCTCGTCCCGCACCACCCGCGCGCCGCGGCCGCCTACCAGCCGCTCGTCGCCTACGCGCTCGCGCGGCACGGCGCCCCCTTCGCGCCCACGCCCGACGCGGTCGCCTGCGTGAACGTCGGCGCGCAGGCCCGCACCGTCACCTACCCGTGCACGCTCGCGGCGTGGAACGGCGCCGGCTTCGCAAAGATCAACCTCTCCGCCGCCGAGTGGCCGCGCGAGGGCGCCGCCGCCCGCTGGCTCGCCGACATGGCGCCCCCCCTGCTCACCGGTGACCCGCTCTCCTTCGCGGAGCTCCACCGCCAGGAGATCCCCGTCCGCCCGGTCGCGCTCCTCACCACGGCGGTCGCGCTCGCCGAGAGCGTCCGCCGCCGGCTCGCCGCGCGATTCGGCTGCCCGGTGATCGACTGGTACTCGCTCACCGAGACCGGCCCCATCGGCTACCGGTGCCCGCGCACGGACGCCGGCGAGCCGGGCGAAGCCGAGGCGGGCCGGACCGGCCGCGCCGGCCGTGAGCGCGCCGCCCCCGCCGACCACCCCGGCTTCCACGTCCTCCCGCACGACCTGCACGTCGAGGTCCTGCGCGCCGACGGCACCGTCGCCGACCCCGGCGAGCGCGGCGAGATCACGGTCAGCGGCGGCCGCAACCCCTTCTGGCCGCTCGTGCGCTACCGCACCGGCGACTGGGGCCGCCTCACCTACGACCCCTGCCCCTGCGGCGACCCCATGCCGCGCATCCTCGACCTCGAGGGGCGCGCGCCCGTGCTCTTCCGGGCGTTCGACGGCCGCCTCGTCAACCCCGTCGACCTCGCCCGCGTGCTCCGCGAGCACCCGCTGGTCCAGCACGAGCTCCTCCAGCGGCCGGACCGCTCGCTCGTGCTCACCGTCCGCGCGCTCCACGGCGCCGCGCTGGACGAGGAGCGTCTCCGCGCCGAGCTCGCCGCGCTGCTCGGCCCGCTCCCGCTCGCGCTCGTCCACGACCCCACGCTCGGCGACCGCGGCGGCAAGGTCCTGCCCTGGAAGGGGCTGGCGCTCCTGGAGGAGTAGCCAGCCGCCGGACTGCGCCGCCCATCCAGGCTCCGCGCTACATCCTCCCCGTGCGCGACGCCCCCCCGCCCGACCGGCCGCCCCTCGACCACCCCACCCCCGATCGGCCGCACCGCGTCTACGTCGCGGTCACCAACCACTGCAACCGCGCCTGCCCGTGGTGCAGCACCTGCTCCTCGCCGGCCGGCTCCACCTGGATCGACCCCGACGCCGCCTGGGCACAAGTCCCCGGCGCCGGTCCCTTCGAGCTCCAGCTCGAAGGCGGCGAGCCCACGCTCCACCCCGCCTTCTGGGAGCTCGTCGACCGTGCCCGCCACGAGCCCCGCTGCACGCGCCTCGTGGTGTGCACCAACGGCGTCGCCCTGCCGCGGCGTCGCGACCGGCTCCGCGCCTGGCTCGACCGCCTCGGCGCCCCCGTCACGCTCAAGCTCTCGATCAACCACCACCTGCTGGAGCGCGACCGGGGGCTCTTGCGGCTCGCGGCGGACATCGCCGGGCATCTTCACCCCGATCTTCTCGGGGCGGGGGGGCACGCCCCCCCGCAACGCCCCCCCGACGTGATCGAGGGGCCCGCCGCTCCGGCCCGCCTCCTCGTCCTCAACGTGCGGCTCCGGCGTGGCGAGGCCGACGACGACGCGGCCGTGCGGGAGGCCGTGGCGGCCGCCGGGCTGCTCCCGTTCGCGAACGTGTTCTTCCTGCAGCGCTACGGCTTCGCCGCGGACCGTGACGACTGGGAGCCGCCGCGGCTCTTCGGGCGCGACTTCACCCTCGTGAACCCCGACGGCGCGGCCCACGGCACCGATCTCGTGGGCCGCTCCGAAGCCATGCGGGCGCTCCCGTGAGCCTCTTCGTCGACGACTGGCGCCGCCGCGCCTCCGCGGCCTTCGACCTCGCGGGCAACAGCACCGCCGGGCGCACCGTCGCGGTCGAGCTCGGCGGCCGCGTGCGCGAGGTGTACGCCAACGCCAACTTCTCGATCTACAGCGCCCAGCGCTGCAACGCGCGCTGCTCCTTCTGCGTCGAGGAGCTCCGCCCCGCGAGCCGCGGCGGCGCGCTCGAGGTCCAGCGTCGGGTCGAGCCCGACGACGACCGCTGGTTCGCCGCCCTGGATCGCGCGCTCGACGCCGTCGCCCCGCTCGACCCCAGCGTGTCGATCACGGGCGGCGAGCCCTCCCGGGACCCGCGGCTGCCCCGCCTCCTGCGCGCGCTCGCTGCGCGCGGGGCCCGGAAGCGCACCGTCACCACCAACGGCTCCGGGCTCCTCGACGTGCGCGAGGGCCGCCCGCTCATCGACTGGATCGCCGAGACGTCGGTGACACACCTCAACGTGTCGGTGGCTCACCCCGACCCCGATCACAACGCGCGCCTGATGCGCTTCCGCGCCGCGCCGCGCGACCTCGCGGCCATCGTGCGGGGGGCGGGGGGCACCCGGGTGCGGCTCTCGTGTGTCCTCGTCACGGGCGGCGTCTCCGACCTCGACGGCGTCGTGGCGTACCTCGCGTGGGCGCGCGCGCAGGGCGTCGACAACGTCATCTTCCGCCAGCTCATGCAGGCCGACGCCGCCAGCGCCGCGCCCGACCCCGTCGTGCGCTGGAGCGACGCCCACCGCGTGCGCCTCGCGGGGCTCCTCGACGCAGTGTCGGCCGACCCGCGCTTCACGTTCCGACGGCAGATCGTGGGCTACTACTACTACGTCGAGGTCTGGCGCTTCGACGGCATGGACGTCGTGTTCGAGGAGGCCGACCTCGCGCGCCTGGAGCGCGTGAAGCAGGGCTCCGACGTGGTCCACGAGCTCGTGTTCCACCCCGAGGGCGTCCTCTGCTCCACCTGGCAGCCCTGGGACGGGCGGCTGCTCGGCGGGCCGCCGGAGGGGGTCAGGAACTGATCATTGATTCCTGGGAAGAAACCTCCTAGCGAGCGCACTCCCC
>CAYWGD010000145.1:4781-17849 GCA_964457335.1 uncultured Enterobacteriaceae bacterium | reverse complement strand
CACAGCTGAGGCGGGCAAGGGGTTTCTTCCCAGGAATCATCATTGACACCTACGGGTTTTTATTCTGACCGTAGGTGTCAATTATCAATTCCTGACTCCGCCTCTGACCTGACCCGTAGGTGTCAATGATCAATTCCTGACTCCGTCGCCTCCTGACTCCGCCGCCTCTGACTGACCCGTAGGTGTCAATGATCAATTCCTGACTCCGCCGCCTGCGACCTCCGCCGCCTGACTCCGCCGCCTGCGACCTCCGCCGCCTGACTCCGCCGCCGCGTGATAGCCGCCCCCGGTGAAGACCCTCCCCGAAGAGCCCCTGTCCCGGCACGGCTACTGGCGCGTGGGCGGCCCGATGGAGCGCCTCGTGCTGGTGGACGACGCCGCCGAGCTGTCCGCCGTGTACGCCGAGGATCCGCGCCTCCACGTGCTCGGGAACGGCTCGAACCTGCTCGTCCCCGACACCGGGCTGCGCGGCACGGTCGTGAAGCTCGGCGGCGCGCTCCGCGAGAGCGCGATCGTCCGTGAAGACGGCGACGTGGTGTGGCTCCGCGCGGGCGCCGGGCTCCTGAACGCGGCGCTCCTCGCGCGCGTGGCGAAGCTCGGGCTGGCCGGGCTCGGGCCCCTCGCGGGGGTGCCCGGCACGGTGGGCGGCGCCGTCGCGATGAACGCCGGCACCGCGCTCGGCGAGGTGTCGGACTGCCTCGACGCCGTCGAAGGCCTCGGTCCCGACGGTCCCGTCACGCTCCCGCGCGCGGCGCTCCCGATGCGGTACCGCGAGGGGGGGCTGCCGCCCGGCTTCGTGGTCACCGCCGCCATCTTCCGGCTCTCGCGGGCCGGCGCGGCCGACGAGCAGGCGCGCATCGCCCACCACCTCGCCCGGCGCAAGGCCACGCAGCCGCTCGACCTCCCGAGCTGCGGCTCGGTCTTCCGCAACCCGCCGGGCGACCACGCGGGACGCCTCATCGAGTCCGTCGGGCTCAAGGGCCACCGGGTCGGCGGCGCCGCCATCAGCGAGCGGCACGCGAACTTCATCGTGAACCAGGGCGGGGCGACCTCCGCGGACGTGATGGCGTGCATCCGGATCGCCTGGGAGACGGTCCGTGAACGGACCGGAACCGCGCTCGTGCCCGAGGTCCACGTGCTCGGGGACTGGCCGGACGGCGGGTGGCCACTGCGGTGATTCCCGTCTATAGGGGGGACCCCCTATCGAGGCACCCATGACCCGTTTCCTGCTGCTCCTGGCCCTGGCCGGCTGCACCTCCTCCGTGGACGACTCCAAGGAGCGTCCGCCCAAGGACGACGACACCGCGGCCGACACCGACTCCGGCTCCGACACCGACTCCGGCTCCGACACCGACTCCGGCCGGCCCGACGACACCGCCGCGCCCGACCTCTCGACCTTCAACGGCTTCGTCGAGGCGCACGCCGGCGCGTACTGCGCCAGCCTCGACACCTGCGGCTACCTCGACGACAAGGGCTACGCCGACCGCCGCGCATGCATGGAGGCCGTCGTGGCCTTCTTCCGCGACACGACCTGCGACGCCTACCAGCAGGACGCCGCCGAGGCCTGCGTCCGCGAGGACCTCCGCATGGCGAGCGCCTGCGAGGAGTTCCCGGGCGGCCTCGAGCCGCGCGCCTGCCAGGATGTCTGCACGGCGCCGGAGTAGGCGCCGGATCCGGTCGAGTTTTTTGCACGGGCGCTCCCGTACGCACACTCACGGGGGGTCCGGGGGGCCCCCGGCCCCCCGGCGGGGGCGTTGCGGGGGCGGCGCCCCCGCCCCAAGACCTACTTCCGCCGCCGCCGGATCAGCGCGAGCGCGGCGAGCCCGACCTCCATCCCGCCGAAGGGCAGGACGGTCGAGCAGCCCTCGCCGGGCTTCGGCGGGTCGTTGTCGTTGCAGCCCGTGCCGCCGCCGCCGCCGCCGCCGCCCGAGCCGGGGTCGGTGTTGGCCGCGCCGGGCGTCGGCTCGGCGTAGGGATGCCAGTCGGCGGCCGCGTTCGTGTCCTCGCCGTCGGGGTAGCGGCCCAGCGACGCCCCCTCGCCGGTCTCGGGGACGAACTCGATGCTGCCGCCGTCGCCGGTGATGGGGTCCTCGATGGCGGCGCCGTAGAGCACGGAGTCGATGACGGCGCCCTCGCAGTCGACGATGCGCAGGCCGCCCGCCCCGGAGCTGGCGTTGTCGATCGAGATCGACGCCTCGTAGTCGGCCTCGCCGACGCTCTCGCCCCCCACGACGAGGAAGCCACCGGGCGCGATCTCGGCGCCCGTGGGGAACGTGAACTCCTCGTCCCACTCGGAGCCGGCGCCCTCGAGCACCCAGGCGTCGAGCCGCACGGCGGCGTCCCCGACGTTCACGAGCTCGACCCACTCGTTGCCGCCGTCGCTCCCCTCGGGGTTGTAGATGAACTCGTTGATCTTGATGGCGCCGCCGGGCTCGCAGACCGGGGGCGGCACGTAGGGGTTGGCCGTGCCGGGGGTCGGCGACTGGGAGAGCACGAAGTCGAGCCCGCTGTCGTCGGTGTCCCAGCCGTTGTCGGAGCGCGCGATCGACTCGCCCTCGCCGTGCTTCGGCGCGAAGGACACCCCGACCTCCCCGGTGTCGTCGCTCCAGGCGTTCGTGTTGTCGTCGCCGTAGAGCACGGTGTCGATCGGCGTGCCGTTGCACGTGATGCGCACGGCGTCGGTGTCCGAGGCGTTCCCGAAGTTCAGGCTCGCCGCGATGTCCGCGGCCGCGTGCGTCCCGAGCAGGATCCACTCGCCGGCGGCGAGCGTGGTGCCGTCGGGGATCTCGAACTCGGTGTTGTAGGAGCTCGTGCCGAACTGGAGCACCCAGGCGTCGAGCGCCACGCTGCCGCTGCCGGCGTTGTAGAGCTCGATCCACTCCGCGCCCGTCGAGTAGACGAGCTCGTTGATCTTGATCCCATCGCCGTTTTCGCAGTCGGCGTCGCCGACCGGGGCCGCGGTGTTCGAGAGGCCGGGGGAGGGGATGTCCGCCGCGAAGTCGACGGCGCACTGGTCGGTGTCCACGCCGTCCGCCACGCGCGCGATCGACTCGCTGGAGCCGGGCTTCGGGGCGAGCGAGGTGGCGGTGGCGCCGCTGTCGTCGGTCCAGCCGTCGGAGTTGTCGTCGGCGTACAACACGGAGTCGACGCGGTCGCTGTTGCAGCTGAGCAGCACGCCGTCGGTGTTGCTGGCGTTGCCCATGTCCTCGAGGTCGGCCTCCACGTCCTTGTAGGAGGCGCCCGCCGCGCCGATCACCCAGAAGCCGCCCGGCGCGAGCGTGCTGCTGGCCGGGATCGACACCTCGGTGAGCGAGCTCGGGCGCGTGCCGAACGCGAGCACCCAGCCGTCGAGCACGACCGACGTGCCGCCGGCGTTGTGGAGCTCGATGTACTCCTCGCCGGTCGCGTAGCGGACCTCGTTGATGGTCACGTCGGCGGCGCCGGTGCAGTCGGCGTCGTCGGGGGGCGTGCCCGTCTCGCCGCCCCCGCCCACCTCGGCGTTCGCGGCGCCGGGGGTGAGCTCGCTGCTCTGGTAGAGCACGAAGTCGGTCGCGCTGACGTTCGTGTCGGCGCAGTCCGGGAAGCGGCCGAAGCCCTTGCCGCTCGTGGCGACGGGGGCGCCCCCGGTGGGCACGGTGCCGTCGTCCTCGGCGAGGTTGTTCGTGTTCGTCTCGTCGTAGAGCACCGTGTCGACCACGCTGCCGGCCGCGTCCTTCACCCGCAGGCCGTCGACCTCGCTGCCGCCGTTCTGGAGGTTCGGCGAGAAGCTGGCCGTGTGCGTGGACGAGCCGTACCCGACGACGAGGTGCTCCCCGGGGGCGATCGATCCGCTGGCGAAGGTGTAGACCTCGCTCCAGGAAGTGCCGGCGTTCTCGACCTGGTAGCCGGTGAGGTCGATCGTGTCGCCGCCGTCGTTGCAGAGCTCGATCCACTCGAAGCCGTCGTCGCTGCCGGAGGGGTCGTACACGACCTCGTTCACGAGCAGCCCGGCGAGGACCGGCGACACCAGGGCGAGGAGCATGGTCGACCTCCGCTACGGCCGCGGTGTATCACAGTGGCCGCGCTCGCCGGCAACCGCTACCAGTCCGGCCATGGAACGTGACCCGGTCGTCATCGTAGGTGGTGGGCTGCTCGGATGCGCCGCGGCGCTGGAGATCGCGCGGCGCGGGCGGCCGGTCCAGGTGCTGGAGCGCGCCATCGTCGGCGCGGAGGCGTCGTCCGCGGCCGCGGGGATCCTGGCGCCGCGTTTGGAGGCGCACGGGCGCGAGCCCTTGCGCAGCATCGGGCTCGAGAGCCTCGCGCTCTACCCGGGCTGGGCCGCGTCGCTCGGCGCGGACGTGGGGCTCCTGCGCTGCGGGCTGCTCAAGGTCGTCCGCGAGGGCGACCCCACCGAGCCGCCCGACCCCGAGGCGCGCTGGCTCGACGCCGCCGCGGCCCGCCGCTCCGAGCCCGGGCTCGCCGCCGACGTGGTCGGCGCCTGGCACCTCCCCGAGGAAGCGTGCCTCGATCCCCGGAAGCTCGTGCCCGCGGTGCACGCCGCCGCCGAGGCCGCCGGCGCCACCTTCCGCACCGGCGAGGAGGTCGTCGCCCTCGACGCCGACGGCGTCACCCTCGCGTCCGGCGCCCGCGTGGGCGGGCGCGTGGTCGTGTGCGCCGGGGCCTGGACCGCGAAGGTGCCCGGCCTGCGCCCGCTCCCGGTCCGCCCCGTGCGCGGGCAGCTCGTCGGGCTCTCCGGCGTGCCGCTCCGGCACGTGCTCTTCGGCGCGGGCGGCTACCTCGTCCCACGCGCGGACGGGCGCGTCGTGGCCGGCGCCACCGTCGAGGAGGTCGGCTACGAGCGCGGCGTCACCGCCGGCGGCCTCGCGCACGTGTTGACGACGGCGACGCGCATGGTCCCCGGGCTCGCGGCGGCGCGCTTCGACGCGGCCTGGTCGGGCTTCCGGCCCGGCACCCCCGACGACCTCCCCGTGGTCGGCGAGGTCGACGGCGTCGTGGTCGCGAGCGGCCACTACCGCAACGGCATCCTGCTCGCGCCGCTCACCGCCAAGTGGGTCGCGGCCGCGGTCGTCGACGGGACCCCGTTGCCCCCCGCGTTCGCGCCGGGCCGCTTCGTGTAGATCTCTTCTCGGGCAGCCGGCGCCGCGCGAGGACGCGCGGCCCGCCGCGGCGGCGGGGGTGCCGGGGAGGCGCGTCGGTGGCTCCTCAGCCCGCCCGTGCCCGCCTGCGCAGGCCCGCGAGCACGAGGAGCAGCCCGACCACGGACGCCCTGCCGCCCGTGGCACAGCCGCCGCCGGAGGTGCCCGAGCCGCAGCCGTCGGGGGGCTTCCCGCCGGTGTCGTCCCGGCCGGTCTCGCCGGCGGTGCCGGAGTCGGCGGCGTCGTCCGAGTCGGCGGTGTCGGCGGTGTCGGCGGAGTCGGCGGTGTCGGGCGCGCCGGTCTCGCCGGTCTCGCCGGGCCCGCCGGAGTCGCCCGAGTCGGGCGTCCCGGTGTCCACGGGCTCGCACGCCCCCACGGTCGCGTCGGCGTCGTCGCAGTCTTCGTCCACGTCCCAGCCGTCGCCGTCCGCGTCGTCCGGGTCGGGGCCGCCGGTCCAGACCTCCACGCGCGCCCCGCCCGAGCAGACGAGGACGAGCTCGCTCGTGCCGTCGCCGTCGAGATCGGCGCCGCGGGGCGCGTCGAGGCAGTCGGTGCCGGCGCCGTCCTGCGCGAAGGCGTGGAGCGGGCCGCCGGGCCCGAGCGGCGTGCCCGCGTAGATCGTGAGCGTCTCCGCGTCGCCCGCGACCCGCCGCGTGATCGCCACCTCGGCGTCGCCGTCGCCGTCGAGGTCGGGGAGGATCGTGCCGGTCCAGGCGTCGCCGTCCGTCCACGCGGCGCCGGCCGCGAACGTGAGGCCGTCGCCGAGGTGGAGGGACGCCCGGCGCGAGCCCGGGGCCACGACCATCACGTCGAGCGCGCCGTCGCCATCCACGTCCCCGGTGGAGGGCATGCGGAGGAAGGCGTTCGCGGCGTCGCCGTCGACCGTCCACGCCGGCGTGGCGTCGAGCCCCGCGGCGCCGCCCAGGTAGAGGGCCACGTGCCCGGCGCCCGGGAAGCTCACGCTCGCGTTCGGCGCGGCCACGAGCACGTCGGCGTAGCCGTCGCCGTTCACGTCCCCGGCGGGCGCGATGGCGTCGCCGAAGGAGCCCTCCGTCACGTCGGGGGTGAGGACCTGGGTGCGCGTCCCGAAGCCCGCGCCGCCGAAGAGCACGTTGAGCGTGCCCTCCCCGAGCCCGAGGAAGCTGTCCGCGTAGCCGACATCCTCGAAGCCGTCGCCGTCCACGTCGCCCAGGGCGCCGAGGGCGAGCGGGTTGCCCCAGCCCTCGGTGATCGGGACGAGGCCGGTCGCGGGCGTCTCCTCCAGCCCGGCGGCGGTGCCGCGGTGGACGAAGAGCTGCGCGTTCGGCCACGCGCTCCCCGACGACGCGCCCGAGCCGCTCGCGACGACGAGGTCGGAGAGCCCGTCCCCGTCGACGTCCGCGGCGACCACGGTGGTGCCGTAGTCGCCCGCTTCGCCGTCGAAGGCCGTGGTGGTCGCGGCGTCCGACACGGTCAGGATCCGGTCCTCGTCGTCGGAGATCGCCAGCTCCGCGTGCCCGTCGCCGTCGAAGTCGCCGGCCGCGGCGCTCCCGAGGCCGGTCGCGTCGAGCCACGCCCGCCAGTCCGGCGGGTCGTCCGTCAGCGCGATCCCCTCCGTCGCGCCGGGCCACCACCAGGACACGCCGGAGAAACCCCAGCCGTCGCTCTCGCCCGTCGCCACCGCGAGATCCGCGATGCCGTCGCCGTTCTGATCCGCCACCGCGATGGCGCGCCCCACGCCCTCGACGTGGCTCTCCACGTCGACGCGGTCCCCCGCGACCAGCGTGCCGCCGTCGTTCCACCACAACCCGACGATCCCGCGGTGGCTCCCGCTCGCCCAGCCGCCGATCACGAGGTCCTCGTCCCCGTCGCCGTCGAGGTCGCCCCCCTCCACGTCGGCGCCGTACGAGTCGCCCTGGGTGGTCCCCGCGATGCTGGTCACCGGCCCCGCGGCGAGGTCCTCCCCGTCGAAGAGGTCGACGATCCCGACGTCGGAGACGGTGTCCGTGTAGCCGGGGCAGCCGATCGCGAGCTCGGGCCGGCCGTCCGCGTCGAGGTCGCCCACGGCGAGCCCGGTCCCGCACTCCGCGTGCGACTCGCCCGAGCGCCGGTACGTCCACGAGGGGGACGCGAGGTAGCCCCCGGCCGTGCCCAGGTACACCCACACCACGCCCTCGCGGGACTCCACCCCCATCGAGCGGCGCGCGGCCACGACGAGGTCCACGAGCCCGTCCCCGTCGAGGTCGGCGGGGAGCACGGCCGTGGCCGCCTCGGGCAGCGTCACGCTCGTCGACGGGGTGGTGGCGAGCCCCGCGGCGCCGCCGGGGTACACGTCCACCGCGGTGCAGTCGGAGCGGAGCAGCACGAGGTCGTCGTAGCCGTCGGCGTCGAGGTCGTGGACGGCGAGGTCGCCCTGCTGGTCGGCGTTGCCCGCGTCGTCGTCGATGACCGTCACGGGCGTGGCGCTCGGGCCGGAGGGAGAGCCGGCGTGTACGTCGACGATGACCTCGGCGGCCATGTGGTAGCGGAGGATCGCCAGGTCGGCGTAGCCGTCCCCGTCGAAGTCGCCGCCGCCGAGCGCGCGGGCGTAGTCGCCGCCGGAGGTGTCGGTGAGGGTCCAGGCCGGCGCGAGGTCGGGGCCGGGCGAGCCCCCGCGGAGCACGTGCACCTCGCCCTCGTAGAGCGTGCTGCCGTCGCCGACCGCGAGGTCGTCGAAGCCGTCGCCGTCGACATCCCCGATGGCCACGAGCTCGCTGCCCGACGCGCCGCCCACCGCGTCGGCGCTCACCAGGGGGTCGACGTCCACGGGGAAGCGCGCCCCGCGGGTGTCGACGTGGAGCACCAGCGCGTCGCCCTCGACGGCCATCCGCGCAAAGAGCCGCGCCCCGTCGGCGTCGAACGCGCGGATCCCCCGCACGTGCAGCGGCGCCCCGGGGGTGTCGAGCCGCACGTGGTCGCGGCCGAGCGCGCGCGGGGTGGCGCCTTCGACGCGAACCGGGAGCCGGAGCGCGTCGGCGGGCGTCTCCACGACGACGCCGAACTCGACGCCGGCCGCGCGCGCCTCCCAGTACCAGCGGCGGTCGCCGTCGGGGGCCTCCACCCGCGCCTCGCACGGCGCGGCGCAGGGCACCACCACGGGCGCGCCCTGGCCGGTCGCCAGCGTGACCGCGTGCCCGTCCGCCGCCTCGATCGTGGCGGCGCCGTCCCGCACCGTCACGCCGGGCGCGAGCGACGAGACGGGCGAGCAGGCGAGCGCGAGCAGGAGCAGCATCCGCCCAGGGTAGCGCGGCCGTGGCGGACGGTGCCTCCCCGCGGGCCTAGGTTCCAGCCGTGCTCCTGCTCCTCGCGTGCGTGGCCCCGTCGCTCGACCCGGATCCGCCGGCCCCCGCGCCCGCCGCGCCCGCCGAGGCGCCCGCGCTCGTGATCAACGAGCTGATGAGCGACAACGAGTCCGTCGTGATGACGGCGGCGCTCGAGTTCGCCGACTGGGTCGAGCTCTACAACGCCGGCCCCGACCCGATCGACCTCGCGCGGGTGGGCGTGACGGACGCGGTCGGCGCGGCCGGGTGGACGGGCAGCGGCACGCTCGGACCCCGCGAGCGGCGCCTGTTGTGGGCCACCGGCGAGGCCGGCCCCGACACGCTCCCGTTCCGCATCGCCGCGGAGGGCGACGCCGTCGTGCTCACCTGGGACGGCGCCCCCATCGACCGCATCCGCACCGGGCCGCTCCCCGCGGACACCGCCTGGGCGCGCTTCCCGGACGGGGGCGCGTGGGCCGTCACCGCGCGGCCCACGCCCGCGGCCCCCAACGGCGCGCGGCCCACCGACACGATCGATCCGAGCGACGCGCTCTTCGACCCCGCGACCGTCCACGCCGTGGACCTCGTGTTGTCGGACGCGGCCCTCGCGAGCCTCGACGCCGACCCCTACACGCAGGTCGTGGGCGCGCTCGGTTTCGAGGGCGCGTGGTTCGGGCGGGTGGGGGTGAGCATCAAGGGGGGGCTCGGGTCGTTGCGGTCGCCCCGCGCGAAGATGGCGCTCAAGATCGACCTCGACGACTACGAGGGCCACGCGCTGCGCGGGCTCGAGCACCTGACGCTCAACAACCTCGTGCAGGACCCCACGGGCGTGCGCGAGGCCGTCAGCTACGCCTTCCTCCGCGAGATGGGCGTGCCCGCGCCGCGCACCGGCTGGGTCCGGCTCTCGCTCAACGGGGAGGATCGTGGCCTCCACCTGCTCGTGGAGACGCCCGACGACCACTTCCTGGCGCGCTGGTTCGACGACCCGACCGGTCGCCTCTGGGAGGGCGCCTACGGCGTGGACCTGCAGCCCGGCGGCGTCGAGGGCTTCGAGTACGACAGCGGGCCTCCCGTGCCCGACACGAGCGGGCTCGCGGCGGTCGCCACCCTGCTCGACGAGGCGCCCACCGACGCGGCGATCGGCGCGCTCGACGCGCTCGTGAACGTCGACCAGGTGCTCGACGTGCTGGCCTTCGAGGCCGTCGCCCTGCACTGGGACGGCTACACCACGGCGAACAACTACCGGCTCTACGAGGACCCCACGAGCGGCCGCGTTCACCTCCTGCCCTGGGGGCTCGACCAGGCCTGGACCGACATCTGGATCGGCCCCTGGGGCGGCCGGGGGCGGCTGTTCACCTTCTGCATCGCGAACGCGGGCTGCCGGGCGCGCTACGACGAGGCGCTGATCCGCTGGGCGGAGGCTGTCGACGCGCACGATCTCGTCGGTGACGTCGAGGCGCTCCTCCCGCTGGTGCGCGCCCAGCTCGAGACCGACCCCTACTTCGAGACCGACCTCGCGACCCACGAGGCCTACGTCGAGTCGACCCTGCGGAACATGCGCGAGTGGCCGCCCGAGGTGCGCGCGGAGGCCGAGGCCGACCTGGAGTGACGCTATCCCTCGCAGACGAAGGGCAGCTCCGTGGCGCAGTCGTAGTCGTTCCACCATCCCCAGGCGCCGAAGCCGGTGGCCACGCAGTCCTCGCCGCCCACGTCGTTCGGCTCGCCCCACCACCACCGGGTGTAGTCGGCGGGCGTGCCGTCCTCCCACGCCCACACGCCCTCCTCGGCGAGGTCGGTCAGCCCGATCCACGCCTCGTCGCCGAGCGCCTGCCGGCCGATCTCGCCGACGACGTCGGCGTCGGCCTCGTCGTCGAGGACCGCGAGCTGGGCGCCGAGGCCCGCGCAGGCCGCGGAGGCCTCGGACCAGGGGACGGCGAGCGAGCACGCGGTATAGCCGCCGCCCGCGTCGAGGCAGCCCCAGCAGGACGCGAGCGCGTCGACGTGGCCGTCGCAGTCGTTGTCGAGCCCGTCGCAGACCTCGACGCCGCCGGGCAGCGCCGCGATCGCCCCGTCGTCGCAGTCGCCGCCGCACAGGGTGAAGCCGTCCCCGTCGAGGTCCACGTCCTCGGGCGTGGCGGGGTCGCAGTCGTTGTCGACGCCGTCGCACACCTCGTCGGCCACGGGGGTGACACGCGCGTCATCGTCGTCGCAGTCGCCGCGGCAGGTGCGCCAGCCGTCGCCGTCGAGGTCGAAGCCCTCGTCCACGACGCCGTCGCAGTCGTCGTCGCGATCGTTGCAGGCCTCGGGCACGGTGGGGCCGCGGGTGGGGTCGTCGTCGTCGCAGTCGCCGGCGCACCCGGCGGCGCCGTCGGCGTCGGCGTCCCAGTCCTCGTCGACGCGGCCGTCGCAGTCGTCGTCGGCGCCGTTGCAGGCCTCGGCGGCGCCGGGGAACACGAAGCCGTCGGCGTCGTCGCAGTCGTCGCAGGCGGAGGCGCGATCGCCGTCGGCGTCGACCTCGGCGCAGTCGACCGGGGGGAGGGCGCCGAGGTCGGGGAGGTCGACGGGGTCCGGCGCGCAGGCGAGGACAAAGAGGAGGAGGAACATGGGGTCCCGGCCAAGCTAAGCCCCGGCCGGGCCGTGGCCTGAAGGCCGCCCGTGTCCCGGTCGGTCCCGCGGCGTGCCGGACGGTCCCGGCCGGGCCTCCCGGCCTCCCCCGCGCTCCGCCGGGTGCCTAGCCACGGGCATGAACGGTGCACTCGACGCTCTCGACCACGGGCTCCACGCCCTCGCCGCGCTCGGCGGCGTCACGACGCGGTACGTCCGGACGCCCGCCGGGCTCGTGCGGGTGTACGACGCCCCGGGGCGCGGGGACCTCCCGCCGCTGGTGTTGATCCACGGCCTCGCGGCGGGCAGCGCCGTGCAGTTCGCGCCGTACCTCGTGGCGGGGCGGAGCGCGTTCCGGCGCGTCCTCGCGCCGGACCTCCCGGGCCACGGCGGGAGCCCGCCGCTCGCGGTCATGGACACGCCGTCGCTCTACGCGGCGACCGTGGCGGCGCTGGACGAGCTCCTCGACGAGCCGCCCGTCGTGTACGGGAACTCGCTCGGCGGCGCCGTGGCGCTGCACTACGGCCTCGTGCGGCCGACCCGCGCGCTCGTGCTCGCGTCCCCCGCCGGGACGCCGCTGCGCGAGGACCTCCTGCGCGCCCTGCTCGACCGGCTGAGCGTGCGCGACGCCGCGAGCGCCGCGGCGCTCCTCTCCGAGCTCGAGTCGCGCCCGACCGCCTGGGCCCGCTTCCTCGCGGCGGACCTGCACGCGCGCTTCGCGAAGCCCCACATCCAGGCCCTGGTCGCGAGCGTGCGCAACGAGCACGGCTTCACGCCGGAGGCGTTGCGCGGGCTCTGCGCGCCCACGCTGCTCGTGTGGGGGCAGGCCGACCGCCTGCTCCCGCCCGAGATGCTCGCGTACTACCGGGCCTGGCTGCCCGCGCGCTTCGAGCGCCCGGCCGGCGTGGGGCACGTCCCGCACGTCGAGGCGCCGCTCTGGATGTGGCGGCGGCTCGTCGGCTTCGCCCAGGAGGTCATCGGCGGCTGACCCCTACCAGACCCAGCCGACCGAGATGTCGGGGACGATCGTGACCCCCTGGGAGAACGTCGTCCCGATGCCGAATCCGACGTGGATCTCGAACGGGCCGTCGGGGTCGATCTGGAGCCCCGGCCCGCCGCTGACGAAGGGGTAGAAATCGCCGTAGAAGGTGGCCGTGCCGACGGACCCGCCGAGGGTGAAGCGCACCGGGCTCTTCTCGGGGAAGGCCACGTCCATGCCGGTGAGGATGGCGAGCCCGAGGCCCGGGGCGACGGCCGGCGAGACGCCGAGACGGAGGTCCACGTGCGCGATGAGCGGCGTCTGCACGCGGAAGCGCAGGCGCCCGCCGGTCCAGAGCCCCACGTCGAAGCCGCCCCCGAGGAAGGGGCGCTCGTCCGGCGGGCTCTCCGACCAGGCGGGCAGCGGCAGATCGCCCGGCGCGACGGGCGCGGCATCGTCGTGGCTGCCCATCTCGACGAGCGTGACGAGGCGGAAGTCCACGTTCACCATGCGCCCGTCGGCGAGCAGGATCCAGTAGCGGCCGTCCCGCACGTCCACGAGCTCGCCCACGAGCTGCTCGCCGGACGTGAGCGTGAGCACGTCCGGGTCGGCCGCCCACGCGGGTGCGGCGGTCCCGAGGGCGAGCAGCAGCAGGGCGGGCAGGCGCGCCGCGAGCACCCTCAGCTCCCGCGGTAGGTGGAGTAGCCGAAGGGGGAGAGCAGCAGCGGCACGTGGTGGTGCTCGGCGGGGTTCGTCACGGTGAACACGATCGTGGCCTCCGGGTAGAAGCCCGCGGTCCCGAGCCGCTCGAAGTAGGCGGCGAGCTCGAAGCGGAGCCGCCACGTGCCCGCCACGAAGCGCTCCCGGTCGAGCAGGGTGCGGCAGCGGCCGTCGTCGTCGGTGACGCCGGTGGTCACGGTGCCGTCGGGTGCGGTGAGCGTGAGCGCGACGCCCGCGGCGGGGCGGCCCCGGGCGGTGTCGAGGACGTGGGTCGTGAGGGGGGACATCGGCGCAGTGTATCGGGCTCTTGCTCATGGGGCGGGGGCGGGGGGAGGGGTGGGCGGGGAATTGG
>CAYWGD010000145.1:0-4771 GCA_964457335.1 uncultured Enterobacteriaceae bacterium | reverse complement strand
CCCCCCCCCCCCCCCCCCCCCCCCCCCCCCCCCCACCCCCCCCCGGCCGGCGCCGCGCCCCCACCACCCCAACCTCCCCCCCCCCCCCCGCGAGATCGCCCACCGCCGCGCCGCGCGAGGGAGGCCGGAGGGCGGGGCGGGCGCGACGGGGCCGTGGGCCGGAGGCCGTGGCGGGGCGCAGGGGCCCGCCCCGGTCGGCCCGCGCGTGGCGGGCCGACCAAGCGCGGAGCGCGCGCCCGGAGGACGCCCGCCCCCCGGGCGGTCCGCCGCCCGGGGGGCGCGCCCGCTACTCCGCCGACCAGTCGTAGCGGGCGAGGTCCCAGCGCTCGGACTGGCCGGTCACGTGCATCCAGGCGGGGCCGTAGCGATCCACGAGCCACCAGTCGCCGGCGAAGAAGGGGCCGGCGCTGTCGTCGCCGTCGCCGTCGTCGATGCGGATGCGCGTGCAGTCCTCCCAGTCGAGGCCCCACTGGACGGGGCAGTCCTCGCGGCCGACGAGCGAGACGGTGAAGGTGCGGCCGGCCGTCTCGGTGATGACAGGGGCGTCGTCCCAGAGGCGGTCGCCGGCTTCGGTGAGCGCGAGCGGCGGGTCACAGGTGGTGAGAACGTCGTCGGCGTCGGTCCAGGCGTGAAAGAAGACGCCGTCGTCCGCGGTGGCGGAGAGCGAGAGCCGGCCGACGCGGGCGCCGGTCGTGTCGTTGGTCCAGGTCCACGTCACGACCTCGGTGCCGCCGTCGTCGTCCACGTCGGTCTTCTCGACGTGGAGCTGGTCCTCGACGCCGTCCTGGAAGTAGCTGGCCTCGCGGCTCCCGTCGTAGGGGAACAGCTCGGCCAGGCGGACGGAGCTGCCGCTGTGCTCGCCGCCGGTGTCGTCGACGGCGGTGTCGGCGGTGTCCCCGGCGAGCTTCTCGAGCGGGCACGCGGCGAGAAGGAGGAAGGGGAGGAAGCGCATGCGCCGCAGTCTACGCGCGGATCACGCGAGCAGCTTCTCGATCCGCAGCCGCGTGATCTTCGCCTGCTCGCCGGCGGCGATGCGGAGCTCGTTCTCGGGCGTGTTGTCGAGGCGCTCGCGGAGGAGCGCGAGCATCTCGGCGGCGGTCCTGCCGGTGGCACACACGAGGAAGATCCAGCCGAAGCGGGCCTCGTAGGCGCGGTTGCCCTCGGCGAGGGCCTGGAGCACCTCGTCGGAGGCCGACGCGACGCCGGACTGCTCGCCGGCGGACCAGTCGGCGGTGGCGGCGTACTTCGCGCGCAGCGTGGCGAGGTCGGCGCCGATGCGCGGGTGGTGGCCGAAAGCCTCCTTCCAGTCGCCGTCCCCGAGGCGCCACCACAGGCGGTCGGCCTCGCCGAGGAGCTGCGCGCGGCTCGCGAACGGCGCGGCGGCGACCATGCCGCGGATCCAGCGCGTCGAGCCGCACACCCGGGAAAGAGTGGCGGCGAGGTCGGGGTCCTCGTTGATGCGCGTCACCAAGGGATCGGGGCGGCCGGCGTCGTCCGGGGTGCCGTACACGCGGAGCCGCGACACGCCGCCGTCCGGGTAGATGCGGAGGCGCAGGTGCGTCCAGGGCCCGGCGTCGGTCGGCGTCAGCGGGTGCACGGCGTCGGCGCGGAGCTTCGTCGTGGGGACGATGGGGACCCAGTCGGGCGAGCGCACGAGCGCGTCGGGCGGGGCGCCCGGCCAGTGGATGGCCTCGACGGCGCAGCGGTCGGGGAAGTTGCCCTTGAAGAAGGCGGTGTCGACGTGGATGCGGTCGATGCGGCCGGGACGCAGCTGGACGATGATCCAGTCCTCGCCGGGCGGGCGGCTGCGGCGCGTCTCCCAGCCGCCGCCCATGTGCGGGGCGCGGCCGGGGAGGAGCAGGTTGTCCATGGACGCGAAGAAGGCGTCAGAGCAGGCGACGGCGCGGCCGCCGCTGGTGGCGCACGCGAGGTCGACGGGGCCTTCGCAGGCGACGGGCGCGGGGTCGCCGTAGGCGCGCAGGCGGGCGACGCCGCCGTCCGGGTAGATGTGGAGGCGCAGGTGCGTCCACACGCCGTCGCGCACGGTGGCGGCGAGGTTCTGCGACCCGCGGCGCAGCGGCACGGTGGGGACGATCTCGGTCCACTCCAGCTCGTCGCGGAGCGCCTCGGGGGAGGCGCCCGGGGCGTGGATCGCGTCCACCGACGCGAAGGGCGGGTGGTTGCCCAGGAAGAAGGCGGTGTCGATGTCCACGGCGCGCACGGTGCCGGGGATGCCGAGCTTCACGATGCACCAGTCGTGCCCGGGGACGCGCTTGCGGCGGGACTCCCAGCCGTCCATGAGCTTGCCGCGGTCGGTGTAGGCGTTCGGGTCGAACGCCGCGGGCTCCGGACGCAGCAGGTTGGCCATGCCGGCGAAGAAGTCGTCGCTGCAGAGGAGCGCCTCGCCACCGACGGCGGCGGACGCGAGGTCGATGGCGCCGGTGAAGGCGGCGGACGGGGCGGGGGTGCTCATGGGGCCGGCGCTTAACCGGGAGCGGAGGCGCGACGCGCCGGGGCGGGGGCTGGACTCCCGAGGTCGCGACGGCCAAGATGCGGAGGAGGATGCACGGCAGCCTGCTCGCCCCCAACGGCCGCACCTGGCCGCTCGCCGCGCGGACCGACATCGGCCGCGCGCACAGCCGGCTCGTGCGCCTGGACTCGGTGCACGCCTCCTCGCGCCACGCCGAGCTGCGGTGGACCGACGGGCGCTGGGTGCTCGTCGACACCGGGAGCCGCAACGGCACCCGCGTGAACGGGCAGCGCCTGGAGCCGGGCGTGCCGCGGCCCCTGCGTGCCCGCGACCGGCTCGTGTTCGGCGACGTCGACTCCGGCGAGTGGGTCCTGACCTCCTCGGGGCCGCCGACCGCGCTCGCGCAGCGCGTGACCGACGGGGCGGTGGTGGTAGCCGTCGACGAGACGCTGCTCCTGCCCTCGCCGGAGGAGCCCGAGGCCACCGTCTACGTCGACCCCGAGGGCGCCTGGTGGGCCGAGCACGACGGCGAGGCCTCGCGCGTGGAGGACGAGCAGGTCGTCGTGCTCCCGGAGGCCTGGCGGCTCTACCTCCCGCCCACGAGCGCGCGCACGGTGCCGCTCCCCACGGGCCTCGCGCTGGCGGCGGTGACCCTGCACCTCGAGCCCGATCGGCTCGGCGAGCACGTGGAGGCGTGGATCGAGCACCCCGACGGGCGCGCCGTGCTGGGCGCGGGCACGCACTGGCCGGTGGCGCTCGTGCTCGCGGACCAGCTCCTCCGCGACGACGGGCCCAAAGACGAGCGCGGCTGGATGGACTCGCGGGTGATCGCCCGGCAGACGGGCGTGCGCGAGCGCAGCCTCGACACGTACTACACGCGCATCCGACAGGATCTCCGTGCGGCCGGCGTCGAGGACGCGCACCGCGCGGTCGAGGCGCGCCCGAACCAGCGGCGCCTCGGCGTGCCGAACGTCCGGGTGCACCGGGGGTAGAGGACGCGCCCGACGGATCAGGGCCCGACCTCGATGCACTCCTCGACGCTCCAGGTGTTGTCGAAGGTGCACTGGCGGTAGCAGCCGAAGGTCTCCACGTCGTAGATCCCGGCGGGCGCGTCGACGCTGTAGGTGTCGGTGGTGGAGCCGCCGGTGTAGGAGCGGCCCGACGAGATGTCGGTGAGGCGCACGTACCAGCTCGGTCCGGTGCTGCTGACCGCGCCCCCGTCGTACAGGGCCGTGCCGGTCACCGTGTAGGGGGCGATATCGAAGTCGAGCGTCCGGTCCGCGGTGATCGCGAGGTCGTCGGCGACCACCCAGGTGTCGTCGAAGGTGCAGGAGCCCTCGTAGCAGCCGACGGCCGCGACGTCGTAGGTCCCGGCGGGGAGCGTCACCTCGTAGCTCCCGTCGGTGGAGCTGTCCTCGTAGGTGCGGCCCGAGGTCGCGTCGGTGAACCGCATGGTCCAGTAGTAGGGGCTCGACGTGCTGACCGCGCCGCCGTCGTAGGTCGCGGTGCCGCTCACGGTGACGGGGGCGAGGTCGAAGTCGAGCGTGCGGTCCGCCGTCACCGAGACGCCGGTGGCGATCTCCCAGGTGTCGTCGAAGGTGCAGTAGGTGGTGGTGCACCCGACGGCCTCGACGTCGTAGGTGCCCGCGGGCAGGTCGACGCTGTAGGTCTCGTCGCGGGAGATGCCCTCGTAGGCGCGCCCGGTGGTCGTGTCGGTGAAGCGCATCGTCCACGAGTGGCCCGCGCTGGTGCTGCTGATGCCGACGCCGTCCACGGTGCCGGTGCCGCTCACGGTGAGCGGCGCGAGGTCGAAGTCCAGCGTGCGGTCCGCGGTGACGGAGAGGCCGGTCGTGACCTCCCAGGTGTCGTCGAAGGTGCAGTAGCCCTCGTAGCAGCCGACGGCGTCGACGTCGTAGGTGCCCGCGGGCAGGGCGGCGCTGTAGCCCCCGTCGGTGGAGGTGTCCTCGTAGGTGCGCCCCGAGGTCGTGTCGGTGAAGCGCATCGTCCAGGAGTACCCGGACCGGGAGACGCTCACGGCCGCTCCGCCGTAGGCGGCGCTGCCGCTCACCGTGAGGGGCGCGAGGTCGAAGTCGAGCGTGCGGTCCGCCGTGATGGAGAGGCCGGCGGCGACCTCCCACGTGTCGTCGAAGGTGCAGTAGCCGGTGTAGCACCCGGAGGCCTCGACGTCGTAGGTCCCGGCGGGGAGCGCGACGCTGTAGCTCCCCGTGGTGGAGCTGTCCTCGTACGTGCGCCCCGAGGTCGTGTCGGTGAAGCGCATCGTCCAGGAGTAGCCGGACCGGG
>CAYWGD010000144.1:0-18480 GCA_964457335.1 uncultured Enterobacteriaceae bacterium | reverse complement strand
GGCGACCCCGACGCCCGCACCGGCGCCGGCCCCCGCCGCGAAGGCCGCCCCGGCCGCCGCTCCGGCCCCCGCGCCCGCGCCGATCGAGCCCCTCGCGGAGCCGACCGCCTACGGCCTCGGCGCCGCCGAGCCCACCGGCGCGTTCGCGGACCTCGGCGACCCCGCCGACATCGAGCCGACGCCGGCCCTGGCGGCCGAGCCCGAGGGCGACGTCTCGCCCCTCATCCTCGACGAGCATTCCTTCTCCGACGCGGGCGAGAACACGGCCAACTGGACGCCCCGGCGCGCCGTCACCATCGACGACCTGCTGGGCCAGTCCCCCGCCGACGGCGACGCCACGCAGATCGGCGCCTCGCCGCTCGCGCCGCCGCCGGGGAGCGACGAGCTCTCCGCGTGGGCCGCGAACGCGCTCGGCTTCGAGGAGCCGCCGCCGGCGCCCAAGCCCGCCCGGGCCGGCCCGCCGCCGCGCCTGCCCACTCCCGCCGAGGAGCCGCTCCCCACACTCCGCGAGCCCCGCGTCGGCGGCACCGCCGGCGCGTCGGTCGACATCCGCGCCGCGGCCCGCGGCGCTCCGCCGCGTATCGCCGGGCTCGAGACCATCGAGGTCGCCGAGCCGACGGGCGAGTTCCCCGCCCCCAGCCTCGACACCGACGAGGAGCCCATCGCCTCGGGGGGCGGCTTCCAGGTCACGTTCGAGCGCAGCGCCGCCCCGGCGCGCCCGGCCCCGTCCGCGCCCCGCCTCACCGAGGAGGACATGGGCGACGACACGAACATCACGGCGCTGCCGACGCGCGAGCCCGTCAAGGTCGACGACGTGCAGGTGCAGCAGCTGCTCGACGAGGCCCAGGGGCACGCCCGGCGCGGGGACCTGCAGAAGGCCATCCAGTCCTTCACGGACGCCCTCGACATGCGCCCCACGCAGATCGAGGCGCACATCGGCCGCGGCCGCTGCTACCTGGAGCTCGGCGACTACTCGAGCGCGATGAGCGACTTCGCGCGCGCCGAGGACCTCGCCCCCGACCGCCCCGACGCCCACGTCGCGACCGGCGACCTGTACTTCGCCCGCAAGGAGTACAAGCGCGCCATCGAGTTCTACGACCAGGCGGTCGAGCTGGACGGCTCGCACGCCATGGCCCGCTGCCGCCGCGGCATCTCGCACTACTACCGCAAGAACTACCGGCAGGCGTTCCAGGACCTCCAGCGCGCGCTCGCGCTCGACCCGGAGATCCCGAACATCCGGAAGTACGTGCAGATGGCCCAGAAGAAGCTCGAACGCGGCGACTGATCCCGTCGCGTCGAGCGGCATGTAGAATGCCGCGATGCGCCGCTCCCTCGTCTTCCTCACCGCCCTCGCGTGCAGCGACTACGAGGTGAACCGCAAGGCCTCCGAGCCCGCGGGCGACACGGGCGGCGAGTGCCCCGCGCCCGCCGCGCCGTACGGCGTGTCGGTGGACCCGGCGTGCACGGTCGACCCGCCCGTGGGCGGCTTCAGCCCCGTCATCGAGTGGCAATGGGCCGCCAACCCCGTCTACAGCGGCTACGACGACATCATGTCGACGCCCGCGGTCGGGAACCTGAACGACGACAACGGCGACGGGCGCATCGACCAGGACGACATCCCGGACATCGTGTTCACGAGCTTCGCGGGCGGCGCGTACACCAGCGCGGGCACGATCACCGCGATCAGCGGCGACGGCTCGGGCACGCACTGGTCGGTGTACGACGCGAGCGGCTACCACATCTACTCGAGCGGTGGGGTCGCCATCGGCGACATCGACGCCGACGGCCTCCCCGAGGTGTGTACCGCGGGCGTGGAGGCGGCGGTGGTGTGCCTGAAGGCCGACGGCACGCTGAAGTGGGCCGGCGGCACGGAGATGTCGTACATCGGGTGTCCCGCCTTCGCGGACGTCGACAGCGACGGCATGAGCGAGGTGGTCTTCGGACGCCAGCTCCTCGACACCGACGGCACGCTGCTCTGGACGGGCGAAGGGGGCAGCGGCTGGTCGATGTCCTTCGCGATCGACCTCAACGCCGACGGCCGCTTGGAAGTGGTGGCGGGCAACACGGTGTACCGTGGCAACGGGGCCCTCCTCTACACCGACGGCACGTCCGACGGCGCGGCGGCCGCCGGGGACTTCGACCTCGACGGCGTGCCGGAGATCGTCCACGTGTCGGCGGGCACCATCGTTGTCACCAACGCCGACGGCACCGTGCGGTGGCAGAGCGCCGTGCCGGGTGGTGGCAACGGCGGGCCGCCCACCGTCGCGGACTTCGACAACGACGGCCTCCCCGAGGTCGGCGTGGCGGGCGCGGCCTACTACTCGGTGCTCGAGACCGACGGCACCACGCGCTGGAGCCAGCCGGTGTCGGACTACAGCTCCAACGTCACCGGCAGCTCCGTGTTCGACTTCGAGGGCGACGGCGCCGCGGATGTCGTCTACGCCGACGAGCTCACGCTCTGGGTGTACGACGGCGCCACCGGCGCGGTGAAGCTCATGGACTCCGGGCACGCCAGCGGCACGCTCTTCGAGTACCCGCTCATCGTCGACGTCGACAACGACGGCTCGACCGAGATCGTGCTCGCGTCCAACAACTACGGCTACCCCGGCTACAACGGCATCACCGTCATCGGCGACGCGACCAACTCCTGGCGGCCCTCGCGCACGGTCTGGAACCAATTCGCGTACCACATCACCAACGTCGATGACGACGGCGGCATCCCCGCGACCCAGGAAGCCAACTGGCTCACCTGGAACAACTTCCGCACGGGCGGCACCACCTACGGGCTGTCGACCGACCTCGCCGACCTCTCGCCGGGCGCGCCGGAGCTCTGCGCGAAGCGCTGCGACGAAGGCATCGTCGAGGTGATCGTGCCCGTGCAGAACACGGGGCTCGCGGCCACGCCCGACTTCAACGTGGGCATCTTCCGCGACACGACGCTCGTGAACGGCTCGACGATCGCGCTCACCCCGGGGAGCGCCACCGAGATCGGCCCCATCGAGATCACCGAGGCGGACTGGGGCGCCTGGCTCACGCTGCAGGTCGACGTGGGCGACGAGGTCGAGGAGTGCGACGAGGACGACAACGTCGTCGATCTCGGCGCCTGGCCGTGCGGTAGATAGTCCGCTTCTTGGGGCGGGGGGGCCGAGCCCCCCCGCAACGCCCCCCCTTCCCTCCCGAGCTGACGAAACGCCGAACTCAGCTCCGGCGCGCCAGCTCCTCCCGCAGCTGCGCGATCAGCCGCTCGCTCTCCGACGAACGCCGGCTTGCGCCCGGCCTTCCTCGCGTGGCTGACGGCACGCTCCAGCGAGGGACGGCCGAGGGCGTCCCAGCGGCCACCGGACGGGATGCACCCAGAGCACCTGGTGGAACCAACGCACCTCGGGGAGGGGCTCCACGACCGCGTGGATCCGGGGGGCGTTGCGGGGGGCCCGCCCCCCGCCCCCAGACCTCTTCCTACCCCGCAAACAGCTGGATGTCGGTCGCCGCGGCCTCCGCCATGCGCATCGTGGTCGCGAGGTCGGGGTGGCGGACGCACACGAACCCGTCGCTCACGAGCGTCTGGAGCCAGTTGCGGCGCGGCGTGCCCGGCCGGAGGAGCTGCTCGGACACGACGTGCTGCCCGTAGCGCGCCATGTACTCCCGGAGCCCCTCGATGCGCTGGATGCGGCCCTGCCCCTGCGCGCGCTTGAAGACGATGGCGCAGTTGTACTTGCGCTCGGTGTCCGCCTCGAAGGACTTCCAACACACCGACCGGGCCCACTCGCGGTACAGGTCGATGTCGCCGGTCCAGTTCATCTGGTCCACGAGGTGCCCGCCCGCGGAGCGCGCGCCGATCTCGCCGAACACGACCTCGCCGCGCTTCGTCAGGTACCACTCCATGTGGGTGAAGCCCGAGCCCATGTCCAGGGCCCCGAGGACGCCCAGGCCGAGCGCGATCCCGCCCTTGTACTTGTCCGCCCACATGTCGCGAATGGTGACCACGATGGGGCTGATCCACTCGTTGGATCGCGCCACGAGCGGCCGCGGGTGGTACTGCGCGATGTTGGCGTAGGCGGGCTTCCCGTCGATGCAGATCGTGTCGAACGTGAACTCCTCGCCGTCCACGAACTCCTCGACGCTGACCTCCTGCACGTGCGCGGTGCGCTCCAGCACGACCTCGAGCTCGCGCGCGTCGTTCACGCGGAAGGTGTCGGCGCTCCCCGCGCCGCTGATCGGCTTGAGGATGAGCGGGTAGCCGATGCGCTCGGCGGCGGCCCACACCTCGTCGCGGGAGCGGGCGCGCGTGTGGTGCGGCACGCGGAGGCCGGCGGCCTCGACGCGCTGCTTCATGAGCTCCTTGTCCCGGAAGGCGCGCGCGGTGTCGAGCGTCATCCCCGGCACGTCGAGCTTCTCGCGGAGCCAGGCCGCGAGCTCCACGAAGGGCTCCCAGAGGCACTCCACGCGGTCGAAGCGCACGCCGGTGGCCCGCACCGCCTGGAGCACCGCGTTGCCGTCCTGGAGCGGCACCTGCAGGTACCCCGCGAGCGCCTTCTTCACCTTGGGCGAGAGCGCGTCGCGGTGGGTGTCCCCGACGCCGACGACGTCCGCGCCCACCTCGGCGAGGCCGCGCGTGAAGTCCTGCATCTCGACCGGGTAGTTCGGCGACAGGAAGAGGACCCTCACGACCGCACCTCCCGCCGCCGCGCCGCGAGGGCCCCCGCGAGCGCGAGCGCGCCGAGCGCCAGGCCCGGGTTGGACGTGTCACACCCGCAGCCGCCGCTCTCGGCGTCCTCCTTGCAACAATCCACGGTGGCCCCGGTGTCACCGGAGTCCTCGTCGGCGCCCCCGCTGTCCTCGACGGGCTCGCCCCAGGTCGGGGCGGTGGTCTCGCCGAGGGTGGTGTCGAGGTCGGCGAGGAAGTCCACGTCCTCCTCCCAGTCCGCCTCGAAGGTCTGCCGCACCTGGTCGACGTCCGCGATGATCTGGTCGTCGAAGGCGTCCTCGGAGAGCACGAGCACGAGGAACGCCATGCGGAAGCTGCGCGGGCTCTCGGCGGCGGCGGGCACGCGCTCGCCCTCCGCGGCGATGATGTCGTCCACGGTGAACGGGACCGGCGTGCCGGCCAACGTGATGTTGTGCCCCCCGCTGTACCGGTCGAGGTACTCGGGGGTGCTCGCGGGCTCGACGCCCGCGGCGTCGGCGTCGGCCTCGTCCACGAGGAGGAGCGTCTGCTCGCCCACTTCCTCGGGACCGACGAAACCCATGAGGTAGAGGTCGAGGTCCGAGTAAGTGGAGAGGCCGCCATTGTCGGTGGTCCAGGTGCCGTCGCCGTTGTCGGCCCAGACGTTGCCCTCCATCGGAGAGTTGGGTGTCTGGAGGAAGTAGGACCAGTGCGCCGTGTCACGCCCGAGCAGGGCGTCGGGATCCAGACCTTCCTTCTCGATGTTCACGAAGGAGCCCCACCGGTGCATGAACTCCTGGCCGAACACGTAGCGGCCGACCTCGGGGCTCTGCGACCAGAGCCCGTAGTAGTTCATGAAGATGAAGCCGTCGAGCTGGTTCTCGGTGGTGTCGAACACCTCGCCGGCCCACATGTCGTCGTAGCCGATGCCGTACACGTCGTTGGCGAGCGGCGAGTAGAACGCCACGAAGAAGCCGAGGTCCCGCACGAGCAGGACCGTGAGGTACTGGTAGTCGTCCTCGAACTTCTTGTAGAACGCCTCCTCGATCGAGCCGAGGATCCAGTTGATGTCCCCGCCCTGCTGGAGCGCCTCGGCGAACCACTCGCCGTCGGCGTCGTGGAGGATCGCGAGGTCGCCTTTGCGGTACACGTCGAGGTAGCGCGCGCCGCTGCCGGCGAGCGCCACGGGCTGGCGGCGATGCGCGAGGCCCTGCTCCGCGAACGGGCCGAACACGGGGTCGGCGGCGGAGAGCGACGTTGCGGCGGGCCCGGGGGCGGGTGCCACCGAGCCGGGCGCGGCGAGGGCGGACGAGAGGAGGAGCGCGAGCACGGTCACCTCGAAGGCGAGCGGCGTTTAACCGGCACCGCGCACCGGGCGAGCGCCGCCGTTCGCGAACGCACCGCAAAGGCCGGGACGACCGGCCAAGATCGGAGCGCCCCGTCGCGGGCCGCGCGGCCTTCGCCCGGAGAAACGGTAGCCTCGCGGCCGATCCGGCGATAGGAGCCCGGCCGATGCGCACCGTCCTGTTCGTCGCTCCGTTCCTCCTCGACGCCACGCTCAAGTTCGTCCAGGCCGCCGCCGCGGTGCCCGGGGTCCGCCTCGTCGTCATCACCCAGGACGACGCCGAGAAGGTGCCGCCGGGCGCGTGGCACTGGTACGTGCCCGACGCCACGCGCACCGACGTCATCGTCGACGCCGCGCGGCAGATCATGGCGCGCACGGGCGGCGCCCACCGCATCGTCGGCATCCTCGAGAACATCCAGGACCAGCTCGCGGAGGCGCGCGTGGTGCTCGGGCTGCCCGGCATCACGCCCGACGTGGCGCGCCGCTTCCGGGACAAGGGCGTGATGAAGTCGGCCCTCCGCGCCGCGGGCCTCCCGTGTGCGCGCCACGCGCGGCTCCGGAGCGGCCACGACGCCTGGCGTTTCCTCGAGGAGGTCGGCTACCCGATCGTGATCAAGCCGCCCGACGGCGCAGGGTGCCGCGCCACCTACCAGGTCAACAACCCCGACGAGCTCGGGGTCGCGCTCCGCGAGATCCGCCCCTCCCCCGAGCGCGAGGCGCTCGCCGAGGAATTCGTGACGGGCGAGGAGCACTCCTTCGACACGCTCACCATCGACGGGAAGCCGGTGTTCCACAACATCGGCCGCTACCTCCCGGGCCCGCTCGACGTGATGCGGAACGATTGGATCCAATGGTGCGTGTACCTGCCGCGTGACATCGCCGGCCCGGAGTACGACGCCATCCGGAAGGTCGGGTTCGCGGCCAACACCGCGCTGGGGCTCGGAACGGCCATGACCCACATGGAGTGGTTCCGCCGCCCGGACGGCTCCCCGGTCATCTCCGAGGTGGGCGCGCGCCCGCCCGGCGCCCAGTTCACGTCGCTGATGTCCTGGGCGTACGATCGGAGCCTCTACGCGGCGTGGGCACAGGCGATGATCGACGGCCGGGTCGAAGGCTCCTTCGAACGCAAGTACAGCGCCGGCATCGCGTTCCTCCGCGGGTCGGGCCAGGGCAAGGTGTCCCGCGTCGAGAACCTCGAGATCGCCCAGCGCAAGGTCGGCCACCTCGTGGTCGAGGCGAAGCTCCCGGTCGTCGGGAAGCCGCGCGCGTCCGGATACGAGGGCGAAGGCTACGTGATCGTCCGCCACCCCGACACCCGCGTCGTCACCGACGCCCTCTCCACGCTCATCCAGACCATCCGCGTCCACTACAGCTGATCCGGAGCGCCCCATGCACGTCCTGTTCGTGGCCCCCAACTTCCCTGCCAACCAGCGGCAGTTCGTGCGTGCGCTGCACGCCGTCGGCGCGCGTGTCACCGGCATCGGCGACGTGCCCGCGGACTGGCTCGACAACGAGCTCAAGAGCTGGCTCTACGGGTACGAGCACGTGCCTTCGCTGGTCGACGAGGGGGCGCTGACCAACGCGGTCCGGCGCGTGCAGAAGCGCGAGTGGGTCGATCGGCTCGAGTGCACGGTCGAAGTGCACATGCTCCCCACCGCGCGCGTGCGCGAGGCCACGGGCATCCCCGGCCTGTCGGCGGAGCAGGTGCTCCTGTGTCGCGACAAGTTCATCATGAAGCAGTACCTGCGCGAGCGCGGCGTCCCCTGCGCCCGCAACGCCGCCGTCGACTCCCCGGACGACGCGCGCCGCTTCGTGAAGTCGGTCGGCTACCCCGTCATCATCAAGCCGCGCGACGGCGCCGGCGCCGCGGGCACGTCCCGCGTGGACGACGACGCGGGGCTCGAGCGCGTGCTCGCGGAGACGGGCGTGGGCAGGAACCGCACGTTCATCACGATCGAGGAGTTCATCTCCGGGCACGAGGGCTTCTACGACACGCTCACCGTCAACGGAGAGGTCGTGTTCGAGGCGGTGTCGCACTACTACCCCAACGTGCTCGACGCGATGCGCAACCGTTGGATCAGCCCGTACATCGTCACGACCAACCGCATCGACGCGCCGGGATACGACGAGCTCAAGCACATGGGCCGCAAGGTCGTGCGGGAGCTCGGCCTCGGCACCACGCCCACCCACATGGAGTGGTTCTTCGGGCCCAAGGGGCTCTCCTTCAGCGAGATCGGCGCGCGCCCGCCGGGGGTCCGCTTCTGGGACCTCTACTGCTGGGCCAACGACATGGACCTCTACGTCGAGTGGGCCAAGGCCATCGCGCACGGCCAGGCGCGCCCGCGGCCGAGCCGCAACTACAGCGCCGGCCTCATCAGCATCCGCCCCTCGCAGGACGGGCGCATCACCGGCTACTCGGGGCTCGACGCGGTGCAGCACCGCTACGGCAAGTGGCTCGGCGAGGTGCACATGCCCGCCATCGGCCAGCGCACCGCCGAGGTGGGCGCCGGCTACATGGGCCACGGCTGGATGCACGTCCGGCACCCCGACTACGACGAGTGCCGGCGCATCCTCGACTACATCGGGGAGACCGTGAAGCTCTGGGCGGCCTAGCCGCCCGGGCTCCGGGCGGCGCCTACAGCTCGGACCAGCGCAGGTAGATGTACCCGCCGCTCGCGGTGGTGCTGCCGTTCTCGGCGCACTCCGCCTGCCCGTCGCCGTCGTAGTAGCTCTCGACCACGAGCTTGAGCACGCGGCCGTCCTCGAGCTGGAGCAGGAAGGGGGTGCCCGTGGTGTCGACGCAGCCCGGGTAGTCCCACCACGCGCCCATCGCCGTCTGCGGGCTGCCGGGGAGGCCGGAGGAGTCGTTGATGAGCGTGCAGTCGTCGGTGTAGTAGTCGTCGGGGCGGAACTCGACGCCCTCGGGGACCTCGGCGAGGTCGCCGTACTCGAACCCGATCATCGCAGCGGCGCCGACGCAGGAGGGGCCGCTGTCGCCGCTGTTCACGCGGATGATGAAGCGGCGGAGCGCGAGGTGCCAGGTCATGTCCTCGAGCGCCGTCTCGTCGTCGATGTCGACGCGCTCCGCGCCGTCCTCACCGAAGCGGACGTAAACCCAGGGATTGTTGGTGGCGTTCTGGTAGCCGCCGGCCGTGGCGTCCACGAACGTGACGGTGTCCTCGCCGTCGGCCTCGTTGCTGACCTCGGCGTCGCTGACCTTGTTGCCGTGCAGCGAGAGGTCGAGGATCATCTGGTCGATACACGTGGGCTCGACGGGCTCGGTGCACACGGGGTCGAGCGCGGGCTCCCCGGTGTCGTCCGTGCCGGAGGTGTCCTTGTCCGTGGTGTCCGGGCAGCCGATCAGGATGAGAAGGGGAAGGTACCGCATGCGCTCCTCGCGCTCGCTCGATACCATGCACCCCATGCTGACCGCAATGGCGCTGCTCCAGGGGGCGCTCGCCGGCCCACTCCGCTTCGATCCCGACCAGCCGCCGATCCAGGTGGGGGAGCGCGCCGGCTTGCCGGTGTACCGCTTCGCGCCCGGCGTGGAGCTCCCCGTGCGGAGCGGCGTGGTGTTCCAGTTGGATCCAACCGAGGATCCGCCTGCCGATGCCATCTGGTTGGGGGGGCCGTCCTGGGTGCTCCCGACGCCCGATCCGGTGACCACGGCGCGCGAGCTGGCCCGCACGCCGGGCGTCACGCACGCGTTCCCCGACGTGATCCTGCCGCAGGCGCGGATGGACGTGTCGTTCGACGACCCGAGCTACGGCGGGCAGTGGTACCTCGAAGAGCTCGAGATGCAGCGACTCTACGAGGTGTCCCTCGGCTCGGCCGAGACGCGCGTGGCCGTCATCGACTCGGGCATCGACATCGCGCACCCCGACCTCGCGGACGCGGTGCTCGACCCCTACGACGCCTGGGCGGACGACGAGGACCCCTCCCCCGAGCCGGGCGAGTACTGCGGCGGCCCCGGAGACGACATCTGCGACGAGCACGGCACCGCCGTGAGCGGCGTGGTGCTGGCCCGCGGGAACAACGGCGTCGGGATCGTCGGGATGTGCCCGACCTGCACGCTCGTGCCGATCAAGCTCCTCGGCGAGCTCGACGGGAGCGGCACGTCGCTCTCCGCGGACATCCGCGCCTTCGAGCACGCCATCGCCGCGGACGTGGCGGTCATCAACAACTCCTGGGGCTTCACCACCTCGATCCCGGTGCCCGAGACGCTCGCCGCGGTCATCCGCCGCGCCGCCACCGAGCCGCGCGGCGGCCTCGGCGCGCTCGTCGTCTTCGCCGCGGGCAACGACGACCGCGTGATCGAGGACGACGAGATGCAGGCCATGGAGGAGGTGCTCTGCGTGAGCGCCACCGACAGCTACGGCTACCCGACCAACTACACCAACATCGGCGCCTCGGTCGACGTGGCCGCGCCGAGCGCGACGGTGTCGATCGCCCCGGAGGAGGGCGTCACCACGACCTTCGGCGGCACGAGCGCGGCCGCCCCCGTCGCGAGCGGGCTGGCGGCGTGGGCGGTTTCGCAGGATCCGTCGATGTCGGCGGAGGACCTGATGGATCTCCTCGTCACGACGGCGGTCCCCTCCCCCTACATGCCGGTGGACGACGAGGGTCACAACGACACGTACGGCTACGGCGTCGTGTCCGCGACCAACGTGCTCGAGGTGCTCCACCCCGCCGACGAGCCGCCGCCCCCCTCCGAGGAGGAGCCCGGCGGCTGCGCGTGTGACAGCGGCGCGCCGGGTGGCGCGTTCGTGGGTGTGTTGTTGGCAGGCTTGTTGGTGACACGGAGGCGCGCATGATCCTGGCACTTCTCGGCGTCGCGCTCGCGCGTCCCACCGACGGCACGGGCCTCTACCCCTTCGACGACAGCGACGTCGTCGCGTCGCACGACAGCCCGGCCGCGACCGTGCGGGTGTGGTACTCCACGTCCGGGCCCAACGTCGTCCTCCTGGCCGACGACGACGCGAGCGGCGTCCCCGACTTCGTCGAGGAGGTCGCCACCCGGAGCGAGGACGTGCTCGCCGTGTACGCGGACGCCGGCTTCCGCCCGCCCATCTCCGACGAGGGCGAAGGCGGCTCCGACGCGATGGACGTGTACCTCGTTGACTTCGCCGGGAACGCCGACGGCATGTACTCCGCGGAGTCGTGCACGTCGCGACCGCGGCAGTGCTCCGGCTACTTCACCATGGAGAACGACTTCTCCGGGTACGGCTACGGCGACCTCGCGAGCGCCATCCGCGTGCTGACCTCCCACGAGCTCTTTCACGCGGTGCAGGCCGCGTACGACGCCGAGGAGGAGGTGTGGTTCAGCGAGGGCACGGCCACGTGGGCCGAGGAGCTCTACGATCCCGAGAGCGCCGACTTCCTCTCCTTCTGCGACGCCTACCTCGACGACCCCGGGCGCTCGCTCGACGAGCCGCCCGCGGGGCCGGTGCCGACCTTCGCGTACGCCACCGCGATCTGGTGGTGGTTCCTGTCGGACCGGTACGGCGACGACGTGCTCGTCGAGCTGCTCGAGGCCACCGAGTCGGGCGACACGCTCCTCGCGGACATGGCGACGATCGAGGAGGCGCGCGGCGGCTCGCTCGCGGACGACTTCGCGACGTTCGCGCGCTGGAACCTCGCCACCGGGCGGCTCGCCGGGGCGACCGAGAGCTACCCCTTCGCGGAGTCGCTCGGCACGCCCCGCGCGGAGGAGGACGGCGCCGGGATCGTGAGCGACAACCGCTTCTACCCCCTCGCGGCGACCTACTACAAGCTCGAGCACCCGGGCGGGGAGGTCTGGTTCGCGACGGAATTCGACGCGCCCGAGCTGGCGTTCAGCCTGCACGGCACCGACGCCGAGGGCCGGCTCACCGACGCGCTCGCGACGTTCGCCGGGGAGGTGGCCCCGCGCTCCCTCGGAGAGTTGGACGCGGGCGAGTATTGGCTCGTGGGATCCAACCCGACGCTGGCGGAGAACTCCACCAAGCTGGTCATGTGCCTCGGGAGCGCCGAGGACGTCGAGGCCTGCGCGCTGGCCGACACCGGCGGGGAGCCGGCGGACGACACGGGCGGCGACACCGGGGGCGAGGAGCCGGGCGGGTGTGGCTGCGACACGAGCGACGCGGGCCTCGCGTGGGGCGCGGTGCTGCTCGCGGCGCTGGCCGCGCGCCGACGGCGCTGACTCCACGACATCGATGTCGCGCTGCCGCTTTCGGCGGCCGAGCATTAGAGGGTCCGGGCGGCGCGATCTGCGCCGCAGACTTCCAGGAGCCCCTCATGCGCAACCTCCTCCTCGCCGCCGCCCTCGTCGGGCTGTCCGGCTGCTACAAGGCCGAGATCGTGAACATCGACGACGGCCCCGCCGGCCTCGAGCACACGAAGAAGGTCCACACCCTCATCTCGGGCCTCGTGCCGCTCAACGACATCGACGCCTCCGACGTCTGCAACGACAAGGGCGTGCTGAAGGTCACGGTCGTGCACGGGTTTGTCGACATGCTGCTCGGCGGCATCACGCTCGGCATCTACGCGCCGGTCACCGTCAAGGTCGTCTGCAAGGGCTGATCTCGGCCCCGACGCGCACCGGTCAGGGCGCCCCGCACGGCGCCAGCCGGAGCGCGCCGTCGATCTGCGTCCCGATCACGCGCGCCGCGCACGCGCCGTAGCCCGGCGGCAGCACGCCGACGGGCTCCGCCGTGGGCTCCCCGCCCACCGCGAGCGTGAGCGTCACCTCGCCGCGCAACGGCCCGCACACCTTCTCCACGGCGCAGGCCAGGTCGCGCTCGATCGAGGCGTCCACCTGGACCGGGGCCCGCTGCTCGGCGGGGATGTGCCGGATCGCGTAGATGCGCGGCGCGGCCAGCGAGGCGAGGACCCCGATCACGGGGAGGGCGAGCCACCAGCGGCGGGGGAGCTTCATCGCCGCCGCGTGTAACCGGGTGGCGCGGGCGCCGGCCCACGGAGCCCCCGGACGGGCCCCCTCACCGGGCCTGGGGGCGCGCGAGGAGCGGCGAGGAGCCGTCCCGCAGCGACTCGCTCGCGTACCGCGTGCCGTCGGCACGATCGAGGACCCAGCTGCCGTCGGTCATCGCCCGGAGCACGAGCCGCTGCGAGCGCGTGGCGAGGTCCCAGACGCGGATCCGCCCGTCGGCGCCGGCGGTGATCAACATTCCGGGGGCGCGCGCGTCGGCCGTGATCGGCGCCAGCGCGGCGGCGATGTCGCGGACGGCCGCGACGTCCGGGTCCTCGACCGGCGGCGGGCCGCCCGGCAGGGGCCCGGGACCCGCGGAGGGACCGGCGTTCCCCGTGGCTGGATCGAGGGCCCAGGTGCCTCCGTCGGGCATGGTCACGGTCACGACGCCGCCCACCGGGCCGAGGGCGAGGTTCGTCGGGAGGCCCCCCTGCACGGACCAGCGCCGGACGCCTTTGCCGCGCGCGACGTCCCAGGTACGGAGCACGTTTCCGTCGCCCACCGCGGCCGCGGTCCACCCGTCGCCGCTCGCGGCGAGCCGGCGCACGGCGTCGCCGAAGGCGTCGAGCGCCACGCGCTCCACCGCGACCGCCGTGTCCCAGGCGCGCACGGAGCCGTCCTCCGAGCCGGTGAGGAGCCGGGAGCCGCCGGCGGCGACCGCGAGCGTCGTGACCCGGGCGGCATGGCCCCAGTAGAAGTTGGTCTGGACGCCGGTGGCGAGGTCCCAGGAGCGCGCGTTGGCGTCGCCGTGGGCGCTGAAGAGCACGGCGCCGTCGGGGGAGACGGCGAGCGCCGTCACGTCGGTGCTGGGGAGGACGGGGCCGGCGCCCACGCCGATCGCCGGGGCCTCCTGCTCGACGCTCCACTCGAACAACCGCGGGTAGCCCGTGGCGTCGCGCGCGGTCACCACCTCGCCGACGTCGTCGAACGCGAGCGAGGCGACGGGCTGGGGCGGCCCGCGCGTGGCCTGGCGCGCGTCGGCGCCGAGGGACGCGACGAGCAGGCCGCGCTCGACCTCCCAGACGCGGAGGAGCCCGCTCTGGTAGGAGGCCGCGATCCACTTCCCGTCGGGGCTCACGGCGCCGGCCACGCCCACCGGGTCGCCGGGGCTCTCGAAGGGGGCGCCGACGCGGCGGCCGGTCTCGGGGTCGACGCGGACGAGCGCGCCGTCGGCGGCCGCGAGGATCCAGCGCGCGCGCGGGCCGACGGCCAGCGGGCGGAAGCCGTCCGCGGGCAGCGTGACGCGCCGGGGGGACGTCGCGTGGGTGTCGACCCAGGCGTCGCCGCCGGGGCCCGCGAAGCGGACGAAGCGGAGGCGCTGCGTGGCCGCGTCGAGGGCCAAATCCCCCTCGCCGGGCAGCGTGACGCGCTCGCGCGCGGTCCCGGTCGCGATCTCCCAGGCGGCGAGCGTTCGCGGACCGGTGAACGTCCAGAGGAGCGCGCCGTCCTCGGAGAAGCGGAGCCACGGGTCCGCGCTGGGCGGTGGCCCCTCGAGGTTCCGGAGCGCCTCGCCGGTGGCGACCTCGTACACCTCGATCGAGGCGTCGGCGTAGAGCACGGCGAGGCGGTCGCCCGCGTCGGCGAACTGGCAGCGGACCACCTGTTGGCCGGTGGCCGGCAGCTCGCGGAGCAGGCGGCCGATGCGGTCGTCCCACACGGCGATGCGGTCGCCGTCCACGGTCACCGCGAAGCGCCCGTCGTCCGAGCGCGCGAAGAGGCGGCCCCGCGGCAGCGGTGGGAGCACCGGCCCGAGCGTGGCGGGGCGCAGGGCGCCGGCCGTGTCGATCCACTGGACGCGCTCGCCGTCGAAGCGCGCGTCCACCACGTTGACCGAGAGGTCGAGGACCGCGCCGCCGCGCTCGATCACGCTGATCGCGCCCGGCGCGAGCGCGAGGACGCGGGTGGTGCCGTCGAAGGCGAGCCGGGTCGGGAGCGCATCGAGGACGGCGCTCCAGGGCTCGCCCTCCTCGGCGCGATCGGTGCCGAGCACCACGAGGCGCGCGCCGGTGGCGGCCGGGCGGGGCCCAGCGGTGGCGAGGAGACGGCCGTCGTCGGAGAACGCGAGGGCCGAGAGCGCGCCGGCGTGCACGCCCCAGGCGCCCAGGGACGCGCCGGTGCGCGCGTCGACGATCCGCACGCCCCCGTCCGCGGTGCCGACCCCCAGGCGGTCGGGGTGGAAGGGATCGAGCGCCACGGCGGTGACGTCGCGGGCGTCGGGGACCGCGCGGAGGCGCTCGAGGGTACCCGCGTAGACCTTGCCCTCCTCCGTGGCGACGACGAGCCGGCGCGCGTCGAGCGCGAGCGCGCGGGGCCGGGCCACGGCGACCCGCGCGAGCACCGCGCCGGTCGAGGCATCCCACACGCTCAGCCGCTCGTCCACCCACGCCGCGACGCGGCTGCCGTCGGGCGAGAGCACGACCGGGGCGGCGGCCTCCGCGGAGGCGGAGAGCGGCACGGAGAGGCCCGAGGCGCGGTCGAGGACGGCGAGGCCCGGCGGGAGCGGCGGCGCGGCGGGGGCGGCGGGCGTCTTGGCCGTCGCGGGGACGCCGGGCGCCTTGGTGGCGGGGGCGACGGGGAGCGGCGACGCCGGGGCCGGGGCGCTCGAGGCCGGCACGCGGAGCAGGATCCGGCCGCCCCGCTCGCTCGTGGCGATCGCGCCGGGCACCACCTCGGTGGGCGCGACGACGCTCACCGCGGGCAGCACGAGCGGGTCGAAGAAGGGCCGCTGGTGCGGCGGCTCGTCGCTCGGGAGCGGGCGCGGGAGCGGCCGCGCGCCGGGGCGGCCCCACACGCGCGACGCGCCGGGGCCATTGCCCGCGACCACGCGCTCGCCGAGGCTGTCGAAGCGGAAGCGCGTCGGGCCGGGCCCCGCCGGCGCGGGCTCGCGGAACACGATCTCCTCGCGGTCGAAGTCCCAGACCTCCAGCGTCACGGCGCGGTCGGCCCCGGCGCCCCGCTCGATCGCCGCGGCAACCTGCTTCCCGTCGCCGGAGAAGTCGACGTCCACGACGTTTCCAGGGCTCAGCTTCAGCGTCTTCCGCGCGTACCACTGCGCGGTGTCCCAGATCTCGACCCGGCCGTTCGCGCGGCCCACGGCGAGGGTCGCGCCGGTCCGATCGAACGCCGCCGCGTAGGCCGGCGGTCCGCGCAGGCCGCGGACCAGCCGTCCGCTCCGCGTGTCGACGACGGCCACGCCCTGGGTGCCCGTGCTCGCGGCGACGCGCGGCCCCTTGGCCTCGTAGCGCAGGTGCACGATGGGCCCGAGCGCGGGGTTGCGCGTCCACCGCCGGCCCCCGGTGCGCGGGTCCCGCCCCTCCAGGCGGCCGTCCGCGTGCCCGAGCACGACCATCTTCGCGTGGCCCGCCGCCGCGACCGTGACGTCCTTGCCGACGGCGCCGAGCTGCGTACCGTCGTAGCCCCAGGTGCACACCCGCCCGTTCGTGTAGCGCGCGGCCACCACCGAGCCGTCACCGGCGACGCTCACGTCCGTGGCGAGCGTGCCGTCGGACTGCGGGCAGTCGAGGCGGGCCTGGGGCTCCCCTCGCTCGTCGAGCAGCGCGGCGCCCTCGGGGCGCACGCCGAGGAGGCGCCCGCCGTCGAGCGTGTAGCCGAGCACGTGCCAGGCGAGGTCGCGGAGCGGCGCGGTGCGCGCGACCTCGGTGCCCTCCATCAGCGTGAAGGGGGTCGCGGGCGGCGACGCCTCGGCCGTCGTGACCGCCGCCATCCACGCCATCAACCACCATCCGCGCACGCGGGCTCCCGGGCGAAGCGCGCAAGGTAGCACCCGCGACGCGCTCCGGTGGGGCGCCGGCGCGCATCGGTATCCGCCCTCCACCCGGCCGCGAAGCCCGCTCCGGGCCGGCGAACCGCCCGCCCGGGCGGCGCGTGATCCAGGGGTTCCGGATCGTCGCGCGCGGTCGGGCACCCGAGCCGCCGACGGTCGCTCCGGCACCGACGTCGCCGCAGTGGCGGAGCCAGCTGCCCAGACTGCGTGGCACAGTGGGATCCGGAGCACCCGATGTGGCTTTCCCTCCTCCTCGCCTGCGCGGCCCATCGCCCCCCCGCCGCGCCGGCCCCCGCGGCCGCTCCCGACGCGCCCCCCGTCGCCGCGAGCGCGCCCACGGACGCCTGCCCGACCGCCACGACCGACCCGCCCGTGTGCGCCGATCCGGCCCTCGGGAGCGCACGGGAGCGCCCGCTGGAGTGGGGTCGCGCCGGGGTCGGGCCGCGGCTGTTCTACGGGCGCCTCGTGTGCCCGGACGGCTCCGAGCCGCGCTCGCAGCTCCGGGGCAGCGTCGGCACCGCGCCGATGGCGAGCACCTCCCCGCCGAGCGATCTCTTCATGCCGCTCGACGTGCTGGACCGCTGGACCGTCGCCTGCGCGTCCGGCGACGTCGAGCTCTTCGTGAACATCTACCGCTGCGGCGAGGTGTGCGTGCCGCCCACGGTCCGGGTGCTGCCCGCGGCCGTCGACGCGGAGCTCGCCGCGGCGCGCAAGGCGATCCAGGCCGGAGACACGGCCGCCGCGCTGGCGCACGCCGACGCGATCGTCCGCGCCGCCCCCGACTTCGAGTGGGCCTGGGTGATGCGCGCGGTCGTCGCCAAGGACACCCACGACGTCGACGCGGCGCTGGCCGCGATGGACGACCTGCTCGCGCGCTGGGACAGCCCGCGCCGACGCCTCAACCGCGTGCACCTCCTCATCGGCGGCGGCCGCGTGGACGAAGCGCGGGCCGCGCTGTCCGCCTTCTCCGCCACCAACGACGATCCCTCGCTCACGGCCGAGGTCACGTGCACCGAGTCGGCCCTCACGACCGACCCCGCCACGGCCGACCGGCTGGCGCGGCAGTCGTGTGACGCCGGGTTCGCGCCGTGCTGCGAGGCGCGCTGATCCCTTCGAGCCGCCGGTGGCGCGCGCGGATCGGGTTCGGGGCAGCCGGCCCGCCCGCGGACGGGCGGCCGCCGCGGAGACGCCGCGCTTCGAGACGAGGTCGGCGGCGCCCGCGCGGCGCGCGTCGGATCAGCGGCAGGTGCGCCCGACGCGGCGGAGGCCGGCCTCGATCTCGCGCGAGAGGTCGACGCTGACCGCCCCGGTCGAGAGCGCGCGGCAGTAGTCGTCCGACGCGCTGACGGAGTCGCCGAGCTTCTCGTTGGCGTAGCCCCGGCCGTAGAGCGCGTCCGCCGTGGCGCCGCCCTGGAGCGCGCGATCGAACAGGCCGTGCGCCTTCTGGAACTCGCTGGCCTCGATCGCCTTCCAGCCCTGCCCGACGAGCTTCTTCGGCGACCCGCCGGTCGGCGCGGCGGTGGTGCCCCCCGCGGGCCTCGCCCCGGCGCTCGCGCCCGCGGTGCGCGTCGCGTTGGAGGTGGCGCGGGCGGCCTCGCGCTTCGCCGCCTCGGCCTTGGCGGCGTCGGCCTTCGCGGCGGCGTCGGCGGCGGCCTTGGCGGCGGCGGCGGCCTTCGCGGCGTCGGGCGCCTCGGTCGCGACGAGGGCGGCTCCGGGCGCCG
>CAYWGD010000143.1:0-18532 GCA_964457335.1 uncultured Enterobacteriaceae bacterium | reverse complement strand
GGCCCGGCGTCCCGCCCGAAGCCCGCCCTGAGCGCCGCCTCGCGCGCCCCGTCGCGCCGCTGCGACGCCGCGGCGTACACGTCGCGGCCGCCCGGGGCGTCGCGCTCCTCGTCCGCGTCGGGGCCGAGCGGCGGGACGGGCGGTTCCTCGGAGGCGCGCTGCCCGAGCCCGGCCGAGGGGCGCACGTGCGGGGCGGCCTCGCCGCCGGGGGCGCGGGGGGGCGGGGCCCCCCCGCCGGGGGGCGTTGCGGGGGGGGCCCCCCCGCCCCAAGATGAACCCGCCTCGAAAGCCGCGTCACGGCCGCCCGAAGCTACCTCTCGCCCTCCGGGTCGTCGCCCGGCTCGCGCCCGCGGGGGGCCGTGCGCGCCGGCGGCACCATGGCGCCCCCCGCGCGGAGGCGGCGCTCCAGCTCGACGAGGCGGTCGACCAGCGGCGCGATGGGCTGCGCCGGGCGGATGCTCACGAGCCGCGCCACCGCCATCTCGAGCACGAGCCGCGGTCGCGATGCGCGGGCCACCTGGTCGTGCACCTCGAGCAGGGTCTGGAAGGTGCGCGACAAGAGCTCGGGGCTCATGTCGCCGACGAGCGCTGCGAGGCGCTCCTTCTCCTCTTCCGGCACGTCGAGGTGCTTGCGGGCGCCCGGGGAGAGCCCGACGAGCGCGGCGTTGCGCACGAGCTCCAGCAGCTCCCCGGTGAACTGGGCGATCTCGTAGCCGCTGTCGTGCACGCTCGCGATGGCGTCGAGGCAGCGGTCGGGCTCGGCCCGGACGAGCCCGGTGAGCATCTCGTAGAGGACCCGGCGGTCGACGAGGCCGAGGATGTCGGCCACCTGCTCGTCGTTGGGGTTCGCGCCGCCGAAGCTGACGACCTGGTCGAGCAGGCTCTGCGCGTCGCGCATCGAGCCTTCGCCCGCGCGCGCGACCATGCGGAGCGCCGCGTCGGAGATGGCGATGCCGTCGCTGTCGCAGATGTGGCGGAGGCGCGCGACGACCACGCTCGCGGGGATGCGCTTGAAGTCGAAGCGCTGCACGCGCGAGAGGATGGTCTCCGGGATCTTGTTGACCTCGGTGGTCGCGAAGATGAACTTCACGTGCGGCGGAGGCTCCTCCAGCGTCTTGAGGAGCGCGTTGAACGCGCCCTTCGAGAGCATGTGGACCTCGTCGATGATGTAGAGGCGGAAGCGCGCGGTGGCGGGGAGGTAGCGCACGCCGTCGCGCAGATCGCGGATGTCCTCGACGGAGTTGTTGCTGGCGCCGTCGATCTCGACCACGTCGGGGCTCGTGCCGGCGAGGATGTCCAGACACGGGCCGCACTTGCCGCAGGGGCTCGCGGTGGGGCCCTCGGCGCACTGGAGCGCGCGCGCGAAGGCGCGGGCGGCCGTGGTCTTGCCCACGCCGCGGGCGCCGGTGAACAGGAAGGCGTGGTGCAGGCGTCCGGACGCGAGCGCGTTCTTGAGCGTGCGCGTCACGTGCGTCTGGCCGGCCATCTCCTCGAGCGTGAGCGGCCGCCACTTCCGGGCGATCGCTACGTACGGCTCGGGCACGGGAGCACCTCCGGAGGCAAAACGGAGCACGTGCGCGGGGGTGATGGCCGGGCACCCCCATGCCTCGGAGCGACCGACACCGTTGCTTCCTTTCGGACCTGGCGGGGTTCACGGTGCCCGATCATGGGGACCCGACCATCACCGCCGCGCACGCGCGGGGTTTTCCCCCCGTATCGCGCCGCGTCGGGGGGTATGGCGGAGAGGGCGGGATTCGAACCCGCGGTACCTTGCGATACACACGATTTCCAGTCGTGCACCTTCGACCACTCGGTCACCTCTCCAAAGGTGGCGGAGAGGGTGGGATTCGAACCCACGGTAAGTTGCCCTACAGTGGATTTCGAGTCCACCGCCTTCGACCACTCGGCCACCTCTCCGTATCAGGAGGATCCCTTCCGTTGGCGAAGCCGCGCGAAGAAGGCGCGGAGCTGAGCCGCCGCCTCATCCGCCAGCACCCCGCTCGTCACCTGGAATCGGTGGTTGAGCCGGGGATGCGACGAGAGGTCACCGAGGGTGCCGCAGAAGCCGCCCTTGGGGTCGGCCGCCGCGTACACGCACCGGTCGATGCGGGCCAGCACCATGGCGCCGGCACACATCGCGCAGGGTTCGAGGGTGACGTAGATCGTGCACCCGTCGAGCCGCCAGTGTCCACGCGCCGCGGCCGCGGCCCGGAGGGCGTTGATCTCCGCGTGCCCGCAGGGGTCGGCCGACCGCTCGCGGGTGTTGTCACCCACCGCGATCTCCTCGCCCTGGCACACGATCACCGCCCCGACCGGCACCTCGCCCGCGTCCGCCGCCTGTTCGGCGACGGCGAGGGCGCGCCGCATCCAGCGCTCGTCGCTATCGGAAGGATCCATGAAATGACATCAAAGAGCCTCGCGCGGCCCCCACCCGAGGGCGCGAAAGTCGCCGTGCTCTATGGTGTCCGGCGCGTCGCGTCAATGGCTCGCGCGCACGCCACCGCGGGGAGCCCTGGAACGGCCCGGCGCTCCCCCGGCCGTGGGCATGGGCGCGGCCCGACCGTTCGGCCGCGCCTCACGCCGGCGGGTCAGCCGTTGTTGCGGCCGCCGCCCGACTTGTTCCCGGTGGTGCTCGGCCAGCCGCCCGTGTTGCCCTTGGTGCCGCCGCCCATGTTGCCCGTGCCGCCGCCCATGCCCTTGGTGCCACCACCCATGGTGCCGCCGCCCATGGTGCCGGTGCCGCCGCCGGCGCCCCCCGTGCCCTTGGTGCCGCCGCCCGCCGCCGTCCCGCCACCCTTGCCGCTGCTCCCGCCGTTGCCGCCCTTGCCGCCTGCCATGGGGTTCTCCTGTTCCGCGTCCGGCGCTGGATGCGCCCGACGAGACTGAGGTAATCCTGGCCAGCAAAGCGGAAAGACAGCCCTTTACCGAGAGGATCGCTCCGCGCCGCGGGGCGCCCCCGCCCGGGCGCGGCCGGGGCCGCTCGGAGCGGATAGTCCGCGCCCATGGACGATCGGAACCGCCCCGCGTATGCCCCCGGAGGCCCGTGAGCCGGTCCGCCCGCCTGGCCGCCGCCCTCCGGGCCCGCCTCCGGCCCGTCGAGACGCGCGCCCAGGCCCGCCTCGGGCCCCCGATTCGCGCGGAGATCCGCCGGCAGGTCGCCGCCCTCCTCGCCCCCCGGGCAGCCCTGCTCGCGGAGGCCCGGGTGGGCGCCGACGCGCTCCAGGCCGCCCTGCGGACCGCGGAGCCCCGCGCCGCCGCCGCCGTCGCGCGCCTCGACCGCGCGCCCTTGTCCGCCGCCACGACCGTCCACGCCGCGCACGCGCGCCACCCGGGCGTGCAGGCGATCTTCGCGCGGCACGGCCTCCCGCGCTGCACCGACTGCGCCGTCGGTGCCGACGAGACGCTCGCCGAGGCCGCCTTCGGCGAGGACCTGCCGCTGGGCGCGCTCCTCGCGGAGCTGAACGCCCTGCTCGCCGCGCGCTGACCCCGCTGCCCGACGAGCGCCCTTCCTCCCACCTACACCGTGTTTACAGGGCGGGCGGAGGAGCCCGCGACCGTGGGGGGTTCCGTATACTGATCGGCTCCCGGAGCGTCATGTCCCTCCTCCTCGCCCTCGTCACCTCCCTCGCGCTCGCCGGGTCCGGCGCGCCCTTCCCCACCGACACCACGCTCGCCACAGCCGACGGGAAGTCCATCGCCGCCAGCGTCGGCGTGCCCGCCAAGGGCGGCCAGAACGGCGTCGTCTTCGTGCACATGGCGGGGCGGAACCGCGAGGACTGGGCGCCGGTGGCCGAGAAGTTCTATCGCCAGGGCCTGCTCGTCCTCACGGTCGACCTGCGCGGGCACGGCGCGAACGTCACCAGCGAGGCCCCCGCCGCGCTCACCGGCGCCGACTGGTCCGCGATGGTGGAGGACGTGCGCGCCGGCGTCGGCGAGCTCCGCAAGCGCGGCGCGCAGAAGGTGGCGCTCGTGGGCGCCGAGCTCGGCGCAAACCTCGCGCTGCTGGTCGCGGCCGACGATCCGGGCATCGCGAGCGTGGCGCTGCTCTCCCCCGGCCTCGACTACAAGGGCATCCCCACCGGCGAGGCCGCCAAGCGCTACGGCGCCCGGCCCGTCCTCTACGTCGCCAGCAAGGACGACGCCTACGGGCTCCGCTCGGCCACCGCCCTGGACAGCGTCGCCACCGGCCCGCACACGCTCCACGTCTTCGAGGCCGCCGGCAAGGGCACGAAGATGTTCAACCGCGAGCCGACGCTCGAGAGCCAGCTCCTCGGCTTCGTGAACACGAGCTGGACGACCGTGTCGCCCGCGCCGACACCCGCCCAGGTCGACCTCAAGGTCAAGACCGAAGAGATGAAGACCACGGGCAAGAAGCTCGGGGAGTAGGCGGGGGGCGCCCCCCGGGGCGCGCCGATCCTGTCGTGGTCGGGGCCGAGGCGCGCGCCCCGGGGGTCGGTGCCCTCCGGGCTCGGGCCGGAGGCCCTGGGTCGGGCCGCTCCGCGCGGCCCGTCCGGCCGGGGCCGTGCACGATCCCGCGGCCTGCGGCCCGGCGCCCGCGCGCCCCGGCCGCCCTCCGGTCCCCTCGCCCGGGAGGAGTCGCCTCGAATACGACAACGCTCCCCAGGAGCGGCACCGAATACGACAACTGTCCCCGCCTGGCCCGATCCGGCGCTCGAACGGAACGGACGTTCCTGCCTTTTCAGCGAGCGCGCGACCGCCCCCGAGCGGCTCGCGACCCGACTTGTCGTATTCGGTGCCGCTCCTGAGCCGCCGTGTCGTATTCGAGGCGGCTCCTGCCCCCTCGGGCGCCGTCCGATCGATCCGTGACCGCGCGAGGCGGCACCCGAGCCGCCGACCGCGGCCGGAGGCACCCCTGCCCCCGCACCGCGGAGCGGGTGCCCGCACCTACTCCCGGCTGACCTCGATCACCACGGGGGCGCTGGAGCCGGCGTACAACGTGTCGGTCTGCGTGAGCTCGGCGTGCCCGAGCGCGCGCAGGCGGTCGTAGAGCTGGCCGGCGCTGATGGTGCCGGCCGGGATGTTCAGCCGCACCTTGCGCGTCTCGCCCGCCTCCATGGGGTAGGGCGCGAGGGGCTTGCCGCGCTCGTCCTCCAGCCGGCCGCCGTACTGCCGGACGAGCGCGTCGAGATCGCGTAGGCCGGTCTCCGACGTGAGCTGGAGGCGGTAGCGCGCGGGCGCCTGCACGGTGGGCGGGGCGGTCGAGGTGGCCTGCTGCTCCCACGCCGGGACGTAGGCCTCCTTCTCGACCGCGAGCTTCGACATCGCGCTCTTGGTGGCCTTCGGGGCGGTCTTCTGCTTGACGCTCTTCTTCTGCTCGGCCTTCTCGTCGCCGAGCACGCCGTCGGCCACGCCGGGCATCCCGGCCACGTCGACCGCGGGCGCCGCGGGCGTCGGCGCGCCGCCGGTCGCGTCGTCCTTCGTGGCGTCCGCGGCGTCCGCGGCGGGCGCTTCCTCCCCGGGGGTCGCGTCGGCGGCGTCCGCGACGGCGTCCTCGGCCACCGCGCCGTCGGTGCGCGCCTCGTCGGCCGCCTCCGGCACGTCCGGAGCGGGCTCCGCCGGCTTCTTGCCCGCGAACACGAGCACCAGCGCCGCCGCCGCCGCGAGCAGCACGGCCTCCGCGCGCACCCGCCGCAGGTGCCGCGTCCACCCGACGCGCATCGGCTCCTCGGCGAGCCGCGCGTCGAGCCGGCGCGCGAAGCCCTTCGGCGCGGGCACGGGCCCGCCGGAGCGCAGGAGCGCGATGCCCGCCCGCAGCTGGTCGAGCTCGGCGCGGAGCTCGGCGCTCCGGGCCAACGCGTCCTCGACCTCGCGCGCCTCGGCGGTGTCGAGCTCGCCGTCGAGGTAGGCGCTCAGCCGGTTCCGGGCGAAGAACTCGTCCATCAGCGCACGTCCTCCGGCCCGATCTTCCGCGCGAGCACCGCCGCGAGCTCGGCCCGCGCGCGGTGGATGCGGCTCTTCACCGTGCCTCGTGGCAATTCCAGGATGTCGGCGATCTCTTCGTAGGAGAGGTCCTCGACGTCGCGCAGGAGCAGGATCTGCTTGTGGTCGTCGTCGAGGCGCTCGAGCGCGGCCGTGACGAGCGCGCGGGCCTCGCGCGTGTCGGTGCCCGCGTCGGCGCCCGGCCCCTCGTCGGCCACCTGGCGCTCGGGCCCCTCCTCCTCGGGGCGGGGGCCGAGCGACTCGGTGCGCCCCCACCCGCGTCGGGAGCGGTGCAGGCGCTTGTTCTTGCAGTGGTTGAGCGTGACCTTGAAGATCCACGTCGAGAGCCGCGCGTCCCCCCGGAAGCTCCCGAGCGAGCGGAACAGCGCCAGGAACACGTCCTGCGCGGTCTCCTCGGCGGTGGGGGCGTCCCCGAGCCAGCGGTAGCAGAGGGTGTAGACGCGGTCCTGGTAGCGCAAGACGATCTCGTGGAACGCCTGGCGGTCTCCGCCCTTGAAGCGCTCCACGAGCTCCACGTCGGTGGGACCCGCGAGGCGGAGCCCCGGAGAGCCCCCGGAGGCGAGCATGGCGCCGATCATTCCGAGGGCCATGACACCGGCCCGCGAGATCGGTTCCCAGAGCTCGGCGGAGGCGAGGGCCACCGGGCTAGTCGTCCTCGTCCAGCGGCATCGCCTCCATCTGGACGCGCTTGCCCGTGCGCACCGACTCCTGGATGTCCTTCAGCGGGACGCGCCGGAGCGGGAAGATCGCCTTGCGCACCTTGGCGCCGCGGAAGGTGACGCCGTCGAGGTTCGCGTAGTCGAAGTCGGCGTCCTCGAGGTTGGCCTCCTCCAGCGAGGCGTCCTTGAGGTTCGCGCCGAAGAAGCTCGCGCCCACGAGCGTGGCGCCGCGGAAGGTGCAGCGCGAGAGGTTCGCCTCGGCGAACTTGGCGCGGGCGAGGTTGGCGTTGTCGAACGCGATGCCGACGAGGTCGCAGCCGCGCAGGTCGGCCTCCTCGAAGCTCTCCTTCTTGCGGATCATCTCGAGCACCTGCTTCCGGGTGAGCGGGCGCCCGGCGGAGAAGTCCTCCTTGTCCGGGTCGAGCAGGAGCGGGTCAGAAGCGATGGGGGCGGGGGTCTTGCGCCGGGTCATGAAGCTGCCGTGGGGAGGAGGGAGGGCGGGGTCGCGGCGCGCTCGAGGCTGGCCACGAGCCGGTGCGCGATGTCGGGCCGGCTGAACTGCTCGGACCAGTACACGCCGCCGGGGTTGAGGGTGTTGACCTCGATCACGAGGTCGCCGATGGCGTCGACGCCCGCGAACCAGATCCCGTCGCGGACGAGGTGCGGGGTGAGCGCGGCGGCCAGGGCGTGATCGGACTCGGTGAGGGGGGAAGGCATCGGGGTGGCGCCGTTCTTGAGGTTGTGCCGAAGCTCTCCGGGCGCGCGTTGGCGCAGGTACCCGCCGACGAACGCGCCGTCGAGCCACAACAGCCGCTTCTCACCGAACACCGCCGCCGGCACGTATTCCTGCACGACCACGTAGCCGTCGCCGTGGCGCACGGCGGCCTCGATCGCCGCGTCGAGCCCGGTGCGGCGGCGGCCGCGCATCACGGTGACGCCCTTGCCGCCGCAGGAGCGCGCCGGCTTCAGCACGACACCCTCGGCGCAGTCCGAGGCGAAGCACTCGATCGTGGCGCGGGAGCGCGTGACGATCGTGCGCGGGCGCGGCACCCCCTCGAGCGTCGCGACCCACGCCTTGTGGGAGGTGCGCACGAGGGCGTTGGGGTCGTTCAGGACGCGGACGCCCGCCGCGGCGGCGAGCTGCGCGAAGCCGATCACCGCGAGGTCGAGCGGGTTCCCCCGCAGGAGCAGCACGTCGAAGCGGTCGACCTCGACGTTGCGGCGGATGGCCGTGCGCCCGTGCAGCGCGGCGACGAGCTCCTCGCGGGAGCAGGGCGCGTCGAAGAGGTGGGCGCGCCCGCGAAGCCGCCCGCGCGGGTCGACCTCGAGGTCCCAGGGCTCGAGGATGCGCACGGCGTGGCCCCGCGCCAGGGCGACCTGGGCGAGGTGGACCGTGGTGTGAGTCGGCGCCGCCGCCGCCGCGTTGGAGAGGACGATGCCGATCCGCACCGCCCAGGACTATTCATGGGCGGAGACCGTCGCAATGGGAGAGCCCGGCCCCGGGCGGCCCCTGGCACGCGCGCCCTCGCCCCGGCGGAGGGCGCGCAGGACCGCGATGGCCCGCCGGCCGAGCCGCCGAAGTAGCTCCGTTCCCTGTGCCGGCTGTCGCGGACGGCGCCGGCTCGTGCTCTCATGGCGGCGTGTCCCGCCCCCCGTCCGTCGACCCGCCGGCGTCGCCCGCGCCCTCCACCCGCGACGCCGGCCGGCGGGTGATCACCTCCGAGGCGCACGCGCTCCTCCGGCTCGCCGAGGGGCTCGACGAGCGCTTCGACGCGACGGTCGCCGCCATCCTGGCGATCGCGGGCCACGTCGTCGTCACCGGGGTGGGGAAATCCGGCCTCGTCGGTCGGAAGATCGCCGCCACGCTGGCGTCCACCGGGACACCGGCGTTCTTCCTGCACCCGACGGACGCCCAGCACGGCGATCTCGGGATGGTGACCGCCGACGACCTCGTGCTCGCCGTGTCCCGGAGCGGCGAGACCGACGAGCTGCTCCGGATCGTCCCCGGGCTCGCGCGGCGCGGCGCGCGCATCGTGGCGGTCACGGCGCACGCCGGGTCGAGCCTCGGCCGCGCCGCCGAGCTCACGCTCGCGATCCCCCACGACGAGGAGGCCTGCCCGCTCGGGTTGACGCCCACCAACTCGACGACCGCCACCCTCGCGCTCGGGGATGCCCTCGCGATCGCGCTCCTCACCCGGCGCGGCTTCGACCGGCACGCCTTCGCGCTCCTGCACCCGGCCGGCGCGCTGGGCCGGCGGCTCCAGCGGGTGCGGGACCTGATGCGGACGGGCGAGGCGCTGCCGGTCGTGGACGCGGACCTGCCGATGCGGGAGGCGCTGTTCGTCGTGACGTCCAAGGGGCTCGGGGTGACCGGCGTGTCGGGGAGCGCGGGGCGGCTCGTGGGCGTCATCACCGACGGCGACCTCCGCCGGGCGCTCGGCCGCGGCGTCGACATCCTCGGCGTCCCGGCCGCCGCGATCATGACGGACTCGCCCAAGAGCATCGCGGCGGACGCGCTCGCCTCGGTCGCGCTCCTCGAGATGCAGCGCCGGTCCATCTCCTGCCTCTTCGTGCTCGACGCGGAGGGCCGGGCGATCGGCCTCGTCCACCTCCACGACCTCCTGAAGGCCGGGGTGGGCTGACCCTCACGGGCCGCGCCGCTCAGCCCGCCAGCGCCCGCTTCAGGTCGAGCGCGAGCACGAGCAGGAAGGTGGCCACGAGGATCCCGACGGTGCCGACGACGAGCAGGCGGTGCGGGAGGCGGCGCCCGAGCGCGCGGCGCGCGAGCTCGTCGAGCGCGGTGAAGCCGTCGCTCCACGCGAGCGGGAGGAGGTTGTAGAGGCCGAGCACGAGCGAGTGCGCCGCGAGGACCATGCCGGCGGCCTTCAGGGCGGCCCACCGCGGCGCCCGCTGCGCGCGCGTCTCCCGGAAGATGGCGACCGGCCCGCCGAGGGTCTCGACCTCCGGCGTCGCGGCCTCGCCGAGGGTCTCCAGCACGTGGCCGAGCACGTCCGCCGCGCGCGCGGACCCGAGGGAGGCGGCTTCGGCCAGGGTGCGCGTCCGGTTCTCCCACGGCGCCTCGGTCCAGCCGTCCTCGCGGACGGCGAGGCCCACGCGGGGATGCGGGCGCGCGCTGCCCGGCAGGGCCTCCGAGACGACCTCGGGGGTGACCGTGAGCGCCATCGGGAAGCCGCCCCGCCGGACCTCGAAGTGGAGCGGGCCGCCGTCCGAGCCCGCGACCGTCCGCGTGACCTCGGTCCAGTCGGTGATCGGCTGGCCGTCGATGCGCTCGACGACGTCACCCGCGCGGAGGCCCGCGGCCTCGGCGGGGCTCCCGGGCAGCACCTCGCCGACCACGGACGGCACGTGCCGGGAGACGAGACCCGGCGCCTCCCCCGGCGGCACGTCGAGGCTGAGCTCCCTGCGCGACCCGGCCCGGTCCACCGTCACCGGGAACGCGCCGGTCCGAGCCAGCGCGGGCGCGAGGTCGCTCCACCACGCCGCGGGGGCGCCGTCCACCGCGACTACGCGGTCACCGGCGAGGATCCCCGCGCGCGCGGCGGGGCTGCCCGCGGTGACGTGCCCCACGATCGCGGGCTGGTCGGACTCCCCGACGAGCGCCGCCCCGCCGTACGGCAACGCCACGAACGCCCACGCCGCGGCGAGCGAGGTCAGCGGCCCCGCGAGCAGGTAGAGCGCCGCCCGGAGCGGCCCGACCGCGTCGAGCCGCGGCGCCACGAACGCGCCCGCGAGCGCGGAGATCCGCACCCCGCCGAGCGTCCCGACCCACGGGCCCACGCCGAGCGAGAACGTGGCGGGGACGCGCAGGACACGCGCGGCCACGAGGTGCCCGAGCGCGTGGACGAGGCCCACCGCCGCCCACCCGAGGAACAGCAGCGTCGTGACGGCGAGGGAGGCCGCGCCGAGGAGGGAGCGCGAACGGGAGGGCATGGCGTCGGCCATCGGCTGGGGCTCGCGGCCGCCTACCGCGCCACCGTCACGTCGAGGAACGCCCCGTCGGGCCCGTAGCGCTTGATCTCCAGCGCGCCGCCGCGGTCGGAGGCCTCGATGCGCACGACGGGAACGCGGCCGTCGACGCCTTCGTACCAGGCGAGCGCCGCGGGCACGTCGGCGACGGGCCGGACCTGCGTGGTGCCCTTCGCGTGGTCCACGAAGGTGATGGTGCCGGGGTGGGACATCGTCGGCTCGGGGGCGGGGAGTTCGGGGGGCACGGGTTCCGATGGCACGGGCGGCGGGGCTGCGGGGGGCGTGGCGACGTGCGCGCAGGCGAGCGCGAAGAGCAGCGTCACCGGAGGTCGGTGTCGAGGATGGCGAAGCGCGCGGGGACCATGCGGCGGTACTCCTCGTGCGCGGGGGCGCCCTCCGTGGACGAGTACGCCTGCACCGTCTCCGCCACGTCCTCCTGGATGTCCTCGGTCGCGTAGCCGGACACCGCGACCCCGTCCGACGTCATCGCCGCCCGCCAGTCGAGCCAGCGCCCCTGCGTGCGGTCGGTGCCCCAGGTGCGCTGGGACCAGACGTGGCCGCTCTCGTGCTGCATGGAGCCGGTGAGCGTGCTCTGCGAGGCGGGGACCGCCGGCGTGGAGTCCGGGTAGATGTCCACGACGCCGGCCACGCCCGCCGTCATGTAGGAGCGGAAGTTCGGGCGGCCGTACTCGCGGGCCCAGTGCTCGTCGAGCGGGTTGCGGCCGGGGTTGATCTGCACGGTCTTCAGCAGCTTGCGGTTCGCGTCCGGCAGGTAGGCGACCGCCTCCTCGACCTGCTCGATCGTGTGGTAGCCGAGGCCCGGGTCCTTCGTCTTCGGGACGTACACGTCGACGGACTGGCCGTCGGGCCAGGTGAGCACGTACCGGCTCGCGTCGGCCGCGCCCGAGGTGAACGCGTGGCCGGACACGTCGGTGGGGCCGGCCCGCGAGAGCTGCGAGCGCGCCGTGGCGTTCCGCTCGGCCACGCCCATCGGGCGCGCGCTGCTCGTGGGCGACGCGAGGTCCTCCAGCGTCTTCGCCTGCTCCTCGGGCGGCTTCGTCTTCCAGCCGTTCATGATCGCGCGGCGCATGGTCGACTGCGCGGCCGAGGAGAGCTTGTTCGTCTCGCCGCCGAGCACCGCCTCCACGCGCGTCTGCACGTCCCCCGCGAGCGTGGCCCAGGCGGCCGAGTCGCGCGCGGTCTTCACCGCCCAGCGGGCGTCGAAGCCCTGCATGTTGCCCATCGAGAAGTCGCGCGTGACCGGCGGGGCGCCCCACGCCCCCGTCGGCCAGTCCAGCACGACGGCGCCGTTGGCGGCGTCGAGCCGCACCCACGACGAGGAGAACGGCACCTCCCAGAGCTCGGCCCACACCTGGATGCGCTCGACGCTCGACGCGAGGCCGGCGCGCGTGGCCTCGCGGGAGAGCACGATGGGGCCGGCCGGGGCCGTGGCGGCGGTCGGTGCCCCGGCGGGCGTCGGGCCGGTGCCTGTCGCGGTACTGGTCGTCGCGGAGCCCGTCGTCGTCTCGGTGCTCGTGCCGCTGGTCGTGTCCGTGCTGGTCGAGGTCTCCGCGCCCATCCCGGTCCCCGCGCCCGCCCCGCCGAGGAGGCGATCCGCCTGGGCGGCGTTGCCGCGGCCCCCCACCGCCGGGCCGGTCGCGGCCGGGCCCGCCGGCGTGGTCGAAGGCCCGCGCGCTCGCGACGGCGGGACGTGTTGGCGGACGTGCGGCACGGCGTTGCTCCCGCCGGAAAGCGTAGCACGAGGGATGTGATCCGGGGCCGGACCGGTGCGACGCGCACACCCGAGCGAAGCCACGCCCCGGCCCGCCCCCACGAGAGAGCGGGGGGCGTTGCGGGGGGGCCGCGCCCCCCCGCCCCAAGATCCAGCGACCGCATCCCCACGCCCCGGCGTTCGGAAGCCGCGCGCGCCTGCACCCGGATAGCAGTCCGGAATGGAGGAGATCCTCGCCCGCATCCCGCACCTCGTGGCCGCGCGCTACCCCATCCTGTGGCTCGTGAGCACGGAGGAGGAGCGCGTCGAGCGGGGGCTCGAGCGCCTCGCGCAGGCGCAGCACATGGCGCTCTTCCGCTGGCGGCGCACCACCGGGCTCGTCGGGACCGGCGGCCTCGGCTTCCCCGACACGGAGTCGCCGCTCGCCGCGTTCGCCGCCGCCGCGGCCATCGACGGCCCCGCGCTGTTCCTCTTCGAGGACGTGGCCGACGACTTCGGCGACCCCATGGTCGTCCGCCGCCTCCGGGACCTCCAGGGCGAGATCGCCGGGCGTCGGCAGGCCATCCTCATCCTCTCCCACCGCCTGAGCATCCCGCCCGAGCTCGAGAAGGACGTCGCGGTGCTCGACATCCCGCTGCCCAACCGCGCCGAGGTCGCGCGGCTCCTCGGGCTCCTGCTCCTCTCGCAGAAGCTGGAGCTGCCCGCGGACCGCTTCGAGCAGTTCGTCACCGCGTCGCTCGGGCTCTCCGAGAAGGAGATCAAGCGGGCGTACGCGCGCGTGCTCCTCGACGGGAAGAGCTTCGGCCCCGCCGACGTCGACCTCCTGCTCGAGGAGAAGGCCCGGCTCCTGCGGAAGTCGCGCTACCTCGAGTTCGTCCGCCCGGACGTGCGCATGGGGGACGTGGGCGGCCTCGGCAACCTCAAGGACTGGCTCCGGCAGCGCGCCGCCGCCTTCACCGAGCGGGCCCGCGCCTACGGGCTCCCCGAGCCGAAGGGGCTCTTCCTCCTCGGCGTGCAGGGCTGCGGGAAGTCGCTGTCCGCCAAGGCCGTCGCGGACCTGTGGCGCGTGCCGCTCCTCCGGCTCGACGTCGCGGCCTTGTTCGAGGGCCGCGCCGACGAGGGCCTGCGCGAGACCATCCGCGTCGCCGAGTCGCTCGCGCCGGTCGTCCTCTGGATCGACGAGATCGAGAAGGCCTTCCTCGGCGACACCGCCGGCACGAGCCGCGTCTTCGGCACCTTCCTCACCTGGATGCAGGAGAAGTCGAAGCCCGTGTTCGTGGTCGGCACCGCCAACGAGGTGCGCGGGCTCCCGCCGGAGCTCTTGCGCAAAGGGCGCTTCGACGAGATCTTCTTCGTCGACCTCCCCAACGTGCACGAGCGGCTCGAGATCCTCGACATCCACCTGCGCCGGAAGGGCCGCGATCCGCTGCGCTACGACCTGCTCGCGGTGGCCGAGGAGACCGAGCGCTGGTCCGGCGCCGAGCTCGAGCAGCTCGTGATCTCCGCGCTGTTCTTCTCCTTCTCGGCGGACCGCGAGCTCGCGCAGGAGGACCTCGTGCGCGTGGCCCGCGAGACCGTGCCCCTCGCCGTCACGATGGACGACCGCCTCAAGGAGCTCCGGGAGTGGGCGCGGCCCCGCGCGCGCCCGGCGTCCGTCGACACCCGCCGCATCTCGTTCTTCGAGGACTGGAATGCCTGACCGTCCGTCCACCCGCTGCGCCGTCATCGGCGCGGGCTCCTGGGGCACCGCCCTCGGCATCCAGCTCGCGCGCAACGGCCACCCCACCTGGATGTGGGACCGCGACGCCGCGCGCTGCGAGCGCATGGAGTCCGACCGGGTGAACGCCCGCTACCTGCCGGGCATCCCCTTCCCCGAGCCGCTGCACGTCTCCCACGACGTCGACCGCGTCCTGGAAGGGGCGGAGCTCGTCGTGGCGGTGGTGCCCAGCCAGGCCATCCGGCCCGTCATGGGCGGCCTCGCCGAGAAGCTGCCGAACGTGCCGATCTGCTGCGCGTCGAAGGGCATCGAGGTCGAGACGCTCGAGACGATGGACGAGGTGCTCCACTCCGTCCTGCCGGAGCGCTTGCACCCGCAGCTCTGCGCGCTCGGCGGGCCGTCCTTCGCGAAGGAGGTCGCGCTCGGGCTGCCCACCGCGGTCGTGGTGGCGGGCGGGTCGGCCGGCGCCTGCGAGAAGGTCGCGGACACGTTCCACGGCGGGTACTTCCGCGTCTACCACTCCGACGACGTCGTCGGCGTCGAGTACGGCGCGGCGCTCAAGAACGTGCTCGCCATCGCATGCGGCGTCAGTGACGGCGCGGGGCTGGGGACGAACGCGCGCGCGGCCCTCATCACGCGCGGCCTGACCGAGATCACGCGGCTGGCGGTCGCCCGGGGCGCGAACCCGCTGACGATGATGGGGCTCGCCGGCCTCGGCGACCTCGTGCTCACCTGCACCGGCGACCTCTCCCGCAACCGCCGCGTGGGCCTCGGGCTCGGGCAGGGCAAGACGCTCAACGCGATTCTGGCCGAGCTCGGGCAGGTCGCCGAGGGCGTCGTGACCGCGCGCAGCGCCTGGAACCTCGCCCAGAAGGTCGGCGTGGACATGCCGATCACCGAGCAGGTGTACCGGATGCTCTACGAGGACAAGCCGGTGAAGGACGTGCTCAAGGACCTCGTCGGGCGCGAGCGGAAGGCGGAGCGGGGGTAGGTCGGGGCGCGTCCCCGGCGAAGACGCCGGGGTCGGCACCCTGCGGGGTCGCGGCGGAGCCGCTCCGTCCGCGCGCTCCGTGCGCGCGGACCGCGGCGGGCCCGTCGGCATCGCCGTGGCCTCCGGCCCGCGGCCGCCCCGCGCCCGCCGCGCCCTCCGGTCGCCTCGCGCGGGGTGAGGGGTGTCAGGAATGGATGATTGACACCTACGGGGTGATTGGGCAGGTTCTTCCGTAGTGGGTGTCAGGAATGGATGATTGACACCTACGGCGAGGCGGCCTCGCGGCCCCTCCCACGTTGCACATCTCGCCGGGTGACGGCTCACCCTTCGCGTTGTGCAACATGCCGCGGGGAGCGCCTCCCCCGAACGCCCCCCGAACGGGAGCCGCCCCCCAAACGCCAGCTCCAACGCCAAGCCGCGCGAGGAGCCCGGCGGGCGGCCGGCCTCCGGCCGGCCGGCTCGGCGGCACGCGGCGCCTCCCGGCGCCGCGTGCCGCCAGCCGAGCGCAGCGAGCCCAGAGGGCTCCGGCCCCCGGCGGGGGACGCGCCCCGCTCCGATCGCCCGGGCTCCCTCCCCCCCCGCCGGGGGACGCGCCCCGCTCCGATCGCCCGGGCTCCCTCCCCCCCCGGCGGGGGACGCGCCCCGCGCCGATCGCCCCGCATCGCGCCCCCGCCGCGGGACGCGCCCGACCGATCGCGCCACCCGGGGGCCCCCACGTTTCGATTGCGCCCCGCCGCTGCGTCTGGCACGATGCACCCGTGCTTCCGGACGAACAGGGCCGCTTCGGCGCGAGCCTCGACGTGACGATCGATCTCCCGCTCGCCGGCGCCCCCAGCCGCGGGCTGGCCCGCATCGTCGACATCCTCCTCCTCTCCCTCGTGCAGGCCGTGGTCGGCGGCGTGCTCGGCGTGGCGCTCTTCGTGGGCCTCGGCCTGACGGACGCCGAGCCCACCGTCATCGGCGTCGCGGTGGGCGTCTGGCTGCTCGTGGTCTTCGTGATCCAGTGGTTCTTCCTCACCTGGCTCGAGCTCTCCACCCGCGGGCAGACCCCCGGCAAGAAGATGCTCGGCCTGCGCGTGGTCCGCGACGACGGCGGCACGCTCACGCTCGCCCCCGCGCTGATCCGCAACCTGCTGCGCCTCGACGCGATCCCCGGCGGGAGCGTGCTCGACCTCGGGCTCATGTTGTGGAGCACCGACGGAAAGCGCCTCGGCGACCTCGCCGCCGGCACCGTCGTGATCGAGGAGCCGCCCGCCCCCCCGGCGCGCGCGTGGCCCGCCGCCCTGACGGCCCCCGAGGTGAGCCTCCTCGAGGTGTGGTTCGCCCGCGCGCCCAACCTCGACCCGTCGCGGCGCGAGCCCATCGCGGCGCGCCTCGTCGACCGCCTCGACGCCGCGCACCCCGGCCTAGTGCGACGGGACGCGAGCGCCGTGAGCACGCTGGAGGCCCTCGCGCCCCGCGCGACCGACGGATGACCCCGGCCGCCCCCGGCGCCCCCGCCGCCCCCGGCGCCCCCGCCGCCACGAGCGCCCCGGCCGCCCCCGGCGCCCCTGCCGCCACGAGCGCCGACGCCTCCCCCTACGCCCGCTTCGTCGCCGCCGGCGACGCCGAGTGGACCGCGGTCGAGGCCGCCCTCGCGCGCGCCGCGCACGGCCTCGGCCACGCCGAGCTCGAATCCCTCGCCGCGGCCCACCGCCGCGTGGTGGGCGACTTCGCCTGGGCCCGCACCGCCTTCCCCGGCACCCCCGCCGAGCGCCGCCTCCGCCGGCTCGCGTTCGAGGGGCACCGCCTCCTCGCTGGCGACGACGCCCCCCTCCGCGAGCGCGTCGCCACCTACGTCCTCGACACCCTCCCGCGCGCCTTCGCCGACGCGCGCCGCGAGCGCGCCGTCGCCCTCGCCGTGATGGGCGCCGGCATGGTCCTCGGCCTCGTGCTCGCCACCTTCGACGAGGCCGCCGCCGCCTGGTTCATCGGCGAGGACAAGCTCGCCGGCCTCCGCCGCGGCGAGATGTGGACCGACCACCTCACCTCCGTCGCCCCGGGCGGCGCGTTGTCGGGCTTCATCGCGCGCAACAACATGAGCGTCGCGCTCTTCGCGTGGGTGGGCGGCGCCGCGGGTGGACTCGGCTCGCTCTACGTGCTCGCGCTCAACGGCGTCATGTTCGGCGCCATCGTCGCCGCGTGCGTCCGCTACGGCACGCTCGACCGGCTCTTCGCCTTCGTGCCCGCCCACGGCGTGCTCGAGCTCTACCTCATCAGCGTGGCGGCCGCGGCCGGCCTCCGCCTCGCCGCCGGGCTCGTCATCGCCGGGCCGCGCCCGCGCGCGCAGACCGCCGCGGAGGCCGGGCGCTCGTCGCTCGCCCTCGGCGCGGGCACCCTCCCGTGGCTGCTCCTGCTCGGCGTCGTCGAGGGCTTCGTCTCCCCCCTCGATCTGCCGCTCCTCGTCGAGCTCGCCTTCGGTGTGCTCCTCCTCCTCCTCTTCCTCGGCGCCATGCGCGTCCGCGGAGGCCCCGCATGAACGTCCGCACCCCCGCGACGAGCCTCGTCGCCGCCCTCGACGAGCCCTGGCGCTTCCTCCGGCGCGACTTCGCCCGGTGGGCCCCGCCGGCGTTCGGCATCGCGCTGCTCGGCGTCGTGCCCGCGCTACTCACCCAGTGGTTCGCGGCGTCGATGTACAAGGCCCCCGGCGAGCTCGACTTCGTCGCCCTCGGCGGCGTGTACGCCGGCGGCTGCGGCACGCTCGTCACCTACCTCGTGAGCCAGCTCGGCGCGTTCGTCATCGCCTACCGCGTCCTCGACGGCGAGAGCCCCGGCTTCGGCGAGGCGATCCTCGGCGCGCTCTCGCCGCGCCTGCTCGTGATCGGCGGGAGCGTGCTCGCCTTCGTGGTGCTCGGCTTCGGCTGCCTCGTCGGCGGGCCGCCGCTCGTGGGGCTCCTGGCGTTCGCGCCGGTCGTCGTCCTCGCCAGGCCCGGGTGCTGGTTCAGCGCCATCGGCGAGGCGGTGGCGGTGTCCACCACGCGCACGAGCCCCACCGACGCCGGGCTCCCCCTCTGGAAGCTCGCGGCCATCGGCACGGTCTGGTACGGCGTCAACGCCGTGGCGAGCCAGCTCGCGGCGCTCCCGACCGGCGGGTGGACCATCTGGCACCTCGTGTCCACGCTCGGCCAGGGCAACTTCGCCGACGCCATGCAGATGCAGGCGCCGTTCCCCGTCGGCGCCACGGCGGCGCTGCTCGGCGCGGCGCTCCGCCCCTTCGGCGACGTCTACCTCGCCGCGGGCGCGATCATCCTCTGGCGCGACATCGCGCGGGTGCGCGCGGGGCAGGACCTCGAGGCGCTCGTGGGCGGGCAGCCGGCGTGACGTCCGGGGGTCCGCTCGGGCGCGCCCCCCGTCCGACGGGCGCGGGCGCGCGGCGCCCGTCCCGCCGGCCGGGGGTCGGCGCCCTCCAGGCGCGCGGCGGAGCCGCTTGGTCCGCGGCCCGCGCG
>CAYWGD010000142.1:0-18660 GCA_964457335.1 uncultured Enterobacteriaceae bacterium | reverse complement strand
CCTGGCGCTCGCCACCACCACCGGCGGCGCCGAACCGGCATCCCGGCCGCCGGCCCCCCCCCCCCCCGGGGCGCGCGGGGGGGGGGGGGGCGGCCCCGGGGTGGGGGGGGGGCCCCGCGGTCGGCCGCCCCCCGCCGGCCCGACCCGCCGCCGGAGGCGGCGGCCTTGCGCATCCCTCGCGCGAGAGGCACGGGCTGTGGATCCTCGCCCGTCCTGCTCTTTTCGGCGCGATTTGGATCTTGACGGCTGCCGAGCACGAGCTAACAACGCATGGGCGTCGGCCCGTGCCTGCGCTGACACCGTGCACCGGAGGATTCATGAAGACCCAGCCTTTCTTCGCCCGCTACCTCACCCGCCAGGACGAGAAGTCCGACCGCCTCCCCGTCCAGACCGAGGAGAAGGCCGGCCGCGGAACCGGGAGCACCACGCTCAAGTACCCGTCCGACGGCGACGAGTCCTACCAGACGATGAAGTACCCCTCCGACGGCGACGAGGGCTACGACATCTAGCGCTCGCGAGCGCGCGGGGCGGGCGGCCGGGAATCCTTCGGCCGCCCTAGGATCCGCGTTGGATCCCATCCGGCCGTGCTCACGCTACACCCCAACCGCCTCGGGGGCCCCCGAGGCCAGATCCGCGACCCGGAGGACCCCATGAAGACCCAGCCCTTCTTCGCCCGCTACCTCACCCGCCAGGACGAGAAGTCCGACCGCCTCCCCGTCCAGTCCGAGGAGAAGGCGGGCCGCGGCAGCACCACGCTCAAGTACCCGTCCGACGGCGACGAGTACCAGACGATGAAGTACCCGTCCGACGGCGACGAGTACGTCGACATCTAGCGCCCGCGGGGCGAACGACGGGCGGGGATCCCCGCCCGTTCGTGTTTTTCCGGAGGCCGCGTGTCCATCCTGCTCGTCACCCGGAGCGACGACCACCCGGGCGTCGTCGATGTCGCCGACGCGCTGACCGCCGCCGGCGAGACGGTCCACCGCCTCGACACCGACCGCTTCCCCACCGAGGTGCGGCTCACCCTCGGCTTCGGGGACGTACACCCGGTCCTGGAGCTGCGCGACGGCGAGCCCGTGGACCTCTCCGCGGTCACGGCGGTCTGGTACCGCCGCTCCCACCCGGCCCGCCTCCTGCCGCGGGACCTGGATCCGCAGCTCCGGAGCGCCGCCGTCGGCGAGAGCCGGGCCGTGATCCTCGGGCTCCTGCACGCGCTGCCCGCCTTCCACCTCGATCACTGGGCCTCGGTCCGCCACGCCGAGCAGAAGCCCCTCCAGCTCGCGCTGGCCGGCGAGGTCGGCCTGCGCGTTCCCCGGACGCTCGTCACCAACGACCCCGAGCGGGTGCGGGCGTTCGCCGCCGGGTGCCCCGGCGGCCTCGTGACGAAGACGCTCTCGTCGTTCGCGGTGTACGAACAGGGCGAGGAGCGCGTGGTCTTCACGACGCCCATCGGCGCGGAGGATCTCGAGGACCTCGACGGGCTCGCGCTCGCCCCGATGACCTTCCAGGAGCGCATCCGCCCCGTGCGGGAGTACCGGGCGACCGTGGTGGGCCGGCGGGTGTTCACCGGCGTCCTCGCGCAGGAGGGCGACGAGGTCGACTGGCGGCGGCGCGGGAACACGCGCGCGCCCCTCTGGCGGGCGGCCGGGCTCCCGGAGCCCGTCGAGGCCGCGCTCCTGCGCCTCGCGGACCGGCTGGGGCTCAACTACGGCGCCGCCGACCTGCTCGAGGACGAGCGGGGGGACTTCTGGTTCCTCGAGATCAACCCGGCCGGCGAGTTCCAGTGGCTCGCGCGGCACGCCGGCCTCCCCCTCGCGCAGGCCATCGCCGACGTGCTCCGCGGCGAGGCGCCGAGGCGGCCGCCCGTGCCCTGTGGCCGGATCGTCAGTTAGCCCAGCCCGATGGCGCCCACCGTCCTGCTTTTGACCCACTCCGGCGACTGGTTCACGATCGACCGCGTCGTGGAAGCCGTCGCGGGTCGGGGCGGGCGGCCCGTGCGGGTGGACACCGACCGCTTCCCGACGGAGATCGACCTCGTGATGACCGGCGGGCCCGGGCCCTTCCGGCACCGGCTCGTCCTGCCCGACGCCGAGGTGGACCTCGCGGACGTGCGCGCGGTGTGGAACCGCCGCCTGTGGACGGCCCGCCTCCCCGAGGACCTCGACGAGGCGCTCCGCGCCGGCTGCGCGCGGGAGACGATGGCCCACTGGGTCGGGTTCCTCGGGCACCTGGAGCACGCGCGGCACGTCAACCCCCGCGTCGCCGAGCGCACCGCCGAGGACAAGCCGCGCCAGCTCCGCGCCGCGCTCCAGGTCGGGCTCCCCATCCCCCCCACGCTCGTGACCTCCCGGCCCGAGGAGGTCCGCGCGTTCTGGCACGCGCACCGCGGCGACGTCGTGACGAAGATGCTCACGCCCTACACTGTCGCGATGGAGGGGCGCGAGGGCGTGCACACGAGCCGCGTGACCGAGGCCGACCTCGCGGAGCTCGACGGGCTGCGCCTCTGCCCGATGATGTTCCAGGCGCACGTCCCGAAGCGCCGGGAGCACCGGGTGGCGGTGGTGGGCGACCGGTGCTTCGTGGGCGCCATCGACGCGAGCACGTCGGTCCGCGGGACGGTGGACTGGCGCCTCGCCGAGCCGGGCTCGGCGGCGTGGGCGCGCGGGGAGCTGCCGGCCGCCGTGGAGGCGCGCCTCGTCGCGCTGCTCCGCGAGCTCGGCATCGTCTTCGGCCTCGTGGACCTCATCGAGACGCCGGCGGGCGAGCACGTGTTCCTGGAGGTGAACCCCGGGGGCGAATGGGGGATGCTGGAGGGTGAGCTCGACCTCCCCATCGCCGACGCCATCGCCGGCGTGCTCCTCGAGGCGCCATGAAGACCGTCCTGATCGTCACCACCACCGAGGACGCCTACTGCACGCCCCGCGTGGTCGCCGCCCTGCGCGGTCGGGGCGCGCGCGTCGTGTGCCTGGAGACCGACCGGTTCCCCTACGAGGTCCGGCTCGCCGCGGGGCTCGACGGCGGCCGGCTGCGCGTGGGCGACGAGCAGGTCGACGAGCGGGAGGTGGACGCCGTTTGGCACCGCCGGACGCTGCCCGCGCGCCTCCCGCTGGACATGGACCCCGAGCACCGCGCCGCGTCCGTCGCGGAGTCGTCGCGCGTGCTCGCCGGCTGGCTGGCCCGGCTCCCCACCTTCCACCTCGACCCGCCGGCCCGGTCCGGGTCCGCGAACAACAAGCAGGCGCAGCTCGAGGTCGCGCGCCGCGTCGGCCTCGACGTGCCGCGCACGCTCATCGGCAACGACCCCGACGCCGTCCGCGCCTTCGCCGCCACCTGCCCGGGCGGGATGGTGACCAAGCTCATGAGCAACGCCCGCTTCTACGCGGGCGGCGTGGAGAGCGCGGTCTTCACGTCCGAGGTCCGCGAGGAGGATCTCGAGGACCTGGACGGGCTCGCGCTCTGCCCGATGACCTTCCAGGAGAAGGTGCCGAAGGCCTGCGAGCTGCGCGTCACGGTGATCGGGCGGCGGGTGTTCGCGGCCGCCGTGGACTCCCAGGCCCGCGCCGAGACGGCGCTCGACTGGCGCCGGGACGGGGTCGGCCTGGTCGACACCTGGACGCGCCACGAGCTGGCCCCCGACGTGGCCGCGAAGCTCCTCGCCGTCAACGAGGCCCTCGGCCTCAACTACGGCGCCCACGACCTCGTCGTCACCCCGGACGGCCGCGTGGTCTTCCTCGAGGTGAACCCCTACGGCGAGTGGTTCTGGCTCGAGGACCACCCCGGCTTCCCCCTCTCCGACGCCCTCGCCGACGTGCTGCTCGGCGAGGCCGAGCGGGTCTGATCGGTGGCCGAGCCCCAGCCCGGGCGCCACGCGGGCGCGCGCCCGCCGTTCTCAGACACGCTCCGGTCCATCGCGGGCGAGCGGCCGCTCGGGTGGGCGCTGCCGGCGGTCGCGGCGCTGACGCTGCTCGCGGGCTGGACGGCGTGGTTCCTGCTCGCGCCCCTGCCGGTGGTGGTGGAGAGCGTCGACGCCGAGGTCCGCGGGCCACGCACCGTGCTCGCCGCGCCGGTGGACGCGCCCGTGAAGGCCGTGCGCACGCGGGTGGGCGACACCGTCGAGGCGGGCGCCGTCCTCGTCGAGCTCGACCCCCGCGAGGCCGAGGAGGCCCGGGCGAGGGCCGCGGCGACGGTCGCGGGGCTCCGGGCCCGCCTCGCCAGCCTCGACGGGCTGGACGGCGCCGGGGCGCGGACCGCCGCGGTCGGGGAGGCGCAGGCCCTCGCGGCCGAGGCCCGCGCCGCCGCGGCCGCCGCGCGGGAGGAGGCGCAGGCCGCGGAGGCGGACCTCGCGGCGCTCCGGCGCCTGTCCGATCGCGGCGCCGTCGGGGCCAAGGAGGTCGAGGACGCCGGCGCGCGCGTGGCCGTGCTCCGCGCCGCCTCGGAGGCGGCCGGGCAGGCGGCGGCGGCGGCGGCGCTCCGGGTGGAGGTCGTCGGCAACGCGCAGAGCGGCACGGAGGAGCAGCGCATCCGGCTCCAGGCGGACCTCGCGGCCGCGGAGGTCGCTTTCGCGGAGGCGGAGGCGCGCGTCGCCCGGCACGTGCTCGTGGCGCCCGTCGCCGGCACGCTGGTCGACCTCGCCTCGGTGGTCCCCGGCCAGTGGGTGCCGACCGGCACGCCGCTCGCGACGCTGGCTCGTGGAGACGCCGTCGAGGTGGTCGCGCACTTCGCGCCGGCGGACGCGGTGGGCCGCCTCGCGCCGGGCCAGCCGGCGCGCTTGAGCCTGCACAGCCGCCCCTGGAGCTGGTACGGCCGCACGCCGCTCCGCCTCGTCGCGGCGGCGCAGGAGGCCGACGCGAGCGGCGTCCGCGTGGTGTTCGGCGTGGAGGGGCCCGACGCGGAGCTCGTCCACGGGATGACGGGCTGGGTGGAGGTGGAGGTGGAGCGCACCGTGCCCGCCGCGCTCGTCGTGCGCAGCCTCGGGCGCGGGCGTTAGCGGGTGGCGCGCCGCCGCTGGCTCGTGCCCGAGGTGATCCAGACCTCGGCCATGGACTGCGGCCCCGCCGCGCTCGCCGCGCTGCTGGCGGGTTTCGGACGGCCGGTGAGCGTCGAGCGGCTGCGCGAGGCGTGCAACACGTCGGTGGACGGGACGTCCATCGGCGCCCTGGAGGAGCTCGGGCGGCAGCTCGGCTTCCAGACGAGCCAGGAGATCGTGCTCCGCGAGCATCTGCCCCACGTGCTGCCGCTCATCGCGATCACGCGGCGCAGCAACGGCGAGGCCCACTTCATCGTGCTCTGGTCGGCCGTCGGCCCGTGGATCCAGGTCATGGATCCGAACCAGGGACGGCGCTGGGTGCGGCGCGACGAGCTCGTCCCGACGCTGACGCCCATCGGGGCGCGCTTCCCGATCGAGCAGTGGCGCGCGTGGGCCGAGAGCCCGACCATCGCGGCGTGGATCGCCGCCGACGCCCGCGCGCTCGGCTTCTCCGCGCCGCCGCCCACCGATGCGCCCGTGCCGCGGATGCGTTTCGAGGCGGCCGTCCGCTTCGCGCGGGTGCTCCGGGAGGAGGGGGGGCTCGCCGCCGGGGAGGCCCGCGCGCTCGTGGAGCGCCTCGCCGCGGTCGACACGCCCTGGGACGCCCCGGACGCGCCCGTGCCGCCGTCGTTCTGGTCGGTCCGCCCCTTCGGGGACGAGGTGATCGTCGAGGGCGTGCTCGTCCTGCGCTGCGACGGGCCGGACGCCGAGGCGCCCGAGCCCGCGGCGCTCCCCGCCGAGGTCCGCGCCATCCTGGAGGCCGAGCGGCAGGAGGCCCTGCCCTTCGCCCGGGCGCTCCTCTCGGGCCGCGCCTCCCCGGACCTGCCCGACCTCCCCGCGCGGGCCTGGGCGCGGGCGCTCCTGCCCCTCTGCGTGGCGGCCGCGGCGCTCGGGGAGCTGGCCGAGGTGCTCGTGCTGCGCGGGCTCCTCGACGTGGGCGCCTGGCTCGGCAGCTCGGAGATGCGGCTCTACGCGGCCGCCGGCCTCGGGCTCTTCCTGGCGGCGCGCCTCGCGCTCGACGGGGCGGCCGCCGCCGGCGTGGCGTGGCTCGGCCGGCAGATCGAGGGGCGGCTCCGGGCGGCGTTCCTCACCAGGCTCGCGGGGCTGCCGGACCGGTTCCTCCACAGCCGCCTCCCGTCCGACCTCGCCGAGCGCGCCCAGCTCCTCACGCTCGTCGGGCGGCTCCCCCGAACCGCGCTGCGCCTGCTCGCCGCCGGCCTGGGGCTCGCGCTCTCGGCCCTCGCGCTGGTGCTCGTGGAGCCGGCCACGGCGCCCGCCGTCGCGCTGATGCTGGCGGTGTCGCTCGTGATGCCGCTCTGGGCGGTGGGGCGGCTCTCCGAGCAGGAGGCCTCGCGGCTCAACCACGAGGCGGCGCTGGGCCGGTTCTACCTCGACGCGCTGCAGGGGGCGGTGTGCGTCCGCGCCCACGGAGCCGGCCCGGCCCTGCAGCTCCAGCAGGAGGCGCGGCTCACCGCCTGGGCCCGCGTCGTGCTCCGCTTCGAGGCCCTCGCGCTGCGCGTCCGCGCCGGCACGGGGCTCGTCGGGCTCGTCGGCGTGCTGCTCGTCGTCGGGGTCCACCTGCTGCGCAGCGGCGCCTCGCCCGCGGCGCTCGTCGTGTTGTGGTGGGCGCTGCGGCTGTCCGGGGGCGCGCAGGAGCTGGTCGCGGAGATCCAGTCCCTGCCCACCTACCGGGCCACGCTCCTGAGCCTCCGCCAGCTGCTCGCGGCGCCCGCCGAGCCGGACGAGCGGCGGGCCCTCCCGCCGGGCCCGGTGGCGCTCCGGTTCGTGGGCGTGGGCGTGGTCGTCGCCGGGCGGCCGGTCCTCCGGGACGTCGACCTCCACGTGGCCCCGGGCGAGCACGTGGCGGTGGTGGGCCGCTCCGGGGCGGGGAAGAGCACGCTCCTCGGGCTCCTGCTCGGCTGGCAGGTGCCGGCGACGGGCGAGATCCGCGTCAGCGGGGACCCCCTCGGCGGCGCGCTCCCGGCCCTCCGGCGCCGCACCGCCTGGGTGGATCCCGCGGTCCGGCTCTGGAACCGCTCCGTCTACGCCAACCTCCTCTACGGGAGCGACGGCGCCCGGCTCGCCGAGGCGCTCGAGGGGGCGGAGGTCGACGACGTCGTCGGGCGGATGCCCGACGGCCTGCGCGCCGGGGTCGGCGACGGCGGCACGCGCCTGTCCGGGGGCGAGGGGCAGCGGCTCCGGCTGGCCCGCGCGCTCCTGCGCGAAGGGGTGGACCTCGTGCTCCTCGACGAGCCCTTCCGCGGCCTGGAGGCAGACCGGCGGCACCGCCTGCTCGAGCGGGCCCGCGCGTGGTGGTCGGGCGCGACGCTGCTCTGCGTCACCCACGACATCGAGGAGGCCCTCGGCTTCCCGCGTGTCCTCGTCGTCGAGGACGGGCGGGTGGTCGAGGACGGCGCCCCCGAGGCCCTGCTCGGGGCCGGCGGCGCCTTCGCGCGGATGGTCGGGGCCTCGGCCGCGCTGCGGAGCGAGCTCTGGGAGGGGCTCGCGTGGCGGCGGATCCGCCTGGAGCGCGGCCGGCTCGTCGAGGGGGAGGGGCTTTGATCCCGACGTGGCCCGCCGGGGAGCTGCCGCTCCTCCTCCGGCACCTCGCCGAGCACGCGGGCTTCGCGCCGACGTCCCCGCCGCCCGGGAGCGCGCCCCCCTTCGGCGCGTCCCTGGCCGAGGCCATGGGCCTCGCGCTGGACGGCTTCGAGGTCACCTACGCCCGGATCGACGCCTTCCTCGACGCGGGGCAGCCCACGATCCTCCGACTGCCCGGGACCGACGCCTACGTCGGCCTCCTGCGTCGCGAGCGGCGGCGCCTCGTGCTGCTCGCGCCGGACCTGGCGCTCGTCCGCGTGCCCGTCGCCGAGCTGGCCGCCGCGCTCCGGGGCCCGGTCGACCAGCGCCTCCGCCCGCTGCTCCCGCCGATGGCCGCCGCCCGGCGCCACAAGGTGCTCTCGGCGATGCTGGGTGGCGTCGCGCTGCCGCTGTTCTGGCACGTCCGGCCCGCGCCGAGCCGGCTCGCGCTCCAGCTCCGGGAGCACGGCGTCGCCACGCCGTTCGCCGGGTGGCTGGCCCTGCTCGCGCTCCAGCAGGGCGTGACCGTGGCGGGCTGGTGGCTCCTCGGGGCCGCGCTCCTGCGGGGCGACCTGGGCGTCGGCGCCTTCACCGGCTGGGCGCTCCTGCTGGCGACCGGGCTCGTCGTCCAGCTGGCCGCCCGCTGGCAGGAGGCGCGGCTGCGGCTCGCGCTCCAGGTGGTGCTCCGCCGCGCGCTCCTCCTCGGGACGCTCCAGAGCGACCCCGAGCGGATCCGCGCGCTCGGCGCGGGCGGCATGATGGCGCGGGCGGGGGAGGCCGAGGAGCTCGAGCTCGCCGGGCTCACCGGCGCCCTGGGCCTCGTGCAGGCGCTGTTCCAGCTCGGCGCCGCGTGGCTCGTGCTGGGGCAGGGGCCGGCGGGGCCGCGCGTGGCGCTCGCCGTCGTGGCCGCGGTGACGATCGGGACGACGGCGGCCCAGGTGCGCGCGCTGGGCGGCCTCCGGCGGGCCCGGCTGGCGCTCGGCGGCCTCACCCTCGAGCACGTGCTCGGCCACCGCACGCGGCTCGCCCAGTGCCCGCCCGAAGCCCGCCACGCGGAGGAGGAAGAGGCGCTCCGCCTGCATCTCCGCGAGACCGGCCGGGTGGACCGCCTCGGCGTCGCCGCGGGCCTCTCCGCGGGCGCCTGGCGCCTCGTGGGCCTCGCCGCGCTGCTCCCGGCCGTCGCGGCCGGCGCGCCGATGGGCGCCCTCGCGGTGGGGGTCGGCGGGGTGATGCTGGCCCAGGGCGGGCTCGCCCAGCTGCAGGGGGGCCTCCAGAGCCTCGGGAGCCTGCTCGTGATCGGGCGCTCCCTCTGGCCCTACCTGCGCGCCGCCCGCGTCCGGCCCCGCGCCGGGGTGCCCGACCGCATCGCGCCCGCCGCCGCGCGGCTCGACGCCGTCGGCCTCACCGTCCGGCACGGCCCCGGCCCGCACGTCTTCGAGGGGCTCGACCTCTCCGTCGTCCCCGGCGACAAGGTGCTCCTGGAGGGACCGTCGGGCAGCGGGAAGTCGTCGCTCGCGCGGGTCCTGGCGGGCCTCTCCCCGGCGAGCGGCGGGGTGGTGCGCTGCGGCGGCTACGACCTCGCGAGCCTCTCCGAGCGCCGCTGGCGCGAGCTGGTCGTGTTGTCGCCCCAGCTCCACGAGAACCACGTCTTCACGGACACGCTGGCGTTCAACCTGCTGTTCGGGCGGGCGTGGCCGCCCTGGCCGGAGGACCTCGTCAAGGCGGAGGAGGTGTGCCGCGCGCTCGGGCTCGGCCCGCTCCTCGATCGCATGCCAGCCGGCCTGCAGCAGGTCGTGGGGGAGGGCGGGTGGCGCCTCTCCCACGGCGAGCAGGGCCGCGTCGTGCTCGCGCGCGCGCTGCTCCAGGGGGCCGAGGTGCTGCTCTTCGACGAGAGCCTCGCCGCGCTCGACCCCGAGACGCTCGGCGAGTGCCTCCGCGAGCTCTGGGCGCGGTCGCGCACGCTCGTCCTCATCGCGCACCCGTGGACGCCGCCGACCACCGAGGCGGCGGCGCTCGGGGCGGCGGGGGAGGCCCGCAGCGCATGACCCACCTCCTGCCCACCGTCCTCGCCCTCGCGGGGTGTATCGCCGAGGAGCCACCCGGCGACGAGGACGCTGGGGACTCCACCTCCGTCGGCGCGCCCGACTCCGCCGACACGACCGACGTCCCCGGCGAGACGGGCCGTGACTCGGAGCCGGACGACTCCGGCTCGCCGCCCGATCCGGAGCCCTGCGTGCTCGCCCCCGCGCTCGCGGACACCGACGGTGGCGGCGGCCGCGTGGTGGTCACGGTCTCCGACGCCACGCGCGTGACCGGCGTGACGCTGGGCGGCGCGCCGCTGACGGCGCTCGCCGTGGACGACGCCACCCACGTGTCCGGGGTGCCCGGGCCCCACGCGGCCGGCGTCGTGGACGTGGAGCTGGAGGGCGTCGCGACGTGCCCGGGCGCCTTCGAGTACTGGACCCCCGCCCAGATCGCCGGCGTGGACGTGTACCTGGACGCCGCCAAGGGCATCGCGGGGGACGGCCCCGTGGCGTCGTGGACCGACCAGGGGCCCAACGCGCGCGTGTTCGCGCAGGCGGACGCGGCCCACCGGCCCACCCGCACCGCCGCGGCGTTCGGCGAGCTGCCGTCCATCCGCTTCGTCCCCCAGCAGTTCGTGAGGCTGGCGGCCCCGGTGGCGCTCGACGCGGCGGGGAGCTCGATCTTCGCCGTGGCCCGGTGGACCGCCACGACGGACGTGACCCCGCCGCCCGGCAACCCGGGCAACGTGCCGCTCACCATCGTGGGCGACGGCACCAACGGGTACGGCGCGTTCGGCGCGAAGGGCGGGCAGATCGAGTCCAACCACTATGTCGGCGGCCCCGTGCTCGTGGACCGCGGCGAGGGGCTGAACGACGGCGTCGCCCGCCTGATCGGCGCCACCCACGACACGCGCGTCGAGACGAAGATCTACGTCGGGAACGAGCAGCAGGGCGTCGACGACAACTCGGCCGCGCTGGTCGGGCTGAACACCTACGACACCATCGGCGCGGGCTGGCCCGGCGCCGACGGCTGGGACGGCGAGCTCGGCGCCGTCGTGATCGTGGCGGGCGTGATCGCCGTGGGGGACCGCACGAAGCTGGACCTGTGGGCGCAGCAGCGCTGGGGCACGCCGGCCTCGCCGCCGCTCGACGCGTGGTCGCGCACCACGCTCGGCGCGATGCCCGAGGCCTGGCACCCGCGGGACGGCGCGCAGATGGTGCAGCTCGCCTCCGGCCGCGTGCTGCTGGTCGGCGGCTGGAGCCCCTACGACCCCTGGGGCGACCGCACGACCAACGAGGTCTGGGCGAGCGACGACCTCGGCGTCACCTGGACGCTGCTCCTCGCGCACGACCCGGACGCGCCGAAGAGCGGCGCGGGGGCGCGCTTCCCGCCCGGACACACGATCGGCGTCACCAGGTGGCAGGGCCACGCCGTCGTCATCGGCACGGACCCGAACCAGCCGCCGTACCTCGGCGAGGTGTGGCACGAGAGCGACGACGGGGCCACCTGGACCCTCGTGTCGACCGACGCGCCCACCGCGGGCCGCTGCCTCTTCATGGTGGGCACCCTCGGCGACGACCTCTACGTCCTGGGCGGCCAGGAGAACGAGTACCTCGAGGAGACCGGCCTCGCCGACGCGTGGCGCTCCTCCGACGGCGGCGTCACCTGGACCGAGCTCATGCCGCCTCCCTGGGAGGCGCGCGGCATGGTCTACCGTCCGGTCGAGCACGCAGGCCGGCTCTACGTCGTCGGCGGCGGCCGCTACGACGACACCGACCCCGTCGCGTACAACGGCGTGTACGCCTTCGACGGGGAGGTGTGGACCACGGTCCTGCCGGACGGTCACGCCCAGTGGGAGGCCACCTACTACAACGCCCTGGCGTCCTCGGGGGGACGCCTCTGGCTCCTCAACGGCTTCACGGGCACCGAGGAGCTCAGCCGCGCGCTCGTCTCCGACGACGACGGCGCCACCTGGTTCACGCTGCCCGGGGGATCGGGCGGCGGCGCCTCCCACGCGGACGCGGTCGTGGCCGCAGACGACGTCGTGCTCCGCGTGTCGGGGAACCTGAACGAGCGGAACGTGTACACGTTCGCGCGCGGGCCCTGATCCCGATTACGCGGGCACATGCGACGCCTGCCCGACCCCTCCGCCTTCGACACCACCTCGTCCCGGCCGCTGCGCGAGCTGGACGCCGCCGCCAACGAGCACGTGAAGGTGGCGGTGGAGGCGGCGGCGGCCGCGTTCGTCGAGGAGCTCAACCGGCTGGGCCACGCCTTCGAGCGCGACGAGGCCATCGGGCCGCTCGCGTTCCGCTCGGCGCTCGACCCCGAGCGGATCCTCGTGCTCGACTGGACGGTCGGCGTCGGCACGCAGGTGCGCGTGGTCGCGCCGGCCGACCTCTCGCCGACCGGCATCCTTTCGCCCGAGGAGCAGCGCTACTTCGCGGCCGTGGACGCGGCGCGCGCGCGGGAGGCGGCGGTCGGGTATCGCAAGCTGAAGGCGGGCGAGCGCCTCGCGTTGTGCCTCGGCGAGTTCGAGGCGGAGGTGAACAACGGCGGCTTCTCGCAGTTCTTCCTGAACTCGGCCGGCGATCACGCCGAGGACACGCTCGCCGCGCTCCGGAAGGTCGGCGCGAAGAAGGCCGCCGGATTCCTCGCGGAGGCGATGGCGCTCTTCCCCGGCGGCGCGCCCCCCAGGGAGCGGGCGGCGCGCGAGCGCCTCGTCCCCGCGCTCGTCGAGGCCCACGGCGCCGCGCTCGAGGCGCTGGACGCGCGGTATCAGCGCAAGGCCGAGCCGATCGCGTTCCTCGCCGGCGTGGCCCTCGGGGGCCGGTAGCGGGAGCCGGTAGCGGGAGCCGTCGACGCCCGCCCCCCGCGCCGACGTCGCCGCGGTGGCCGCCGTCTTCGGCGGGCCAGCCGCCCCGGATCAGAGCCCGATCACGTAGACGGCGCCGTCCCCCGAGGCGGCCTCGTCGCGGCCGGGAGCGGCGATCAGGAGCTCGAAGGCGCCGTCGCCGTCGATGTCACCGCCGGCCAGCGCGCGGCCCGCCTGGTCGTCGGCCGCCTCGCCGTACGAGGTGCGCGCGGCGTCGGCCACGCCGAGGCTGCCGGCGAGGGGCCCGCGGAAGATGTAGACCGCGCCGGCGCGACTGCCCGACGAGCCCTCGTAGGGGGCGCCGACCGCCACGTCCGCGAAGCCGTCGCCGTCGAGGTCGCCGAGGCCCGCGACCGCCCCGCCCAGGTAGTAGACCCCCGCGTCCCCGACGACGGAGCCCGCCGACGCGCTCCCGAGGTCCGTGTCCCCGGTCGCCGGGCCGGGCACGAGCCACGCGGCGCCGTAGCCGCCGCCGCCGGTGGGCTCCCCGACGAGCAGGTCGCCGAGGCCGTCCCCGTCGACGTCCCCGGGCGTCGCGACCGACCGGCCGGCGTAGGTGCGGTCGTCGGTGCCGGTGAAGCGCCCGTCGGCCGCGGCGAGGCTCGTCGAGGCGGCGGGGGCGAGCACCACGTAGGCGGCGCCGCTGCTCTCGTAGGTCGCGTCCTGGCTCGACGCCCCGACCACGAGGTCGGCGAGCCCGTCGCCGTCGAGGTCCCCGGCGGCCACGGCGTTGCCCGCGCCGCCGCTGTCGCCCTCGCCGATCAGCTCCACGCCGGCGTCGGCCACGGATCCGGTGCCGGAGAGGCCGGTCGCGCCCGAGAGGAGCCACGCCGCGCCGTCGTTCGAGCGCGCGTCGGAACCGCCCACGAGGAGGTCGTCGTCGCCGTCCCCGTCGGCGTCGAACGCGGAGGCGAGCGCTTCGCCGATCGCGTCGCCGCCGACCGCGCCGTACAGCACGAACGCAGCGTCGGTGACGGGCACGTCCCCGGACATCGGGCCGCGGAGCAGGTAGACCGCGCCGCCCCAGCCGACGCCGCCGTCCTGGCGCGTGGCGCTCACCCAGAGGTCGGCGTAGCCGTCGCCGTCGGCGTCCCCGGCGGAGGTGACCGCGCCGCCGAGCCGATCGTCGTAGGCGGCGCCCTCGACGCGCGCGAGCGCCGCGGACAGCGACGTGTCGCCGCTCGCCGCGCCGCTGACCACCCAGAGCATGCCCTCGTAGCCGGAGGCGCCGTCGTGGGAGGAGGCGGTCACCGCGAGCTCGGGGACTCCGTCGCCGTCCACGTCGCCGAGGACCGCCACGGCGTCGCCCGCGCCGTCGCCGGCGACCTCGCCGTGGAGCACGGCGTCGGCGGTGCCGACGCTGTCGACACATTCCGGTGTATCAGCGGCGCCGTCACAGTCGTCGTCCACGCCGTCGCAGTCCTCGGTCGCGAGCGGGTGCACGCCGTCGTCGGCGTCGTCGCAGTCCTCGGCGGAGCGGCCCCAGCCGGGGCCGGGCCACGCGCACGCCAGCGTCTCGGCGCCGGCGCCGAAGCCGTCCCGGTCGGCGTCGCCGTACCACGCGACGGGGGTGCAGCCGGGCTCGTCGGTGCCCGCGGAGGCGTCCGGGCCGCCCCAGGCGCCGATGTCGCTCGGGCTGCCGTCGAAGTCGAGGATGGCGGGGTCTCCGGCGTCGAGGAGCGCGGAGCCGGCCGCCAGCGAGAGATCCCAGGCGGTGGGGTCGGCGCTGGTCGTGTCGGCGTAGTCGGGGGCGACGGACACGTTGCCGTCGGCGCCGACGGGGTCGTCCATGCCGCCCACGTCGAGGGCGCCGTTGCCGTGCAGGTCGGTGTAGCGGACGGCCGCCGACGCCACGCCGTCCACGTAGAGCCCGTCGCCCGTGCCGTCGCCGCTGTTGCCGGTGATCGCGGCGTTCCAGAGGGTGCTGGCGGCGGAGTCCGCGAGGTACACGCCGCCGGCCGTGTTGCCGGCGAGCGTGGCGTTCCGGAGGCCGAGGCGGCTCGCCCGCGCGTACACGGCGCCGCCGACGCCCCGCCCGGTGTTGCCCGCGATCACGACGTTGGTGCCGGTCAGCTCGGCGTCGATCAGCGACGCACCGACGCCGGTGCCGTACCAGCCGGCGTGCACGTTCCCGACGACCTGCAGCCGCCGCGCGTACGCCGTGCTCCGCTCCAGCGCGAGGCCGGCCCCCTCGGCGGTGCCCTCGTAGCCCTCGCTGGTCGTGTTCCGGAGGACGCGCACGTCGGTGAGCCGGAGGGTGGAGTCGACGGCGTAGAGCCCGCCGCCGCGCGCGGAGCGGGTGGTGGCGCGCAGGGTGTTGCCCACGATGTCCACGCGCACGAGCTCGGGCGTGCCGCCCGTGACGTAGATGCCGCCGCCGCCGGCGTCGTAGGTGTCCGTGGCGAGGTTGGCGGTGACGATCAGGTCGGTGAGCGTCGGCCCCGCGCCGTCGACGTGCACGCCGCCGCCGTACTCGGCGACGCCGCCGGTCACCGTGAAGCCCCGGAGCTGCGCGCCGGGCGCTTCGCCGGTGACGAAGCGCACCACGGGGCCCGATCCGTCCCCGTAAAGCCGCGTCACGGCCGCGCCTTCGTCGGACTCCACGATCACGTCCTTGCCGGCGAAGTCGATCGGTCCGGCCCAGTCGCCCGGCGCGACGCAGATGTGCTCGCCGCCGGTCGCGGCCGCGAGCGCGCCGGGGATGGTCGCGTAGTCGTCGGGCACGCGCCACCCGAAGTCGACCACGCCGTCGCAGTCGGCGTCCACGCCGTCGCAGGTCTCGGTCGCGCCGGGGAACACGGCGGGGTCCGCGTCGTCGCAGTCCTCGGGGGCGGGCCAGCCGTCGGCGTCCGCGTCGACCGGGTCGGATGTATCGGATGTGTCGGGTGTATCAGATGTGTCAGATGTGTCAGATGTGTCCGTCGGATCGGTGTCGACCGGACCGTCCCGAAGGGGTGGATCCGCGTCCGGACCCGGGGAGGGCTTCCCGACACACGCCGCGAGCACGAGGAAGAGCATCGCCGGGAACGTACCCGGCGCCCCGGGTCAGCGCCCCGCGCTCCGCTTCCGGAGCCACCCGTCGAGCCCGTTCGCGAACGCCCGCCGGGCCTTCTCGTCGAAGGCCGCGGGCCCCGACCCCTCGATCATCCCCGACGCGCGCGCCTCGGTGAAGAAGTCCCGCAGGGACAACTTCTCGCCGATGTTCTCGGGCGTGAACCACTCGCCGCGGGGGCTCAGCACGTCCACGCCGCGGGGGACGAGCTCCGCGGCCAGCGGGATGTCGGAGGTGATGACGAGCTCGCCCGGGCCCGCGTTGGCGACGAGCCAGTCGTCGGCCACGTCGAGGCCGTGCTTCACGACCACCTGGTGGATGTTCCGGTGGCGGGGCACCATCATCGCGCGGTTCGCCACGATCGTGACGGTGATGGCGCCGCGCTCGACCGCCCGCCAGACGAGCTCCTTGATCGCCCGCGGGGCGCCGTCGCCGTCGATCCAGACGCGCGGGAGCACCGGGACAGGGGCTGGTGTGGGGCGGGGCTCGGCCGGCGTCGCCCGCGGGGCGGGCTCGGGGGCCGCCGCGCGGACCGGCGCGTCGATCGTGTAGAGCACGTGCTCCCGCAGCGGGTGCCCCTCGGGCAGCACCGGGTGCTCGAAGGTCCCGACGCGCCGCATCCCGAGCCGCTCCATGAGCCGCCAGGACCGCTCGTTCACCGGCGCCGTGAACGACACGATCCGCGGCAGGCGGAGCGTGTCGAAGGCCCAGGCGAGCGTGTCGCGGGCGGCCTCCTCGGCGAGCCCCTGGCCCCAGTGCGGACGGGCGAGCCGCCACCCGATCTCGACGGCCGGCCCGAACGGCGCCTCCCAGGCGGGCACCCCCAGCCCGACCATGCCGACGAAGGCGCGCGAGCCGCGCTCCTCCACGGCGAACATCCCGAAGCCGCGACGCGCGACGTGCAGGCGCAGCCGGTCGATCATCGCGTCGGACTCCGCGCGGTTGAGCGGCGCGGGGAAGTGCCGCATCACCTCGGGGTCGGCGTTGAGCGCGGCGAAGGGCTCGCGGTCGGCCTCCTGCCACGGCCGCAGCACGAGGCGGGCCGTGCGCCGCACGGGGAGGGGCGCGCCCGCCGCGGCGAGGCGATCGAGGGCGGCTTGCACGGAGTCTTCGGGCATGCCGCCGGGTATCGCGCCGGTGCGCGACAGGTGTCGATGATCAGCGCTGCAGGGTCCGGCTGATACACGGTGATACATCGGCGGTGTGTCGGGCCCCGCGTGGCGTTGCCGCCGGCCGCGGAGGCGCGTGCGGCTACCAGCGCGCCTCCGCCAGCGTCTCCGCGAGGGTGAGCCCCCAGCGCGCCTCCACGGCGGCCGGGTCGGGCGGCGGGCCCCGCAGCGGGGCGAGGGACCAGCGGCGCGCGGTGTGGTCCCAGCTCGCCGTCGCGAGCCAGGCGCCGTCGGGGGCGAACTCGACCGCGGAGACGCGGTCAGTGTGCGCGGCGAGCGTGGCGGCGAGCGCGCCGGTGCGCGCGTCCCACACGTCGGCCACGGCGCCGAGCGCGGCGGTGGCGATCCACGCGCCGTCGGGCGACCACGCCACGTCGACCACCGACCGCGGCGCCACCGACCACCGGCGCACCTCGGCGCCCGCCGCGTCGAGGATCACCACCGCGTCGCCGGTCCCCACGACGATGCGCCCGTCCGGGCCGAGGTCGACCGCGCGGGCGTCCGCGACGGTGCCGCGGAGCTCGACGCGGAGCGGGTCCCCGCCGAGCCACCACGCGCCGGACGCCTCGTCCAGCACCGCGGCCGCGGCCCGGTCCGGTCCGACGCCCAGGTCGTGGAAGGCCTTCTCGCCCCCCGCGAGGACGGTGCGGCCACGCTGCCCGTCCCACGTCGTGACCTCCGCCGCGTAGCCGAGGCCGACGCGCCGGCCGCTCGTGAGCCACGCGAGGCGCCGCCACAACGTGCGCGCCTCGCCCGCGGCGTCGCCGAGGGTGCCGTCCGGGCCGAGCACGAACACGTCGTTCGGGCCGCTCACGGAGGCGAGGAGGCGCCCGCCGTCCGGGGACCAGGCGACCCCCTTGACGACGCCGTCGCCGAGCGGCGTCCGGCGGACGGCGCCGGTGGCGACGTCCCACCAGAACACGTCGCCGCCCCCGATGGCGAGCGTGCCGCCGTCGGGGGAGGGGGCGAGCGCCGACAGCCCGCGCGGGGTCGTGAGCAGCGTGGCGGGCCAGCGGGTCGGGAGCCGCCACGCGCGGACCTCGACCGCGCCGTCCCGTCCGCGGGTCAGGGCGCGGAGGAGCCCGCCTGCGCCGGGCACGGGCGCCCCGGCGCTCGGCGGGAGCACGGCGCGCCGCGTGCCGGTCGCGGCGTCGAGGAGGAAGGTCCCGAGCGGCCCCCGCGCGTGCGCCCCGTCGTCGCCGAGCGGGCCGACCTGCAGGAGCGCCGCGCCGTCGACCGGCGTCCGCCACCGCTCCACGCCGTCGAGCCCGACGCGCAGCACGTCGCCGCGGACGGTGCCCACGAGGAGGTCGCCGTCGAGCCAGGCCAGCGTCGAGGGGTCGGGCACGGCGATGGGGGTCTCGGTGAAGCGGCCGTCCACGCCCAGGAGCAGCCCGCCGGCGCTGCACGCGACGGCCAGGCGCCCGTGCTCGTCGACCGCGGCGGAGAGGCGGCGCCTGGGGAGCGGGCAGGGGACCGGCCACGTGCGCAGGGCGCCGGTCGCGAGGTCGAACGTGCGGGGCTCGGCGCCGGAGATGGCGAGCAGCGTGTCCCCGGCGAGCGTGAAGCGCTCCGGGACCGGGGACACGGGCTCGGTGACCCGCGCCCCGTCCATCCACCAGGCCCCCTCCGCGTCGAGGAGCACGACGCGCCCGGTGCGCGCGTGCACGTCGGCGTCGATGTGGCGGCCGGGCCAGCCGCCCCGGCGCGCGCGGCCGTCGACCGACCACGCGACGGCCTGCTCCGCGCCGAGACAGAGGAGCGTGTCGCCGGCGAGGCGGGCCTCGTCGCAGCCGGGCGGCAGGGGCGCGCGGGCGAGGGACTCCGCGGGCGCGGCGGCCGCCGCCGCGGCGAGGACGCCCATCGCGTGCGCGCGGGCCGAGGCGGAGGGGGGGCCCGTGTCGGGGCGCGCCGGGTCGGAGCCGCCCGCGGC
>CAYWGD010000141.1:0-18721 GCA_964457335.1 uncultured Enterobacteriaceae bacterium | reverse complement strand
GGCCCCCGCCGCGCGGCCCCCCGCGCCGGCCCCTGCCCCGCCGCGCTCCTCCGTGCCGGAGCCCGCTCCCGCGCGCCCGGCTCCCGCGCGGTCCGCCGACGAGCGCCGGGGCGCGCCCCGCTACCCGGTCCGGCTCGTCGCGCTCCTCGACTACGACAAGATTGGCGGGCGCGCCGTCGTGCACGACCTCAACACCATCGGCGCGCGCGTCGTCCTGGAGGGCGCGCTCCTGAAGCTCGCCACCGTCGGGCAGCTCGTGCGCTTCCGCCTGAACCTGCGCCCGCGCCCCGGCCCGGTCACGGTCTGGGCGCGTGTCGCCTGGGTGGAGAGCCACGGCGTGCGCGCGACGGCCGGGCTCGTGTTCGTCGACGTCGCCGAGGCGACGACCGGCCCGCTCGCCGAGGTGGTGTCCATGCTCGCGCGCGCGGGCGGCGCCGAGGCGGTGGCCCAGGCGAGCGTGATCCGGCCGTAGGGGCCCCGACGCGCGCGGGGCGGGCTGAGCCCGCGGGCTGGGCTACGATCGCGCGATGCCCCTCGCGCCCGACCTCCCGCGCATCCTCGACATGCTCGTCGAAGCGGGGATGATCCACGCCGGACAGAAGCAGGACGTGCTCAACCGCGGCAAGGAGCAGGCCCGGCACCTGCTCCTCGACCGCCGCGCCGAGCTGCGCCGCCTCCTCGGGAAGCAGCGCGTCAGCTACGCCATCTCCGACATCGAGCTCGTCGCGTCCTTCCGCTTCAAGCGCTCCGACGCGGACGCCCCGCTCGACGAGGAGACCATCACCGAGGTCGTCGCGCGCGCCCTCGGCTACGCCTTCGTCCGCATCGATCCGCTCAAGCTCGACTTCCGGCTGGTGGTCGAGGCCTTCGGCGGCCCGTTCGCCGAGAAGCACCTCGTCATCGCCGTCGCCGAGGCCCCGGACGCGCTGACGGTCGCGGTGACCGACCCCTGGAACACCGACCTCCTCGGGAGCCTCGCCCAGTTCAAGCAGAAGCCGATCCGGCCGGTCATGGCGCCCAAGTCGGAGATCCTCCGCGTCATCGCCGAGTTCCACGGCTTCCGGCGGTCCATGCGGGCCGCCGAGGTGGAGCTGGGCGTGGACCTGCCGGACATCGGCAACCTCGAGGCCCTCTACAAGGTGCACGGCACCAACGAGCTCGAGGCCACCGACCAGCCCGTGGTCCAGGCGGTCTGGTACCTGCTGAACTACGCGCACGACCAGCGCGCGAGCGACATCCACATCGAGCCGAAGCGCGAGGACGCGCTCGTGCGCATGCGCATCGACGGGGTGCTCCACGCCGTGCACCGCATGCCCAAGGGCGTGCACCCGGCGGTGGTCTCGCGCGTGAAGCTCCTCGCGCGCCTCGACATCGCCGAGAAGCGCCGCCCCCAGGACGGTCGCTTCAAGACCCAGTTCGGGCGCGACGAGGTCGAGCTCCGCATCAGCACGGTCCCGACGGCGTTCGGCGAGAAGGCGGTCATCCGCATCTTCGACCCAGGCGTCCTCAAGCAGCCCCTGCACGACCTGGGCTTCTTCCCGCGCGAGCTCTCGATGTACGAGGGCTTCGTCCGCGCCACCAACGGCATGGTGCTCATCACGGGCCCGACCGGGAGCGGCAAGACGACGACGCTCTACAGCACGCTCCACCACATCGCGAGCCCGCGCATCAACATCTGCACGCTCGAGGACCCCATCGAGATGGTGCACGAGGCCTTCAACCAGATGGCCATGCAGCCGAAGATCGGGTTCACCTTCGGCACCGCGCTCCGCAACGTGCTGCGCCAGGACCCCGACGTCATCATGGTCGGCGAGATCCGCGACCCCGAGACGGCCGACGGCGCCGTGCAGGCGGCGCTCACGGGCCACCTCGTGCTCTCCACGCTGCACACCAACGACGCCGCGAGCGCCGTGTCCCGCATGCTCGACCTCGGCGTGTACCCCTTCCTCATCTCGGGGGTGCTGCTCGGGGTGGTCGCGCAGCGGCTCGTGCGCCGGGTGTGCCCGCACTGCTCGGTGGAGGAGCTCCTGACCGCCGAGCAGATCGACCACCTGCGGATCCGCGGCGCCGAGGGGCGCCAGCTCAAGGTGCGACGCGGCCGCGGCTGCGTCCGCTGCCGGGGCACGGGCTACCGCGGCCGGACCGGCGTGTTCGAGGTCCTGCGGATGACGCCCCGCCTGCAGAAGCTCGTGCAGGAGAAGGCCCCGGCGCAGGAGATCAAGCGCGAGGCCCTCAACGACGGGATGATGTCGCTCCGCGAGTACGCCATCAAGAAGATGGCGCGCGGCGAGACGACCTTCGAGGAGGTCGTGGCGGTCACCGACGAGCTGGCGGTCTAGGCGTTCGGGGACGGGAGCCTCTCCCCGAACGGCTCCGGGTCAGGGGGTGGTCGAGAGCCCCTTGAAGAAGCGGGAGAGCGAGGCGAGCGCGCCGCTCTCGTCCTTGCCCGCGAGCTGCTCGAGCTCGCCCGGGTCGAGCAGGACCGAGCCGCAGTCGCCGCACACGTCGATGGTGACGCCGCGGAAGGCCTGGGGCGCGAGCGGGCCGCCGCACTTGCCGCAGTGGAGGTAGTGGAGCTTCCGCCGCTCCTCCTTCTCCGCGCGCGCCTTCTCGGCGGCGAGCTCCTCGGCGAGGGCTTCCTTCTTCTCCTTGTCGATGCGGGCGAAGTACTCGGCCTCGGGATCGGTCTTGTCGGTCATCTGCGCACCCTTGCTGGCGCGCTTCCTACTCCCGAGGGGGCCGCCGGGCAACCGCCGGGCACGGGCTCGCCGGCGGGCGGGCGCCACGCGCTCCACCTCCGCCGCTCGTGGATCGTCCAGCCTTCCGGCTACAGTGCTCGTGGACCTCGGAGCCCCCATGCCACGTTGGATCGTCGTCCTCGCCGGTGTCACCGCCGCCCCCGCCCTGGCGGGCGAGCCCCTCGTCTTCGAGGAGAAGCCGCTGGTCGTCTCCGTGCCGAAGCCACAGGTGGAGATCGTGCTGCCGCGCCAGGAGCTCATGGAGCGCTACAACGCCCAGGTCGAGCGCGGGCTCACGGACCGGATCCTCGCGATGGAGAAGGAGCAGCAGCTCCAGGAGCCCGCGAACCGGCGCTGATCGGGCCTACCTGCCGTTGCAGTAGGCGTCGATCTCCTTCAGGCGCCTGTCGTGCTCCACCACGGCCCCGCGCAGGTCGTCCAGGAGCGCCATCGCCTGGTCGGACCGCCCACCGTCGGCGGCGCTCGCAACCGCGGAGGCGTGTTGCTGGAGCGTGCGGGTGGCTGCCCGCCAGGCCTCGATCCGCGGCTTGAGCCCCTCGTCGGTGATCTCCATCGCGCTGACCTCGGCGACGATGCGGCCGTGGACCTCCGCCATCTTCCGGAGGTTCTCCCAGGCGGCCTTCGACTCCTCGGGGACCAGGCCGGCCTGCGCCGCCTCGAGCTCAGGCGCCGCCTTGTTCAACGTCTCGACGAACGCCCTGCACTGCGCGATCTTGCCGCTGCTGCAGGAGAGGAGGGAGCCGAGGACCGCGACGCTGAGCGCGAGGGCGGAGAGGCGACGCACGAAACCTCGGTTCGTACGGACCGGTAATACGTTTGCCTTGGTCGTCCATCCCCCAATTCGTAGGGGATCACCCGCATCCTTCGCCGGCGGAGACCCCGTTGTTCTCCTCCGTGCACTCCGAGAGGGTGCCGTTGAGATCCACGTCGCGGTCGACCTCCACGAAGGGCTCCGCGCCCACCAGGAGGGTGGCGTCGACCTCGATCGCGAAGCCCGCGCTGGTCTCCCCGGACGGGATCGCGGCGGGTGTGGTGGTGGTCGCGACGACCGCGCCGTCGGCGCCCGCCCGCACGACCACTCCGAGCCCCGCGGGGACCTCCTCGGTGCCCTGGTTCCACACCCGCACGAGCAGGTAGAGGCGGCTCGGGCACTCCTCGGTGCACACCTCGACGATCTCGGCGGACACGTCGTTCCACTCGGACGGCGGCAGGCCGGCGTCCCCCGAGCGGAAGTTGTTGTACTCGTCCCAGTTGGCCGGCTGGCCCGCGGGGATCCCGCCGTCGTCCTCGACGTTGGTGATCGAGTAGGCGTGCTGGTTCCAGATCGGCCGGCCCGGCGGCCAGGTGTGGTCGGCGTCGCCGTACACGGTCACGCCGAAGCGGCCCTGGCCGTGCGCCATCACGATCTCGACCTCGCCGTCGTTGTCCACGTCGGCGACCACCGGCGTCTCGAACAACGTGTAGGAGGAGTGGTCCGTGCTCGTGAGCTTCACGCTCCCGTCGAGCCCGTTGAACACGCGCACCGAGACCTCGTCCGCGTAGACGATCTCGGGGTAGCCGTCCATCTCGAAGTCGTAGAGGATGACGCCGGCCGCGCCGGACGCGTCGGTGACGCGCTGGGTCCAGAGCCGGGTGCCGTCCCAGCGGAACGCCACGAGCTCGCTGGCGGCGGCGGCGACGAACTCGGGCGCGCCGTCGCCGTCGAGGTCGTCCGCCGCGAGCGGGCCGACGTAGTTGGTGCCGCGGAACGCGGTGCTCCAGCCCGTCGGCGAGAGGTCGGTCTCGAGCGTGTAGACCTCGTTGCCGCTGTTCACCGCGAACTCGGGCTCGCCGTCCAGGTCGAAGTCCGCCACGGCCACGGTGCCGTCGTTGAGCCCGTTCGTGTAGAGCGCGGTGCCGTCCATGTTGTAGGCGGCGTTGCCCACGACGACCTCGAGGATGCCGTCGCCGTTCACGTCCACCGGCACGGAGATGCTGCCCTCGAGCAGCGAGCCGCTGGCGTTGGGGCAGGAGCCCACGCCGTAGCGCCCGGTCCCGAGCACCGTCCCGTCGTGGGAGAGGATGTTGTTGCCCGCCACGATCTCCGCGAAGCCGTCGCCGTCGAGGTCGGCGATGGCCGGGTTGAGCGACGAGTACAGGTCCATGCCGTCCCAGGTCGTCCGGATCGTCGTGCGCCAGAGCAGCGTGCCGACGTTGTCCATGAGCAGGATCTCGTCGGAGCCGTCGGAGACGGCGATCTCCGGCACCCCGTCGCCGTCCACGTCGCCCACGGCCACCTGGGAGAGCCCGTCGCGCGGGGAGCGGCTCGTCCACTTGACCGTGCCCGTGCCGCCGTCGATCACGACGAGCCCGGCGCCGCTGTTGGTGACGACCAGCACCTCCGGGGTGTCGCCGACGCCGATCACGGTGTCGCCGTTGTCGTCGTCGAGGTTGGCGACGATGGGCGGCCCGTAGGCGTTGTTGCCGGGGAGCTCCCACTCGACCACCGGCGTGAACGTGCCCTCGGAGAAGGGCACGTCGCACTCGTCGTTGAGCCCGACCTCCCTGGAGGGGGCCTCGGACGGCTCGCAGGCGGCGGGCGGGTCGACCGTGTCGGTGTCGGTGCCGGGGCCGTCGGCGCCGGTGTCGTCCGCCCCGGCGCCGTCGTCCTTGCGGTTGATGTCGTAGTCCGAGCAGGCGGCGAGCAGGAGCAGGGCAGGGAGGCGCATGTTCCCACGTTAGCGCGAGCGCGGCGGGTACGCAGGCGCGCGGAGGGCCCCCCGGATAGCCGGGCGCCGTGTCCCCGTTCCTCCCGGAAGTTCTCGCGGCGTGGGTCGCACGGCTCGGCGCGGAGGGCCCGTGGCGCGCGCTGGCCGGGCTCGGGGTGGGGCTCGTCGCCTACGCGCTCCTGAAGCGGGGAACGGGGCTTCCGGCGCGGGCCCGCGCGCCGATCGTGGCGCTCCTCGCGGCCGGCGCGGTCGCGGCGGCGGCCCGGCGCGCGTCGGTGGTCGACGACGCCTTCATCGCGCTCCGCTACGCGCGGAACCTCGTCGAGGGCAAGGGCCTCGTCTACAACGTGGGCGAGCGCGTCGAAGGCTTCACCGACCTCTTGTGGGTGCTCCTCGTCGCGGCGGGGAACGTCCTCACCGGGGTCGAGCTCCCGCTGGTCGCGCTCGTGCTCAACCTCGTGATCGTGGCCGCCAACGTGGCCGTCGCCGCCGACACGGGGCGGCGCCTCGGCGCCGGGGCGCCGTCGAGGGGCGCGCTTCCCCTCGGCGCCATCCTCCTCGCGGGGCACGCGGTGTTCGTCGCGCACGGCACCACCGGGCTCGAGACGGGGTTGTTGGCGCTGCTCGTGCAGCTCGCGCTCCGGAGCCTCGTGGGCCCCGCCGGGCCGCGCTCGGCGGCGTGGGCGGGGGCCTGGCTCGTGCTCGCGACGCTCTGCCGGCCAGACGCCGCGTTGTTCCTGCCCATCGCCGCGATCGCGCTCGCCGCGCGGGAGCGCCGGCGCGGGGTCGTGCGCGCCTGGGCGGCCCTCGCGGCGCCGGGCGTCCTGCTCGTCGCGGTGCAGGCCTGGCGCGTCGCCTACTACGGCGACTGGTTCCCCAACACCGCGTACGCCAAGGCCGCGGGCGGCGCCTACTGGTCCCAGGGCTTCGTGTACGCGGCCGAGTTCTGGCTAGGGAGCGCGTCGTGGCCCTTCCTGTTCGCCACGCTCGGCTGGTGTGTCTTCGGCCGCGGGCCCGTGGCGGCGCGGATCTTCGTCGGGCTCGGGGTGGTCCTGCACACCACGTACGTGACGCGCATCGGCGGCGACTTCATGAGCGGGCGCTTCTACGTGGTGCTGCTGCCGCTCCTGGCGCTCGCCACGGAGCAGGCGTGGCGCGCTCTCCGCGGGGCGGGGGCGCGCGCGGCGCTGCTCGGCGTGGTCGCGGCGGGGCTCGGGAGCGGGAGCCTCCTGGGGCGCAAGTCGATCGAGTGGTACATCGCCGACGAGGGCACGGTCTACCCGGTGAAGCGCTGGTCGCCGCTCCGGATCGACCACCCCTCGTGGCGCATCGGGAACACCGTCGGCAAGACGCTCGCGGACCGGGGCATCACCCCGGTCGTCGCCGCCGGGACCATCGGCATGCTCGGCTACTACGGCCGCCTCCCGCTCATCGACCTGCACGGGCTCACCGACCGCTACGTCGCGCGCACGGTCGTGGCGGAGCGCGGGCACATCGGGCATGAGAAGGAGGCGCCGAGCGGCTACCTGCGCAAGCGCGGCGTGAAGCTCGTGCAGGCGCGCCGGCACTGCGCGTCGGAGCAGTGGCGCGGGCTGCGCGGGGTCGAGCCGCCCACGGGCCACAACCCGAAGAAGCCCTGGTGCTTCCTACAGTGGGACCCGGCGCTCGCCGCGCGTCTGCGACGCGACGCGCCCGGCTGGAAGCTCCCGGATCCGGAGGCGTTCCTGGACACCTACGTGGCCGCGCTCCCGCAGCGCGCGCCGGCGGACGTGGCGAAGGACCTCCGCTTCCTCGAACGTTACTTCGCGAAGGCGCCGCGCCCGGCCCAGCTCGACGCCATCGCGGCGTACGCGGGGGTCGCGAAGCCGGCCGCGCCCACGCCGGCCGCGCCCACCGATCCCGCGGGGGCGGAGCCGGCGGCGCAACAGGGCTACACTCCCGCCCCGTGACCCCCGACCTCCTCGAGCGCGCCCGCGCCGCCCTCAGCTCCGCGGTGTTGTGCCTCGCGGTGCTCTCTCCGATGGTCCCGTGGGACAACGGCAAGCGGCACGACGACTACCCGCTGAGCTGGTACCCGATGTTCCGCGGGGTGCGCCCGGAGCGGGAGCGCATCGTGTGGGTGCGCGCGACGCTCGCGGACGGCACGACCCGGCGGGTATCCTACCGGTACTGGACCCCGGGGGGCCTGAGCGAGGGTGGCCGGCACCTGGAGCGCGCGGTCAAGGAAGGGGACGCCGCGGCGTTCTGCGAGCGGCTCGCCGAGGAGTTCGGCGAGCGGACCCGCGGGTGGGCGTCGAGGGCGACCACGGTGGAGATCGTGCGGAGCACCTTCGTGCTCGCCGACTACTTCGCCGACGAGAAGTCGGCCGCCAGGGAGTCCCCCCCTCCCTCCGAGAGCGAGCGCGTCGTCCAGCGTTGCGAGGTGCGCCGATGAGCGCGCTCGGCACGCTCGAGCGCGCCTGGTACACCCCGGCGCCCGCCGCGCGGCTCGGCGCGCTCCGCGTCGCGGTCGGGGCCTACTGGCTCTACCGGCTGATCGACACCCGCACCAAGGTGCTCGGCGTCGTCCGCGCCGATCCCGAGAACTGGAAGCCGGTCGGCCTCGCGCGGCTCCTGCCCGGGATGGTGGATCCCGGCGTGTACGACGTCGCCTACGACGTCACCATCGTGCTCTGCCTGCTGTGGACGCTGGGCGTCGCGTGGCGCTTCTCGGCCCCCGCGTTCGCCGCCGCGCTCCTCTCCGTCATGAGCTACCGGCTCTCGTTCGGGCAGATCCACCACGAGTCGCACGTGCCGTCGCTGCACGTGCTCGCGCTCTCGCTCGCCCCCGCCGCCGCGGCCGTCTCGGTCGACGCCTGGCGCCGCCGTCACGCCGCGCCCGACACGCGCCCGTCCTGGCGCTGGGGCTGGCCGATGCGGCTCGTGTGCGCGGTGACGGTGTGCACCTACACCGCGGCGGGGGTCGCGAAGCTGGGCGGGCAGGCCGGGGTGTCCTGGGCGTCGACCCTGCTCGGCCACGTCGGCTACATCGCGCTGAACCAGGACCTGCTCGCCGCCGGGAGCCTCCCCGCGGTGCGCTGGCTCTACCAGCACCCCGAGCTCGCGGCGCCGCTCGGGGCGCTCACGCTCGTCCTCGAGGCGGGCGCGGCCGTCGCGCTGCTCGACCGCCGGATCGCCGCGGTCTGGGCCGTCGGGATCGTCGGGATGCACTGGGGCATCCGCCTCATCATGGGGATCGTCTTCCCGTACCCCATGTCCGGCGTCGCGTTCCTGTCCTTCTTCCCGCTGGAGCGCCTCATTCCGGCGCGGCTGACACCCTGGCTCGACCCAGGTGCTCGGGCCGCGGCAGGAGCTCCCTGATCGAGGGGGCCTCGGCGTCGAAGGTCGACTCCCCGAGCATGACGAAGCCGTCCTCGACGGGGAGGTCGCTCTCCACCGGCGCGCCGCCCACCTGCACCCCGAACCGCACGCCCCGCTCGGGCGGGACCTCGTAGGAGAGCAGGTAGCGGTCCACCACGATGGGGCCGATCGGCAGCTGGTCGCCCCGGATCGACCAGTCGCCGGGCCAGTGCCCCTCGTCGTGCGCGTCGCCGCCGCCAGCCGCGCGCAGCCGGATCGCCAGGTCCGGGGGCTGCGGCGCCTCCGCGCGCAGGTACAACGTGACCACCTGCGCCGTCTTCGCCTCCTTGATCGTCGGCACGAGGAGGTGGTAGCCCACGAGCGAGACCCCGTTGGGCCATCGGACAAGCACCGGCGTGGCCTCGGGCGGGAGCGCGTCGAGCGGGGGGAGGCCGGGCGCGGGCTCGACCGCGCCGACCGTGCGGCGGGGCGGCTCCTCCGCGGCGGAAGGCCCCTCCATCCTCCCGGGATCACACGCGACGCGACGCTCGCCGTCGCCCCGGACGAACGGCGTGCCGAGCGCGGCCGTGCGCTCGTCCCACTCGCCGAGGATGCGATCGGCGACGCGGCCGGTGGCCAGGGCGGTCTCGTTCTTCCGGACGTCGAGCGGGTAGCCGAGGACCGCGGTGATCCCGGCGCGCGTGAACCGGAGCTCGTAGAGCACGCCGCGGTGCGCCGGCGTGTCCCCGCGGTGGGTGATGCCGAGGTTGCCCGCGTCGTAGATCACGGGCTTGCCGTCGACGAGCTCCACCCCCTGCAGCGTGTGGGCCGAGTGCCCGAGGATCCCGTCGTAGCCGGCGTCCAAGAGCCGTCGCGCGAGCGACCGCAGCTCGGGGAGGGGCTCGGTCCGCCAGTTGGGGCCCCAGTGGGGCGTGAGCAGCACCACGTGCGCGTGCTCGCGCGCCTCGCGGAGCACGTCCCGCAGCTCCTTCACGGTCTCGTCCACCTCCCGCGCGCGCACCGACAGCGCGTAGGTGCCGGGCCGATCGTCCCCCGCCCGGTACGCGCGGACGTGGGTGAGGTCGACCCCGACGAAGGCCACCACCGTGTCCCCGACGCGGCGGTAGGCGGGGGTGCGCGCGTCCGCAAGGTCGAGCCCCGCGCCGGTCACGTCGAGCCCGGCGACGCGCAGGCGCTGGATCCCCTCGCGCACCGCGTCCGGGCCGTAGTCCCCGGCGTGGTTGTTCCCGAACGAGACCACGTCGACCCCCGCGTCCACGAGCAGCTCCACCGCCGCGGGGCCGGCCCGCCAGGTGTTGGGAGAGTCCTCTCCCTTGGCCACCAGGGCCCCACCCTCGCTGATGGTGCCTTCCCCGTTGATCAGCGCGAGGTCGGCGCCGCGCAGGAGCGGGAGCCCGCCCAGCACCCGGGCCCGCGCCGAGGGGTCCGGCAGCGCCTCGTTCAGCTGGCGCCCCAGCATGAAGTCCCCGCCGAAGGCGAGGGTGTGGACCGGGAGGTCCTCCGGCGGGCGCGCTCCGCACGCGAACAGCGCCAGGGACAGGGCGAGCGGCAGCCGGGCTCCGGGGAAAGGGGAGGTATACCCCAGGTCGGGGCGCGCCTGTGCGCCGTCGCTACCGACCCGGCCCGATCAGCGGCACCATGACGATCTCGGGGACGACGTAGCGGTCGGACTTGAGCGCCACCTCGACCACGCTCTCGGCGACCTCCTCGGGCTTCATGAAGTCGCGGCTCGGGTCGACGTGGTCGGGGAAGGGGTAGTAGTCCATCGCGCGCCAGAAGGGCGTGTCGATGCCCCCGGGGCACACCGTGGTGACGCGCACGTCGTAGGCCGCCGCCTCCAGGCGGAGGGTGCCGGTGAAGCCGTTCACCGCCCACTTGGTGGCGCCGTACACCGACTCGTTGGGGAGGTGGAGCTTCCCGGCGATCGAGCTGATGTTCACGATGAGGCCGCTCCGCTGCTGCTTCATCACCTTGAACGCGGCGATCGACGTGTTGATGAGCCCCTTGACGTTCGTGTCGAACAGGAGGTCGACGTCGTGCTCCGACACGTCCTCGACCGGGCCGTAGATGGCGAGCCCGGCGTTGTTGATCATCACGTCGAGCCGGTCGTACTCCGCGACGGCGGCCTCCACGAGGCGCCGGCAGTCGGTCGGGCTCCGCACGTCCGTCTGGACGGCGATCGCGTCGCCCAGGGACGAGGCGAGGTCGTCGATCTCGGGCGTGGTGCGCGCGCCGAGCACGAGCGACGCGCCCTCCGCGGAGAAGCGCTCGGCGAGGGCCTTCCCGAGCCCGCGGCCCGCGCCGGTGATGCAGACGACCTTTCCTTCGAGGCGCTTCATGCGAGCTCCAGGGTGGCGGCGACCGCCTTCTCGATGCCGGCGGCCACGTTGGCGATGCGCTCCTGGCCGTACATGTAGGCCGGGGCGGTGACGATGCGGCGCGCCCGGTCGACGTGCAGCTCGGTGACGCCGCAGGCGACGTGCGAGCCGCCCATCGCCGCGATGGCGCCGGCGGTGCCGGCGTCGTCCCCGATGGTGACCTCGCCCTCGCGGAGCGCGGCCACGAGCACCGCGGGCGCGATGCAGACCGCGCCGATGGGCTTCCCGGCGGCGCGGAACTCGCGGATCACCCGGGCGACCTGGGGGTCGACCGAAGCGGCCGCGCCGTCGATCGCCACCGTGGAGAGGTTCTTGGCCGCGCCGAAGCCGCCGGGCAGGAAGAGCGCGTCGAAGTCGGCGGCGTGGATCGCGTCGAGCGGGACGATGTTCCCGCGGGCGATGCGCGCGGCCTCGGTCAGCACGTTGCGCGTCTCGCCGGTGGGCTGGCCCGTGCGGTGGTCGACCACGTGCATCTGGGGCTTGTCCGGCGCGGCGCACTGCACCGTGGCGCCCGCGCGGTCGAGCGCGAGCAGGGTGACGACGGCCTCGTGGATCTCGGCGCCGTCGAGGTAGCCGCAGCCCGCGAGGACGACGGCGACGCGCTTGTTCGACATGGGGACTCCGGAAGCGGGGATCTAAACGGCGGGACCCCCGCTGGCGAGGCGACGGCGGAGGGTGCGTCCGCGGCGCCCCCGCGCCCCGGGGGGCGGACAACCGTTGTCCGCCCCGTCGATGGCCCTGGGTTAAGCTGGACGGATGTCCTCCCCCCTCACCGCCGTGGTGCTCGCCGCCGGCCTCGGCACGCGCATGCGGTCCCCGCTCGCGAAGGTCCTCCACCCGCTGCTCGGCCGCCCCATGGTCGGCTGGGTCGTCGAGGCGCTCCGCGCGCTCGGCGCCGACGTGATCGTGGTCGTGAACCACCAGGAGGAGGCCGTCCGCGCCGCCCTCCCCGGCTGCCGCTTCGTCCGCCAGGACGCCCCGCTCGGCACGGGGGACGCGCTCCGGGCCGCCCTCCCGCTCCTCCCCGCGTCCGGCCCGGTGCTCGTCACCGCCGGCGACACCCCGCTGATCACCGCCGACGCGCTCCGCCGCGTCGTGGCCGCGCACCGGGGCGACGTGACCGTCGCGTCGTTCGAGGTCGCCGACCCTGCCGGATACGGGCGGATCGTCCGCTCGCCCGAGGTCCGCATCGTCGAGCAGGGGGAGTGCTCCCCCGAGGAGGCGGCGATCCGCGAGGTCAACTCGGGCGTGTACGTGTTCGACGCGGCGTACCTCCGCCGCGAGCTGCCCGAGCTCGCGCCCCACCCGCCGAAGGGCGAGTACTACCTGACCGACCTCGTGCGCGGGCCCGCGACGGTGGTGGGTGGCTTCGACGCCTCGCTGTTCGCCGGCGTGAACGACCGGGCGGCGCTCGCGGACGCGCGGTCCGTCCTGCGGCGGCGCATCAACCGCGCGTGGGCGCTCCAGGGCGTCGACTTCGCCGATCTCGATGGCGCGATCGTCGAGGCGGGCGTCACGCTGCATCCCGACGCGCACGTGGGCCTCGGGGCCATCCTCGCCGGCACGAGCGACGTGGCGGGCTTGGTGGGGCCGCATTGCGTCGTCGACGACACGACGATCGAGGCCGGCGCCATCCTGCACGCGAGCTCGATCGCGGTCGGCGCGATGCTGCGCGCGGGCGCGCAGGCGGGGCCCTTCGCGCGGCTGCGGCCGGGCGCCGTGCTGGAAGAAGACGTGCACGTCGGGAACTACGTGGAGGTGAAGAACACCACGGTGCGCCGCGGCGCCAAGGCCAACCACCTCACCTACCTGGGCGACGCGGAGGTGGGCGCGGGCGCGAACGTCGGCGCGGGCACCATCACCTGCAACTACGACGGCTTCGCCAAGCACCGCACGGTGATCGGGGCGGGCGCGTTCATCGGGTCGAACACGGCGCTGGTCGCGCCGGTGACGGTCGGGGCGGGCGCGATCGTGGGCGCGGGGTCGACGGTCACGGAGGACGTGCCGGCGGACGCCATCGCGGTGGCGCGGGCGCCGCAGAAGAACTCCCCGAACATGGCCGAGAAGCTCCGCGTCCGGTACCGGGCGCGGCGGGAGGCGGCGAAGTGAGCGCGTTCACCGAGGGGCTCAACCCCGAGCAGGCGCGCGCCGTCGCCACGGTGGAGGGGCCGCTCCTCATCCTGGCGGGCGCGGGCTCCGGGAAGACGCGCGTGCTCACCCGGCGCATCGCGTACATGCTCGACCAGGGCATCCGGCCGTGGAACATCCTGGCGGTCACGTTCACCAACAAGGCCGCCGGGGAGATGAAGGAGCGCGTCGCGCACCTGGTCGGCGACGTCGCGAAGGACATCTGGGTGAGCACGTTCCACTCGACGTGCGTGCGCATCCTCCGTCGCGACGCGCCGCCCGGCTTCACGTCGTCGTTCGCGATCTACGACGACGACGACCAGACGCGCATCCTCAAGCAGATCCTCGCCGACCTCAAGCTCGACCCCAAGCAGTACAAGCCCGCGGCGTACCGGACGATGATCGACCGCGCGAAGAACGCGATGCGCGTCCCCGGCGCCCGCGAGGGCGAGCTCCCGTTCGCGGGCAAGGTCTACGAGGCGTACGCCGAGCGGCTCCGGCTCGCGAACGCGCTCGACTTCAACGACATCGTGAACAAGGTCGTCGACCTGTGGCGCGCCGACCCCGCCGTGCGCGACAAGTGGCGGGCGAAGTTCCGCTACGTGCTGGTCGACGAGTACCAGGACACCAACCCGGCGCAGTACGAGCTGGTGAAGCTCCTGTGCGACTTCGACACGCTCGAGGCCGCGCCCGGCTTCTGGATCCAGGGCCGCAACCTGGCCGTCGTCGGCGACGACGACCAGTCCATCTACAGCTTCCGCGGCGCGAACATCCAGAACATCCTGGACTTCGAGAAGGACTTCCCGAGCGCCACCGTCGTGCGCCTGGAGCAGAACTACCGCTCCACGGGCGTCATCCTCGAAGCGGCGTCCAAGCTCGTGAAGCTCAACGAGCAGCGCAAGGACAAGACGCTCTGGACGGAGGCGGAGCGCGGCGACCCGATCCGCGTGATGCGCACGGACGACGAGAACGAGGAGGCCGGCCGCGTGGTCGGCGAGATCCGGCGCCTCCTCGCGAAGCGCCGGCCCGGCGACATCGCCGTCATCTACCGCACCAACGCCCAGAGCCGCCCCTTCGAGCAGGCCCTGGTGCAGGCGCGCATCCCGCACGTGCTCGTCGGCGGCCGGAAGTTCTACGAGCGGCTCGAGGTGCGCGACATCGTCGCCTACCTCAAGCTCATCGTGAACCCGATGGACGACATGGCGTTCGCCCGCGTGGTGAACACGCCGTCCCGCGGCATCGGGGACAAGGCGCTGCAGCAGATCGCCGCCGAGGCCGAGCGGCTCCGGTGCTCGATGCGGGAGGCCGCGCGCTACCTCGGGCAGACCGGCGGGCGCCTCGGGAACGCGCTCACGCAGTTCACGCAGCTCATGGACGGGTTCCAGCGCGACGCGCTCGTGATGGAGCCCGGGGACCTCGCGCTGAAGATCGCCCGCGACACGGGCTACCTCGCCGAGCTCGTCGCGGAGAAGACAGACGAGGCGAAGGGGCGCATCGAGAACATCGAGGCCCTCGCGCGCGCCGTGGAGGAGGAGGTGCCGACCGGGGAGGACGCCCCGACGATGCCGATGGACCGCCTGCGGGCCTTCCTCGACCGGGTGTCGCTCGCCGGCCAGGCCGACGAGCTGCCCGACGAGGGGGCCGGCGCCGTGACGCTGCTCACCGCGCACCTCGCGAAGGGGCTCGAGTACCCGGTCGTGTTCGCGGTCGGGTGGGCGGACGGCGTGTTCCCGAGCTCGCGCGCCGAGCGGGAGGGCACGATCGAAGAGGAGCGCCGCCTCGCGTACGTCACCATCACCCGCGCGCGCGAGCACCTCTACCTCTCGTGGCCGGGGCGGCGGCTGAGCTTCAGCCAGCGCACCGGCGGCGCCGCGACCTGGGAGGACACCGAGCCCTCGCGGTTCCTGGGCGAGCTGCCGCGGGACGTGCTCACGGGCGACGTGCCCCGGGGCCCGACGGCCCGGCCGCCCACGAGCCCGCTCTCGGCCCCCACGCGCCCCGGCGTGCCGAGCTGGATGGCGGCCCAGCGCGCCGCGAACGCCTCCCGCGCCGCCGCCCCGACCCCGCCCCGGCCGCCGGAGGGCCGCGCCTTCGGAGCGCGTCCGCCGCTGCCGCCGGCCCGCCCCGCTCCTCCGCGACCCGCGGCCGCGAAGCTGCCGGACGGAATGCGGAAGCTGGCTCCCGACAGCCTCGAGTCATTTCGCGTCGGCGTCGAGGTGTTTCACCCGATGCTAGGGGCCGGCACCATCTCGAAACGCGAAGGCATCCCCTCGAACCCGAAGCTTACGATACACTTCCGAGACCATGGGCCGCGAACGGTGTTCGCAGCGGCCGCGGGTCTCGAGATCCTGCTTCCTTGAGCGCTCTGGAGCCGTCTCCTTGATCGTCACCTGCGAATCGTGCAAATCCCGCTACAAGCTGGACGATGCGAAGATCACGGGCCGCGGTGCGAAGATCACCTGCCCGAAGTGCAAGGCCGTGTTCGTGGTCTACGCAAAGGACCAGAACGAGGTCTCGCGGCCCACCCTGCCGTCCGGCACGCCCCCGGTCGGCACGCCGCCCACCAGCGGCGGGCTCGCCGACGCCGTGAAGGCCGCCGACCGGAAGGCCGCGGCCCCGGGTGTCGCGGTCGCCGGGCCGGGCACCACGCCGACGCCCCCGCTCGGGACGCCGGCCTCCTCCGAGGAGTGGGAAGACGAGCCGACCCGCGTCGGGGACTCCGAGGGCGGCCACGAGGTCGTCCGCGGGCGCCCGCAGGCGCCGGCCGGGTCCCAGGTCGGGTCCTCCAGCGCCGCCTCCGTCGGTAGCGCCGCGCCCACGCCGTCCGCGAGCGCCCCCGCGCCGTCGGCGAGCGCCCCCGCGCCATCGGCCGGCGCGTCCTCGGCGGACGTCGCGGCCCGCGCCGCGTCGCTCGACTTCCGGAAGGTGGGCGTCACCACCTGGAAGGTGAAGGTCAAGATCGGCCTCATCTACGACTTCTCGGACATCAAGACGCTCCGGAAGTACATCCAGGACGGGCGCGTCACCGCCACCGACGTGGTGAGCTGGGACGGCAAGTCCTGGCGTGCCATCGGCGACATCCCCGACCTCGACGCCTTCTTCGTCGAGACCTGGGACATGCTCGCCGCGCGCAAGGAGGATCCGTCGTCCGCGACGCTGGCCCCGGCGCCGCCGAACGCCGAGGTCGCCAAGGCGATCGAGGAGGCGCGGACACCCCAGAAGAGCGGCGGCGAGCCGAACCAGTTCGCGGATCCCTTCGAGGAGAACCGGAAGAAGCAGCGCGATCGCGCCGAGCTCAAGAAGACCGCACCGGTCCCGCCTCCTCAGCCCGAGCCGCCTCCCCCGGCGCGCCGCTCGCCCACGCTCGTGCTGGGGCTCGTCCTCCTGCTCGCGGTCGCCGCGGGCGCGTACTGGTGGATGCAGCAGCAGTCGGCGTCCTCCGGGCAGGCCCAGCAGCCCGCGGCCGGCCCGAGGCCGTCCGGGGGGACGCAGGACATCCGCGAACAGATCAACCAGGACCTCGAGCAGGCCCTCCGCAACAACCCGAGCGGCGAGGCGAACGGCCCGGCGCCGACCGAGGGCGCGACCGCGGTTGCGCCGCCGCCGGACCGCACGCCCGTCGTCCGGAGCGGCGTGCCCGAAGGCGCGCGCCCGGTCGTCCCGAAGAACCCGGGCACGGCCACCGCCACCCCCGGGGTCCAGGAGGCGGAGACGAGCGCGGCAGACCACGAGGCCGTCGGTGACGACGCCTCGCGCGGCGGCGACTGGGCCACCGCGGCGCAGGCCTACCAGAAGGCCGTCTCGCTCGACGGGAAGAGCGCGCGGCTCATGAGCAAGCTCGGCCGTGCGCAGCTCGAGTCGGGGGACGCCGCCGCGCAGGCCACGCTCCAGCGCGCCGCGCAGATGGGCGCCAAGGACGCGCAGAAGTACCTCGGCGACCTCGCGGCCCGGAACGGGGACGCCGCCGGGGCCGTCGGCCACTACCAGACCTACCTCCAGGGCTCGCCGGCCGACGCCGCCGAGATCCAGAAGAAGATCACCCAGCTGAGCGGGGGGTAGCCGTGGAGATCACCTGTCCGCGGTGCCAGTCGCTGCACGAGATCGACCCGCCCGCGAGCGCGCGCGCCCGCGGGCCCCGCAGCCTGAAGTTCCGCTGCTCCCACTGCGGACACACGTTCACGGTCGACCCCTCGCCGCCGGCGGCCCAGGAGCCGAGCTCTCCGCCCCCGCTCGACGCGGCGGAGCCGGGCGCCGAGCCCATCAGCCTCGTGCAGGTGAGCGGGAAGGTGTGGTCCGTGCCGGACCTCGCGTCGCTGCACCGCTGGGTGCTCGAGCGGCGGGTGGACCGCGACTCCCTCGTCTCGCACCACGGCATGCGCTGGACGCGCGCGGGCGAGCGCGAGGACCTCGCGCTCTACTTCGCCGCCGCCGACGCGCTCTCCTTCCAGGATCGCAACCTCCGCACCGAGGTGCCCGGCGGGATGGACGAGGAGATCGTCGTCGACGCCGGGGAGGCCGAGGACGCGGCGATGCCGGTGTCCATCGGGCCCGACCCCTTCGAGCGCCGCGGCGACGCGACGGTCATGGACTTCGCGGAGTCGCGGGACGACACGCAGGAGCAGACGGTGCACTCCCTCGGCGTCGACGAGGTGCCCGAGGTCCCCGCGGGCTTCGAGCGCGCCGACGCGGGCGGAGACCGCACGGAGCGCCTCCCCGGGAAGGCGCCCGTGCGGATCGCGCTCCCCGGCGCCGTCAACCGCGCGCCGCTCCCGCCGCCCGGCGTCGTCACGCTCACGCCCGGCGCCGCCCCGGCGGGCGCGCTCGCGGCCGCCTCGGCGGCCGACGTGCCCCGCGACGACACGGTCGTGGCCATCCCCCCCCCGGCCACGCCGCCGCCCACGCTCGTGCCGGGCCCCGGCGCCGCTCCCGCGGTCCCGGCCGACCCCTTCGCGGGGCCGGGCGCGTCCCAGAGCTTCTTCTTCGACGCGAACCCCGTCCCGCCCGCGGGCGGCCCCGCCGGCCCGGTCCCGGGCCCCGCGCCCCGACGCGACGTGTTCGACGATCCGCCCACGACGCCGCCCCAGCCCACGTCGGGGTGGGCGACGGTCCTTGTCGCCGGGCTCGTCGCGGCGGTCGTCGCCATCGGGTTCTTCGTCTACCGCGGCAGCAACGGCGGCACCGCGGAGCCTTCCCGCACGGGAACGGCCGACGCGATCGCCGCGGCCGCCGGCCCGCCCGCGTCCGACGCGGCCAAGCGCGCCGGCCTGCCCGCGTCCGACGCGGCCAAGAGCGCCGGCCTGCCCGCCGCCGTGCCCGCTCCCGGGACGCTCCCGGCCGCCGCCCCCACCGACGCGGCGCCCGGAGCCGCCCTCGTCGCGACCGAGGCGCC
>CAYWGD010000140.1:0-18914 GCA_964457335.1 uncultured Enterobacteriaceae bacterium | reverse complement strand
CAGCGGGGGCGCGTCACCTGGCACCCCCCCGCCGTCCAGGTGCTCGATGAGGATCCGGCGGGCGCGCGGCGGCGCCGGTGGCCGCCCCTTATTCGCGCGGGGGGGGGGGGGCGCGCCCCCCCGCAACGCCCCCCCGGACCTCCGAGCGCCCGGTCCCCAACGCCTGGGTCCGCGCCCGCCGCCGCTTCTTCGCCGCGCTCGCCACCCGCTCCTCCGCGGCCGGCTGGTCGCAGGTCGGGCCGGGGCTCTTCTTCCTCGTGCTCTTCTTCCTCGTGCCGCTCGCGCTCATGTTCGGCGCGTCGTTCCTCGTGCGGAACCCCTACGGGGGCGTGGAGTGGGCCGGCACGCTCGAGCACTACGCGCGCTTCGCGGACCCGCTCTACCTCACGATCCTCGGGCGCACGCTCGCCTGGTCGCTCGGGGCCACGCTCCTCTGCCTGGTCGTCGGCTACCCGGTGGCGTGGGCCATCGCGAACGCGGGCCGCTGGAAGAACGTGCTCGTGCTGCTCGTCATCGTGCCGCTCTGGTCGAGCTTCCTCGTCCGGACCTTCGCGATGATCTTCCTCTTCCGCGACAGCGGCCTCATCAACACCGTGCTGCTCGCGCTGGGGCTCGTCTCCGAGCCCCTGGAGCTGCTCTACACCCCCTTCGCGGTGATGGCCGGGCTCGTGTACGGCTTTTTGCCCTTCATGATCCTCCCCATCTACACCTCGCTGGAGAAGCTCGACCCCACGCTGCTCGAAGCGGCGGAGGTGCTCGGCGCGAAGCCGGCCGCGCGCTTCTGGAAGGTGGTGTGGCCGCTCTCGCTGCCGGGCGTGGCGGCGGGGTGCCTGCTCACGTTCATCCCGTCGCTCGGGAGCTACCTCACCTCCGATCTGCTCGGCGGGGCCAAGCAGATGATGATCGGCAACCTCGTCCAGAACCAGTTCACCGCCGCCCGCAACTGGCCCTTCGGGTCGGCGGCGAGCTTCGTCGTGATGGCGGGTGTGCTCGTGGCGGTGCTCCTCTACCTGCGGATGCGCGACCGCGCGCCGGGGGGCGGCCTGTGAGCCACAAGCGACTCCCCGCCTGGATCCTCGGGATCACCGGCTTCGTCTACGCCTTCCTGCACCTGCCGATGCTCGTGCTCGTGGCGTTCTCCTTCAACGACTCGAAGTTCTCGACCGAGTGGAAGGGCTTCACGCTCCACTGGTACGAGCGGCTCTTCGAGCGCCAGGACATCCTCGCCGCGCTGAAGGGGAGCCTGCTCGTGGGCACGATCTCCACGGCGGGGGCGACGATCCTGGGCACGCTCCTCGCCATGGGGCTCGCCCGGCACCGCCTCGCGGGGCGCACCGTGCTCGAAGGGCTCGTGTACGTGCCGGTCGTGACGCCGGAGATCGTCTGCGGCATCTCGCTGCTCCTGCTCTTCGTCTCGATGGGCCTGCCGCTCGGCTACACGACGATCACGCTCGCGCACGTCGCCTTCAACATCAGCTTCGTCACGGTGGTCGTGCGCGCGCGGCTCGAGGGGATGGACCGGTCGCTCGAGGAGGCCGCGCTCATCCTCGGCGCGGACGAGTGGACCACCTTCTGGCGCGTGACCGTGCCGCAGCTCTGGCCGGGGATCCTCTCCGGCGCGCTGCTCGCGTTCACGATGTCCTTCGACGACTTCGTCATCACGTCGCTCGTGTCGGGCCCCGGCTCCTCCACGCTCCCCATCGTGGTGTACGGCATGGTCCGCAAGAACATCGAGCCGAGCATCAACGCGATCAGCACCATCGTGCTCGTCGCGACGACGATCCTGATCTACGCCTCCGACCGCCTCACCCGCCAGTCCTCCTCCACCACCCCCTGATCGCCCCGGAGCCCCCCATGTCCGACCCCAAGAAGACCCTCGAGCTCGCCGACGCCCTCGCCCAGGGCCGCATCGACCGGCGCGCGTTCGTGCGCGGCGCGCTCGCGCTCGGCCTCGGCCTCCCGTCCATCGCGATGGTGCTGCAGGCCTGCTCCGGCGGGGAGGAGGCCGCGAAGCCGGCCGAGGCGCCGGCCGGCGGCGTGGCGGCCGACGCGAAGCCCGCGGGCCCGCCCGATCTCGGCCCGATGGAGACGGAGCTCCGGATCTACAACTGGTCCGACTACATCGCCGAGGACACGGTCGCGAACTTCGAGAAGGAGACCGGCATCAAGGTCACCTACGACACCTACGAGTCCAACGAGGAGCTCATGGCCAAGCTCCAGGCGGGCGCGAGCGGCTACGACCTCGTCTGCCCCTCGGGCTACGCGGTGCAGGTGCTCCTGGCGTTGAACCTGCTGGACCCGCTCAACCCGAAGTACATCCCCAACATCGGGAACATCGCCCCGCAGTTCCGCAAGACGACGTTCGACCCGACCGACGCCTACACCGTGCCCTGGCAGTGGGGCATGACCGGCGTCGCGTTCCGGAAGGACAAGGTGAAGGCCACGCCGGACTCCTGGGCCGTGTTCCACGACGCCCAGTACAAGGGCAAGATGACGATGATGGACGACATGCGCGACGTCATCGGCGCGTGGCTCAAGTACCGGGGCAAGTCGGTGAACTCGACGGCCGCCGAGGACCTGCTCCAGGCCAAGACCGACGCGCTCACGGCCAAGGCGCTGCTCCAGAGCTTCGTGAGCGCCCCGGTGAAGGGCCAGCTCGTGGCCGGCGACGTGTGGATCGCGCAGCTCTGGAACGGCGACACCATGCAGGCCAAGGCGGAGAACGCCGAGATCGACTGGATCCTCCCCAAGGAGGGCGGCGTGATCTGGGCCGACGCGATGGTCATCCCCAAGGGCGCCCCGCACAAGCGCGCGGCGCACGCCTTCCTCGACTACATCCTCCGCCCCGAGGTCGGCGCCGCCATCAGCGCGTTCACCGGCTACGGCTCGCCGAACGCCGCCGCGACCGCCAAGATGGAGAACCCGGTCGCCTACCCGACCCCCGAGCAGATGCAGAAGCTCGAGTTCCAGACCGACCTCGGCGCCGCCTCGGCGCAGTGGGACCAGGTCTGGACCGAGATCAAGGCCGGGTAGGTCAGTAGGAGTCGTCCTCCCACTCCGTCACCGTGCAGCCGAGCGACTCCGTGTAGTACTCGGGGTCGCTGCCCCAGGTCCAGCAGCCGGTGCCGACGGTGGGCTTCAGCACGTAGGTGAGGATCCCCATGCGCCAGTACGCGCGGGAGATGCAGGTCGCGCCGTCCTCCGCGTCCGCGCAGTCCGACACCCACTCGAGCTCGCCGCCGTCCGGCTCGAGCGTGTGGCACACGTCGCCGCCGTCGATGCAGGCCTCTCCCTCCTCGCTGTCGACGCGCACCACGCCGAACAGCCAGCCGGCCGCGACGCCGCCCTCGATGTCGATGACGAGCCCGTCCTCGAGGTCGTCCAGGACCACGTCGTCGGGGCCCGTGACGGTGACGTCCCCGCCGCCGCCGCCCTCCTTGTCGCCCTCCGAGCCGGGGGCGGCGCAGGCGAGGGAGAAGCCGATCAGCGCGAGCACGAAGACGGGGAGGGGACGCATGCGACTCCGCGGAAGGGCGGCACTATAGCGGGAGAGGAGGCCGGGTGAACGAGGATCGTCTCCGCGCGCAGCATCGTGAGCGGCTTTCGTGGATGCCGTGGTTGTACTTCCAGCTCAAGGAGAAGGACCGCGCGTGGGCCGCGGCGTGGCAGGCCGAGGTGCACGCCGCGCTCGCGGCGGTCGAGCGCGTGGAGCTCGACCCCACCTGCTTCGTCGCGCCGTCCGCGCGCGTGTTCGCCGAGCCGCACCGCGAGGTCGTCGTGGGCGCGCGCTCGGCCCTCGCGGCGGACACCTTCGTGCACGGCCCCGTCACGATCGGGCGCGACGTCACGCTGAACCCGCGCGTGGCGGTCGACGGCGGGCGCGCCGGGGTGCGCATCGGGGACGACACCCGCATCGCCACCGGCGTCACGATCTACGCCTTCGACCACGGGCTCTCGCCCGACCGGGCCATCCGCGAGCAGCCGGTGCGCTCGCGGGGGATCACGATCGGGCGGGACGTGTGGATCGGCGCGAACGCGGGCGTCACCGACGGGGTGACCCTCGGCGACGGCGCGGTGGTCGGCATGGGCGCGGTGGTCACCCGCGACGTGCCGCCGGGGGTGATCGTGGGCGGGGTGCCCGCCCGGATCATCGGGCGGCGGTAGGGCGCCGGGGCACCGGAGCCGCCGAGGCCTGCGCTCGCCGCTGCTGCCGACGCAGCGCGGAGCGGCTGCCCGCTACCCGCAGACGCCGCCCTCGTCGACGAGCCCGTCGCAGTCGTCGTCGAAGCGGTCGCAGATCTCCGGGATGTCCGGGTTCACCGAGCGGTTCATGTCGTCGCAGTCGCCGCCCACGTCGACGTACCCGGTGGGCTGGTCGCAGGCCTCGGCCGTGGTCGCGGCGTCGCCGTAGCCGTCGCCGTCGGAGTCCGCGTACCAGATGGTGCCGTCCTCGGCGCCGTCCTCGTCGATCGCGTCGTCGCAGTCGTCGTCGATGTCGTTGCACACCTCGGTGGCGTCGGGGGAGGCCTCCGCGTTCTCGTCGTCGCAGTCCTCGCAGGTCGTCCAGCCGTCGCCGTCGGCGTCCTCGTAGGGGGAGAGCCCGTCGCAGTTGTAGTCGTTGAGGTCGGTGCAGTCCGACTCGACGATGTCGGGGTGGATGGCCGCGTTCGTGTCGTCGCAGTCGTCGCCCTCCACCGCGAGCCCGGCGGCGCCCTCGCAGCCGGACACGGGCTGGGCGGGGTCGCCGTGGCCGTCGCCGTCGGCGTCGACGTACAGGGTGCCGGTCACGCCCTCGTCGATGGCGCCGTCGCAGTTGTTGTCGACGCCGTCGCACGTCTCGGCGGCGTTCGGGTTGATCGCGATGGCGCCGTCGTCGCAGTCGGTGGAGTTGGTCACGGTGGCCGTGGGCTGCGCGCAGTCGGTGACGACCGCGTCCGGGTCGCCGTGGCCGTCGCCGTCGGCGTCCGCGTAGAAGGTGTGGTCGAGGTCCTCGTCCACCGCCTCGTCGCAGTCGTCGTCGAGGTCGTTGCAGCGCTCCGTCGCGTCGGGGTGCACCTCGGCGTCGGCGTCGTCGCAGTCGTCGGCCGCGGCGTACCCGTCCCCGTCGGCGTCGTCGGGCACGCCCGACTCCTCGGTCTTGGGGGTGCAGGCGAAGGCGAGGAGGGCGAGGAGGGCGAACAGCCGCATGCGTGGCTCCGGGCGACGCGACGGAGTGTACGCCGGGTCCGGCGCCGGGCGGATAACGATCTCGCCGAAACCCAGGGGCTCCCGTGCGTCGCGCGCTCGCCGTCCTCGCCGTCCTCGTCGCCGTGTTCGTCGCGGCCCTCGTCCTCGTCCCCTTGCTCCTCAAGGATCGCGTCGTCGCGCTCGTGCTCGGCGAGGTGAACGCCCGCGTGGACGCCGACGTGGCGCTCGGCGGCGCGGACGTGAGCCTGATCCGCTCCTTCCCCGACCTGCACGTCGCGGTGACCGACCTCGCGGTGGTCGGGCGCGCGCCGTTCGCCGGCGTCGAGCTCGCCCGCGTGGGGCACCTCGGCGTGTCGCTCGACCTGGTGAGCGTGCTCGGGGGCGGCCCGGTGCGCGTCACCGGGCTCGACCTGCGCGACACGCGCGTGAACGTGCTGGTCGACGCGGAGGGCCGCTCCAACACCGACCTCGGCGGCGCCACCCCAGAGGCCCCCGCGGAGCCCGCCGCGGCCGCGCCCGCCGGCCCCTCGCCCGAGCTCTGGCTGCGCGACGTCGCGCTCGCGAACGTGTCGCTCCGCTACGAGGACCGGACCGCCGACCGCCTCGTCGTGGTGAAGGACCTCGCGCTCGACGGCGACGCCGAGGTCGGCGGGGAGCTCGTGGCGCTCCGCGGCGCCGCGTCGATCGCCGCCCTCTCCGTGCGCGACGGCGGCGTGGACCTCGTCTCCGAGGCGAAGGTCGGCGCGGACCTCGACGTGCGCTACGGCCCCACCACCGGCGCGATCCAGCTCGGCGACAACACGCTCCGCGTGAACGAGCTCGCCCTGGCGTTCGCCGGCGCCGTCACGCCCGAGGACGCCGGCACCGGCCTCGACCTGACCTTCTCCGCCGACCGCACCTCCTTCAAGAGCCTGCTCTCCCTGATCCCGGGCGCGTACACGCCCGACTTCGGCGGCGTCACCGCGGACGGCGCGCTCACCGTGCGCGGCGCGGTCAAGGGGCTCCTCCCCGACGCCGGCGACGATCTCCCGGGCTTCGACCTCGCCGTGCAGGTGGCCGACGGCCGCTTCCAGTACCCGGGCCTCCCCGCGGCGGTCTCCGACATCCAGCTCGATCTCGCCGTGAAGCACCCCGGCGGCGCGCCCGACGCGATGGCCGTCGACCTCTCCCGCTTCCGCCTCGTTGTGGACGGGAGCCCCCTCGAAGGGCGCCTCTCGCTCCGCACCCCGATCAGCGACCCCGCCGTCGACACCGAGGTGCGGGGCCGGCTCGACCTCGGCCGGCTCGCCGCCGCCTTCCCCGACGCCGTCACCGGCTGGACCGGCCTGCTCGACGTCGACCTCGCCCTCGCCGGCAAGGTCAGCGCCTTCACCGCCGGCGACGTGGACGCCGTGCGCGCCGGGGGCACCTTCACGCTCACCGACGCGACGTGGGCCGACCCCTCGCAGCCGATGCCGATCAACGTGCAGGAGCTCAAGCTCACGGTCGACCCCCGCAAGGTCGACCTCGCCTCGTTCCGCCTGCGCTTCGGGGACTCCGACCTCGCCGCCGCCGGCCGCGTCGACAACGCGGTCGGCTGGCTCCTCGCGGACCAGGTGCTCGCCGGGCAGCTCGAGGCGCGCTCGACGAAGCTCGACCTGAACCCCTGGGCCGGCGGCAGCGACGACCCCGCGGCCGGCTCCACGGGCGCGGCGGAGCCGACCGCCGCCGCCGACAGCAGCCTCTTCGTGGTGCCCGCGAACGTCGACCTGAGCTTCGCGCTCGACGCCGGGCAGGTGCTCTACGACGGCTGGGACCTGCGCGACGTGCGCGGGCGCCTCCGCGTGAAGGACGGCGCCGTCGCCCTCGAGGACCTGCGCAGCCGCACGCTCGGCGGCGAGATCGCGCTCTCCGGCACCTACCGCGCGCCCACCGCCGAGTCGGCCGACGTCGACCTCCGCGTGAGCGCCACCGACGTAGGCGCCGCCGCGGCGATCGCGCAGCTGGAGACGGTGCGGAAGATGCTCCCGGGCCTGGAGAACGTCACCGGCCGCCTCCGCACCGGCTTCGGCGTGAAGGCGCGCCTCGGGAAGGACCTGCGGCCCGACCTCGCCACGCTCGCGAGCGTCGGCACGCTGGGCGCGGCGGGCCTGAAGGTGAGCCCGGGCTTCTTGAAGCCCGTGGCCGAGTTCGTCGGGGACGACCGCTTCACCGCGCTGGCCCTGGAGGGCGGCGACATCGGGTTTCAGGTGGAGGGCGGGAAGCTGAAGGTCGACCGCGTGCCCGTGGCGCTCGGCCCCGCGAAAGGCGTCCTCCGCGGCAAGACGGGCGTGCTCGACGAGTCGCTCGACCTCTCCCTGGATCTCGCGGTGCCGGCGAGCGCGGTGAAGGGCGGCGAGGCGGCGAAGGCGCTCCTCGGGAGGTCGGTCGACACCGTCGACCTCACCGCGGCGATCGGCGGCACGTGGAAGGCGCCGAAGGTGAAGGTGGGCCTGGGCGACACGCTCCGGGGCGCCGTGGACGAGGCCGTCGAGGAGGTGAAGGCCGTCGTCGAGGAGAAGGTCGGCGCGGTGGTCGACGACCTCGTGGCGAAGGCCAAGGCCCAGGGCGACACGCTCATCGCGGAGGCGGAGAAGCAGGCCGCGAAGCTCCGGCAGGAGGGGTCCCAGGCGGCCGACCGGGTGCGGACCGAGGCCGACAAGCAGGCCAACAAGCTCGTGCGGGAGGCGAAGGGCAACCCGCTGAAGGAGGCCGCCGCGAAAGAGGCGGCCAAGAAGCTCCGCAGCGAGGCCGACAAGCAGGCGGACAAGCTCGAGAAGGAGGCCGACAAGCAGGCGGACGCCGCGGTCGCCGCCGCGAAGAAGCAGCGCGACCAGCTCGTGAAGGACGCCGAGGCGAAGATGGGCCGCTGAACCCGGGGGCCGGCGCTACGTCGCCGGCTTTGCCGAGAGCGCCGGGATCACCACCACGAACGTCCAGATGCCGAGCGCCGTGCCGACCGGCATGTTGGACAGCTGGAAGAAGCCGAGGATGAGCGCCGCGATGAGCGCCCAGCGCCGGCCGTAGCGCAGCGCGCTGCCGACCATCATGCCGAACGCCCCCATCCCGAGGATCACGAGGCCGATCGTGATCCCGACGCCGCCGAAGAGGAAGCCCACCCACCAGGGCGCGGGCTCGCCGGTCGTGTCGTCGGGGAGCATCGTCACGAGCCCCCCGAAGCCCATGGCGACGGCCGCCACGAGGAGCCCGGCCAGCCCGGTGATGGCCGACCAGACCATCCACACGATCCCGAGGGGGTTCAGCTTCTGGTCGACCATGGCGCGCTCCATCCTGCCAAGAGGGGAATCGCCGCGGCGCCGGTCGCAAGCGCCGGCGACCCGCGGGCGCGCCGATCAGCCGGGGTGGGTCTTCGTGGCCGAGACGTTCCCGTCCTCGTCGGTCACCTGGAACACGAAGGAGATCGACCCCTCCGACGCGCAGGTGATGCCGTCGTAGTCGGCGCGGAAGCTCCCGATGCAGCTCCCGTCGTTGCAGGCGATGTCGTAGTTCGCGAGCTCGCCGCCCTCCTCGTTCTGGACGGAGACGGCGCCGCTCGCGATCGTGTCGGCGCCCTGCGGGTCGTCGACGGTGAGCTGCATCTGCCAGACCTCGCCGGCCGACTGCTGCTGCGTGCACTGCACGAGGTCGATGGACAGGATCTCCGGCGCCACCGTCTCGTCGACGGTGTCGTTCGTGTCGCCGCCGCCGGTCTCCCCGCCCGTGTCGTCCGCCTTGTCCGCCGCACCGGAGCAGCCCGCGAGCAGGAGCCCCACCAGCATCGAGATCCGCATCTACGCCTCCACGCGCGCCGACCAGGCGCCGAAGTCCTTCAGCACGGAACGAAGATACACGGTCCGCTCGGGCGCGAGCACCCCTTCTTCGAGCGGATCCACGCCGGGCGGCAGCCGCACGAAGGGCTTCTCGGGGCCCTCGGTGGTGACCGGCGCCGAGAACCACTCGCCGCGGCGGCGCATCCAGCGCGTGTCGCCCTCGAGCAGGCAGATCTGGTTGTACTTGAACTTCGGGAGGGTCTTCCCCTGGTTGTTGTACCAGCAGCTCTGCATGACGGCGAAGCTGCCCTCCGGCTCCGCGATCGGGTCGACGCCGGTGGTGGGCGCGCCCATCCGCGCGCCGAGCGCGTGGTACAGGTCCCGCGTGCTGATCGGCGTCGTGACGAGGCGCTCGCGGTCCTCCGCGGGGTCGACCCAGTAGAGCGGGACGCGGTTGCCCGCGTCGGTCACGTTGCTGAAGTGGTACGCCCAGCCCTGCTCGCCGAAGTTGTCGCCGTGGTCCGAGCAGAAGACCACGAGGGTGCCCTGCGCGTGCATCTCTTGCACGAAGGCGTCGACCTTCGGGGCGATGCGCTCCCACGCGATGCGCTGGCGGTGCCGCAGCGTCTCCATGAGCCGCGCGCGGATGGGCTGGCGGTCGGTGGTGAGCCACGTCTGGTTGATGAGGTGGAACAGACCGACGACCTCGCGCATCTTCCCCAGCGGGCCCTTCGCCGTCGTCTCGAAGGTCGGGCCCACGTGGTAGGGGAAGTGGGTCTCCATCAGGTTCAGGAAGAGGAACGAGGGCTTGTTCGCGCGGGCGTCGGTCTCGAGCCGCTGGCGGGCGGTGTCGAACACCTCGTCGACCGTGTCCTGGAGCCAGACCTTGGACGCCTCGAGATCCTCGGAGAGCTGACCCGCCACGAACTCCGGCGAGAGGATCTTCTTGCGCAGCCGCGGCTTCCCGATGAGCACGAGCAGCTCGTGCACCTTGCGGTGCTCGGCGGGCACGTGCTTCCAGATGCGGTACATCTCGTGAAAACCGCGGTCGAGCCCGAAGATCTCGGTCGTGGCGACGTTCGCGGTGATCTGGTGCGTGGCGTAGCCGCGATCCCGGGCCACCTCGGCGAGCGTGGGCACGTCGCTCCGCATGGCGCGCGACTGGCTGTCGGCGCCGTGCTCGTGCGGCATGAGCCCCGTGAAGAGCGACGCGGTGGCCGGGAGCGTCCAGCACCCGGCGGCCCGGGCCTGGCTGAAGCGCGTCGCGTGTGCGGTCGTGAACGGCAACCTGCTCCCGCCCGCGTGGACGGAGTCGTAGCGGAGCGAGTCCGCCACGAGCAGGACGATGTTCCGCGGCCTCTCCATCACCGACCTCGGGCGGCTTCTAGCACGATCGAACGGGGCCGACACACCGCATGACCCCTGAGGCTCCGACCCCGCCGTCGTCGTCGCGCCGCGCCCTGCGCTGGCTCGTCCCGACGCTGTTCGCCGCGATCCTGGCCCTCTTCGTGGCGAGCGATCTGGCGCGGGACGTCGCGCGTGGGCTCGGCCAGTGGGCGGCGGGCGTCGGGAGCCTCGAGTGGCGGTCCGCCGCGGGGTGGGTGGCCGTCCCGTCGGCAGCCGCGCGGCGTCGCGCGTGGGGCCCCGAGCACGCCTTCCTCGCGCCGCCGTGGGCCGAGGCCGCGCCGGGGCTCGAGCTCGCGGACCTCGCGTTCCGGCGCCCGCCGAACCCGCTCGAGGTGGACGTGCTGCTCGTCCGCGTCGACCCGTCGCGCTGGCGCTTCCGCGTGTGGGGGCGGCCCGACTTCGGGCCGAGGCCGGTCGCGGCCCTCGCCGAGGCGGCCGGGCTCGCGCTCGCGGTGAACGCCTCCTACTTTTCCGACGACGGCCCGCTCGGGCTCGTCGTGAGCGATGGCGCCACGCGGGGCCGCCAGGGCACCAACCGCGCGGCGCACTTCGTCGTGCCGGAGGGCGGGCGCCCGCGCATCGTCAACGAGAAGCGGGCCGTGCTCGGGCGGCTGGAGCAGGGCTTCCAGGGCTTCCCGTCGATCATGACGGCCGGGCGCACCTTCTCGTACATGCGCTACGGGGGCCGCGGCTTCGACGTGTGGCGCGTGGACCGCCGCTCCGCGGGCTGCATCCTCGCCGACGGCCGCGTCGTGCTGCTCGTCACCGACACCGTGACGAACGGGCTCTCTCTCGACGAGCTCGCCACCGTGCTCGGCGGGGTCGGCTGCGTCGACGCGATGGGGTTCGACGGCGGGTCGAGCACCGGCCTCGCGATCAAGGTCGGCGCCGTCGAGCGCGTCGTCGCGAACCTGGAGCCGGTGCCGGTGGTGGTCGGAGTCGAGCCCCGCGAGGCCGTGGCGGGGGAGTAGGGCGTGCCCCCCGCGGCGCCGGGGGCGCCGCGGGGGTCGGGTGTCCTCCACGGTCGGGCCGGAGGCCCTCCGTCGCCCGCCTGCGTGGCGGGCGACCGGCGCGTGCCGCAGGGGCGGGTCGCGCGCCTCCGGCGCCTGGGCGGCGCCGCGCCCGCGCCGCGTTCCGGCCCCCCTCACGCGTGACGTAGGGAGGCTCCGTCCCGGGGGGCGCGCCTCGAGGAGGTTGACGTGGAGGGTGCGGTCGAGGGCGTGAGAGTCGTGGCTCCGCCTGCACCGTAGGGGACCTGGAGGAATGCGGAGGAGAGTGTTCTTTGCCCCATCTTTCCCCAGCCGCGCAGAGTCGAAAATTCTCCCATCGGTCCACGATATGGCTTCAAAGCCCCTGCTCGACGTCCGCGCGTCGCCTCGCGCCGCGCTCCCCCGCAACCCCAACGGCTTGCACTTCTGCAAGCGGTTCTGGCACTACCGCCTGAAGCGGTACCTGTACGCCGAGGATTAGCGCTATCAGGCATGGCCGATCGGGGGTGGGCGCCGGTAGGAGACCGGCGCACGGCATCTCGGGCCGCCCCCTCCTCTCGCCGGGGGGCGATACCCTGTTCCGCTCGAACGCTTCGCCGACGAGGCCCTCCAGCTCGCCACGTCGCCCCGCACAAGCGCGAGGCCGTCCCTGCCCTCGTGGGCCGCGGTCCGGCCCACCTCACGCGCGGCGGAGGGAGGCCCGGTCCCCCGCGGCGAGCGTGACGTAGCGAGGGAGATGACCGCCCATGTGGCGAGCTACGTCACGCTCAGCGTGACGTAGCTCGTGAGATGGGCGGCGATCTGGGCCGCTACGTCACGCTCAGCGTGACGTAGCGCGTGAGATGGGCGGTGATCTGGGCCGCTACGTCACGCGTGGCGTGACGTAGCGCGTGAGATGCGCGGCGATCTGGGCCGCTACGTCACGCGCGACGCAGCGCGTGAGCTGGGCGGTGATCTGGGCCGCTACGTCGCCGGCTTCTCGGCCTTCTCCGCCTTCGGGAGCACGATCTGCGGGTCCTTCTTGCGGCGGCGGTAGAGCAGCACGGTGTGGCCGATCACCTGCACGAGCGCGGCGTTGCACTGCTCGGCGAGCGTCGCGCCCACCTCGTTCGCGGGGTCGAGGCAGCCGTCGCCGACCTTCACCTTCACGAGCTCGTGGTTCTCGAGCTCGAGGTGCGTCTTGCGCGCGACCGCCTCGGTGAGGCCGTCCTTGCCGAGGGCCACCACGGGGTTCAGGTGGTGGCCGAGGCCGCGGAGGTAGCGCTTCTGTTTGCCGGTGAGGTCCATCCCGGCGCGTTATCCCGGCGCCGTGACCGACGACCCCGAAACGGACGACACCGCCACCCCCGATCCCGGCGCGCCCGACTCGCCCCCCGCGCTCGACGTGGCCGCGCTCGTGAGCCCCGCCCGGCGGGCCCGGGTCGAGGGGATGCTCGCGGCGCGGCTCGGCTCGGTCGTCGCGGTGGCCGAGAGCGTGCGTCGCCGCCACAACGCCAGCGCGATCCTCCGCACCTGCGAGGCCTTCGGCGTGCACGAGGTGCACCTCGTGACCGCGGGCTTCCGCGCGAGCCCCGGCGCGGCGCGCGGCGCGGAGCGCTGGGTGCTCCGGCGGCGCTTCGACACGACCACGCAGTCGCTGGAGGAGCTGAAGCGCCGCGGCTTCCGCGTGTACGTGGCCGACTTCTGGCCCGACGCCTTCACCCCCGAGACGGTCCCGGTCGACGCGCCGCTCGCAGTGGTCTTCGGCAGCGAGGTGCGCGGCGTGAGCGACGAGGCGCGCGCGCTCGCGGACGGCGCCGTGATGATCCCGATGGTGGGCCTCACCGCGTCGCTGAACGTGTCGGTGTCGGCGGCGATCATCCTGCGCACGATCACCGAGCGGCGCCGCGCGCTCGTGGGGGCCGACCTCTCCGCGGAGGCGCGCGCCGCGTTCGAGGCGCGCTGGCTCGCGAGCGAGGCGCGGTCCGAGTACGGCCGCCGCGCGCGGGCGCTGGGGATCGACCCGGCGGGGGTCGAGGGGATGGGAGAGGACGAAGGGTAGGGGCGGGCTCGCGAGGCGGGACGCGCCGATCGTGCGCCGGGCGAGGGGCCGGAGGGCGGCGGCGCGGCGGGGCCGGAGGCCGCGCCGATGCGCTCGTGGCGCATCCGCCGCACCCCGTCGCGCGGGGGGGCTCACGTAGCCGAGCGCGGCGCACGGCCACCGCGTTCGGACGGAAATGGCGTCCAAGGTCGGGGGATGCGCGGACATCCCACGAGTTCGGACTGAGGGCGCGCGGACCCTCGACGAGCACCCGGTCGGTGCGCCCGGTGTGCGACCGGAACCACCTGGAGCGGCTCGTCGGCGATGCCGGGCTCGCTCGCGAGGCGGGACGCCCCGATCGTGCGCCGGGCGAGGGGGCCGGAGGGCGGCGCGCGCGGGGGGAGCGCGGGGCCGGAGGCCGCGCCGATGCGCTCGGCGCGCGCCGGTCGGCCCGCGCGGAGCGGGCCGACGGAGCGGCTCAGCCGCGACCCCGGAGGACACCGACCCCCGCGTCTTCGCGGGGGGCGCCCCCAGCCCTACTCCTCGCCGTCCTCGTCGTCCTCTTCTTCCTCTTCGCCGGTGGGGACCAGGGGCCCGTAGCGCTTGTACTCGGGCAGGAACGCGAGGGAGCGGGGGTCGGCGCGGTCGACGTAGAGCACGCCGTCGAGGTGGTCGCACTCGTGCTGGACGACGCGGGCGGCCCAGCCGTGGGCCTCGAAGGCGAGCGGCTTGCCGGCGCGGTCCAGGCACTCGACGCGCACCGCGGTGAAGCGGTCCACCCGGCCGCGCATGTTCGGCACCGAGAGGCAGCCCTCGTAGCCGCCGACCTTCTCGTCGGTGAGCGGGGTCACCACCGGGTTGACGAGGAACATCGGTCCGTCCTCCTCGTCGAGCTCGAAGACGACCACCCGCTCGCTCACGTGCACCTGCGGCGCGGCGAGGCCCGCGCCGTCGAGCTCGTACATGCTCTCGAGGAGGTCGTCGCAGAACTTCTGGAACTCCGCGCTTCGAAAGCGCTCCTTGGACACGGGAGTCGCGACCTGGCGGAGGACGGGATGGCCCATGTGGGCGACCTTCAGGATGGACATGGCCGCTGCTTAACGCCGGGGATGTAGCGGCCGCCGCTTGCAGCGGATTCGGGACGGGGTACAACTGCGCCCGCTCTGGAGTCGACCGTGGGTGACTGGAACAATCGTTGGGAGGACAACGTCGGCGGCACCGCGGTGATCGGCGGCAAGAAGGTGGGCTTCTTCGTGGACAAGGAGTGCATCCTCTGCTCCGTCTGCTCGGACGCCGCGCCGAACAACTTCCGCATGTCCGACGCCGAGGATCACGACGTCTGCTACAAGCAGCCGGAGAACGCCGAGGAGCTGGCCCAGTGCTACGAGGCGATGGAGAACTGCCCGGTGGAAGCCATCGGGGACTCCGGCCAGTAGCCGCCCGCCCGGGACGACCCCGGGCCGAGCGAGCCTCCCTCCCAGCCGCGCCGCGCGGGCGACTAGTCGCGCCCGTGCGCGATCCGCGGCCAGTAGCTCTCGAAGCGGAAGTCCGGCGAGTTGTCGTGCGTGTGGCACGCGACGCAGGACTCCGGACCCGCCGCGAGGTCGCCGAAGCCGGCGGCCGGCGCGGCGACGTGGTCGCTGCCCGGCCCGTGGCAGGACTCGCAGCCCACGTCGGCGAGGTGGCTCGTGGCGGCCCCGGCCCAGCCGCCCGGATGGCCGAAGCCCGTGACGTGGCAGGAGAGGCAGGCCGGGTTCGCGGACGCCTGGTGCTCCCGGAGGGTGGCGAGCGCGTGGGCGTGCTTCGAGGCGGACCACGCCCCGGCGGCGCCGGGGTGGCAGGCCGCGCAGGTCTGCGTGCCGACGTAGCGGGCGGTCGCGCGGAACACGCCGAGGAAGGCGGGGAGCGGCGACGCGCCGTCGCGCACGGGCGGTCCGCCGCGGGCGGGGTCGGGCACGCGCGCGGCCGCGGCGGCCTCGGCGGCGCGGTGGTAGCCGGTGCCGAGGGGATCGACGGGGGGCGCGGAGCCCTCGGCGGCGGGCGCCGCGGGGGAGGGGGCCGCAGGGGCCGGGCGGGTCGCGCAGGCCGGGCCGAGGGTGGGGAGGGCGACGAGCAGGAGGGCCGCCGTTCGGGTCAGCGACGCGCCGCCGGTCACGGCGCGCCGTAGAGCCGCTGCTGTTCGGCGTCGAGCTCGGCGCGCGCCTTCTTCGCCAGCGCCGCGAGGCCGGGCTCGTCGGGCACCTCGGGGTCGAGGTCCACGTGGCGGGAGGCGCCGCCGACGACGCGGCCGCCGTCGAGGTCCACGCGGAGCTCGCCGAGGCGCATCGTCTGGAAGTTCGAGAAGGCCCACGCCGCGTGGCCGACGTACATGCTGTCGGCGTAGTCGCGGTAGGTGGCGGCATCGACGACGACGTCGACCACCCCGTGCGACGCGGCGAGGCGCTGCGCCTCCTCGGTGGCCTGGTACGCGAGGAGCACGACGACGTCGACCTGCTCGCCGAGCTGGTCGAGCACGTCGCCCGCGGCGGAGGGCGGCGCGATGGTGTAGCCCTGCACGTCGGTGAGCGTCTGCCCCTTGGCGGTGATGCCGGTGATGCCGACGCGGAGCCCGTTCCGTTCGACGATGACCCAGCGGTTGATGCCCGGGCCCGTGACGTTCGCGGAGACGAGGGGGAGCGGCGCCTGCCCGTCGGCCGGGAGCGTGGAGAGGCCGGCCACGTCGGGGTAGCCGACGTTGAGCGCGTCCCAGCCGAGCAAGCGGGCGCCCTCGACCATCCAGCGGTTCGCGAGCGTCACGTCGGCGCGCAGGTTCCCGTCGAAGCCCATGGCGTCCTGGAGCCAGTAGCCGGCGTTGACGACCACGCTGGGGACGGCCGGGTTCGCGGCGCGCGAGGCGTCGACGTAGGCCTTGAAGCGCGCGAAGGAGCCGCGCGGGCGCTTGGGGCAGCCGCAGGTCTCGAGCGAGCCCTTGTGCTCGCCGCCGTAGAACACGACGAGGTCGGCGGGCGTGGTGGAGACCCGCCGGGCGAGCGGGCCCTCGGTGACGAGCTCGCCGGTGATGGCCTCGGCGGCGGCGGCCTTGCCGCGCGGCGCGGAGGGAGGGGCCCCGGGGGCCGGAACGGGCGCGGTGGACGCGGCGGCGCCGGCGGTGCCGCCCGGAGGCGGGGCGGCGGCGCGGCCGGCGCAGGCGGCGAGGGTGAGGAGCGCGAGAGTCGCGGCGGTGCGCATGGGCGAGCATTAACCCCTCGCCTCGGGGCGCCGATGGCGTAGACTGCCGCGCCATGACCCTCGACCGGCGGGGCGGCCGGCTCCTCCTCCTGCTCGGGCTCCTCGTCCACCTCTGGTTCGGGCTGCGTCCGGCGTACGAGCGGGTCACCAGCGCGCCCAGCGGTCGCGACTTCGCGAGCTACTACTACGCGGTCCAGGTGGCCGCCGAGGGCGGCGACCCCTACGACACGGCCGCGCTCTCGGCCGCGGCGCGCGCGGAGCGGACCCGCAAGGAGGTCCATCCGTACTTCTACCCGCCGCCGTTCTTGCTCACGATGGGCTGGGCGCTGCCGCTGACGTTGAAGCAGGCCTACCTCGGGATGCTCGTGCTGAACGAGCTCCTGCTCGCCGGCTGCGTGGCGCTCTGCCTCGGCCCGTTCGGCGTGGCGCCGTGGGCGATGGCGCTCCTGCTCGGGCTCTACTCGCCCATCCCCGACAACGCCTGGATGGGGCAGGCCAACCTGCTCGCGCTGTTCCCGGCGCTGCTCGGGCTCGCGCTGGCGCCGCGGCGGCCGGTGCTCGGGGGCGTGCTCGTGGGCGCGGCCGCGATGATCAAGATGAGCCCGGCGCTCTTCCTGCTGTACTGGGCGCTCCAGGGCCGGTGGCGGCCGATCTTCGCGGCGATGGCCACGGCGGTGGCGCTCTCCGTGGCGGCGCTCCCGCTCGTGGGTCTCGCGGACCAGCTCCGCTTCTACACCGAGATCCTGCCGGGCTTCCCGAAGGGCGACTACCACGGGCTCTCCGTGCCGATCACGCTCCCGGCGAACCACTCGATCCCCGACGTGTTCAACCAGCTCTGGCCGGGGCCGTCGAAGTACCGGCTCTCGGACACGGCGCGCCTCGCGGGCACGGTCACGACGGGGCTCCTGCTCGCGATCTGGGCGTGGCGCTTCCGCGGGCCGCCCGTCCAGGACCCCGATCCGCGCGCGATCGGCGCGCTCACCGTGCTCATGGTGGTGCTGCCCGTCTACACCTACGAGCACCACCTCGTGTTCCTGCTGCTCGCGGTGGGGGCGGCGGCGACGGCGCGGCCGGGTTTCGCGGTGCTCGCGGCGGGCTTCTTCCTCGGCTGGCCGCTCGACTGGCTGCGGGCCGTGGCGAAGGAGCTGCCGGCGCTCGCGCCGCTCTTGCGGGAGAGCAAGTTCCTCGCGGCGCTGGCGATCTTCGCGCTCTGCCTGCTGCCGCGGCGGCGGTAGGTCAGAGCGCGGAGAGCTTCCGCGGGTCGAGCACCCAGAACACGGCGGCGATGCGCCCCTGCGCGTCGAGCGTGATGCCCACCGCGGAGAGCGGCGCGCGGTGCGGCGGCGCGCCGGTCAGCGCGATGACGACCATCGGGAGCCCGTTGAGTTTCCGGACGTCGGTGCGCGCCTCGCCGGCCCCGGTCGAGACCGAGCGGAGGAAGCGCAGCACCTTCTCGGCGCCGCGGACCGGCATCTTCGCGGCGTGGTAGAGCCCGCCGCCGTCGCTCTCGAGCACGACCTCGGGCGCCAGGAGCGCGAGCGCGGTCGCGGCGTCGCCCGTGGCCAGCGCCCCGAGGAACGCGGTCAGCGCCGCGAGGTGCGCGCCCACGTCGGGCTCGGCCCGGCCGGCGTCGTAGGCGGCCAGGGCCCGGCGGGCCTTGTGGTGCGCCACGCGCACGGCGCCCGGGGTGCTCCCGAGGATGGCGGCGACCTCGTCGGGATCGTGGTCGAACACGTCGCGGAGGAGCAGGACCGCGCGCTGCGTGGGCGTCAGCGACTCCAGCGCGAGCAGGAACGCGAGGCGCGCGCTCTCGGCGCGCGAGTAGCGGGTGTCGGGGGTCACCTCGTCGAGGTCGAGCGCGTCGTCGGGGACGGGCGCGGGGAGCCACACCTGGGGGTTCGCGCGGCGGCGGCGCGCGCGCAGGCGGTCGCGCGCGAGGTTGGCGCACACCCGCACGAGCCAGGGGCGGAGCGGCCGGCCGTCGTCGGGGACCGGGTGCTCCATGGCGCGCAGGAACGTCTCCTGGACGAGCTCGTCGGCGTCCGCGGCGAGCCCGGTCATCCGGTAGCCGAGCCCCCACAGGAGCCGCTCGTTGGCGCGGAACGCCTCCTCGACGCGGTTCATCGAACCTCCTGACCCGATCCACGTCGGGGGCCCCCCGCCCGTTACCACGGCGGGCATTGGGACGGCGGGCGAGGGGACGGGCGCGGACGGGGGCGCGGACGGGGGCGCCGACGGGGACGCGGACGGGGGGCGCGGGCGGAGGCGCCGACGGGGACGCGGTGGGGGGCGCGG
>CAYWGD010000139.1:13693-18928 GCA_964457335.1 uncultured Enterobacteriaceae bacterium | reverse complement strand
GGGGTCGGGGTCGCGGCCGGCGCGGGGGCCGGAGCGGGGGCGGCGGCCGGGGCGGCGGCCTCCTTCTTCTCCTCGCCGCCGCAGGCCGCGAGGAACAGGGTGGTGAGCAGGACTGCGCGGATCATGGGGACGCTCCGGAAAAGGCGCGGTCTCTATCGCACTGTCGAGCTCGTGCCAAGTACGTGTCGGCGCTACTCGGCCGTCGGTCCCGTCTCCGCGGCCCCGGTGGGGTGGCTGCCCTCGACGACCCAGTGCTCGGCGACCACGTCGGGGGCGCCGATGCGGACGAGCTCCCCCGAGAACGCCACGGCGGGATCGGTCCACTCGCTCAGGGACGACGTGGACAGCTCCGCGGTGACATCCGCCTCGAACGCGCCCGTCTCGGCCGCGGTGGGCACGACCTCGACGCCGTAGGCGCGCAGGTAGTCGCCTTCGCCGTCCGCCGCGTCGAGGCGGAGGTCGAAGCTCCGCCAGGCGACGACCCCCTCGGCCGCGCCCCCCTCGAAGCGCGCGGAGGTCTCCATCGGCGCCTGGTCGCTCCACGGCGGGTCCCACTCGTAGTCCGCCTCGGCCCCCACCTCGAGCGCCACGACCTCCGACCCCGCCACGACGGCGACCTCCAGCCGCACCTCGACCACGGCGTGCGGGATGGCGGCGTTCACGTCCTCGCGGTCCTGCGGCCCCCAGCGGAGCGTCGCCTCCACCGGCACGCGGACTACGTCGCCGTCGCGCTCCGCGTCGCCGAGCGTGAACCCGAAGCCGTTGCTCGTGTAGCCGTAGGCAGGGTTGTATTCGGCCGGGTAGTCCGGGCCCTGGGGGACGCCCGTGTCGATGGTGAAGCCGTCGATCACCGCCGCGAGCGCCGCGCCCTCCGGGAGCGAGGAGGCGTCGAGCTCGACCGAGGTGGTCGCCGTGGGATCGGGCCCCACGAGCAGCGTCGCGACGCCGCGGACCACGTGCACGCCGGTGACGCGCTGGTAGCGCACGCGGTAGTGCGGGGTGTCGACGAAGGACGCGCCCGTCGACCAGTCGCCGCCCACGAGGCCGAGCGTGAGGCTCGTGTCCTCCTCGACCCCGACGCGCACGTACGACACGCGGTGGGAGAGCTCCTCCCATGTGTAGTTCCAGCCCGTGAGCAGCGTGACGGGCTCGCCGGGCTCGGCGCAGCCGAGGAGGAGGAGCAGCATCCCGCTACAGGTATCCCTGCGGCCGCAGCGCGTACATGGCCTCCATGAGCGCGTTGAACGCGGACTCTTCGTCGTCCACGTCGCCGATGTCGTCGATGGCGGCCAGGACGTCCTCGATCGGGTGGTTCCGGAGGGTTGCGAGGGCGTCCTCCTCGGCGATGATCGCGGCGGCCGTGGCGGCGTCGAGCTTGAACATGGAGGGCTCCGTGCGCAGACAGCATAGCCCGCGTGCGGACGGCGGCGTGCCGTGCCGCCCCGCGCGCCCCAGCCCCGGAGCAGCCGTGCCCACGAACCCCTTCGTCCTCGACGTCACCACCGACGAGTTCGCCACCGCGGTCCTCGAGCGTTCGCGCACCGTCCCCGTGGTGGTCGACTTCTGGGCCCCCTGGTGCGGCCCCTGCCGGGTGCTCGGGCCCGTCCTGGAGCGCCTCGCCGCCGAGGGCGCCGGCGCCTGGATCCTCGCGAAGGTGGACACGGACACCAACCAGGCGCTCGCCCGGCGCTACGGCATCCAGGGCATCCCCGCCGTGAAGGCGTTCCGCGACGGGCAGGTCGTCGCCGAGCTCGTGGGCGTGCAGCCCGAGGCGAAGCTCCGCGCGTGGCTGGGCGGGCTCGCGCCGTCGAAGACCGAGCGGGCGCGCAAGGACGCCGCCGCCGCCGAGGCCCGGGGGGAGCTGGCCGTGGCCGAGCGCCTCTACGCCGAGCTGCTCGCGGCCGACCCCACCCAGCCCGACGCGCTCCTCTTCCACGCGCGGCGCGCTCTCGCGGGCGGGGATCGCGCGGCCGCCGCCGCCACGCTCGCCCGGATCCGCGAGGAGGACCGCGGCGCCCGTGCCGCCGAGCTCGGCGCCCTCGCCTTCGCCGTCGAGGCCGCGCCGCTCGCCGACGCGGAGGCCGCCCGCGCCGCCGCCCCGGAGGACCCCGCCGCGATCCACGCGCTGGGCCTCGCCTACGCCGCGGCCGGGCGCTGGGAGGACGCGCTCGACCTGTTCCTGCTCCTCGTGAAGCGGCACCGCGCCTGGGGCGACGACGCGGGGCGCAAGGCGATGCTCCGCGTGTTCGACGTGGTAGGGATCCGGTCGCCGCTCGCCGACACCTGGCGACGGCGCCTCTCGATGGAGCTCTACAAGTGATCGCACGGTCCCTCGCCGCCGCGCTGTTCGCCCTCTCCCTCGGGTGCTCCGGCACGCGGTCCGCGGCCGAGCTCCCCCCCACCGACACGCCCGCCGCCGACGCGCCCGCCGCCGAGGCGCCGGGGGCTCCGGTCGCGAACTCCCCGCCCGAGCAGGTCGGCGACGCGCCGATCGTGGCCGACGGGCCGACCGACGGCGGCGTCACGCTCCCGACGGGCACCACCGTCACGCCGTCGTCGCTCTACGAGGGTTGCCGCGACCGGGTCGAGGGGATCCAGGTGCCCGGCGAGTGCACGACCGACGCGGACTGCGGCAAGGCGGGCTGCTCGCAGGAGGTGTGCATCGCCTCGAAGAACACCGGCGAGTTCATGAGCACCTGCGAGGTCCTGCCGTGCTTCGGCGTGCTGGAGACCTGCGGCTGCCACGAGGGCGTCTGCAGCTGGACGGTGCGGGCCGAGCTCCCGGGCAACCTCCCCGGGAAGATCCCCCTCCCGCCGAAGTAGATGATCCGCGTCACCGGCGGTGAATTGCGCGGCCGCGTCCTCCCCGCGCGCGTGCCCCCCAACGTGCGCCCGACCGCGTCGCGCGTGCGGGAGGCCGTCTTCTCCATGGTCGGGCAGGACCTCACCGGCTGGTCCATGCTCGATCTCTTCGGCGGGACCGGGCTCATGGCCATCGAGGCCGCGTCCCGCGGCGCGGCGCCGGTGACGGTCGTGGATCGGAACGCGGCGTCCCTCGCCTGCATCCGCGCGAACGTCGCGGCCGTGGGCGCGCCGGTGAAGGTCGTCCAGGGCGACGCCGGCTCGGCCCGCGTGGAGGCCGACCTCGTCTACCTCGACCCGCCGTTCCGCGACCCGATCGCGCCCTGGCTCGCGCGCGCGGCGCCGTTGTGCCGGCGCCTGCTCGTCGCCGAGGCGCGCACGCCGGTCGACTGGCCGGAGATCCCCGGCTTCGACCTCGACCGCGCGCGCGCCTACGGCGACACCGCCGTGGCCCTATACGTGCGGGTCGGGTCGGCGGCCGGTCGCGCGGAAGACGCGGTAGTCCGCGAGGATCGCGGCGTGGTCGAAGACGATGGGGGAGGGGAGGGCGTCGAGCGGGAACCACCGGGCGTCGCCGGCGTCGTCCCCGGCGACGAGCTCGCCGGTGGCCGTCGCGGTGAAGACGACGGATAACGTCGGGCGGCGGGGGTCGCGGCGGGGGTCCGAGTACACGTGGAGCAGCGACTGGAGCGTGATGTCCAGGCCCGTCTCCTCCTTGGCCTCGCGCACCGCGGCGTCGCCGACCTTCTCGCCGGGGTCGACGAAGCCGCCCGGGAGCGCCCAGCCGAGGGGCTCGAAGCGCCGCGCGACGAGCACGACGGCGCCGTCCCGCTCGATGATGGCGTCGACGGTCGCGGCGGGGCCGCGGGGGGGATGACTCACGGGAGCTCCGATGCGCGACCTGACGCCGCGCGGCTCCGGGTTATCCGGCCGTGCACGTCGTCGGCAGGACGCCGACACGCGGTCCGGAGCGCGGGATGGCGGGTGATGCGGTCGTAGTCGGTGGTGGCCCGGGCGGTCTGCGAGCGGCCGTCGCGCTCGCGAAGGCGGGCCGGCGCGTCACGCTCCTGCAGGAAGGCCCGTACGTGGGCGGCTGCGCCCACCCCGACATCCCCGTCGGCCGCGGCGTCTCGCCCGCCCCCGGGCCGCTCGCCGAGCGCCTCTACGGCGCCTTCCGCCCCGTCGAGGGGCTCGATCGGGGCGTGCTCCTCGGCGGCAAGGTGAGGCGCCTCCCGCTCGGGCGCGCCGAGCTGGCCCGCCTCGTCGAGCCCACGCGGCTCCCCGGCGCGGCGCTCGCGTGGGGGCGCACCCGCGGCGCCGTCGAGCTCCGCAAGGTCATCGGCGGCGGCGTCGAGCAGCGCACCTACGAGGACTGGGTCGTCCAGCGCTTCGGCGAGCCCGTGTTCCAGCGCTTCTACGCCGCGTACTGCGAGGCCCGCTTCGGGGATCCGGGCGAGGTGTCCTGCAACGTCGCGCGGCTGTACCACGGCATCGTCCGCGACGGCCCGCTGCTCGCCCCCGCCGCCGGCCCGGCGCTCTCCACCGTGGGCGTGGACGTGCGCACGAACGTCGCCGTCCGCTCGCTCACCACCGGCCAGGTCGAGACCGACGACGGGCTCTTCACCGGCGACGTCTTCGTCGACGTGGCCCCCCGCCGCGTCGTGGAGTGGCTCGGCGACGCCGCCACGCCCGAGCTCGCGCACGACGTGGGCTTCCTCGGCGCGCGCAGCGCGATCCAGGTGCTCGTGCGCGGCCCGCAGGACCTCCCCTTCGAGACGCACGTGCTCGGCGGCGCCCAGTTCTACCGCATCGTGCGGCCCGGGCTCCTGCCCGGCTGCGGCGACCTCGCGGAGCACCTCTGCGTGCACTTCGCGGTCCCCGACGGCGACCCGCTGCTGCTCGCGTCCGAGGACGAGCTCGTGTCGCGCACGCTCGAGCAGCTCGGCGGCGTCGGCATCGGCGGGGTGTCCGCCGAGGGCGCGCGCGTCCAGGTCCTCCGCGCGCACCACCCCACCTGGACGGGCACGCACCTCGTCCGCATGCGCCGGTACGTGCTCGCGCTCGAGGATCTCGACGTGGTCCCCGTCGGCCGCGTCGGCCTGCACGCCCCCCTCGACCTCGCCGCCGAGTGCGCCTGGCTCGAGGCCGCGCTCGCCCCCGAGCGGCCCGCCCTCCGCGCGCTCCTCCGCGACCACGTCGAGCCGCCGGTGCTCGACCCCGTCGACCGCGCGCACCTCTCGCGGTTCGTGGAGCGGTAGGGCGGCCCGGCGGGCGGAGCCCGCCGTCGGCACCCTCCAGGCGTCGCGCTTCGCGCTCGGCTGGCGGCGCGCCGGGGCCCCCCCCGCCCCCCGGCGCCCCGCCCGCCCGGGGGGC
>CAYWGD010000139.1:0-13683 GCA_964457335.1 uncultured Enterobacteriaceae bacterium | reverse complement strand
GTGGGGGGTGGGGTGGGGCGCCCGGGGGGGGGCGCCCCCCGGTCGCCCCCCCCCGGGCGGCGCGATGGGCGCGGGGCGGGCGCCCCGCGGCGCCCCCCGCCGCGCCCGCCCGCCGAGCCGGCCGGCGGAGCCGGCCGCCTTCCGGTCGCCTGCCGCACGATCCGGTCCGGGACCGCCCGCCACGTTGGGGGACCAGGGAGGAGCCGGGTCGAATACGACACGGCGCCGCAGGAGCGGCACCGAATACGACAACGCGGGGATTCCGTGGCCAGCCCCCGGGGGTGCCCTCGGGGATGTTCGGCGTTCGTCCGTTCGCGGCTCGGCCGGTCCCCCGCGCAGGACGCTCGGTTGTCGTACTCGGTGCCACTCCTCGGGCCGCTTGTCGTATTCGACCCGGCTCCTGCCCCGCGGAGCACCGCGCGAGGCGACCGGAAGGCGGGCGGGCCCTGCCCGCCCGGCTCGGCGCACCCGCCGCCGGGAGGCGGCGGGTGCGCCGAGCCGAGGCCGGAGGCCGAGCCTGGAGGGCGCCGGCCCCCGGCGCGCGACCCGGCCGGCACCACGGGCGGGCTCCGGCGCCGGGGGACGCGCCCGTCAGCGTCGTCGGTCGAGGAGCCGCTTCGCGTCGGGGTGCGGATCCGTGGCGAGGGCGCGGAGGGCGTCGGCGCGGTCGGCGCGGTCGAGGTCGGCCCAGCCGCGGTCGACGAGGTCGCGCAGCTCGGCGCGCAGCACGTCGAGGGCGCGCTCGCGGCCGCCGGCGTCCCAGGGGGTGCCGGCGACCGTGAGGCCGCTCCAGGCGGCGGTGTCGCGGCGCGTGTGGAGGCGCAGGGTGCCGCCGAGCGCGCAGCGGTTGGCGCCGGACAGGGTCAGCACCCAGGAGTCGCCGTCGAGCGCGCGGTGGCCGCCGGGATCGCCCGCGGGGGGAACGGCGAGCGGATCGCCGAGGCAGCCGTCGAGCGGGCCGCCGAGCTGCGTCCAGGTGGTGCGGCCGGGCTGGCCGTCGAAGCGGAGGCGCGCGCCGGCGCGCTCGACGTGCAGCACGCGATCGGAGCGCCACTCCTCCACGAAGCAGGGCGGGCCGTCGCCGCGGAGCCGCTCGTTCAGGGTGGCGCAGGCGGGCCCGAGCGCCGCGGCGCCGCCGATGAGCGTGGGCGTGTCGAGGCCGTCGGAGGAGGCGCGCCCGGTGAGCGTCCACGGGGGGGCGGGGGGCGGCGGGACCGGGACCGCCGCCGTGGGCGGCTCGGGAGGCGACGCGCAGGCGAGCAAGAGCAGCCACACGGCGTTGACGATATCGCGCCGCCGCCATAGTAGGCGGGCGCCGTTGCCGAAGTAGCTCAGTCGGTAGAGCAGCTGATTCGTAATCAGCAGGTCGTCGGTTCAAGTCCGATCTTCGGCTCCACAACACGAGGCCCGCCCCGGACGTGCTCCGAGGCGGGCTTCGTCGCTTTTCGGCTGCCCGCCCACCGCCGCGTGTCGGCTTGTTTCGCCGACCGCGGTGCGCACCCCCCGTGGCAAGGGGGGAAGCACGCCGATGCCGTCGAGTCGAACGGGCGAGGCAGGCGCCAGGGCGCCGGTGGCGCGGATCGCCGGCCTTCGCCTCGCGCCCGGGGCCGTGCCGCGTCACCACACGCAGGCGGTGCGGGAGGTGCTCTTCCAGCACGGCCAGGCCGTGGGGGCGCGCGTGGTGGCGCACGCGCCCGAGGTGACCCTCGTGATGCCGACGGGCCACTGGAGCGCGGCGCCACTGCTCCTGCTCCGGCACCTGCACGCCGCGCGGGTGACGTTCGTGCCCGTGGACAGCGACGCCGCCGCCCTGGAGGTGGCGGAGCGGCGCATCCGGCTGGCCCTGCCGGAGGTACACACGCGGCCCTGCCTCGCGACGGCGCCCCTGCTCGTCCCCCCGGAGGCCTTCGGCGCCACGGGGCGCAACGCGCTGTTCGTGCCCTGGTGCCCGCTCGCCGGGGCGTGGAACCTCACGCACCTCGCCCCCGCGGGCGCGCTCCTGGGCCGGAACGGCTGCCTGATCGCCGGCGTGCAGCTCCGCGACGAGCCCGTGGCGCGCGGGGTGGAGCGGCTGGCGTGCGCGATCGACCCGCTCCTGCTCCCGCCGGATCTCCGACCCGTGGGCATCTGGTGCGACTCCCGGCAGGTGGCCGCGCTCGTGCTCCTGGAGGCGCGGTAGCGTCCCATCCCGTCACCACCCGGCGAGCCCCCGCCGCGAGTGCCCACCTTGGGAGCATGAACGGCGCCCTCCAGGTCGGCTCGATCCGCGCGATCCCCATCCGCGTGCACTGGACGTTCCTGCTCGTGCTCCCGCTCCTCGCGCTGCTGTTCGCGGGGCAGCTGCAAAGCGCGGCGGAGATGGCCGGCGTGGCGCCCGAGCGGCTGAGCCTCGGGCCATGGCTCTGGGGCCTGCTCGTGGCGGTGGGGCTCTTCGCGTCGGTGCTCGTCCACGAGCTCGCGCACTCGCTCTACGCGCTGCGGGTCGGCCTGCGGGTGCGCGGGATCACGCTCCTGCTCATCGGCGGCATCTCCGAGATCGTGGACCCGCCGCGCAAGCCCGGCCAGGAGGCGCTCATGGCGCTGGTGGGCCCGCTGACGAGCCTCGTGCTCGGCGGGGCGTTCACCGCGGTGGGCTGGCTCCTGTCGTCGACCGCGGCGCCGACCGACCTCGTCTTCGGCCTGCTGCTCCTGGGCGAGCTCAACCTCGTGCTCGGGGTGTTCAACCTCCTGCCGGCCTTCCCGATGGACGGGGGGCGGATCCTCCGCGCGGCGCTGACGCCGTCGCTCGGCGCGCTGCGAGCCACCCGGGTCGCGGGGGCGGTGGGGAAGGGGTTCGCGGTGGTGTTCGCCGTGGCCGGGCTGCTCGGCGGGAGCATCCTGCTCGTGCTCGTGGCCTTCTTCGTGTGGATGGGGGCGAGCGCGGAGGGCGCCCAGGTGGCGCTCCGGGAGGTCCTGGCCGGCCAGCCGGTCGGCGACCTGATGGCGGCCCCGACCCCCGGGGTAGATGCGCTCACGACGCTCGACGCGGTGGCGGCGGGCATGCGGGAGGCGCGGCGCCTCGTGCTCCCGGTCTTCGAAGGCGACGCCGTGCTCGGCATGCTCACGCTGGACGCCCTCCGGAGCGTGCCGGCGGCGCGGTGGCCGACGACGCTCGCGCGGCAGGTGGTCCGCCCGGTGAGCCCCGTCGCGCCCACCGACGACGCCTGGACCGCGCTCCAGCGGATGGCCGCGTGCGACGTGGCGGAGCTGCCGGTGGTCGAAGACGGCGTGTACATCGGCGTCGTGAGCCAGGCGGACATCCTGCGCGGCGTGCGGCTCCGGGAGCTCGAGACGGCGTGGGCGGAAGCGCGGTCGGGCCCGCTCCGGCGCTCGCCCTTCGGGAGGCGCACACCGGCGGACGTGCCGTGATCGTCCCGGTGGCCACGTTTCCCCGGGGGGAGCGATGGGCGTCACGACGGTGGAGCTGGGCGTGCGGGCGCGCCTGGAGCGCATCTACGAGTGGTACCGGGGGATGGTCGTCGCGGGCACGGGCCGGCTGGCGTACCTCTACGATCCGGTCCACGGCGAGCTGATCGCGGACGGGGAGCCCATCCGCGAGATCGCGTCGGCCCGGGACGTGGCGCGGCTCGGGCGCTTCCTCGGGAGGAGCGAGCTGGCGCCGGTGGTGGAGCGCACGGTGCGGCGCTGGGAGGGGCGTCTGCGGGCGCGGGACGGCTCCTTCGTCGTGGAGCCCTACGGGGAGCCGCCGGGGATCGCCCACTCCGCGTTCCTGCTCCTGGCCATGCTGGAGACGGGCGGGCGGGACGCGGCGGTGCGCGGGCTCGCGGAGGGGATCCTGCGCCAGCAGCGGGCCGACGGGTCGCTGAAGGTGTGGTTCGCGCCGCTCCCGGACGACGGCATCGAGCTCTACCCGGGCGAGGCCCTGCTCGCGCTCCTGCACGCGCACGCGGCGCTCGGCGACGACCGCCTGCTGGACGCGGCCGAGCGGGGCGCCGCGTGGTTCCGGGCCTCGCTCCCGCCCGAGGACGTGGCCTCGGACCTGCTCGTGTTCTTCGCGAACTGGCAGTCCCAGTACGGCGCCCTGCTCCGGCAGCGGACGCGGTCCGAGGAAGTCCGCGCGGGCGTCCGCGACTACCTCTTCGCGCTCCACGACACGATCCTGGCGACGGGCTTCTACGAGGACGTCGCCGCGCGTCCCGAGTGGCAGGCCTGCGTCCAGGTGGCCTGCGGGCTCGAGGGCGTCGTGGAGGCCTACGCGATCGCGGCGGCGGAGGGCGACCGGTCGCGGGCCCACCGCTACGCCGACGCCGTACGCGCCGCGGGCGACTTTTTGGCCCGGGCCCAGCGGCGGGAGGGCCGGCCCCGCGAGCGCGGCGGCTTCGGCCACTCCCTCTCCGACCGCGCGCAGCGCATCGACGTGACCGGGCACGCCGCGAACGGGCTGATGCGCACACTCGAGGTCGGACTGGAGCCGGGCCGGCCTACGACGGCGTCTGCACCCGCAGGCGGTTGAACACCTCCTTCACGCCGCGCACGCGCTCCGCGAGCCGCTCGACTCGGCGCTTGTCCTCGCGGTCGGGCACGGTCCCGGCGAGCGTGACCTCGCCCTCGTGGACCGTCACCTCGACCTCCGAGGCGTCCGCGCCCGTCTCGCCGCACAGGCACTCGTACACGTCCTCGCGGATGCGCTCGTCCGTGCGCTGGTACGCGCGCGGCGCGCGGGAGGGCCGCTGCTCGCGCGGCCGGAGCGCCTCCGGGCCCGGGCTCGCCGTGTAGCCCCCCTCGACGCCGCGCTCTTCGTCGCGGATGTCCTCCCAGTCCGTGCCCCGCCGTCCGCCTTCCCAGTCGTCGTCCCGATCCATGGCCGTGATTCCCCCCGCTGAATGTCGTCCCCGTCGGACGCGGGGCCACCCGCCGCGCGCGATGCGCCGGGACCGCGCTTGTCGCTCTCCCTCCGCGCGGCTCGCTTGGGACGATGGCGCGCATCGTCTTCTGCGGCGACGTGATGACCGGGCGGGGCATCGACCAGGTCCTCCCGCACCCCGGCGACCCGGAGCTCTGGGAGCCCGCCGTCCGCGACGCGCGCGATTACGTGGCCCTCGCCGAGGAGCAGGGCGGGCCGATCCCGCGGCCGATGCCCTTCGCGGGGATCTGGGGCGACACGCTCGACGCGATCGCGCGCGAGCGCCCCGACGCCTTCGTGATCAACCTGGAGACGAGCATCACCACCCGCGGGCGCCCCTGGCCCAAGGGGATCAACTACCGCATGCACCCGGCGAACGTGCCGTGCCTGACGGCCGCGGGCGTGGACGTGTGCGTGCTCGCCAACAACCACGTCCTCGACTTCGACCGCGAGGGGCTCGCCGACACGCTCCAGGCGCTCGCCGCCGCGGGGATCCGCACGTGCGGCGCGGGCGCGACGATCGCGGAGGCGCGGGCGCCCGCGGTCGTGCCGCTCGCGGGGGGCGGGCGCCTCCTGGTGTTCGCGGTCGCCACCTCGGACAGCGGCGTGCCGGCCGCCTGGGCCGCCACCAGCCGCCGGTCCGGGGTCTGGCACCTCGACGAGCCCGACGAGCGCGACGCCGACGACGTCGCCGAGCGGATCGCCCGCGTCCGGCAGCCCGGCGACCTCGTGGTGCTGTCGATCCACTGGGGCGGCAACTGGGGGTACGCCGTGCCACCGGCGCGCGTGCGCTTCGCGCACCGGCTCGTGGAGCGCGGCGTCGACCTGCTGCACGGCCACTCCTCGCACCACCCGCGCCCCTTCGAGGTGTACCGCGGCCGGTTCCTCACCTACGGCTGCGGCGACCTGATCTCGGACTACGAGGGCATCGCCGGCTTCGAGATGTTCCGCCCCGAGCTCGTGCTGCTCTACGCCGTGTCGCTGCGCCCGACGGGGGAGCTCGACGCGCTCTCGCTCCTGCCCTTCCGGATGCAGGGCCTCCGGCTCCACCGCGCGTCGGCCGAGGAGGCGCGGTTCCTCGCGGCGACGCTGTCGCGCGCCGGGGCCCCGTTCGGGACGCGGGTGGCCGTGGAGGGCGACCGCATCGTGCGGCAGGCCCCCGCGCTCGCGCCCTGATTCACGCCTCCGAAGCGCGCCGCTGCGCCGCGCGGAAACTCTCCATCAGCCGCTCGCTGACGACGACCGGGTAGGGGGGATCGGCCGGCGGGACGCCGCGCAGGCGCGCGGGGAGGCGGGCGATCTCCTCGGCGGCGTGGGCGCGGACGGCCGAGAGCCCGACGCGCCCGGCCGGCGTGCGCACCCCCGCGGCCATCACCGGCACCAGGAGCGGCCGCCCGGGCAGCTCCTCGTCGGCGCCGGCGAGCACGTCGCGGACGGCCTCCCCGTCCCGCTCCTCGCGGAACACCTGCTTCTGACCGGGCAAGGACCGCTTGCCCGTCGAGAGCTTCACCCGCCCCGTCCCCGCGTACGCCACGAGTTTGTAGGCGACGTCCAGCGTGGGCGCGTCCGGCGGGACCCCCATGCGCGTGCCGACGCCGAAGGCGTCGATGGGCGCGCCGCCCGCGATCAGCCCGGCGATCGTGTACTCGTCGAGCTCGCCGCTCGCGAAGATCCGCACCTGCGCGAGGCCCGCCGCGTCGAGCATCCGCCGCGCGGCCCGCGCGAGCACGCCGAGGTCGCCCGAGTCGAGCCGGACCGCGCCCACCCGGAAGGCCGGCCCGCGCTCCCGCGCCAGCGCGATGACGCGGTCGACGCCGCGCAGGGTGTCGTAGGTGTCGACCAGGAGCGTCGTCTCCGGGTAGAGCTCCGAGAAGCGCCGGAAGGCGTCGAGCTCGTCGTCGTGGGCCTGCACGTAGCTGTGCGCCATCGTCCCGGCGGCGGGGATCTCCGGCCACACCGCCGACGCCAGGACGTTGCTCGTGCTGACACACCCCGCGAGCCAGGCGGCCCGCGCGGCCTTCAGCCCGGCGTCGGTGCCGTGGTAGCGGCGCAGTCCGAAGTCGACGACCGGGCGCCCCGCGGCCGCCGCGACCACCCGCGCGGCCTTGCTCGCCACCACCGTCTGGAGGTGCACCTGGTTGAGCAGGAAGGTCTCGGCGAGCTGCGCCTCCGCGATCGGCGCGGTGACCTCCAGGAGCGGCTCCTCCGCGAACACCGGGGTCCCCTCGGGCACGGCGCGCACCTCGCCCGTGAAGCGCAGCCGCCCGAGCCAGTCCAGGAACGCGGGCTCGAAGCGCCCGAGGGTGTCGAGGTGCGCGAGGGCGGCGTCGTCGAAGTGCAGCGTCTCGAGGAAGCGGAGCGCGTCGTCGAGCCCCGCGGCGAGCAGGAAGCTCCGCCCGGGCGGGAGCCGCCTCGAGTAGAGGCTGAACGTGGCGGGGGCGTCCATGCCCTCGCGCCAGTACGCCTGGCACATCGTCAGCTCGTAGAGGTCGGTGAGGAGCGCCGCGCGGGCGTCGTCGACCCAGGGGCTCATCCCACGAGCTCCGCGGCCCGGACGAGGTGCACGCCGATGGCGCGCATGCGCTCCAGCGCGCGAGCCAGCGAGCCGTCGAGGTCGATGCCGCGCGTCGCGTCGAGCACGACGGTCACCTCGTAGCCGAGCCGGCGGGCGTCGTCGGCCGACCAGGCCACGCAGAAGTCGGTCGCCAGCCCGGCGAGCCCGATGTGGCGCATCCCGCGCTCCGCGAGGTAGCCGTGCAGCCCGGTCGGCGTCCGGCGGTCGTTCTCGAAGAACACCGAGTAGGAGTCGATCGCGAGGTGGTAGCCCTTGCGGAGGACGAGCTCGACGCGGCGCGTCTCCAGGTCGTCGCGGAAGGCGGCGCCCCAGGTCCCGGGGATGCAGTGGTCGGGCCAGAGGATCTGCTCGCCGTACGCGACCTCGACGCGATCGTAGGGCCGGCGCCCGGGGTGGCTCGAGGCGAGCGAGACGTGGCCGCGCGGGTGCCAGTCCTGCGTCTGGAGGACGTGCGGCGCCCGAGCCTGGAGGCGGTTCAGGACGGGGACGATCGCGTCACCCTCGGGGACGGCCAGGGCGCCGCCGGGGCAGAAGTCGTTCTGCACGTCGACCAGGAGCAGCACATCCACGTCAGTGCTCCGCGGAGAGGATCTCGCGCCGGAAGTCCTCGGCGGTCATGCTGCGGTCGAGCACCGGCAGGAGCACGTCCTCCTCGGCCTCGAAGTGGGCGCGCACGAGCCCGAGGAGGTTGTCGGCCCGGCGGGTGAACGCCGTCGCGTCGGGACGGGGCGACGACGCCATCGTCGCGAGCTCGCCGATCCAGCGCCCCACCACCGTGTGGTCGTGGCGCATGGACGCGGTGAAGGGCTCCGGCCCCGGCGTCGCCACGCGACGGTCGACCGCGGGGTAGAGCACGCGCTCCTCCCAGGCCGCGTGGGCCTCGAGCTCGTCGCGGAAGAACGCCACGATGGAAGACATCTCCGCGGCCTGGGTCGCCGGTGGCGCGTTCGCGAGCTTGCCGACCCGCGCGGTGATCGCGTCGAGCTCGGCGATCAGCAGCGCGTGCTCCTCGCGGAAGGGGGTGGTCGGCCGCGCGGGCTCGGCCGCGGAGGAGAGGGTGACGAGGAGCGTGAACATGGGAGGATCCTGCGCACCCCCGCGCGGACGTCCTCGGACCCGGCCTCTCGGGAGCGCGCGGTCGGCGCGGGAATCGTCACGGGCCGCGTGCTACGGTCTCGTCGCCATGACCGACCTCGGCCACGTGCACTTCACCGGCGTGGAGCGGCCACTCCCGCCCCGGCGCCGTCCCGCCCTTCCCTGCCCGACCGTGCGGCCTCCGGATGGAGAGGACGCGATCGAGCCCTTCGTGGCGGCGCTGTTCGCTGCGCGTGGCCTCGACGCCGCCGCCTATGGGCCCGCGTCGCTGCGGCGCCGCACCCTCGCGTGCCTGCGCGAGCTGCGCGTCTCCTCCGGCGACGCCGCCGCGGCGCTGCTCCGCGAGCGGCCGGACCTCGAGGCCCGGGCGCTCTCCGCCCTCCTCGTCGGCGTGAGCGGCTTCTTCCGGGACGAGCGCGTGTTCGAGGGCCTCGGGGCGCTGCTGCCGACGCTGGCCGCGGAGCGGGGCGGCGTGCGGGCCTGCTCCGTCGGCGTGTCGGACGGCCGGGAGCTCTACTCGGTGGCGATGTTGCTCGACGAGGCGGGCCTCCTCGGGGGGAGCCGGCTCCTCGGCGTGGATTGCCGCGCCGACGTGCTCGCGCGCGGGCGGGCGGGCCGGTACCGCCCCGACGAGCTCGGCGGCGTCTCGCCCGAGCGCCTCGCGCGGCACTTCGTCGCGTCCGACGACGGCCATGTCGTGCGCCCGTCGCTCGCGCAGCGCCTGGAGTGGCGCGTCGGGACCGTGTCCGCGCCCGCCGCCGACGCGCCCTGGGACCTCCTCCTGTTCCGGAACGTCTCCATCTACTTCCGGGCCGACGCCGCCGCGCGCGCGTGGCACGTGGTGGCCGAGTGCCTGGCCCCCGGCGGTGTCGTCGTCACGGGCACGGCGGAGCGGCCCCCGGCCGGGTCCGCCCTCCGGCAGGTGGCGCCGTGCGCCTGGCGACGGGAGGCGTGACCGTGTCCCGCCGAGACCTCGCGACGTCCGGGCTCCTCTACGTGCTGTGCGTCTCCGGGATGGCCTGGCTGCGGCTCTACGTGTTCCCGGACCGCATCGTCTCGCTGAGCTACGCGCTGCCGCTGCTGCTGTGCCTCTGGCACCGGGACCGCCGGCTCCTGTGGGGCCTGTGCGCGACGTTCGTGGGCCTGTCCGCCTGGAAGAGCTTCGGGCTCCTCCTCCCGGCCGCGGACGACCCCTCCGAGCTCGTCGTGCACTGGGCGCTCCACGTCGCGAACCTCGGCGTGGTGGGCGTGGCCGTGGATCGTGTGATCGTCGCGACCCGGCGGCTGCGGGTCCAGAACGAGCGGCTCGCCCGCAGCAACACGGACCTCCGGGAGCGCGAGGCCGAGATCGTCGTCCAGGCCGAGGAGCTCCAGCAGCAGAACGAGGAGATGCAGCAGCAGCGCGAGGAGATCGACCAGCAGGCCGAGGAGCTCCAGGCCCAGGCGGAGGAGCTGCGCGTGGTCAACGCCGAGCTCTCCCAGCGGGCGACGATGCTCCAGGCGCTCCTCGCCTCGCTCCCCGCGCCGGGCGACGACAAGCGAGCGCTCGAGGCCGTCTGCGAGGCGCTGCTCGGCCTGCTCGGCCCCGACGCGACGGGCAGCGCGGTGCTCGTCCGGGACGGGGACGTTCTGCGCGTCGGCGCCGCGGTCGGCGCGCCGGACCTCGCGGGCGCGAGCTTCCCGGTCGGCGGCACGTTCGCCGCCGTCGTGATGGAGCACGATCGCACCGCCTACGTGGACGACCTCGACGCGCGCCCGGACCTCGCGGGCAAGCGCGCCCGGGGCGTCCGGTCCATCCTCGCCGCCCCGGTGCACCTCCGGGGCAAGGTCGCGGGCGCCGTGGAGGTGTACGCGCCCACCGCGCGGCACTGGACCACGGAGGAGTTCCGCGTCGTCACGTGGGTCGCCGCGCAGTGCTCGCTCCTCCTCGAGGTCCGGCACCTGCACGACGCGCTCACCCGCACGAACGGCAACCTGGAGGAGCTCGTGGAGGCCCGCACCGCCGAGCTCCGCCAGCTCGTCGGCGAGCTCGAGCACTTCTCGTACACGATCACCCACGACATGCGGGCGCCGCTGCGCGCGATGCACGGCTTCGCGCGCATGCTCGAGACCGACGACGGCGAGCTCTCCGCCACGCAGCGCGCGGAGTTCCTCACGCGGATCGTCACCGCGGCGGCGCGGCTCGACCGCCTCATCCTCGACGCGCTCGACTACAGCCGCACCGGGCTGCACGAGGAGATGACCCTCGCCACGGTCGACCCCGGGCCGCTCCTGCGCGGCATGCTCGACTCCTACCCGGACCTCTACTCGGTGCGGGACCGCATCACGGTCGACGGGGAGCTCCCGCCGGTGCTCGCCAACGAGGCGGGGCTCACGCAGTGCTTCTCGAACCTGCTCACGAACGCCGTGAAGTTCGTACGGCCGGGCACCGAGGCGCGGGTGCGCGTGTGGGGCGAGCGTCGCGACGGCGTCGTGCGCATCTGGGTGGAGGACGACGGCATCGGCGTGCCCGCGGAGATGCGCACGCGCATCTTCGGGCTCTTCCAGCGGGCGAACCGCCACTACGAGGGGACGGGCCTCGGACTGGCGCTCGTCAAGAAGGTGGCGGAGCGAATGGGCGGCCGCGTAGGCGTGGAATCCGAGCCTGGACAGGGAAGCCGGTTCTGGCTCGAGTTACGCGGTGTACAGGAGAACCCGTAGATGAAGGCCACCATCCTGTACGCCGAGGACGAGGAGAACGACGCCATCTTCATGGAGCTGGCGCTGGCCCGCATCGCTCCCCAGGTCCGCCTCGTCGTGGTGCAGGACGGGCGCGAGGCGCTCGACTACCTGGGCGGAGAGGGCCCCTACGTCGACCGCGCCCGCTACCCGCTGCCCACGCTCGTCCTGCTCGACTTCAACCTCCCCCTGCTCTCGGGCCTCGACGTCGTGCACTGGATGCGGCAGCGTCGTGAGTTCGACGCGACGCCGATCGTGCTCTTCTCCTCGTCCGGTCGCCTGGAGGACCGCGACGTGGCCCGCCTGCTCGGCGCGAACCACTACCTGGTGAAGCCGATGTCCGGCGAGCAGTTCACGCAGATCGCGCGGGAGCTGACCGAGCGCTGGCTCGTGCGGGTGGCCGGTTAGCGGCAGCTCGACGAGACGGCGTAGCGGTACGAGCCCAGCTCGTCCTCCCAGAACTCGCCGTTGAACGGCCAGTAGACCTTGTCCGTGGACACCGCGAACGGCGTGTCTGGGCGGCTGCGCTCGGGCTCGACGTAGGTGTAGCGGTCGCGGTCGATGTTGCGCCACCTCGTGTCGGCGTGCTCGAAGCGCAGGATGTCCGCCTGGCCGAGGAGCTCGCCCAGGTACGTCCGGGTGTCCGCCACCTGGCGCAACAACGCGAGCCCGCCGCGCCGCTTCGTCCGCTCGCGGTCCGCGGCGAGCACGGCCAGCACGTCCTCGCCGACGGTGTCGCGCCACGCGGCCTTCTGGGCGCGCACGAGCGCCTCCTCCGCGTCGATCGCGCGCAGCCGCTGCACCGCGCCCTCGAGCTCCCGGTCGCGGAGGAGCCGCGCGAACAGCCCCTGCGGCAGCACCGTCTCGGCGGGACGCGGGCCGAAGTAGCGGTCGAACGCCTCGCCGGCGCGCGCCTTCCCCTCCTCGGTCGCGTAGCCCTTCAACAGCTGGCCCATCTCCGCGTGCATCGGCGCGTAGCGGGCCTCGAAGCGGTCGAGCGAGGCGCTCACCTCGGCGTACTCGCACAGCTGGAACCAGGTCAGCGCCGCGAGGATCGGCGCCTCGGGCAGGAACGCGCCTTCCGCGATCGACGGCGCCTGCAGCGACAGGACCTGGCCCAGCGTGCGCCCCGGATCGTTCAGCAGGAAGTTCGCCCACGCGCTCTCGAACACGCTCTGCGGCCAGTAGGCGGACCCCTTCGGGACGCGGGCGTACCAGGCGTCCGCGGTGTCGTACTGGCCGACGCCGTAGTGGATGCGCCCGAGGTCGAGCACCGCGAGGTCCCGGAGCTGCTCCTCGCGGGCGGTGCGCGGCGTCCCGCCGTCGACGCCGGCCACCTCGCGGAAGGCCTTCGCGGCGCTCTTCAGGCGGTCCTGGCGGTTCAGCAGCACGCCGGTGAGGTAGCGGGCGCGCGGGTGGAGCTCGGAGGAGGGCGACACCTTCGCGAGCGCGGCGCGCGCGGCGGAGAGCTCGCCCGCTTCGTAGAGCCGCACGCCCCGGAGGTAGGTGAGGGCGTCCCGCGCCGCGGGCGGCGCGTCGTCCGGCTGGATGCGGGCGGCGAGGCGCGCGAGCGTGGTGTCGTCCCCCGTCCGGGAGGCGATCGCCGCGAGGCGCGACACCGCGAGGGAGAACCACGGGTCCGACGGGCCGCGCTTCGCCACCTGCGCCAGGTGGTGCTCCGCGGCCCGGCTCATGCCCAGGTCCGACAACGAGAGCGCAAGGAAGTAGGTGATCTTGCCCTCGTGGTCGGGCCACGCGCCCTCCCGGAGGAGCGCGTGCAGCTCGTACGCCGCGGTCTGCGGCTTCTTCGCCTCGTAGGCGGCCACCGCGTCGGCGAGCGGCGCGGGGTCGGCGGCCTCTCCGAGGTCGGAGAGCGCACGCGGTGGACGCGCCGGCGAGGGCGGCGCCGCGTGGGCGACGGGGGTGGCGAGCGCGATCAGGGTGACGACGATCGGGCGGAGGCGCATGGAGGTGAACCGGGGCGAAGGGGAGGAGCGAGGCGCGGACTCCCGGAGGTCCCGGGCGGGGCCGGCCTCGATCAGGGTGGCGCCGGTTTCTTCCACCCGCACCCGGTTCTTGACGATTTTTCGACAGACCGCCGGCGGAGCGCGGGGACGAGATGGAGGGGCGGGGGTTCGGGGCACCCGGACCGCCCGCGGAGCACGGGGACGAGCTGGAGGGGCGGGGGTTCGGGGCACCCGGACCGCCCGCGGACGGGCGGCCGGTGCGGCGGCCACGGTGCCGGGGCGGGGCGGCGGCGGCTCGGGTGCCCGCGCTATCCTGCCGGGATGAAGCGCCCGGTCGTCGCCGCGCTCGTCCTCGCGCTGGTCGGGGTCGCGTGGTGGGCCGGGCGGGACCTGCCGGCGCGCGGCGGCGCGAGCGGAGTCGCGCA
>CAYWGD010000138.1:0-18958 GCA_964457335.1 uncultured Enterobacteriaceae bacterium | reverse complement strand
CACGCCGCCGGCAGGCGGCGGGGCGCGCCAGCCGAGCGGCTCCGCCGCGAGCCCGGAAGGCTCCGACCCCCGGCGCTTCGCCGGGGGTCGCGCCCAACCCGCGTCGCGCGGCCTCGGCCCCCGGCATACGGGGGCGCGAACCCCGGTCCCCGATGAGCCCGAACACCCACCTCCGCATCGACCCCGCCCTCGTGGGCGCGCCCGTGGCCCTGGCCGAGGGGCGCGCGACCGCTCGCCTCGTCACCGCCCCCGCGATGGCGGCCGACGAGCGCGGGCTCGTGCACGGCGGCTTCGTGTTCGGGCTCGCGGACTACGCGGCCATGCTCGCGGTCGACGACCCGAACGTGGTCCTCGGCGCGGCGGACACGCGTTTCGTGGCGCCCGTGCGGGTGGGCGAGGTGGTCGAGGCCGAGGCCGAGCGCGTGGAGGCCAAGGGGCGGAAGCACGTGGTCAAGGTGACGGCGCGCGTGGGCGACCGCGTGGTGCTGGAGGGCACGTTCACGACGTTCGTGCTCGACCGGCACGTGCTGGACCGCTAGCGTTGGTCGCGCTCCTGGCGCTCGCGCCGGCCCTGGCGCTCCCGCGGCCGGAGGCGCTCGCGGGCGGGGTCGACGCGGCCGCCGCCCGCGAGGTGTTCAAGCACCCGGGCGCGCCGCTCCCCGTGTCGGAGGCCGCGCCACCGCCACACGCCGCCGAGGGCTGGGACGTGACGCACTACACGCTCGACGTGCGCATCGATCCGACCGCCCGCCTGGTCACCGGGCGCGCGACGATCGAGGCCACGCGCGCCGGCGCGGGCGACCTCGTGCTCCACGCCGACGGGCCGGTGATCGGGGCCGTGCGCGTGGACGGCGTGGAGGTGACACCCGTGGTCGCGGACGACACGCTGATGGTGTCACCCGCCGGGGACACCGCGGTGGTCGAGGTCGAGTGGACCTACGGCGAGGCGCGGCCCAACGGCATCCAGTGGGGCGAGGCGATCTACAGCTTCCACGAGCCCGTCGGGGCGCGCACGTGGCTCCCGGTGCACGACCACCCCGCCGACAAGGCGACGCTCGATTGGATCGTCACCGCGCCGGACGACCTCGTGGTCGCGGCCAACGGCGCGCTGGAGGGGAGCAGCTCGGCCGACGGCTGGACCACCTGGCGCTGGCACCTCGCCGAGCCGATCGCGACCTACCTCATGGTCGTGCACCTCGCGGACTACACCGTCACCACCGAGCCCGGGGACATCCCGGTCACCACCTGGGCCTACCGTGGCCGCGAGGCCGAGGCGGAGGCGGCGTTCGCGGACACCCCGGAGATGCTCGCGCACTTCTCCGAGCTCTACGGGCCCTACGCCTTCCCGAGCTACGGCAACGCGGTGGCGCCGTTTTCCACCGCGATGGAGCACACGACCTGTGTCACGTTCTCGGACACGCTCGTGGGCACCGAGGACGCCGCGCTGGTCAACGCACACGAGCTCGGCCACCACTGGTGGGGCAACGATGTCACGCTCGCCGACTGGGCCGACATCTGGCTCAACGAGGGCTTCGCCACCTACACCGAGCTCCTCTGGTACGAGCACCTCTACGGGGCGGAGGGCCGGCGCGCCTACGCGGAGTGGCTGGCCGCCGCGTTCTTCGAGTGGCAGGACCTCGAGGGGCGCTTTCCGCTCTACGACCCGCTCTACATGTGGGGCGGGGTGGTGTACGACAAGGGCGGGCTCGTGGTGCACATGCTCCGCGGGGTGCTGGGCGACGAGGCCTTCTTCGCGGCGCTGCGCGCGTACGAGGCGGAGTTCCGCCTGGGCAGCGCCACCACGGCCGACCTGCAGGCCTCCTTCGAGGCGTCGACCGGCGAGGACCTGGATTGGTTCTTCGACCCGTGGGTGTACGGCGTGGGCGAGCCCACCTACACCTGGGGGTGGGCGGCGCGGCGGGCGGGGGAGGGGTGGCAGCTCGACCTGGTCGTGGAGCAGGACCTCCCGGACCTCCGGATGCCCGTGCCGATGCGTGTCACCTACGCGGACGGGACCTGGGAGGACGTGCGCCTGGAGGTGGCGGGCGACATCGTCGCGGAGAGCCGGTGTGTCGACGCGGAGCCGGTGTCCGTGGAGCTCGACCCCGAACGTTGGGTGCTCCGCGCCGCCGAGGCGCGCCGCACCATCGACGCGCTGGACGACGCGTGCGCCGCGCCCGCGGAGCCGGCCTCGTGCGGGTGCGCGGGCGCGGGCGGCCTGGGTGGCGGGAGCGCCGGCCTCGGGCTCGTGGCGGTCTTGGTGGCGCGTCGTCGCCGCGCCGCGCCGTCGCATCGCGGGCTCGCCCGATGAGCCGCGTGCGCGAGCGGGAGCCCACCCGCGCCGAGCCGCGCCTCGGCGGCGCCTTGCGTCGGGTCGGCGGCGCCGGGCGCGGGGGCGGCCAGGGCGGGCTGGGGAAGCTGGGCCTCGTCGGGGGCGTGCTCCTCGCCGTGCTCGCCGGCTGGTACGCGGCGCCGCTCGTGTACCCGCTCCGCCTGCTCACGGTGCTGCTCCACGAGGGCGGGCACGCGCTCGTGACGGTGCTGACGGGCGGGGACGTGGTCGAGATCGCGGTCCGGGCGGAGGAGAGCGGCCACACGCTCTCCCGCGGCGGCATCCACTTCCTCATCCTCCACGGCGGGTACCTGGGCTCGCTGCTCGCGGGCCTCGCGCTCACCGCGGCCCCCACGGCGTCCCGCGGCCCCTGCTTCCTGCTCGGCGCGCTCGCCTCCCTCGCGCTCGTGTACGTGCCGCTGCTCTCCTTCGGGTTCCTCTACACCGCGCTCGTCGCCGTGGCGCTGGTGGCGCTGTCGTGGAAGACATCCCATCGAACCTGCCAACTCGTGTTGCGCGGCGTCGGGCTCTTCGTGGTGGCCGACGCGGTGCGGGACGTGTTGTCCGACCTGGGACGGGGCGACGCGGCGATCCTGGCCGGCCTGACGGGGGTGCCGGCGCTCGTCTGGTCGGGCCTCTGGCTGTTCGGCGCCGTCGCCATCCTGGCCTGGGCGGTGCGCCGGGCCTGACGCCGCGGGCCGCCCGTTTCGCGCGGTCGGGTTAGAGGCGCGGATGCTCGCCTTCGTCTCGCTCGCGGCCGCCCATCCGGACGCCACGCCGCACGCCCACGCGATCTCCCCCCTCGGCCTCGCCGTCCTCGCCGCCTGGCTCCTCGCCGGGGTGCTCTACTTGCGCCGGGCCGCGGTGTAGCGTGGACGCGCCGCGCGCGGGTCAGCCCGGCGCGGCCGCGCCCGGGATCGTCCTCTACCAGGTGCCGGGCGCATGGGGCCTCCCGAGCGTGAGCCCGTTCTGCGTCAAGCTCCAGACCTGGCTCCGCATCGCGGGCCTGCCCTACGAGGTGCGGCTCGCCGACCCGATGCGCTCGCCCAAGGGCAAGGTCCCGTACATCGAGCACGAGGGGCGCCGCATGGGCGACTCCCAGCTCATCCAGGCGCACCTGGCGCGGGTGTACGGCCTCACGCTGGACGACCACCTCTCCGCGGAGGAGCGGGCCCGCGCCCACGCCGTCCGCCGCATGCTGGAGGAGGGCACCTACTGGGTGCTCGCGCACGACCGCTGGGTGGTCGACGCCAACTTCGCCCACTACCGCCCGGTGTTCCTCGGCTTCCTGCCGCCGGTGATCGGCCGGCTGATCCTGCCGATGATCCGGCGGGACATGCGCGCCGCGTTGCGCACCCAGGGCACGGGGCGACACACCCCCGACGAGATCGACACCTTCGGCGTCGCCGACGTGGACGCCCTGGCCGCGCTCCTCGGCGACCGGCCGTGGTTCTGCGGGGAGAGCCCCACCTCGGTCGACGCCGCCGTGTACGCCTCCGTGGCGAGCGTCCTCGCGTTCCCCGGGGAGAGCCGCACGAAGGCGGCGATGGCCGGGCACGCGAACCTGGTCGCCTACCGGGCGCGCGTCGAGGCGCGGTTCTGGGCGACCCAGTCCCGACCGGGGAACTGACGTCTTTCGGACCTCGGCCGCCCCTCCGTGCCTACGGAATTTCGAGGGCGCAACGCCCAGGCTCGGAGGAGGAGACGATGGCGGTCCAGGGGACGGGGGTGAAGCGGCTCGCGGCGCTCCGGGAGCTCGACGACTACCGCGTGGCGCCGGGGAACCCGGACATCCGCGGCTGGGAGATCTACGGCGACGGCGACGTGCACCTCGGCGAGACGCGCGAGCTCATCGTCGACACGCAGGCGAGGAAGGTGCGCTACCTCGTGGCGGCGGTGGGTCGGACCTTCCTCGGGCTCGGGCGGCGGCACGAGGTGCTCGTGCCCATCGGGCGGGCGCGCCTCGACGACAAGCGCGACCGGGTCTACCTGGACGGCGTCTCCTCGGTGGCGGGGCTCATGGGCTTCCCGGAGTACGACGCCGCCACGTTCGACGAGGCGCGCGAGGCCGCGCTCTTCGGCGGCGACGAGGGGCGCTACGCCCGCGCCGACTACGACAGCGGCCGCTTCTTCGGGAAGCGCGCGGCCGGCGAGCACTACGTCGTGGTCCGCGAGGAGATCGTGACGGTGCAGGCACCGCCCGGAGGGGAAGGCGAGGTGCGGTCGGTCGACACCGCGGGCGACCGCGTGATCGTGGACGTGCCGCCGAAGAAGGAGCCCGTGTAGATCCGGGCGGCCCGGCGCCGAGACGGCGCCGTCGGTGCCCTCCAGGCTCGGGCCGGAGGCCCTCGGCTGGCCCGCCCCGCCGCCTGCCGGCGTCGGGTCGCGCCGAGCCGCGCGGCGGGGCCGCGCGCCTTCCGGTCGCCTGCCGCGCGTGGTCTACGGCAGGCCGGCGAGCGGGAGGACGTACACCTTCTTGAAGTCCCGCTTCTTGTCGTCGGTCAGCCCCTGCGCGACCACGGCGAGCCACACCTTGCCGTCGGCGCGCTTGACCACGTCGAGGTCGCCGTTGCCCACCGTGCCGGTGGCGACGACGCGCGCCTGCGAGGGCTGGCGGACCGGCGCGGCGTATACCGGGTCGAAGTTGGCCTCGTCGCGCTTCACGTAGACGAGGTGCTTCGAGTCGGGGGTCCAGGCGGGGCCGTCGTCGTTCATCACGACGTCGGTCGCGACGAGCGTGGGCGTGCCGTTGAGCGGGGTCACGTAGAGGTCGAAGCGGTCGATGTCGCTGTGGTTCGAGAAGAACGCCACCATCGTGCCGTCCGGGCTCCACGTGGGGCGGGTGTTGGTGTGCTCCCAGGCGGTGAGCGGGCGCGGCGCGGGGAAGGCGATGTTCTCGACGACGTAGACGTTGTCGCCCTTCTTGGTGTGGCCGACGAACGCGAGCTTCTGGCTGTCCGGGCTCCAGGCGGCGAAGAGCTCCGACGCCGTCGGGTCCCCGGAGAGCTTGAGCGGCGCCTTCTCGATCGTGTTGACGTCGAGCATGTAGAGGTCGCCCTGGCCGGTGCGCGCCGAGGTGAAGGCGATCCACTTGCCGTCCGGGCTCCAGGCCGCCGTCCCGTCGGCGCCGGGGGCCGCGGCGACCGGGCCGCCGCCGTCGATGTAGAGGTCGTAGTCCTGGGTGGTGCCGCTCGAGGCGTACACGAAGCGCTTCATGGCGGGCGGGGACCAGGAGAGCTCGTGGGAGACGGTCTCGGTCGACGCCGTCTCGAAGCCGGCGGTCATGGCGCTCGCGCCGCGGGTGACGGGCGCGACACGACGGGGCGCGGCGCCGGGCGCGCCGGCGGAGACGTAGAGCTCGACCACCTTCCGGTCGTGGTAGTTCACCTCCCAGGCGAGCTGGTTCCCGTCGGGCGACCAGCTGGGGACCTGGCAATTCCCGGCGAAGTCCGGCGAGACGCGCACGGCCTGGGCGTAGGTGAGCGAGACGAGCGCGAGCAACATGCGGGGAGCTCCGGTCAGAACGCGAGGCTGAGGTTGGCGAGCAGCCGTACCCCGGTGGCGGTCCAGGTGGCGGGCTCGGCGACGTAGGGGAGGGTGGTGTCGGGGGCGTCGTGGAGCACGGCCTCGCCGGGGTTGGCGATCGTGCCGACGTGCTGCTCGGCCACGACCTTCACGCCGACGCCGAGCGCGGTCGTGCGGCCGGCCTCGCGGTACTCGAGCGAGAGCTCGGCGAAGGGGGTGACGGCGCGCCCGAGCGCGTAGATGCGGACCTCCTCGGCGGGGTCGTCGGGCGCGCAGGTGAGCTGGGACGCGGACTCCTGGCAGCCCAGCGCGATGCCGGGGACGAGCCCGTAGCGCACCCCGATGGACGGGCGCACGCCGAGCGGCCCGCCCAGCGCGAGCTCGCGGCCGACGCGGACGCCGCCGCTCCAGGTGCTGAGGTCGGTGACGGTCTCGCTGCCAGCGGCGCGGTAGCTCCGCAGGTCCCAGGTCCCGACCGCGCCGAGGAGCACGGGGCCCGCGGGCACGGTCAACGCGAGCTCGAAGGCGCCGCCGCTGTCGAGGTTGTCCACGCGCTCGCCGAAGAGCACGCTCGTGCCCGCGGCGATCTCGAGCCGCGTCACCTGGAGCGCCGCGAGGCCGCGCGCGCCGAGCTGCCGCATCTCGAGCTTCACCGTGCCGGTGCCGCCCGCGGGCACGGTGACGGGCACGCCGTTCACGAGGTAGTCGCCGGCGGGCAGCGAGAGGCGCGCGGGGAGCGCGGCGCCGTCGCGCGCGCGGAGCGCCACCTTGTTGACGAGCCGCTTGAGGTCGGCGTCGAAGATCACCGAGGCGCTCTCGATCTGGAGGCGGGAGCGCATCCCCGCCTCGGGGCCGCGGATCTCGACGGCGCCGAAGGTCTGGCGGAGGAAGGAGGCGTAGTTGGCCGCCTGCTCGCGGGCGTCGGCGTTCGGGGCGAGCGTCGCCGCGCGGTCGGCCAGGGACACGGCGCGGTCGACGTCGACGAGCTCGTAGTACACCTGGGCGCCGAGCCAGTGGGCCTCGAAGCTCTCCGCGCCTCCCGGGGCGGCGAGCGCCTTCTCGAGCTCGGCGGCGGCGTCCTCGTACCACTTGTTCTTCACGAACTGGCGGGCCTGGGCGACGTGGTGGCGGGCGCTCGGGGCCTCCTGGGCCAACGCCGGGGCCAGGAGCGCGCCGAGGAGCGAAACCGCGATCATGCGGGCTCCGGGAGCATGCCGGCCGCCCAGAGGAGGCGCCGGGTGAGGGGGTGGCGGGGGCCGGCGTGGAGCGTGGCGGGCGTGAACGCGTCGACGAGCTGGCCCGCGCCCATGACGACCACGCGCGTGCAGGCGTAGAGCACGAGCGGGAGGTCGTGGGAGATGAGCAGGAGCCCGGCGCCGGGGCGGCGGCGGGCGAGGAGGAGGTCGAGGAGGTCGGCCTTGCGGGCGGCGTCGAGCCCGGAGGTGGGCTCGTCGGCCACGGTGAGGACGGGGTCGGCGAGCCACAACATGGCGAGCGTGACGCGGCGCTTCTCGCCGCCGGAGAGCTCGTGGGGGCGGGCGTCCGCGCGGTGGTCGATCCCGAAGCGCGCGAGGGCCTCGGGCACCGCGTCGGCCGCGCCCGGGCGGTGGAGACGCGCGGACTCGGCGAGCGTCTCGCGGATGCGGAGGCCCGGGTTGAGCGACGCGGCGGGGTCCTGCAGGAGGAGCTGCGCGCGCCGCCGCAGGTCCGCGCGGGCGCGGGGCCCGAGGCGCTCCGGGTCCTCGCCGAGCACGCGCACCTCGCCGCCGTCGCGGGGCAAGAGCCCCAGCGCGGAGCGGACGAGCGAGGTCTTGCCGCAGCCGCTCTCGCCGATGAGGCCGACGACCTCGTCGGGCCACACCTCGAGATCCACGCCCGCCACGGCCACCGTGGGCGCCGAGCCGAAGCCGGGCGGGCGGTAGAGCTTGCGGAGGCCGCGGATGGAGAGGAGGGGCGTCACGCGGGGCGCCTCCGGGCGCGACAGGTGTCAATGATCCATTCCTGACACCGCATACGGGCCGCGCGAGGTGCCCGGAGGGCGGCCGCGTGCGCGCGGCCGGTCCGGCGCCCGAGGCCGCGGAGCGGCCGAGACGCGCCGACCGAGGCGCTCTGCGCCGAGCCCGCAGGGGACCGGCCCCCCGCGCACGTGGGTTTCCGTCGGCACGAAGGCGCGGCGGCGCGGGGGGACGCGCCCGTCAGAGCACACCTCCGGCGATCTTCCGCGTGGCGTCGAGCAGCGCGCGGCCGTGGCCGGTGAGGGCGGCGGGGGAGGGCGCCTCCTCGACGGTGCGGCCGGCGTCCATGACCACGACGCGGTGGGCGAAGCCGGGCAACAGCCGCAGGTCGTGCGTGACGAAGAGGATGCCGACGCCGGCGAGCGCGATCTCGGCGAGGTGCGCGAGGATGCCGCGCTGGACGGAGGGATCGAGGCCGGTGGTGGGCTCGTCGGCGAGCAGGAAGCGGCTCTTGCGCGCGAGCGCGACGGCGAGGGCGGCGCGCTGGGCCATGCCGCCGGAGAGCTGGTGCGGGTGCAGGCGGGCGACCTGCGCGGGGTCGGGGAAGCCGACGCGGGCGAGCGTGTCCTCGACACGCGGGGTCTCGCCGGCGAGGCGGGCGGCCTCCGCGACCTGCGCGCCCACGGTGCGGAGCGGGTCCAAGGCGCCGCGCGCGTCCTGCCAGAGCAGCCCGATGGTGCCGCCGCGCAGGGGGCGGAAGTCGCCCTCGGTGGTGGGCGTGACGGTGCGGCCGCCCGTCGTGACGCGGATGCGACCGTCGACGACGCCCGGGGCGACGGGGACGAGCCCCAGGAGCGCGCGGGCGGTCATCGTCTTGCCGGAGCCGGACGAGCCGACGAGCGCGACGATCTCGCCGGCGCCGACGCGGACCGAGGCGTCCTCGACGAGCGTGCGCGGCCCCGCCACGATGCGGAGGTGCTCGGCGACGAGCTCATCCATGGCCGCCCTCCCGCAGGCCGAGGTCCTGGCCGAGCAGCGCGGTGCCGAGGATGCCGGCCCAGATGGCGGCGGCGGGCGCGATCCAGGCGAGCGGGTTCCCGTCGGGGATGCCGAACTCGAACGCCAGCATGTTGCCCCACGACGGGGTGGGCTCCTGGACGCCGAAGCCGCCGAGGTAGGAGAGGGTGGTCTCGACGACGAGGAAGAACCCGAACGCGGACAACAGGTTGCGGGCGCAGACACCGCGACCGTTCACCCACACGAGGTGCCACCAGAGGATCCGGCCCTCGGGCACGCCGTGCGCGCGCAGGGCGAGCACGAACTCGGCGCGGCGGAGGTCCTCGATGCGGGCGTGCAGCGCGTCGGCGAGCGCGGGCGCGCAGGCGACGCCCGTGGCGACGGCGAGCACGGCGGCGTCGGCCCCGAAGATCGACCCGGCGAGCAGCACGAGCACGAAGCGCGGCACCGACGCGACCACGGTGGTCCCGTAGCGCACCGCGGCCGCGACCGGCCCCCCGAACCAGCCCGCGAGCGCGCCGCCGACCCCCCCGAGCACCCCGGCGATCAGCGCGGCGGCGAGGCCGGGGCCGACGAACGCGCGGCTCCCGAGCAGGAGTCGCCAGGCCACGTCGCGGCCCATGTGGTCGGTGCCGAGGAGGTGCGCGGCGCCGGCGCCGAGGCTGGCCCGGGCGGGATCCACGTCGGCGACGACGTCGTAGGGGGCCACGAGCGCCACGAGCCACGCGACGAGCACCGCGCCGAGGAGCACGCCGCCGACGACCGCGGCGGGGCGGCGGGGGGCGCGGGTCGGTGGGGGCGCTTCGACCCGGAGGGCGGCCACGCTCACCGGGCCTCCCTCAGCCGCGGATCGACGGCCAGCCGCAACACGTCGGCCACGAGCCGCGCGCCCGCGACCACGACGGCCGCGACCACGGTGATGCCGATGGCGAGCGGGTAGTCGCGCAGGCGGCAGGCCTGCCACAGGGCGGCGCCCGCGCCCGAGAACAGGAGCAGCTTCTCGACCACGACGAGCGAGCCCAGGAGCCAGGCCGCGCGGGACGCGGCGATGTCGGCCAGGGGGGGCAGCAGGTTGTGCAGGACGATGGGCCAGGTGGGGGCGCCGCGGGCGCGGGCCGCCTCGACGAAGGGGGCCGCGCGGAGGCGGCGGAGCTCGGCGTCGCAGGCGGCGTGCATCTCGGTGAGGCCGCCCGACGCCACGGCGAGCACGGCCACGGCGAGCGCGGTGCGCAGCGGGCTCGGCGTGTCGGGCAGCGCGAACCACTCCGGGCGCGGGATGGCGCCGCGCTCGATCAGCGCCCACGTGGCCGCGTTGATGCCCATGACGAGCACGTACGCGGCGAGGAACGCGGGCACCACGGACACCACCTGCACCACGCGCAAGAGCCGCGCCCCGCCGCGCGCGCTCCACGCTCCGAGCGCCACGGAAGTGCCGACGCCGAGCACCAGCGCCGGCACGAGCAGCGCCAGCGAGCGGAGCCCCGTGTCGGCGACCAGCGTGGCGACGGACGCGCCGGGCCGCCACGTCAGCGAGGTGCCGAGATCGCCCCGGGCGATTCGGGCGACCGTCGCGACGAGCCGCTCGGGGAGCGGCCGATCGAGCCCCCACTCGGCGGCGAGCGTGGGCCGGAGCTCCGCGGCGTTCGGGAGCAGATCGATGGCGTCCCCCGGCGCGAGCGCGAGGAGCAGCTCGACCAGGAGCACGGCGCCGAGCACGGTCGCGCAGAACGTCGCGACGCGGGAGAGCACGGCCACGATCAGCCGGGCACCCCCGCTCACTTCATCTGCCAGCCGGGGGCGAACGTGAAGAAGTAGAAGGGGTGCACGACCACGTTCTTCACCTTCACGGAGAGCGCGGCGTAGCTGTCGAGCGTCCAGAGGAACAGCATGGGCGCGTCCTCGTGCACGCGGCGGTGCACGTCGCGGAGCGCGGTCTTGCGCACGTAGGGGTCGGTCGCGTCGCGCGCCTTGTCGAGCAGCGCGTCGACCTCCTTGTTCTCGTAGGACGTGAAGTTTCGCGCGCCGGTGCTGTAGAACTGGTCGCGGATGTCCTCGTTCCGGTCGAAGGTCCACTGGGAGAGGATCAGGTCGAAGTCGTGGTCCTTCCACACGCGGCTCTTCCAGGCCGCGTCGTCGAGGAACTCGACGTTCACGGTGAGCCCGGCGCTCTGGAGCTGGCTCTGGAGGTTGATGGCGACCTCCTGCGCGCTCTCGAGCGACTGGTGCGCCGCGATGCGGATGGTCAGCGGCTTGCCGCCCTTCGTCCAGGCGCCGCCCGTGTTCGTGTACCCGGCCGCGCCGAGGTAGCGCTCGGCCGCCGCGGGGTCGTGGGCGGTCGGGGTGACCTCGTGGTTGTAGTAGGGGCTCGACTTCACGAAGGGGCCGGAGAGCAGGTCGCCGGTGCCGACGGGCGCGAGGAGGCCCTCCACGTTCACGAGCGCGGAGAGGCCCTTGCGCACGTTCGGGTCGTCGAATGGTGCGCGGTCGAGGTTGAAGCCCACGTACCACCAGGAGTTGGTCTGGTAGGGGTAGAGCTCGACCTTGCGGTTGTTCTGCAGCATCGCGAGGTCGCGCGGGAGCACGCGCACGAGGCCCTCGAGCGACTCGTAGAGGAGCAGCTTCGCCTGGTAGTTCTTGTCGGACACCTCGCGCATCGTCACCTCGGAGATGCCGACGCTGCCGCGGTAGTCGCCGTTCTGCGCGAAGGTGATCGAGTTGTCCTCGTTGTACTTGACGAGCTTCCAGGGCCCGGTGCCGACGGGCTTGTTGCGGAAGGTGTCCGTGCGCTTGACCGCCGTGGCGGTGAAGGCGTGCGCCGGCAGGACCTTGAAGAGGAGCTTGTCCTCCGGGCGCGCCTCCGGGCGGGCGAACTTGAGCTTGACCGTGTGGTCGTCCACCACGGAGGCCGCCTTGATGAACGCCACGCGGCCGGCCTCGGTCGACGCCGTGCCCTTGTCCTGCATCGCCTGGATCGTGAAGACCACGTCCTTGGCGGTGAACGGCGTGCCGTCCTGCCAGGTCACGTCGTCCCGCAGGGTGATCGTCATCTCGGTCTTGTCGGGCGAGAGCTCGGCCGTGGACGCGAGGTTGGGCGTGGTCGCGAGGTCCTGGTTGTCCGTGTAGAGCCCGTCGAAGAGGAGCTCGTTCACGCGGGCCTCGGCCATGGTGGAGCCGAAGAGCGGGTTGACGATCGCGGGGGCCTGGTCCTCCGCGTAGCGGAGGTTCGCCGCGGTGGCGGGGAGCGCGAAGAGCGCGAGGGAGAGCAGCATCCACGAACGGGACATCGTCAGTTCTCTCGGGAGTCGCCGGCGCGGTCGAGCCCGGTCAGGACGGCGAGGTCGCCCACCGTCTCGTCCAGGCCCGTCGTCTCGGGGAAGGGGGTGACCAGCACCTCGAGGGCGTCGAGCGCCTCGCGGGTGCGGCCGGTCCGCAGGTTCGCCTGCGCCAGGACGGCGAACAGGGTGGGGGGGTTCGTAGGGGTGACCTCGCGCGGGTGCTCGTGGTCGAGCGCCATCTCGGCCATCGCGAGCGCGCAGCGGGGGTGCCCGGCGGCGAGCGCGTCCACGGCCCAGTCGACGACGGCGCGGGCGCGCAGGCCCTCGACGAGCCGGAGGTCGTTCAGGATCGCCTTGCCGTCGTCGGACGCCGTCGCGGCGAGCGCGGGCTTCCAGGCGTCGAGCTGGCGGTCGAAGGCGCGCACGGTCTCGCGGCAGGCGTCGACGTCGTCGGTGGGGGGCACGGCCAGGCCCAGGGCGGCGTAGGAGGCACCCGGGGAGCCGTCCGCGGGGTCGATGGCGCCCGAGAAGACGGAGCGCTCCAGCGGGTCGGTCGGGTAGCCCGTGGTGACGACGCGGCTGTAGCTCTGGGAGAGCGTGAGGTGCAGCATCGGGTCCCAGAAGGGGCGCTTGCCGTCCTGCAGCGGCTCCTCGAGGAGCGGGCGCGTGGCCGCGGCGAGGAGCGCGGCGCGGTCGCCTTCGCCCTTGCGGACCTGCCCGTGGAGCGCCACGCGCGCGTCGAGCGCGGGGTCGGCGCGGCCGGGGAGGCCCTCCCAGCGCGCGGCCGCCGTGGCGTCCCCGGCGTCCTTGGACGCGAGCGCGATGAGCCGCGGCAGCACGCTGTCGGTGGGGAAGTGCCCGCGCTGCTCCCAGGTGGCGCCCAGCGCCCGCCAGGCGTGGTTCGAGGTCTCGGCGAGCACCGCGTGGAGCACGCCGAGCTCGGCGGCGGCGCGCTTGGCGGCGGGGCCGGTGCCGGTGGCCGCGGCGTTCCAGTCGTTCTTGTGGAGCGCCACCCAGCCGGCGCGGTCGGCGTCCACGAGCGCCTGGAAGCGCGCGGGCTCGGCCACGATCGTGGCGATCCACGTGCGGTCGAGGGGGGAGGGGGCGGCGGTGGCGACGTCGCCCGCGTCCTCGCAGCCGGCGAGGAGGAGGGCGAGGGCGGCGAAGGCGGCCGCGCGGGGCTCGGACACTACTCGCCCTCGTACGACCCGCCGGCGTCCTGCTGGCGGTTGGTGACCCCGGCGGGGTCGATGTTGTCGGAGGAGGGGTCGACCTTGATCGTCTCCTCCTTGAGCGTGACGGGCTCGAGCACGTGCTCGCCGCGCTTGTAGAAGAAGGTGACCTTCTCCTCGTGGTAGCCGACCTTGAAGAAGGTCACCGTGTACTCGGTGCGCTTCCCGAGGCGGACGCGGTTGCCCTCCTCGTCGCGCAGGTAGTCCACGAGGAACTTCCCGGTCTCGTCCGTGATGATCTCCACGTTCCCCGGGGAGAGCGTGACGTTCACGCGCTCGAGCGGCTCGCCGTTGCGGTCGAGCAGCGTGCCGGAGATCGAGTGCTTGCCGGCCCAGGCGGTGCTCGGGGCGAAGAGCAGCGCGGCGGCGAAGGCGAGCACGGTGCGGCGGTTCATTGCAGCTTCTCCCGGATGTCCTGGAGGCGGGCGAGCTCGGCGTCGGCGCGCTTCTGGAGGTCGGTGCGCGACTTCGTCGAGACGTGCTGACGGTACTGCTCCCAGCCCTTGATCGCGTTGGCGAGGAGCTCCATGTCCTCGTCGGACTTGTAGAACTTGCCCTGCCAGGCGGCGGCGCGGATCTCGTAGATCTCGGCGCGCTTGCTGAACACGAGCTCCGGCGGGATGCGCGCCCAGTGCTTGTCCGCCATGTTCGCCTTGTCGAGCGCCTTGTCGTACTCGGCGTGGTTGACGTGCCAGCGGGCGTAGTCCGTCAGGTAGACCGGGTTGTACTGGTTCTCGGGGAGCACCATCAGCTGGTCGAGGTAGCGGCGGGTGGCCTTGTCGTCGCCCTTGCGCTGGGCGTTCATCAGCAGGAGCGCGCGCGAGCGGGTGTAGTCGGGCGCGTTCGTGTCGATCATCTCGAGCACGGCCACGTCGGTGCTCTGGAGCTTGCCCTTGCGCGCGGAGTCGACGTACTGCTCGAGGTCGCTCACCGGCGTCTCCTCGACGGACACGTCGACCGGCGTCTCGAACGTGGTCGGGGCGGCGGTGCGCGCGGTGGTGGTCGTGGGGCGCGACTCGGGGCGCGCGGCCGTGTTCGAGGCCGGCGCCCGCGTGGTGGGCACCGGCGCGCCGCTCGTGGCGGCGCCACGCGAGCTGCTCGAGCTGGTCGCGCTGGTCGACGTGATCGAGGTGCGCGGGGCGGAAGCGGGCTCCGAGGCGCGGGCCGTGGAGGCGGTCGACGTGCGGGCGCTCGACCCGGACGCGCTCGACCCGGACGAGCTCGACGCGCTCCCGGAGGAGCCCGAAGAGCTCGTCGCGGGGGCCCGGGTGCCCGAGGGGGTGGCCGCGGCGACCGGCGCGCTCGACGACGTGCTGGCCGACGTGGCGCGGGCGCTCGACGTCGGGGTCGGCGCGGGCGCGCTCGCCGCCGGGGCGGTCGCGACGGCCGGGGGCGCGCTCGTGGTGGGCTCCGCGGGGGCCGTGGTCTCCGCGGGGGCGGGGGCCCCGGCCGGCGTGGCGGCGGCCGCGAGGGCCGCGGCGTCGGCGGCCTCGTCGACGACGGGCTCCACGCGGGGCGGCGCGTCGTCGGCCATCACGGCGGCGGCCGCGTCGGGGGTGGCGGGGGCCGCCGCGGGCGCGGGGGCCGCGGCTGCGACCTCCTCGTCGGGGGTGTTGAAGCTCGACCAGGCGACGTACCCGCCGCCCGCGCAGGTGAGCACGGCGACGAGCGCGACGACCGCGCCGCCGACGACGATCCAGGACCGCCCGCTCGACGCGGGCGGCGTGTCCAGCTCGTCGTACACGGGCGCGGGAGGGGGCGCGGCGGCGACCGGGGGCGGCGGCGCGGCGGCGACGGGCGCCGGCAGCACCGGCGGGGCCGGGACCGGGGCGGGCGCGGACTCAGGGACCGCCGTGGTGCTCGCGACGGGCTTCGGCTTCGCCGCGCCCGGCGGCGGCATGGGCCGCGAGAGCGCGGGCCCCGACGACGGGGGCGGCATCGGGCGCGAGAAGGCCGGGGCGGGCTCCGCGACGGGCGGCGGGCCCGGCGGCTGCGGGGCGGCGATGAACGCGGCGGTGTCGGAGGGCGACGCGGCGGGAGGCGGCGGCGCGGCCTCTCCGCGCTCCTGGGCGATGTAGGCCGCGGTGCTGTCCGGCGCCGGCATGTCGTGCATCGGCGAGAGCGTCGGGCTCGGCAGGGGCGAGGCGGGCGCGAGCTGCACCGGGGGCGGCGGCGGCAGGCGGTGGAGGTCCGGCGATGACACCGTGGGGTCCGGCGGCGCGCGGCGGGCGTCGGCCGGGAGCGTGCCTTCGGGCACCACCTCGTCGAACGCCTGCCCGGGGAGCGTGGGGCGGTCGATGTCCTCGCGCTGCGCGAACGCCTGCTCGCGGCTCACCTCGGTGGGCGGGTCCTCGGCCCCGCGCGGGGACGTGTTCTCCGTGTGCTCGCCCCCGTCGTAGGCCAGCGGGTCGTAGGCGAGCGGGTCGAGCTGCGCGAGGTTCAGCGCGCGCCGCTCCGCGGCCGCCTGCGCCGTCGCCATCGGGTCGAGGTCGACGTGCGTGATCGGCGTCTCGGAGAAGCTGTCCGCGCCCGCGGGCGCGTCCGGCGCGGCGTCGACCGCCGAGAGCGGGGGCGCCATCGTCTCGAGGAGCGGCGCGAGGAAGGTGCGCGTGTCCTCGGCGATCGTCGCGAAGCTGTAGCCGGCCATGAGCCCGCGCAGGTCCTCGCGGAGCACGAACGCCCGCTGGTAGCGGTGGCGCGGGTTGAGCGACAGGGCCCGGTAGAGCACCTTGTCGAGCCCCGGCATCAGCTCCTTCACGCGCAACAGCTGCGACGTGACCTCGGCCCGCCGAACGCGGTGGATCGTCTGCAGGTTCGAGTCCGCGCGGAAGAGCGAGTCGAGCGTGAGCAGCTCGAAGAGCAGCGCGCCGAGCGAGAAGATGTCGCTCGCGGGCGTGAGCTTCTGGTCCGGGTGGGTCTGCTCCGGGGAGAGGTACTCCATCCGGGAGGGCACGGGGCCGGCCACGCCGCCGTGCGGCAGCGTCGTCGGGCTGCGGGTGAGGCCGTACCCGCCGACCATCACCTTGCCGTCGCGCGTGATGAACACGGCGCTCGGCTTGAGGGCGAGGTGCAGCACGTGCTCGGCGCTCGTGCCCTTGCCGGTGCGCCCGTGCAGCGCCTCGAGCCCGTTGCACACCTGCGTCGCGATGTTCAGGAAGACGTTGTGCGGCACGTGCCGCTGGTGCTGCCGGCACCAGGCCAGCACCTTCTCCAGGTTCACCCCGTCGATGTGCTCCTCGACGAGGTAGTGCTCGTCCGCCTCTCCGAAGCTCTCGAGCACGTGCACGAGGAAGGGGTGCCGCACCCCGAGCAGGTCCTTGACGCGCCCCTCCACCGACGCGAGCCGGGAGGCGTCGCGCAGCACGTAGGGGAGCACGCGGCGCACCACGACGGGGCGCCCGCCGTTGGTGTCGTGCGTGCCGACGTAGCTCTCGGCGACCCCCCCGGTCCCGAGCTTGCGCTGCAGCGTGTACGAGCCGACCTTCTTCGGCAGCAGGAGCATGCGGTCTCCGTGGGCCCGTCGCGGGAGCGCGCCGGTTCCGTCCCGCGGGAAGCGTCGGGCCGAACGCCCGGATGCTCGTCCCGCGGGGCCCCGAGACTACCGGACGCGACTCGGCGCGTCAAGGACCCGTCAGGGCGCGGCCACCCGCTCGAAGGCGCGACGGCGCCGCGCCTTCCGCCCCCGGTCGGCCGCTCGCGCGCCCTCCTTCCCCGCGGGACGCGCGCGCGTCGTTGACAGCAAATACTGGCACGTTTACAGTCGGCCCGCGACCCCCTTGCATCCATGAGCCCGCGGTCTCGTGTCTCTGGAGGACACACGGGAGCCCCGGGGGAGTCCGCGCGCCCCATCCCCTCCGGGGCGGCGCTCGAGGTGCGCCCGGCGGTCGCCGACATTCAACCGGCTGAAATCGCCCGGAGTCTCCATGATCCTTCGCCTCGCGCTCCCCCTGTCCCTCCTCGCTGGCTGCGCCGGCGCCTCCTCCGGCTCCGACGACCCCGGCAAGGACGCGCTCGACCTCCCCGCGCCGGGCCGCCCCCCGGGCTCCGGGAGCGAGGACGACACCGGCTCGGACACCGACGGCACGGACCCCGGCGACAGCGGGTCGGACACCGGCCCCGCGGACTCCGGCGACGACACCGCCGGCCCCGGCGACACCGCCCCGGCCTCCGACAACCCGCTCGCCGGGCTCACGCTCTGGGTCGACCCCGCGTCCCGCGCCGCCCAGGAGGCCGACGCCGCCACGGGCGAGGAGGCCGCGCTCTACCGCAAGATCGCGGGCAACGCCGTGGCCAAGTGGCTCGGCGGCTGGAGCGGGGACGTCGAGGTCACCGTGCGCGACGCGGTGGACGAGGCCGACGCCGACGGCGGCGTGCGCGCCTTCGTCGTCTACAACCTCCCGAACCGCGACTGCGGCGGCTACTCCGCCGGCGGCGCGGCCGACGCCGACGCCTACCGCGCCTGGATCGACGGCATCGCCGCCGGGCTGGGCGGCCGGAGCGCCATCCTCGTCCTCGAGCCGGACGGCCTCTCCATGCTCGACTGCCTCTCCTCCGAGGAGGCGGACACCCGCAACGAGCTCCTGATGTACGCCGTCGCCACGCTCAAGGCCGCGGGCGGCATCGTGTACCTCGACGCCGGCCACTCCGCGTGGCACCCGGTCGACACCATGGCCGAGCGGCTCGTCGCCGCCGACGTGGCGTCCGCCGACGGGTTCGCGCTCAACACCTCGAACTTCGAGTCCACCGCGGACGTCCTCGCCTACGGCGAGTCCGTCTCCGAGGCGACCGGCGGCGCGCACTTCGTCGCGGACACGAGCCGCAACGGCCTCGGCCCGACCTCCGACCACCAGTGGTGCAACCCGGACGGCCGCGCGCTCGGGCTCCCGCCCACCTTCGAGACCGGCAGCCCCGTCGCCGACGGCCTCCTCTGGATCAAGGCCCCCGGCGAGTCCGACGGCAGCTGCAACGGCGGGCCGTCCGCGGGCGAGTGGTGGCCCGAGTACGCGCGCGGCCTCGCGGAGCGCGCGAGCTGGTAGCTCCCGGCTGATCGGCTGACCTCGGGGTCGCGGTTCGTCACGCGGGCCGCGACCCCCGCCGTCGGGCGATAAGGGGCCCGGATGCTGCTCGCCGCGCTCCTCGGCTGCGCCCTCCACACCTCCCGGGCCGGCCTCGTCGAGCCCACCGACGGCTCTGTCCGCATGCGCACCTACGAGGGCGGCGTCTACCGGCTGCACCTCGACGAGGATGGCGCGCCCCTCCGCTACCTCCAGAACGTGGTGGTGAAGGTCGAGGGCCCGCGGCTGGGACGCGGCATCTGGGTGCGCGACTGGTACGTCCAGGACGCCGGCGACGGCTCCGGCGGCTACGTCGGCCGCCTGCGCGTCTACGGCGCGCGCCTCGTCGTGGACGACCGGAACACGAAGCGCACGCTCGTCATCGCGGACGGCACCGCCCCCGAGCTGCGCGCGCACGCCGGCAAGGTCGTGCTGCTGCTCGGACACGTCGTCGGCACCGAGACGATCGAGGTCGCCGCGTTCCGGGTGCTCGAGGCGTCCGAGTAGGGGATGTTCTTGGGGCGGGGGGGGGGGGGGGGCCCCCCCCCCCCCCCCCCCCCCCCCCCCC
>CAYWGD010000137.1:0-19069 GCA_964457335.1 uncultured Enterobacteriaceae bacterium | reverse complement strand
GGCGAGCACGTGCCCCAGCTCTGGTCGGTCGCGCCGACGTTCATCGTCAGCTTCCTCCCATGGGCCGGCGAGAACAGCGGCACGCTCGACGTCGCGCTCACCGGGCTCACGTCCCCCGACGGCACCTACGGCGTCTACGCGCTCGAGGAGTACGGCGAGGTGCAGGGCCCGCTCGGCACCATCACGATCTCCGGCGGGGAAGGCTCGGTCACCGGGCTCGCTCCGTCGCACTGGACCTGGCTCCTCTTCGTCCCCGAAGCGTGATCGAGGCGGAGCCCACCGCCGATCTGCTCGATGCGCTCGACCGGGTCCGCGAGGTCCGCGGCTCGGTCGACCTGTTCGACGCGCTCTCCGCCGAGGCGCCCGAGCGCGTCCGCGACGCCGTGGCCGCGCACCCCCGGCACCCGCTCCGGGCGCGCATCCTCGCGTGGCTGGCCGCCCGGGGCGTGGAGCCGCCCGCCGTGGAGGCGCCCGCCGCGGCTCTGGCGCGGCACGGCATCACCGACCTGGACGCCTGGATCGCGGCCGCTCACGCGCGCGAGGCGGCGCTCGTCCGCGCCGTGGCAGACGTGAAGGCGGAGCGTGATCTCGCCCTGCGGTCGGCCAACGCCTACGCGCTGGTCGCCGCGCTGCTCGCTGCGCTCGCCATCGGCGGATGGGTCGCGGCGCTCGGCGGGTTCCCCTTTCCGGAGGAGCCTCCGGTCGACGCCGCGCCTGCCCGCCCCGGACCGGCTACGGAGGACGAGTGAACGACATCTCCCTCGGCCGGATCTTCGGCTTCCCCCTCGCGCTCCAGCCCTCCGCGCTCTTCATCCTCGCCTTGATCGTGCTCATGGGCGCGGAGGACGGCGCCGCGTCGATGGGGCGTGGCCTCCTCTTCGGGCTCGTCGTCTTCGGGTCCGTGCTCGTCCACGAGCTCGGCCACGCCTTCGTCGGGCGCGCGTACAAGCTCGGGAAGATCGACATCACGCTCCACGGCTTCGGCGGCTTCACGCGCTTCGAGCGCCCGCCGGGCCCCAAGCAGGGGCTCCTGGTCACGCTGGCCGGGCCGGGGTCGAGCCTCGCGCTCGGCGGCGTCTCCTTCGCCGGGGCGCTCGCCCTGGAGCCGGGCATGGCCGAGCTGTTCGCCTGGAACGCCGCGCGCATCAACCTCTTCTGGGGCGCGTTCAACCTCCTCCCGATGTACCCGCTCGACGGCGGGCTCATCACCTGGCACGGGCTCTCGCTGTTCACCGCGCGGGAGAAGGCGCTCCGCTGGGCCGCGCGCGTGGGCGTGCTGGTGGCGGTCGGCGTCGGCACGCTCGCGGTGCTCTCGCAGGAGATCTTCATCGGCATCATCGCGCTGATGTCGCTCATGCGCAGCGTCCCGCTCGCGCTGGAGCCGCCCCGCCGGTAGCGTCGCTCCGATGCGCCCAGGCGTGCGCAGGGGCCTCGGATTTCGGGCAGCCGACCGCGCGGACGCGGTCGCCGCGGCGACGTCGGCGCGGGGGGCCGTCCGCAGCGGCTCACGTGCCCGGGGCGCGATAGGCCGGCCGGCATGGAACTCATCGCGGCGGCGCGGAGCGTGCGGGTGGCCCGGAAGGGCGCCACGGAAGAGCGGGTGGTGGGCGGCGCGGGGCTCGCGCGGGCGCTGGACGCGGGGGGGGCGGCGGCGCTGACCGCGCTCCTCGACGACGGCGCAGACGTGGTCGAGCTCGAGGACGCCGAGGTCAGCGTGCGGGTCGCGCGCGACGCCGGCGGGGCCCGCGTGTCGACGCGCTGGGCCTCCGGCGAGACGCTGGAGCAATTGCTCCCGCTGGCGTCGCGCGGCCGCCCGGTGGTGGACCTCGTCGCGGCGCTGCACGACCCGACGCGCACGCTCCGCTGGCACGCGGGGCGCTGGTGGGAAGGCGAGGGGCCCGCGGACCTCGTGATCCCCGCCATGTCGCCCGAGCGGCTTGGCGCGGCCTCGTTCCGCGAGGCCCACGGCGTGCGCGCCAACTACGTCGCGGGGGCGATGGCCGGCGGCATCGCGTCGCCGGAGCTCGTCGTCGCCATGGGGCGCGCCGGGTACCTCGGCTACTACGGCGCCGGCGGGCTCCCCGTGGAGGCGGTGCGCGAGGGCGTGCGGGCGATCGTCGCCGCGTCGAACGGCGCGCCGGCCGGCTTCAACCTCCTCCACAACCCGGTCGAGCCCGCGGTGGAGGAGGCCACGGTCGACCTCTACCTGGAGCACGGCTGCCGCGAGGTGGACGCCAGCGCCTACATGGGCCTCACCTCCGCGGTGGTGCGCTACCGGCTGCACGGCATCCACGAGGTGGACGGCCGCATCGTGACGCCGAACCGCGTGTCCGCCAAGGTCTCGCGGCCCGAGGTGGCCGAGCCCTTCCTCCGGCCGGCGCCCGCGAAGCTCGTGCAGGAGCTCGTCGCGAAGGGGGCGCTCACGGCGCGGCAGGGCGAGCTCGCCCGCAAGGTCCCGGTCGCCGAGGACATCACCGCCGAGGCCGACAGCGGCGGCCACACCGACCGCCGCCCGCTCCCGGTGCTCGTGCCGCTGTTCCGCCGCCTCGCGGACCGCATCGCCGCGGAGGAGGGCTATGCCGTGCGGCCCCGCGTGGGCGCCGCGGGCGGCATCGGGGACCCCTGGTCGCTCGCCGGCGCGCTCACGCTCGGGGCCGACTACGTGATGACCGGCTCGATCAACCAGGCCACGCGCGAGGCCGGCACCTCCGACACGGTCCGCGAGATGCTCGCCCAGGCCGGCTACGCCGACGTGACGATGGGCCCCGCGCCCGACATGTTCGAGATCGGGGCGCAGGTGCAGGTGCTCGCGCGCGGCACGATGTACGCGCAGCGCGCGGCGCGGCTCTACGAGCTCTACCGCGGCTACGCGGGCATCGACGACATCCCCGCCGCCGACCGCGAGAAGGTCGAGAAGCAGATCTTCCAGCGCCCGCTCGCGGACGTTTGGGCCGAAACCGAAAAGTTCTGGGCCGCGCGGGATCCGAAGGAGCTCGACCGGGCATCCAAGGACGGACGGCACAAGATGGCGCTCTGCTTCCGCTGGTATCTCGGGCTCTCGAGCCGCTGGGCGCGCGCCGGCGAGGCTACGCGCAAGCGCGACTACCAGGTGTGGTGCGGGCCCGCGATGGGGCTCTTCAACGATTGGGTACGGGGCACCTGGCTGGAGCCGCTGACCGCGCGCTCCGTCGTGGCGGTGGCCGACGCGCTCCTGCACGGCGCCTGCGTGGCGTCCCGCGTGCAGCTCGCCGAGTCGGTCGCGGGCCCCCTTCCCATCGAAGCCCGCCGCGTCGTACCGTGGCGGGCGGAGGCGCATGCCTGACCGTCGGCTGGGGCTTTTTGCCCTGGTCTCCTACCTCCTGATCGCGGTGCTGGTGGTGGGGTGGAAGACGCTCGCCACGCCCGACCTCGTCGTCGGGCGCGGCATCGACCTGCCCGGCACCGTCTGGATCCACTGGTGGATCGGCCGGAGCGTGTCGGAGGGCACGCTCCCCATCACCACGGATCTCTTGTTCTACCCGGACGGGAAGAACTTCTTCACCGACACGGGCGCCAACTACCTGGACGCGCTGGTCGGCGTGCCGCTCCAGTGGATCTTCGGGGTGCCCGACTTCCTGGATTGGCTCCAGGTCGTGCTGCTCGCCGGCAATGCGCTCGCGATGCAGGCGCTGGCGCGGCAGCTCGTCGGCGGGTCCTCGCCGGCGGCGGTGTGGGCGGCGGCTGTCGCCTTCGAGGTGAACCCCTTCGTGCTCCAGCAGGTGAACGAGGGGCGCCCCACCCAGGTGATGCTCTGGTTCGGCGCGCTGGCGGTCCGCTCGCTCCTCCGCGTCCCCACGGGCACGTGGCGCGACGGCGCCCTGTTCGGGCTCTTCATGGCGCTCCAGGGGCTCACCTACTGGTTCACCGTGTACTTCCTGACGCTCGCGCTGCTGCCGCTGGCGCTCGTGTACGTGGTCCGCTCCCCGCGGGACGTGCTGCCCCGGCTCGCGCTCGCCGTCGCCGTGGCGGTGGGTGTCACCTCGCCCTTCCTCGTGGGCATCGCGACCGCCATCGACAGCGGCGAGGTGCGCCGCCTCGGCTTCGACCTCCTCGAGGAGAGCCCGGTCTCGGCGCCCGCCCGGTGGCGGCTCGTGATGGATCAGCTGGGGTCGTCCGCGGGCATCGTGACGGTGGGGCTCGGGCTCTTCTCGCTCCGCCGCGCCTGGCCGCTCCTGGCGGGCGCCGCCCTCGCCGTGACCTTCTCCTTCGGCGGGCGGCTCGACGTGACCGACCCGCCTGTCACCAACCACCTGTTCGTCACGTTGTGGGACAACCTCCCGCTCCTGCCGCGCCTCGGGTTCCCGGATCGGGCCGCCATGGCCACGTTCCTCTTGCTCCCGATGGCGGCCGCGCTCGGGCTCGCGCGCGTCGACAAGGTCTACGCATGGATCTTCGCGTTCGTCTTCGTGGGCGAGGGCTTCTGGCGCGGCGGGCTGCCCGTCTCGGCGACGCCCTGTGGCGTCCCCACGGCCGCGCAGGTGATCAAGGACCAGGGCGGCGCGGTGATCTTCCTGCCCTTCGGCGCGAACGACGACGCCATGGTGCACCAGACCTTCCACGGGCAGCCGCTCTTCGGCGGGATGGGCGAGCGCGAGGCCGACATGCGCCCCGCCGCGTACGACGCGCGGCTGAAGAACAGCTTCGTCATCATGTTGGGTGGGACGCTCAACGACACCGAGACCCCGATCGCGTACACCGCCGAGGATCGGGCCGAGATCTCCTCGCTCTTTCGCTGGGTCTGGTTCGATCGGCGGTACGGCCCGCCCCTGTGGCGGGAGCTCGGCTACGACGCCGACCGCAAGTACCGCCGGCTCGTGCGCGAGCTCGGCCAGCCGGTGACCGAGACGCGCGCGTTCGCGCTGTGGGACCTCCACCAGCCGATCCCCGCGGACGCGCCCGGCCTCGGCCCCCTCGCGCGGAGCACCGGCGGCGAGCTCGAGCGCCTGCCGACGGGCAACCTCGGCCCCGGCCAGAAGGGCGCGACCGGCCAGAAGGGCGCCGCGGGCGGCCCCCGCCCACCCGCGATCACGGGCGGCGCGGGGCGCGGCGTGCCCGCCCAGGGCGGACCCCGCCGCGACTGACCGCTACTCCTGGAGCGCCGCGAAGGCCCCGAGCACGAGCGGGGCGAACGACTGGCTGCAGGAGTTGGTCTCCTCGTAGTGATCGCCGTCGTCGGTGAGCACGGAGACGTAGGTGTTGTAGTCGGGCTCGGGCACGATGTAGCCGCAGTAGGCGTTCGTGATGCCGACGGGCGCCTTGTACGTGCCGGGGAGCATCGACTCGATCGTGCCGTAGCCGTCGTCCGAGATGCGGTAGGGCGCGGCGTGGTGCTGCAGGCAGTCGCACTCGCCGACCGAGCCGTCGGTGTCCTTGCAGTCCTCGAAGGGCACGTCGGCGCAGTCCGGGTCGAACTGCACCCAGCGGCGGTCCGTCACGCGCTGGGCGGCATCCGCCATCGCGGCCTCGTCGGGCACGCCCCAGAAGAGCTCCGGCATGAGCTCGCCCGGCGAGGTGCCGAACGTCACCGGGCCGAGCTCCACCACCCAGGAGGCGGTGGGGACGCAGCCGAACAGGTCGTTGTCGGTGCCGTAGCCGGGGCAGCTCGAGTCCTGGATGACGTACTCGTCGGGGGTGTCGAGCAGGTCCACCTGGAAGGCGAGCTTGAACGAGGCGTTGTCGACCGGGACGAGGTATTCGCTCTTCCGGACGCGCAGGCTCGTCCACGGCGTGGAGTCGGTGAGCGCGGCCTCGGCCGCCTGCCCGACGAGCGTGCCCCAGGTGCGCGCGAACTCCCACTGCGGCCCGCCGGTGTTGTCGGTGATCCAGGTGGGATCGCCGTTGTCGTCGAGCACGCGGTTGCCGTCGTCGTCCACCGCGGGGAGCGTGCCGCCGAGCGCCGATTGCATGCCACCCAACGCGCCCGAGAGGAACACGGTCAACCCGCCGCTCCGCCGCTCGGTGTAGTCGCGCAGGTAGCCGACGTAGTCGGAGGAGATCTCGCTGTTCTCATCGCCCACGACCTCGGGGTGGCCCGAGGCGTTCACGATGGTGGCCACGCGCCCGTCCGTGCCATCGAGCGCGATGGCGAGCACCTGGTCGGCGACGATGAGCGGGTCGCGGATGTCGTTGATGCCGCCCTCGACCGTGGGATCCGGGTTGGTCCCGCCGAAGGGGGCGCCGTTGAACACCGCGTCCAGGTCGCGCATGTGCACGGCGCCCTGGGTCGGGCTCACCGCCACCATGCCGCCCGCGGCGGTCTCGATGGCGTCGTGGATGGCGACCGGGATGCTCTCGACGAAGGGCGGGTACACCCCGGAGAGCAGGTCCTCGTCGATGCCGTAGATGCCCACGGTGTCGGGGCCCTGGTGGCTGTGGGAGGAGCTGACGATGACACGGTCGCGGTCGAACCCCTCCGCCTCGAGCGCGTCGCGCGTGTCACGGATGCGGTTCTCGAGCACGCCGAGGGCGTCGACGCCGACGAGCGCCACGTACTCGCCGTCCAGCGAGAGCACTACGGCGGTGACGGTGACCGGATCGTGCACCCCGAGCGCCGCGCGCGCGCTCCCGAAGCCCGCGATCCACACGCCGTCGAAGCGCCCGTCACCGTCGAGATCGTCGAAGGGCTCGTCGCAGCCGCTGCGGCCGCTGGTCGGCCCGTCCGGCTCGGTGATGCAGCCGTCGAAGCTGTGGTTGCCGTTGAAGTCGGTGTACGTCTCGAAGTTGGTCGGCGTGATGTCCACGCGCGCCACGCCCGCGTAGAGCTGACCGTCCTCCGCGAGGATCATCCCGAACGGAGGCGGCGTGGGCGCCGTGTCCTCCTTCTCGCCGGTGCAGGCGGCGAGGCTCAGCAGGCTGGGCGCGAGGAGGGCGAGGGCGCGCATGGGTGCTCCGGTGGCGCCGCACTCTACGGGATCGCCCGGTGGCGCGCAACGCGCCTTCCACTGGCGTTAGGATGGCGGCGCCATGGTGCCCACCCGCAGGGTCGAGCTCTCCCTGTACCTCGCGATCGCGGTCGCGGGCGTGGTCCCGACGTTGCTCGTGCCGGGGTCCACGGTGGGCGACGGCGTCGACGCCTTCGGCACCCACTGGTTCTTCTGGTGGATCCGCGTCTGCGTCGAGAACTTCGGCGATCCCTCGCACACGCCGCTGTTCTTCTACCCCTACGGCAAGGACGTGTTCGCCCACACGGGCAACAACTTCGTGGACGCCGTGCTCTCGGTGCCCTTCCAATGGGTGTTCGGCCACACGCTGTACTCCCCGGCGTGGACCGTGGTGCTCCAGCTGGGCAACGCGCTGGCCTTCCGTCCGCTCGCCCGGTACGTCCTCGGTGACACCTTCGCGGCGTTCGCGGCCACGCTCCTCTGGATGATCAACCCCTTCGTGATCTTCGAGATCACGGCCGGGCGCCCCACCCAGGCGATGTGCTGGTTCCTGCCCGTGGCGCTCCTCTACTTCCTGAAGTGCGCCCGGGAGCCCGGGTGGGGGAACGCCGCCTGGCTGGGCATCGCGGTGGCGATGGCCGGGTGGACCTACTGGTTCACCGGGTACTTCCTCGTGCTCCTGCTGCTCCCGCTCGGGGTGTGGGAGCTCCGCGCCGCGTCCGACCGGAAGCGCGTGCTCGCGCGTTGGGCGTTGGGTGTGGCGGTGTGCGCCGCGCTCGTGGCGCCGGGCATCGCGGGGATGATCGGCGCGGTCGACGCGGGGCGCGTCCCGGGCATCGACCCCACCGAGGGCAGCATCTTCGAGCCGCCGAAGCCCATCGCCAACAACGTGTCGGCCGACCTGCACGGCCTCTGGCTCATGGAGTTCTACGGCGCGCCGCTCTTCTTCAACCCGGCGTGGGGGCTGCCGCTCCTCGTGGTGCCGTGGCTGAAGAAGCTGCCGATCCCCGGCGGGCGGGGGCGTTGGGTGGCGGCGCTCCTGTTCGTGATCGCGTTCGCGGGCGGCACGTTGTTCCGCCTCGGCGAGTCCACCGTCGTGATGCCGCACTACATGGTGCTCTACCGCTACCTGCCCTTCTTCGACCGGCTCTGGTTCCCCTACCGGATGGCGGCGGTGGCGTTCATCCCGGCGGCGATCCTCGTGGGCTCGGCCTGCGCGCTGCTGCCCCGGCCGCGCCTCGCGGTGGGCGTGCTCGCGGCGGTCGGGCTCCTCGCGCAGGTGTGGGCGGGCACCTGGCCCTTCAACCACCGGGTCGCGCGCGCGCCGGCCATGGTGGCGGACCTCAAGAACCACGGCGGCGGCGTCATCTTCCTGCCCATGAACATCCAGCACGACGGCCTGATGTGGCAGACGGACTTCCAGCTCCCGACCTTCGGGGGGATGGGGGAGTCGGCGCCGCTCTTCTGGCCCGCCGAGTTCCGGAAGCGCCTGAACAACAGCCTCATCAAGAACCTCCGGGGCGCGGCCATGACGCCCGCGCAGCCCCGGAAGATCGTGCAGAAGCAGCGGGAGCTCATCGAGAACGAGGGCTTCCGCTGGGTCATCCTGCGGCGGTCCCTGCTCGAGACCGAGCTGAAACGCCAGCTCGAGCTCACGCCCGGCTCCTTCGACAAGGACGCGCGCATGGACGAGACCATCGCGGCGCTCTCCGCGCTGTTGGGCTCCGGGCCGGTCGGCGTGGACGGGGACGCGGTGATGTGGGACCTGCGCGGCGGCTACGTCCCCGACCCGGCGTGGGCCCCCACGCCGGAGCGCCTCGCGGACCGCGCATGGGGCGGATCCGGGCCGACCGGTTACGAGGCCCGACTGAAGGAAGTCGGGCGTACAGGCGGCGTTCGGGACAAGACCGAACCCCCTCCCGGGAAATAGTGACCGGCGGCATCGGGGGCCCGCTTGTCGGCCCGAGCACGGGGGATAGCTTCCGTTCATAGCGCGCCCTCTTGCGGGCGTCTGGAGAACGAATGGCATTCGACCCCCCCAGCTACGACCAGGGTGCACCCGTCAACCTGCCGTCGGAGCTGAACATCCCCATCCTGGCCATCCGGAACACGGTGATCTTTCCGGTGCTGGCCTTCCCGATCAACGTGGGTCGGGACAAGTCGCTCGAGGCCGTCGAGCGCGCGCTGGCGGGGGACAAGCTCCTCGGCATCGTGGCGCAGCAGGACGCGAAGAACGAGGATCCCGACGTCGGTGAGCTCTACAGCACCGGCACCGTGGTCAAGATCCTCAAGTCCGTGAAGATGCCCGGCAACAAGCTCAACGTGATCATCCAGGGCCTCGCCCGCATCAAGATCGAGCGCTGGGAGGGCACGGATCCCTGCCTCAAGGCGCAGGTGCGGGTCTTCGAGGAGGGCACGGAGTCCACGCCGGAGCTCGAGTCGCTCATGGCGACCATGCGCGAGCTCGCGCAGAAGATCATCGACCTCTCGCCGCACATCCCGAGCGAGGCGAGCTTCCTCGTCCGGAGCATCGACAACCCCGGCATCCTCGCCGACATCGTGGCCTCCAACCTCTCCATCGGGGTGGAGGAGAAGCAGGAGCTGCTTGAGACCTTCGACACGAAGGAGCGCATGACCAAGGTCATCGCGCTGCTCAACAAGGAGATCCAGGTCCTCGAGCTCTCGAACAAGATCCAGACCGAGGTCAAGGGCGAGATGGACAAGGCTCAGCGGGAGTACTTCCTGCGCGAGCAGCTCAAGGCCATCCAGAAGGAGCTCGGCGAGGTCGACGATCGGCAGGAGGAGTTCGAGGAGCTCAAGAAGGGCATCAAGAAGGCCCGCATGCCGAAGGAGACCGAGAAGGTCGCGTTCAAGGAGCTCAAGCGGATGTCCCGGATGTCGCCGGGCGCCGCCGAGTACACCGTGAGCCGCACCTACCTCGACTGGCTCATCGAGCTTCCGTGGGCGAACGCCACGGAAGACCTGATGGACGTGAACGAGGCGGCCCGCATCCTCGACGAGGACCACTACGGCCTCGAGAAGGTGAAGCAGCGCATCCTCGAGTACCTCGCGGTGCGCAAGCTGAAGCGGGACATGAAGGGCCCGATCCTCTGCCTGGTCGGCCCCCCGGGCGTCGGCAAGACCTCGCTCGCCAAGTCCGTGGCCCGCGCGCTCGGCCGCAAGATGGTCCGCATCTCGCTCGGCGGCGTCCGGGACGAGGCGGAGATCCGCGGCCACCGGCGCACCTACATCGGGTCGCTCCCGGGCAAGATCATCAAGGGCATCAAGAAGGCGGGCACCAACAACCCGGTCTTCGTGCTCGACGAGATCGACAAGCTCGGCATGGACTACCGCGGCGATCCCTCGTCCGCGCTGCTCGAGGTGCTCGACCCGGAGCAGAACGACACGTTCATGGACCACTACCTCGACGTGCCGTTCGACCTGTCGAAGGTCCTCTTCATCGCCACGGCCAACCTCGCCGACCCCATCCCCGGCCCGCTCCGCGACCGCATGGAGGTCATCGAGATCCCCGGCTACACGATGGAGGAGAAGCTCAAGATCGCCCGGCAGTACCTGCTGCCCGAGGCGCTCGAGGAGCACGGCCTCTCCGGTGACTCGCTCGAGTTCCCGGACGAAGCGCTCAAGCACCTCATCACCGCGTACACGCGCGAGGCGGGCGTCCGCTCGCTCAAGCGCGAGATCGCGGCGGTGGCGCGCTGGACCGCCAAGGAGGTCGCCTCCGGCAAGCTCAGCGGGAAGCTGGTCCTGACCCCCGAGAAGATCGAGGAGATCCGCGGGCCGATCCACTTCTTCGCCGAGGTGGCCGAGCGGACGAGCGTGCCGGGCGTGGCCACGGGCCTCGCGTGGACCGCGGCGGGCGGCGACATCCTCTTCATCGAGGCCACCAAGATGAAGGGCAAGGGCGCCATCCAGCTCTCGGGCTCGCTCGGGGACGTGATGAAGGAGTCCGTCGGCGTCGCGCGGAGCTACATCCGCGCCTCCGCCGCCGAGCTCGGCATCGATCCGGACGTGTTCGACAACGTCGACATCCACGTGCACGTGCCCTCGGGCGCGATCCCGAAGGACGGCCCCTCCGCCGGCGTCACGATGCTCACCGCGATGGTGAGCCTCCTGACCGGGCTCCGGGTCGACCCGAGCATCGCGATGACCGGCGAGGCCACGCTCCGCGGCGCCGTCCTCCCCGTGGGCGGCATCAAGGAGAAGGTCCTCGCGGCGCACCGCGCGGGCATCCGCACCGTGCTCCTCCCGGACAAGTGCCGGAAGGACCTCGTGGAGGTCCCGAAGGAGATCCGCGACGAGATGACCTTCCACTTCTGCTCGCGGATGGAGGAGGTCCTCGGCCACGCCTTCGGCGAGGAGAACCTCGCGGCGCGGCGGGCGGAGGTCCGGGCCGAGCTCGAGGCCCGCGCGGCGGCCAAGCGCGCGGGTGGCGAGGCGCACGCGTAGCGCCGCACGCCTGGCGGCGCGTGCCGGGCGGCGTCACGCGGCGCCGCTCGGTCGCCCTTCGAAGGAGGCGCCCGCTCGGGGAGACCCGGGCGGGCGCCCTTGTTTTTGGGCGGTAGGTCCTCGCCCTTGGGCGCCGGCCCGCGCGGACGGTAGAAGGGGACCATGACGATGTACCTCGAGTTCGTGACCGCGCCGGGGACGCCGTTCGCGGCCGCCCCGCGCCTGCCGCTGTCGGAGCGGCCGCTGAACCTGGGGCGCGCGCCCGAGAGCGACGTGGTGTTGCCGGACGACACGGTCTCCTGGCACCACGCGACGGTCTGGGTGGAGCGCGGGCTGGTGCGGGTGCGCGACCGGGAGAGCACGAACGGCACCTGGATCGACGACGTGCGCCTCGACCGGGAGGGCGAGGTGGAGATCGGGCGGGTGCTCCGCCTGGGCCTGAACGTGCGGCTCCGCGTGGGCTCGACGGCGCCGCTCCCCAAGGCCGCCGCCCCCGGCTGGCGGCTCGAGGTCCTCGAGTCGGGCGCCTCGCTCGGCATCCCGCCCGACGGTCTGCGCGTGGGCAGCGGCCCGGGGGTCGATCTCGGCGTGGTGCTCGACGGCGTCGGGGCGTTCGGGGTGCGGCCGGTCCCGGAGGGAGCGGAGATCGTGACGGACGGGCCCCCGCGGCGCGTCGCGGCGGGCGTGGCCTTCGAGGTGGGCGGCCTCCACTTCCGGGTGCTCCCGGCGGCGGGCCCGCTCGTCCCGACGGTCGGCAAGCTCGCGGCGACCGACCGCTACCGCCTCCGCGTCTCGCTCGACGGGCCGAACGGGGCCGAGGCCGTGCTCGAGGACCCCGGCGCGGGCCTTCGCCACGCGGTGACCGCCGAGAACCGCGCCGTGCTGCTCTACTTCCTCGCCAACCGGCTCCTGGAGGACCGCGCGGCGCGCGTGCCGGTCGAGCAGCAGGGCTGGGTGGGCGACGTGGAGCTCGCCACCGGCGTGTGGGGCCGCGAGGCCGCCCGCCTCGGCCCCAACAACCTGAACGTCCTCCTCCACCGCGTGCGCCGCGAGATCGAGGACGCCGGCTTCGACCCGTCCTTCCTGGAGCGCCGGGGCCCCGCGGTCCGGGCGCGGCTGGTGTTCGTCCAGCGGGGGTAGGGGAGGCGGCGTCGCCGGAAAACGAGCGCCGCCCGCCCGGGTGGACCGGACGGGCGGCGGGGGCGGGCCCGCGCTTCCTGCGGTGGGTCCGCCCGCGCGGGTCACGCCCCGGTGCGGAAGCTCCCCGCGGCGACGAGCGTGAGCTCGGCGATCGCGGAGGCGTTCGCCGCGCTCTCGCAGGCCGAGGCCACGCTGGCGCGCGTGGCCTCGGCGAAGCCCGACCAGGCGGTGGTGACGGCCTGGGCCACCACCTCGGCGTCGGCGCCGGCCGCCACGGCGGCCTCGACCGACGCGGACGCGGTCGCCTCCAGGGCGCCGCCGGCCTCCACGGCCGCGGTGATCGCGGCCTCGGCGTCGATCTCGGCGTCCGTGGCCGCCTCGACCAGCGCGTCGAGCACGGTGGCCTCGGCGTCCGGCCCGACGAGGTCGGCGCGGAGCTCCGCCCAGGCGCTCGCCATCGCGGAGAGGTCGGTGGCCGACCACGCCGCGACCTGGAGCGCCGCCGCCGCGTCCGCCGCCGCCGCCGCGCTCGCCGCGTCCCCGGAGGCCTCCGCGGCCTCGACCGCGGCCGAGCCGGCGAACACCGACTCGATCCGCCCGGTGGCCAGCGTGGCCGCCTCGGCGGCGGCGGAGCCGCTCGCCTCGAGGACGAGCCGCATGGCGAGCCCCGCCTGCGCCTCGGCCTCCCAGGCCGCGACGGCGGAGGCGCCGAGCGCGGCGCGCGCCTCGGCGAAGCCGTCCACCAGCGCCTCGTACGCGCCCGAGGCCTCCGCGCCGCCGTCGAGCGCGGCGTCGTAGGCCGCCGACGCCTCCGCGGCCGCGTCGACCGCGGCGTCGGCGCTCCAGTCGAGGCCCGCGGAGCCGTAGGCGTCGGCCTCCGCCGCGAGGGCGGCCGACACGGCGAGCACCAGGGCGGCCGCCTCCTCGGCGTCCGCGCTGGCGTCCACGGCGGAGGCGACGGCGGCGTCGATCCGGGCGCGGAGTCCGATCACGTCGACGTCCTCGGGGGCCGTGCCGTCGCTGACGATCGCCGCGTAGACCTCCGCCTCGACGCTCGTCTCCACGTCGATCGGCGCGGCGACCACGGCCTCGCCCTCGGCGGCGGCCTTCGCCACGAGGGTCGCGCCGAGCACGGCGCCGTCGGCCACGGCCTCGATGACCACGCGGCGGGCCTCGGCCGGCACCTCCACTTCGTACGAGCCGTCGGCCTCGACGGAGGCCTCGCCGTGCACGACGGCGGCGCCGTCGGCGTCGAAGCTCCACGCGCGCACGGTGGACGCGCTCGCGGCCTCGCCGGAGACGTGGCCGGAGACGCGGGAGGCGCGGCCCGCGGGGAGGTCGGTGCCGTCGCCGCGCGCGTCGCCGTCGCCGGGCTTCTCGGCGCTCCCGGGGGCGCAGGCCGCGAGCAGCAGGAGCGCCGCCCACGGGGCGGGGTGGAAGGGAAGGGTGGTCATGGGCTCCTCCAGAGCGGGTTCGTCCGCGCGGCCACCAGGCGGCGCGGAGGGGCCTCCGGAGGGGCGCCGCGTACCGCGACGCCGTGCCCCGGCTCCCACACCGTCTGTACGTTCCCCAGGCGAGCGGCCGCTTTCAGCCGGCTTTCCGGCGGTCGCCCCTCACTCGGCGGCCGAGGCGCTGAAGTACCCGCTCACGGTCAGCGACCCGAGGGACCAGGGCACGTCCTCGAAGCGGAAGGAGCCCGTGAGCGTGACGGGCGCGCCCCCGCCGAGGTTGCCGTCCCACGGCCCGGAGGTGTCGAAGCTCGACTCGAAGGTGAGGGTGCCGCCTCCGCCGTCCCCTTCGAAGTTGCCGGCCTGGTCGTCGTAGAGCCCGCCGCCGAAGCGGCAGTCGAAGGTGCCGAGGAGGTCGTCGGCGTCGAGGTCGACGAGCACGTCCCCGACGCAGGAGTCGGTGCCCGTCAACGTGCCCTCCACGGTCATGGAGATCTCGCCGGTGAGCGTGCCAGTCGGCGGGACGTCCGTGTCCGTGTCCGTGTCCGTGTCGGTGTCGCTGTCCGCATCGGCGTCGGCGTCCGTGTCCGTGTCCGTGTCCGCGTCCGCGTCCGCGTCGGCCGCGGCGAGGCGCGCGGCGTGCTCGGCGTCCGTGATGAAGAAGCAGCCGGCGAGGAGGGAGACGAGGTGCATCAGGGGCTCCCCGAGGGCACGCAGCGTAGCGCGCCCGCGTCGCAGCGGAGGCGCACGGTCGCGCCCTCCTGCACCGCCACGCTCCCCGCCTCGACCACGCCCTCGGCCCCGAAGCGGGCGAACACCTGGTAGTGGCCCGGCGGCACGCTGGACGGCGGCACCCGCGTCTCGCCGAACTGGAGCCACGCGAGCTCGCCGTCCCCCTCGACGACCACCCGCCCGGGCCGCGGTCCCGTCGGGGCAGGCGCGGGCGTGGTCGTGGCCGGGGAAGGCGCGCGTGTGGGCGTGGAGGTCGGGGGTGCGCGCCCGGTCGTGGCGGCCTCGGCAGCGCCGCCGGTGCTGCGGGAAGGAATCCCGGCGGCCGGCACGCGCGCGCCCGGTTGGTCTGGGCCGCCGGGCGCGTCGCCCGCGCCGCCCGCGCTCGCTGACGCAACCCCGGTCCCGCCCCGCTCGGCGCCCTCCGCGCCCGTCGCCGCGTTCCCCCCGTCCTCCGGCGCGCCGCCCTCCGGCTCCGCACCCGCCGGCGCCGACGCGGCCTCATCGGCGCCCGCTTTCCTTGCGCCGGCGGCCCCCGCCCCCTCGCCCGCGCCGTCCTCGGTCGGCCCCGCGTTCCACGAGAGCCCGATCCCCACCGCCGCGAGCACCACCACCAGCAGGAGCCCGCCCAGCGCGAGCCCGGGCCGCGATCGCCCGGCCCGCGACTCGATCGGCGCGCCCGCCTCGTCAGCCGGCGTCGCCCCGAACGGCACCGCCGTGAGCGCCGCGGCGGGCACGGCCGTCGGCGTGCGGACGACCGGGGCCCGCCCCGACTCCAGGAGCACGAGCACCGCGGCCGCGTCCGCCGGGCGGTCCCGGGGATCCCGCGCGAGGCAGGCCGCGACCACCGCGTCGAGGCGCGCGGCGAGCGCAGGCGGCAGCTCCGGCACCCGCGTGAGCGACGGCGGCGGCGTGGACTCCAACGCGAAGGCGTAGGGGCCGAGCTCCACCTCGGGCCACGCCCGCGTCCCCGCCACGAGCTCGTACAGGAGGCAGCCGAGCGCGAACACGTCGGCGCGCGCGTCCACGGTCGCGGCGTCGCGGAGCTGCTCGGGCGCCATGTACCCGGGCGTCCCGATGGCCATCCCCGGCAGCGTCGCCCCGCGCGCCCGCGCGTCGTCGAGCACCTTGGCCACGCCGAAGTCGGTCACCCGCGCGAACGGCCGGCCGTCCCGCTCCTCCACGAGCACGTTCCCGGGCTTCAGATCGCGGTGCACGATGCGCGCCGCGTGCGCCGCGGCCACGCCGGCCGTCACGTCCCGGAACAGCGCGAGCCGCGCCTCGAGGGGGCGGGACTCCGTGGCCATCCACACGTCGAGCGGCGCGCCCTGGACGTACTCGGCGACGAGCCCGAGCGCCCCGTCCACCTCCACGGCGTCCGTCACCGGCACCACGTGCGGGCTCCGGAGGCGCGCCTGGATCCGGCCCTCCTCCAGGAGCCGGTCGCGCAGCGGGCCCAGCTCCAGGAGCAACATCTTGAGCGCGTGTGTCGTTCCGAGGCGCTCGTGCACGGCCCGGTAGACGATGCCCTGCCCGCCGCGCCCGACGAGCCCCTCGACGCGGTAGTTGCCGACCTGCTGGCCGGGGCGCAGCACGTCAGCCGCCGAGCGGCAGGACGAAGGCCGCCACCACGAGCCCACCGGCCGCCGCGCCGAGGCCGATCGCGGCCCCGCCGGACACGTTGACGGCCGCGCGCAGCCCGTCCAGGTCCTCGCGCGGGGTGTCCATCCGCCAGTACCGGTCCGCGGCGAGCGCCGTCGTGACGCCGGCGCCGATCGCGAGGGCCCCGCCGATGGCCGCGCCCACGAGCAGGGGGCCGCGCGCCGAGCCGCCCGCGCGCGCCGGTCCGCGTGTCGGGTACTCGGGCAGCGGATCCGTTGGCCACACGTACGCGGTCGTCCGCACGGCGCCGGCCTCGTCGCGCCACTGGAAGAGCGTCGGGACGTTCGCCGGCCGTTGCTCGGTGCGGCTCGCGTCGAACCACAACGAGCCGTCCACGGGCGGGGGCGACGGTCGCGTGGTCACGGCCTCGACCGGGAGCGCCGCGTAGGCGTCCTGGAGCGGGTGCGCGGGCGGGGCGTAGGTGCTCGGGAGCAGCGCCGCGGGCTCGAGGCGCCGGCTCGCGGCGAACGCGCTTCGCGCGCGGACGGTGTCCCGGACCACGAACGCGCGGAGCCCCTGCACGCGGTGGTAGCGCGCGACGAGCGCGCGGTCGGCCGGCTCGGCGAGGCAGGGCACCTCGTCCGCGAGCCGCCGGGCCGCCGCCTCGAACCCGGGCGTGTCGAGGCGGACCCAGGCGGCCTCGGTGTCGTCGAGGAGCAGGTGGAGCCGCGCCGCGTCGACCTTCTCCGCGCACGCCGCGCGCGCGACCGCGGGCGCCCAGAGGAGCGCGAGCACGGCGGCGACGAGGCGGAAACGCACGGACGGACCTCTGGGGCTCGGCGCGCCCGGCCGCCCCCGACACCGACTCTACCGCGCCTCGCTCGGCCGGTCAGCCGGCGACCGCGCCGGCCCTCACGCGCGGCGGCGCCGCAGGAGCAGCCCGCCGACCCCGATCGGCAGGAGCCAGAGCGCGCCGCTCGCGCCGTCGCCGTACACGATCTCCGTCGCAAAGCCCTCCATGTCCCCCGTCTCCACGAAGGTCACGTCCGCCTGGTTCGTCGGCGGCGCCACGATCGTGTCGAAGCGGGTCACGTACACGTCCCCGGCCGCCTCGTCCGTGTAGCTCACCCCCCTCACCGTGAGGAGCGCCGCGTGGGTCGTCCCGATGCGCCGCAGCTCGTCCGCGTACACGTCCGTGGGGTCGACCCCGTCCACGCCCGCGATCGACGGCACCTCGCTCGCCGTCCAGCCGTTCCCCGGCTCCACCCGGCTCTCCGCCAGCACGAACAGCTCGGTCCGCACCTCCGAGAGCATCGACGTCGCCGCCATCCGCGCGGGGTAGCCGGCGTGCAGCTCCCCGTCGTCGCCCGCGGACCACTGGATGCGCAAGGGCGGCAGCACGACCCCCCCGTCGGGCGTCGTGGCCGCGTCCGGCGCGAGCTGCACCGCCACCCAGGAGAACGGGATCTCGTCCTCCACGTACGCCCGGATCGACGGCGCCGAGATCGTCGTGTCGTAGCCCTCGGCCTCCAGCCACGCGACGAGCCCGTCGGCCTCCTCGGCCTCGAGCACGGTGTACTCGAACGCGCCGGCGTAGCCCTCCGCCACGACGGAGATCCCGCCCCCGCGCGCGGTCCCGGTCTCGAAGCCGCCGGCCTTGGCGTTGTCGCTCAAGGAGTACGACGAGAACAGGCAGCCGTTGCCGCACCCCCCGCCGTCGCCGTCCTCCGCCGACTCCTCGACGTACCGGACCGTCGGCGCCGTCGCCTCCTCGAGCGCCACGAAGCGTTCCTCGGAGCCCTCGGCCACCTGCTCGACCTTCCCGGGCACCGGGATGATCCACGCGAACTCCGAGGCGTTGCCCGTGTACCGCACGCGGTACTCGACGCTCACCGTCTCCTCGCCGATGTGCAGGATGGCCTGCTGGGCGTCGGAGGAGGCAAGGGCCTCGGTGTAGTCCTTGGTCACGAGCCCGGCGCAGGGCCAGGCGGGGGAGAGGAGCGCGAGCGCGACGAGCATGGGGAGACTCCGGAGGCGGCCATCAACCGCAGCAAGGGGCGGGCCAGCCCCGAGACAGCGCGCCCGGCCGCGCGTCCAGGGGGCCGTCGGCGGCCGGAAAAGTTAGGTGGGGGTTCCTGGACAGGCCTCCGGGACCGGATACCTGAGGCGGGCTGGACCGATTCTAAATCTGGTCCCGTTCCACCGTCCAACCGGAGAGATCCATGTCGCTCAAGGGCACCAAGACCCACGACAACCTCAAGGCCGCCTTCGCCGGCGAGTCCCAGGCCAACCGTCGCTACCTCTACTTCGCGAAGATCGCCGACGTCGAGGGGTACCCGGACGTCGCGGGCCTCTTCCGCGACACCGCCGAGGGCGAGACGGGCCATGCGCACGGCCACCTCGACTACCTGAAGTCCGTGGGCGACCCCGCGACCGGCCTCCCCATCGGCGAGACCGAGCTCAACCTCAAGGCCGCCGTCGCCGGCGAGACCTACGAGTACACCGACATGTACCCGGGCTTCGCCCGCACCGCGCGCGAGGAGGGCTTCCCCGAGATCGCGAACTGGTTCGAGACCCTCGCGAAGGCCGAGAAGTCCCACGCCGGCCGCTTCCAGAAGGGCCTCGACTCGATCTGATCGAGCCGGCCCGGGGTCGGCCCGGCCGTGCCCATGCCCCTCGTCTTCTTGGGGCGGGGGGGATGGGGAGCGCGGGGGGGGGGGGGGGGGGGGGGGGGGGGGGGGGGGGGGGCGGGGGGGGGGGGGG
>CAYWGD010000136.1:0-19139 GCA_964457335.1 uncultured Enterobacteriaceae bacterium | reverse complement strand
CACGGCGGCCCCGGGCGAGCGGGCGGCGGTTGGCTAATATGTAAACATCCTCTCACCCCCCGGCCGCGACGGCGACGCTGGCCGGGTCCGGGTAGAACTGCCGCGCCCACGCGCGGTAGCGGCCGACCGGGCCGTCGCCCTTCGCGAGCGCGGGCGGGTGCACGTAGGCCTTGTTCTGCCAGATGGCGAGGTCCTGCGACACGTCGTTCCGGTAGCCGCGCCACGCCGCCTCCGCGACGATCCAGGTGGCGAGCGGGCGCGGGAGGAGCGCGAGGGCCGGCGAGACCTGCGCCGGCCGGGCGGGCGGCTCCATGGCGAGCGCGACGCGGAGCTCGATGCGCTCCCCGTCGATCGGCGTGGGCAGCACGTAGTGGTGGGAGTGCAGGCCGAGGTCGGGGATGCGCACGTCCACGAAGGACCAGCCGAGCCCGTGCACCTGGACCTCGAACTCGACGCGCAGCGTGCCGCCGCCGAACTCGGACGCGGCGCGACGCATGGCGTAGCGCGCCGTGAGGTAGGGGCCCTGCGTGGCCAGGTCGGCGAGGATCTCGACGTCCGCGTACTTGTGCACCGCGACGAAGTGCCCGAGGTCGACGCTGTTCTCGGTGGTCTCCTGGGGGTGCCCCTCGAAGGTCCAGCTTCCGACACGCAGCGGCGACCAGCCCGTGGTGTCGGGCACGGGCGGCACCTCGAACCAGGGCTCCCGGCCGGCCTCGTCGAACCACGCGAGCACGAACCCGTTGCGATCACGCACCGGCCAGTGGCGGACGCGCGCGGCGGCCGGCGGCGCGTGGCCGTAGGGCGTGTAGACGCAGGCGCCGTCGGTGTCGAAGCGGAAGTCGTGGAAGGGGCAGCGGAGGCGCTCGCCCTCGACCGTGCCGCCGTGCCCGAGGTGCGCCCCCATGTGCGGGCAGGCCGCGTCGACGACGCAGGCCACGCCGGCCGCCGTGCGGTACGCGACCACCTCGCGGCCCATGAACGTGCGCGCCTGGACCCGGCCCGAGGCCAGCTCCGCCGACGGGACGACGACGTACCAGCCGGAGGGAAAGGGGGAGAAGGGAAAGCGCTTCTTCACAGGCACCTGCCGGGCCTGGGCTAACACCCCCGCGGCCGGCCGGGTTCGACCGGTCGGGCGACCGCGCGTCGACCCGCACGGGGACGGAGCGGGTGGCGCGCGGCTCCGTTACCGTGGGGGGCCCCCGAGGACGCCCCTGACCGAGGCCCGCGCCGCCCCCGCACCGCGCCCGCGACGCGACGCCGACGACCGCCGGGGGCGCGCCCTCGACGCCCTCGGGGTCCTCGCGGCGTTCGCGGCCGGACTCGCGCTCTGGGCCGCCGACCGCGGGGCCCCCTCGCCGCTGCTGCCCGCGGACGCCCCCGCCTGGGCGCGCATCGGCGACCACCTCCTCGACGGGCCGGACGCCGGCGCGTGGGCGTCGAACGCGGTGGCGGTCTGGCTCGGGCGCACCGACGAGCTCGACCCGCACCGCCTGCCCGTCCTCCCCCACCTCACCGCGCTCGCCCTCCACCTCCGGCCGGACCCCGCGCTCGCCGGCCACCTCGTCAATCACCTGCTCCACGTGCTGCTCGGCCCGGTCGTCTTCCTGCTCGGGCGGGCATGGATGGGGCGGGGAATGGCGCTCGCGGCCGCGCTCGTGGCGGTCGGGTACGGGCCGGGGATCGTCGCCGCGGACCGCTACGGCGTGGATCCGCTCGTGGCGGTCGCGCTCCCGACGGCGCTGCTCGCGGCCGAGGGAGCCGCGCGCCGCTGGGCGCTGGCGCCGCTCTTCGGCATCGTGGTGGGCCTGGCGGCCTGCTCGCACCTCACCACCGTGGGGATCCCCTTCCCCGCGCTGCTCCTCACCTTCCTTCGGGGCGACGCGGGGTGGCGCCGCTGGCTGGGGGCCGGCGGCCTCGCCGCGGGCGTGCTGCTCGGGGTGGGGCTCGCGTTCTGGGACTACCCCACCCTCCCGTGGGCGATCCTCGTCGGGAGCCTCGCCGAGGGGGTGGCGCCCGCGGGGACCACCGGCGACGCCGCCGCGCTCTCCGGCTCGCTGGAGCGGGCGCGGTCGGTCGTCACGGCCGGCGGGCCCGCGGCGCTCGAGCGGGCCGTCGCGTTCCTGGTCTCGACCACGCGCCCGGCCTGGCTGCCCTGGGCGGCGGCGCTCTGGCTGCCCTGGCTCGGGATCCTGGGGCTCGGGCTCTCGGAGCGCGGCGATCGGCCCGCCAGCCCGCTTGCCCGGGTGCTCGCGCCCGTGCGCGGGCTCTCCGCGGGCCTCCCCCTCGCAGCGGCGCTCGTCCCGGTGCTCGCCTTCGCGGCCGCCGACTCGCCGCCCCGGTACACGCACAACTTCTTCCCGCTGGGCGCCCTGCTGGTGTTCCGCGGGCTCGCGTCGGTCCTCGCGCTCGTGGAGGCGGGCATCCGGTCGCGCCTGCCGGCCTGGCCCTCGGGCGGCGCCGGCCTGGCGGTGGGGCTCGCGGTGGCCGTCGGCCTCTGGAGCCCGGAGCGGACCCTCGGCCCGCTCTCGCTGCCGCCCCGGGGCCTCGACCTCGCGGACTGGCGCCTCGGCGCCACGCTCCGCGCGCACTTCCCGCCCGGCGGCGGCGCGTCCTGCCTCCGGCGGGAGGTCGTGGCGTACGCGGGGCGGGTGTTCTGCCCGCGCACCCCCGGCTTCGACTTCGGCCGCGCCTCGGAGCCGGTGCGCGCGCACCTCGACGCGGAGTGCGGCGGCGACGGGCCGGTCCCGTACGTGATCCTCTCCGGCGTGGCCGACGGGTCCACCGATCAGCGGCGCCGAATGGACGCCTGGGTGGAGGCGAACGCTCCGCTCGTCGCGACGTTCTCGGACGCCGCCTACGAGGCCCGCGTGTACGCCGTGGCGCGGGCCTCCGCCCCGGATCGCTGACGCCCCGGAGATGCGTCGCGTCGCCAGATCCACCCGCTCGGACATCCCCCGCCGGGGCGCGGCACTCTCGCCGGACCGCCCGCGCGCGAAGGTGCTCGGGTGAACCCCGGCGATCCCCACGGGCGGCCGATCCCGGGGTGCCCGGCACGCGCCGGAGCGCACGCCGTGTGCGCGGCCTCCGAGCGGACCGTCGCTCCGGATGCGCGCATCGTGGCACCTGACACAAGCTACCTTCGAGGCGGATTTGGCACGTCGCATCCGGGGGAGGTGTAAGCGCCGTGTAAATTCTGCCGCCCCCGGACCGGCGCGCTGTGCGATCCTCAGCATCCGTGCGCGCGACCGACTGCCCGATCCTGTACGTCGACGACGAGGCCCCGAACATCGTCGTCTTCGAGAGCACCTTCGGCGAAGAGTTCGAGATCGTGTGCGCGAGCTCCGGCGAGCAGGCGTTGGAGCTCCTGGATCGGCTGCCCATCGGCGTGCTCCTCGCCGACCAACGCATGCCGGGCATGTCCGGGATCGACCTGTGCGAGCGCGTGCGCGAGTGGCACCCCGACGTGGTGCGCATCCTCGTGACCGCGTACTCCGACCAGGCCACGGCGATCGACGCCATCAACCGCGGTGGGCTCCACCGCTACCTGACCAAACCCTGGGATGCCTGGGAGGTGCGCCAGATCCTGGCGGAGGCCGTCACGCGGGTGCAGCTGCAGCGCACGGTGGGCGCGCTGCGGGCCACCATCGCGGAACGCGAGCGGATGGTGACGCGCGGGTTCCTCCGCGCGCGCATCCTCTACGACCTCGCCAACGTCACGACGACGCTCTTGATGACGAGCTCCAACCTGGAGCACCACGTGAAGCAGGCGGAGGAGCACCTGCCGGAGAAGCTGCGTGGGGACGTGGACCAGGAGATGGCCGAGCTGCGCCGCGCGCTCGGCTACCTCGTGCAGCTCCACGACAAGACACGGAGCGTGCTCGCCCGCCCAAAGCCGGCGCTGCACCGGGTGGCCACCCTCGTGACCGAGGCCGTCGAGCTCGTGCGACCGGAGGTCGGGCGCGTCGCACGCTTCGTGACGGACGTCCCCGAGGATCTCGACGTGTGGGTGGACCGGACGGACTTCACCCGGATCCTCCTCAACCTCTTCCAGAACGCGCGACGCGCGATCGAGTCCGGTGGCGCCTCCCCGGGCGAGATCCGTGTCGACGTCACGCCGGAAGGGGAGACCGTGCGCCTCCGCGTCGCGGACAGCGGCGTGGGCATCGACCCCGCGCTCCGCGAGCGCGTGTTCCGGCCGGACACGCCGCTGGCTTCCCGCTCCCTGGGGACCGGCCTCGGCCTCCCCATCTGCCGCGAGCTCGCGCGAGCGAACGAAGGCGAGCTCGGCCTCTCCCCCGACAGCCCCCTCCCAGGGGCCTGCTTCTTCCTCCTCCTCCCCACCAGAGCCTCGGAGGCGCACGATGGCTGAACGTACCCGGGCCACAAGCCGCTTCTTCCCCTTCCCCCTCGCCCACGCCACGCCCTCCGCCCCCGACCGGACGATCCGCCCGGGCGAGCTCCCGATCCAGAGCCGCGAGCCTCCCGCGCGGAGCGTCGGTGGCCTCCTCGAGTCGCTGCTGGCCCAGGGGCTGGCCGAGCCCGTCATCCAGGTGCCGCCGGCCACCGAGCGCGTCGACGAGGCCGATCGGATCGAGGCCCGGCTCCGCGCCCTCGCCGCCCAGGAGTCCCCGGCCTTCCTCCGCGCGGGCGGGGCCGTCCTGCGCGGCCGCATGGCGCCGACCTACAGCGACGGGCCGTACCCCCTGCGCTTCGTGTTCGGCCAGCCGATCCCCGACGGCCCCTTCGAGCTCGACGTCGAGGGCTACAACTCGATCTACCGCTTCGAGGTGCGGCGCTTCGTCCGCGTCGGCGACCAGGTGGCCGTGCCGGCCCCGGACCACCTCCTCCGCCTCCAACACCGCCGCGTGCGCCGCGCCGTGACGCCCGCGGGCTTCACCGCCGCGTTCCGGCACCCGGTGCTCCCCGAGCTCGAGATCCGCCGCTCCGTCCGGGACGTGTCCCGCAACGGCCTCTGCTTCGAGATCCGCCCCGACCAGGACATCCTCGCGCCGGGGCTCAAGATCCGCGACCTCGTGGTGACCACCCCCGCGGGCGCGACGCTCCAATTCGACGCGACCGTGCGCATCCTGCACCCGCCCCGGGACGGCCGCGGCGCCGCCGCCGGCGTCCGCCTCACGCCGAGCTCCGCGGGGGACGCGGCGCGCTGGGAGCAGCTCGTCGGCGGGCTCCTGAACCCGGCGACGCAGCTCGGCGCCACGTGGAGCGAGGACTCCTGGGACCTCTACACGGCCTCGGGCTACTTCAGCCTCTCGGGCAAGTCCCAGCCGCACTTCGCGCTGCTCAAGGCCCCGTTCGCCACGGCCACCCGCAAGGTCGACGCCGCGCCCGAGCTCGGCTGCCAGGTGTCCTGGCCCTCCGATCGCGGCATCGAGGCCTCGATCTCGCTCCTGAAGATCTACACGCACACCTGGTTCGGCTTCCAGATGGCGAAGCTCCCCGGCAACCCGCTGGACGGGACGCCGGGCCGCAACCTCCTGCGCGACATCCACCTCCGCGCCTACGAGCACGCCCAGGCCGACCCCGACCTGAAGTGGGTCATGGGGCTCGTCCAGGAGTCAGCGAAGTGGAGCAAGCTCGTCCATCACGACCTGCCGGCCCGCTACGTGGACAGCGGCCTCGCCTGCCTGCACCCCTTCCACGCGCTCGAGATCGACACGCTCGACGTGCGCGCGCAGCGGCCGCGGGGCGTCGAGGTGGGCGCGCCGACCGAGGAGGAGCTGGGCCTGTTCCTCGAGCACGTCGCGCGAAACCGCCCCTGGGCCTACCGCGAGGCGCTCGACCTGGTCCCCGACCGGCTGGCGCTCGGCCACCTCCGGGACCGCTGGTCCGGCGCCGGGCTCACCCGGGAGCGCGATCTCCTCGTGCTCCGGCGCGACGGACGGCCGCTCGCGATGGCGCTCGTCGAGTCCGCGGACCAGGGCCTGCACCTCTTCAACCTGCTCGACGTGGTGCGGCTCTACGCGCTCGCGCCGGACGGCGTGGACGCCTTCTCGCCGCTGCTCGACGCGGCGTCCGCCTGGTTCCGGGCGCGCGGGCGGAGCGCGTTCACCTGCCTGCTCGAGGACGGCTCGCCGCGCTGCGCGGCCGGCCTGTCGGTCCGCGACCTCGGCCGCGGTTCCCTCACGCTCCTGTCGGAAGAGCTGCTCCCCAACCTTCTCGAGCACGTCCACGAGGTTACGGCACCACGATTGCCGAGGGGATGAGGGGGTGGAGCCCGCCGTCGCGCGTCCCCGGGACGTGAGCTGCCTCGCGCTCACGTTCTTCTACGACTACCTGGAGTCCCACGGGATCTCGCGGTCGGCCATCCAGCAGGGCCTCCCGTTCGACGAGGCGTGGCTCAACGACCGGCTCAACTGGATCGACTACCCCACGTTCCTGGAGATCGAGCGCCGGATGGCGGCGCTGTTCCCCGGCGTCCCGGACCTGTTCTACGAGATCGGGCGCACCTTCGCGTCCACCCGCGGGCTCGGCTTCACGCGGGTGGTCGTGCGCGGGCTCATCTCGCCCTACCAGGCCTACTCGCGGGTCCCCGCGCTGGTGAGCCGCTTCCTCTTCCCCTTCGTCACCATCACCTTCGAGCGCGTCGGCCCCTCGTCCGTGCGCGGGCGCTACGTCTTCCACCCGGAGTTTCCGCCCAGCCCGGCGTTCCTGGACACCGTCCGCGGCATCCTGACCGGGATCCCGCAGGCCATGGGCGCCCCGGCGGCGATCGTCCGGATGCAGCGCAGCGGGACGCACGAGGTCACGTTCGACGTGGCCATCACGCAGTGGACGGGCATGGTGGAGCGCGTCCGCGGCTGGTTCGGGAGCCTCACGGGGCACGCCCGGATCGCGAACCTCGACGACGTGACCACCGAGCTCGAGGAGGCCAACCGCCTGCTCCAGGAGAAGGTGGCGGCGCTGACGGAGGCCAAGCAGGCGCTCGACCGCCGCGTCCGCGACCTGACGCTCCTCAACGCCCTCGCGCGGACCGCGACGGGCGAGCTCGACGCCCGCCAGCTCCTCCGCCGCGCGGCGACCACCATCTCCGAGGGCCTGGATCGCGCGCCGGTCGCGCTGCTGCTGCTCGACGGCGACGGCGGCCTGCTCGTCCTGGCCGCGAGCGCCGGCGTCGCGCCGCCGGACCAGCGCGCGCTCCGCTCCCTGAACACGACCGACGCGGCCGCGGCGGCCCGCATCACCCGAGGCCCCGGCCGGGTGCGCGTGAGCGGCCGCGGGTGGGCGACCAACCCGCTGCTCAGCCACGACAAGCTCGTCGGCGCCATGCTCGTGGGGCTGCCCGAGGCGGAGGGGGTCGACCCGGCCCTGTTCGAGTCGATGGCGGGCCAGCTCGCCGTGTCCGTCGAGAACGCGCAGTCCTACCGCGTCATCGCCGATCTCCGCGACAACCTGGAGATCCGGGTCCGCGAGCGCACCGCCGAGCTGGAGGAGGCCCGGACCTCGCTCCAGGACACGGTCGCGCGCCTGGAGCAGGCCGACCGCGCGAAGGCCGAGTTCTTCACGCACGTGAACCACGAGCTGCTCACCCCGGTCGCGCTCATCCTCGGGCCGCTCGACGACATGCAGGCGATGCTCGAGGCCGGGCGCACGGACGACCTCGACGTGAACGTCGCCAAGGCGCGCCGGAACGCGCGGGCGCTCAACCAGCTCGTGCTGGAGCTCCTCGACGTGGCGAGGCTGAGCGCCGGGGCGCTCCCGATGGAGCGAGCGGATCTCGAGCTCGTGGCGCTCGCCGCCGACGTGGTCGAGACCCTCCGCCCGCTCGCCGAGCGGCGCGGCATCACGCTCACGATGGAGCCCACCGCCGAGCCGGCGGGCGTGGTCGGCGACGAGAAGCTCCTCCGGCGCGTGGTCGTGAACCTCGTCGGCAACGCGGTGAAGTACGTCCGCGCGCGGGATCGGGTGACCGTGCGGGTTCGCGCCGTGGACGGGCAGGCGGTGCTGGAGGTCGAGGACACCGGGCCGGGCATCGCGCTCCACGACCAGGCCCGCATCTTCGAGCGCTTCGCCCGCGCGAGCACGGACCGCGCCGTGATCGGCAGCGGGGTCGGGCTCGCGATGGCGCGCGAGCTCGTGCTCGCCCACGACGGCAGCATCGAGCTCGAGAGCGAGCCGGAGAAGGGCGCCCTCTTCCGCGTGCGACTCCCGCTCGGGCAGGCGGCCTACGCGCCGCCGGTGCTCCAGCCGCCCGCCGCGCGCCCCCCGCCGGCGGACGACGCCGTCGACCTGGACGTGCCCGAACGCCTCCCGATCGAGCCGCGGGAGCAGGCGCCTCCGTCGTCGACGCGCTCCCGGGTGCTCGTGGTCGAGGACAACCCCGACATGCGGGCGTTCCTCGTGCAGATCCTCCGGCGCACGCACCACGTCACCGACGTGTCCGACGCCCGCGAGGCGCGGGCCATCGCCGAGCGCGAGCTCCCCGACGTGATCGTGTCGGACGTGATGATGGAGCCGATGGACGGCCTCGCGCTCTGCCGCGAGCTCAAGGGCAACGTCGCGACCCGCGGCATCCCGATCCTGCTCGTGTCCGCGCGGCACGGCTCCGAGGCCGTGCTGGAGGCCTTCGCGGCGGGCGCGGACGACTACGTCACCAAGCCCTTCTCCCCGCCCGAGCTCCTCGCGCGCGTGAAGGCGCAGGTCCGCATCCGCTCGCTCGCCATGGCGCTCCTGCGCATGGAGAAGCAGTACTCGCTGGGCGTGCTCTCGGCGGGCATCGCGCACGAGCTCCTCAACCCCGTGAACGCGGTGGTCAACGCCGTCCCGCCGCTCCGCCGCACCGTCGACCGCCTCGCGCCCGACCCGGCCTCGCGGGAGGTCACCCAGGCGCACGCGCTGCTCGAGGCCGTCGAGGTGTCGGGGCGGCGCATGCACAACGTCGTCCGCGGCATCCTGGCGTACACGCGCCAGGACGCCGAGCCGCGCCCGCGGACGAGCCTGTTGTCCACGGAGATCGAGGCCGTGCTGACGATCCTCCGCTACCGGCTTGAGAACGTCACGGTCCACCAGCAGCTCGACTGGGACGAGCCGATCCTCCACTACCCAGAGTGGATCGACCAGGTGCTGATGAACCTCCTCGTCAACGCGCTCGACGCGATGCCCGGCGGCGGGGACCTCTGGATCCACGTCGGGCGGGTCGGAGAGAACGTGTGCATCCGCGTCCGCGACAGCGGCCCCGGCGTCCCGTCCGAGCTGCGCGAGCGGATCTTCACGCCCTTCTTCACGACGAAGCCCCCGGGCAAGGGCACCGGGCTCGGGCTCGCGATCGCGCGCGAGATCGTCGCGATGCACCGGGGCACGCTGGAGCTCGACCCCGCCCCGGCGGGCGGCGCCAGCTTCGTCGTCACGCTCCCCATCGCGCGGGCCCCGCTCGCGGCAGAGGCCTAGGTGAGCTGGTGGACGCGCGCCGGGTCGCTCCCACCGCCCGACACGCGCTCGTGGCGCCCGACCCTGCTCCACCCGGACGACCCGGCGATCGACGCGCTGTTCGACGCGGGGGCCGTGCGCGAGGTGCACGACACGATCCTCGACCAGCTGGGGGAGCTCGTGGAGGCGCGGGCGCCCCGACGCCGCTTCACCGCCGAGGTGCTGCGCGAGGCCGTGGAAGCCGCGCTCGGGGGGGAGCCCGCGTGGCGCTACGGGCGCTGGGTGCACTACCCCTGGTCCGGGCGGCTCGTGCACCTCCTGCCGCCCGACGAGCACTTCGAGCTCCGGACGGACCGGAACCGCTACAAGATCACGCCGGACGAGCAGGCGCGCCTCCGCCGCGCGACGATCGGCGTGGTCGGCCTTTCCGTCGGGCAGTCCGCCGCCCTGACGCTCGCGCTGGAGGGTGTGGGCGGCCGCCTCCGCGTCGCGGACTTCGACACCCTCGGCGCCTCGAACCTCAACCGGCTCCGCGCGGGCGTCCACGAGCTCGGCGTCTCGAAGTGTGTCATCGCGGCGCGGGCCATCGCCGAGATCGACCCCTACCTGCCGGTGGAGATCTTCCCGGCGGGCGTCGACCCCGCGTCGCTCCCGGCGTTCCTCGACGGGCTCGACCTGCTCGTCGAGGAGTGCGACGACCTGCGGATGAAGCTGCTGCTGCGCGAGGGGGCGCGCGCGAGGCGGATCCCCGTGGTCATGGACACCTCCGACCGCGGGCTCCTCGACGTGGAGCGCTTCGACCGGGAGCCCGACCGGCCGCTCCTGCACGGCCTCGTCGGCGCCCTGCGCGCGGAGGACCTCGCCGGGCTCCCCACCGAGGACAAGATCCCGCACGTCCTGCGGATCGTCGGCGAGGAGACGCTCTCCACCCGCTTCGGCGCCAGCCTGCCGGAGGTCCGCGAGTCGATCTCCACCTGGCCGCAGCTCGCGTCCGGCGTGGCCCTCGGCGGCGCGCTGGTCACCGACACCGCGCGCCGGGTGCTCCTGGGCGGGCTCACCACGTCCGGGCGCTTCTGGGTGGACCTCGAAGGCCTCGTCCGCGACGGCGCCGCCACGCTCGCCACGCCGGCGCCGCCCCCGTCGCGGCCGGCGCCGCTCCCGGAGTCCGTCGCCTTCGACGCCCCGCCGCCCCGGGTCCCGGACGGCGCGCCGACCGTGGAGACCGCGCGCGCGCTGGTGGCGGCCGCGGTCCTGGCGCCGTCGGGCCACAACGCCCAGCCCTGGCGCTTCCACTGGGACGGGCGGCTCACCGGGCGTTTCGACCCCGCGCGCCGGCTGCACGCGCTCGACTTCCGCGACGGAGGCGCCTGGACCGCCCTCGGCGCGGCCTCGCTCAACGCGGAGCTCGCCGCGCGCGCCGCGGGGCTCGCCCCCACGCTCGACCTCGGCCCGACCGCCGACGATCCGCTCCGGGCCTTCACACTCCGCCTGGGGCAGGGGCCCGCCGCGGTCGACCCGCTCCTCCGCTTCATCGGGATGCGGCTCACCAACCGTCGCCTGGGCGCGCGCGCGCCGCTCGGCGACGCCGCCTCGCTCCTCGCCGCCGAGGCCACGGCGGAGGGCTGCGCGCTCGCGCTCGTCGAGGACCCACCGGGGCTCGATGCGCTCGCCGGTGCGCTCGGGGCCGGGGATCGCCTCTGTTGGCTCTTCGAGCCGCTCCAGCACGAGATCGTGCACGGCCTGCGCTGGTCGCCCGCCGAGGTTGCGGCGACGCTCGACGGCCTCGACGTCGCCACGCTCGAGCTCTCCGACGGCGACCGGGCGGCGCTCCGGGTGATCACCCGCGCCGAGCGTGCGGCCTTCCTCGACACGCTCGGGCTCGGGCGTGCGCTCGAGGACGCCGCGCACGCGATGGTCGCCGGATCCTCCGCCATCGGGCTCTTGCGCGCCCCGGGCGCGGGCCCCGGCGCCTACGTCCGCGGCGGCCGCGCGATGCAGCGCGCCTGGCTCAGGGCCACCTCGCTCGGGCTGGCGTTGCACCCCATCGCCACGCTGCCCTACCTGTTCGCGCGGCAGGCGGCCGGCGAGACCCGCGGCTGGCCCGCGGCGGTCCGCGACCGCATCGCGGCGATCGAGGCCACCTTCCGCGCGGTGCTGCCCGCCGTGCCCGACGCCGCCGAGGTGCTCCTGTTCCGGCTCGCGCACGCCCCGCCCGCGACCGCGCGGTCCGTGCGGCGGCGCGTGGACGACGTGCTGACCGTGGCGTGACACGCCGGCCGGGCGCCGGGCGCGCGGCCCGACCGATCGGCCGGATAGACTCGCGCGCGATGTCCGACCCCTACGCCGCCGTCGCCGACTTCTACGACGCCGAATTCGAGGGGGCCACGGCCGACGCCGCGTTCTTCGCGCGGCACGCCGCCACCGGGCCCCTCCTCGTGCTCGGATGCGGGACGGGGCGCGTCAGCACGCTGCTCGCGGCCGATCGGCCGGTCACGGGGCTCGACCGCTCGGAGCCCATGCTGGCCCGTGCCCGCGCCCGCGGGGACGGCGTCCGCTACGTGCAGGGGGACATCCGCTCCTTCGAGCTCGGGACCTTCGGCGAGGTCGTCGTCCCGAACGGCACGCTCTGCTTCCTCCACAGCCGCGCGGACCAGCTCGCCTGCCTCGCCGCGTGTGCGCGCGCGCTCCCGCCGGGCGGCCAGCTGATCCTGGACCTCCCCGCCCCGGACTTCCCGCGCCTCGCCGTCCCGCACAGCCCCGAGCGGATCGTGTGGGAGGGCACCATCGGAGGGCGCCCCGCGCGGCGCACGCGCGAGGTCACGCGTCGCGCGCTGCTCGGCCGCATCGACCTGCTCGACCGCTACTGGATCGACGACGCGCTCGTGGCCACCTCGCTCCTCCCGCTGCAGCTCTCCACGCCCCGCGAGCTCGAGTGGCTCTGCGAGGCGGGCGGCTTCTGGGTGGACGCGCTGTACGGGGACTACGGCGGCGGCCCCCTCCGGGACGACTGCGACCGCATCCTCGTGAGGGCCTTCCGATGCTGACCCTGCTCCTGGCCTGCGCGGACAAGCCCCCCGTCGACACCGGCACCCCGCCGCCGGAGGGCTTCGCGCTCACGGCCGACGAGCACGTCGCGCTCCCCTTCGTGACGGCCGGCGACGACGCGCCCGAGGGCGCGCTCACGGTCACCGGCGTGGGCCGCGCGTCCACCGGGGAGGTCCGCTTCACGGTCGAGGGCGACTTCGTGGTCGAGGGCGCAACGGACCCGCTCGGGGCCGGCGAGGCCCGGCGATACACCGTTCGATACACCGGTGACACATCCGAGCCTGCGATCGCGCTCGGCTCGGTGACGGTCGCCGCCGAGGACAAGAGCGCCACCGCGCGGATCGCGGCCGTCGTCGGGGATCCCGCGCTGCCCGACGCGCGCTGGGTCGACACCGGCTGGGGCGTGCAGGCCACGGTCGGCCTCCCCTCCGCGCCCTTCCCCTACGGCGACGCGCCCTACGAAGACGACTCCGTGCTGATCTTCGCGCCCGACGGCCTCACCGACCGCGACGCCGTCGGGGTGGTCACCCACCTCCACGGCTGGTACGCGACGCTCGACGAGACCGTGCCCGCCCAGCGCCTCGCCGAGCAGCTCGCGCTCTCCGGCCGTGACGCGGTGCTCGTGGTGCCCCAGGGCCCGGTGGAGGCCGCCGACGGCGACTTCGGCCGCCTGGAGGAGCCCGGCGGCTTCGCGACGCTCCTGCGCGACGTCGTATCGGTGATGTATCGCGACGGCCTGCTCACCAACCCCGCGATCGGGGAGGTCGCGCTCACCGCGCACTCCGGCGGCTACGGCGCGACGGCCTCCATCCTCGAGGACGGCGGCGTCCCTGTCTCCGTCGTGCACCTGTTCGACGCGCTGTACGGCGAGTCCGCGACGTTCGCGACGTTCGCCCGGGAGGGCGGGGTGCTGCGGTCCGCCTACACCGAGACCGGGGGCACCGACGCCGAGAACCTCGCGCTCCGCGAGGAGCTGGAGACGGCCGGGCTCACCGTGAGCACCCGCTTCGACGACGACGCGCTGCTCGAGGCCTCCGTGACCATCGGGCCCGTGGACGCCTCCCACGACGGCTGCGTCCGCGACGAGCGGGCCTACGCGCGCTGGCTCGCCGCGAGCGGCCTCCCCCACCGCCCGAGCCACCCGCCCGAGCTCGTCTCCGCGATCTCCGACGGCGTGGAGACCGTGCTCACCTGGCGCGCCGACGCCGGCGCGGACGACCTCCACTACCGCGTCGAGGGCTCGTCCGACGGGCTCGGCTGGACCCTGCTCACCGACACCGGCGACACGTCGGCGACCGTGGCGCCCACCCCGTTCCTCCGCGTCGCCATCACCGACGTGCGCTACGGCGACTCCGAGCCCTCCGACGTCTACGGCGGCACCGGCGCCGACTGGCTCGTCGTCGACGCCTTCGACCGCGCGCTGGACGGCAGCTGGGACCACGCCACGCACACGTTCGCCGCCGACCTCGGCGCGAGCCTGGGCGTGCCGTACTCCGTCGCCTCCAACGAGGCCGTGGCCGCCGGCGCGGTCGACCTCGCCGCCTGGCCGCGCGTGCTCTGGATGCTCGGCGACGAGGGGCTCTACGACCGCACCTTCTCGGACCGCGAGATGGACGCCGTGGCCGCCTACGTCGAGGCCGGCGGCATGCTGGTCGTGAGCGGCAGCGAGGTCGGCTACGCCACCGATCCCGACTGGCTCGACGCGACCCTGCACGCCGCCTACGTCGCCGACGACGCCGGCACGACCGACGTGGGCGACTGGTCGGTGGGCGCGGCATACACGGAGGACTCCCCGGACGTGCTCGCCGGCGACGAGGTCCTCTGGACCTGGTCCACCGGCGGCGCGGCCGCCGTCGGCTGGGATGGGCGCGTGGTGGTGGTCGGCTTCGGCCTCGAGAACCTCGCGGAGGCCGACCGGGCCGACGCGCTCGCCGAGCTCGGGGCCTGGTTGGACGGGTGATCGGCGGGGACCGACACATCTCGGATGTGTCGGTGTCTCACGGAGCGCCCGCCTAGAACGCCTTCAACTCGAACGCATCCACCACCTCGGCCCCGGCGAACGCCCCGGTGCCGGTCGACCGGGCCTTCCCCCGCAGCGTGCGGCCCCCGTCCTTGATGCTCCCCTCGAGCCGCACGGGCGAGCCGCAGCCCTGCAGCGTGAGCCGCAGCTTGTCGCCCACGCTCGCCGTGCCCTTCGCGGTACACGTGCGCGGCGCGCCGCCCTCCGTCAGCGTGAAGCTGCCGGTGAGCTTGCCGCCGTCCTGCGCGAGGGTGCCCTCCACGGTCGCGAGCCCCAGCGTGCCGGACCAGGCCCCGGCCGCGATCTTCGGGGGGGGCGCCGAGGGCTTCGGCGCCGCGTCGGCCGGCGCCTCGGTCGCCGTACCCGGCGCCGCCTCGGCCGGCTCGCCCACCAGCGGGCTCGCCCCGCCGGTCCCCGATCCCGCCGGCGCGGCCGCCGGCACCTCGCCCGGCGCGGCCGCGTCGGCCACGCTCTCGGCCGGGGCCAGCGCCGTGTTCAGCACGAGCCCGAGCGTCCCCGCGACGACCAGGGTGACCACGCCCACGGCCCCCGCCGCGACCTGGAAGCCGCGGCGCGAGAGCGTGACCGTCGCGAGGCGGCTCCGCAGCCCGTCGAGCGGGAGCGTCACGCCCGGATCGCCCACCTTGGCCCGGGCGGGCGTCGTGTCGAGCCGGCCCGGGTCGAAGCGCAGCTCGGCCGCGTGGCCGGCGGCCTCCTCCCAGGCCGCCGTCGCCGCCGCGAGCTCGGCGAGCACCGTGGCGCGCGCGCCCTCGAGGTCCGCGCCGAGCTCCCGCGCCTCGCGCTCCAGCGCCGCGAGCTTGTCGCGCGTGTCCCCGAGCGCCCGCGCCCAGCGCGCGAGCCCCACCGCCAGCCCGATGACCAGGGCGCCGCCGCCGGCCACCGTCGCCCAGGTGGCCGCGTTCGCGCCGCCCCCGAACCACCCGACCAGGCCGAACACGGCGCCCGCGAAGAGCCCGAAACCCAGGAGCGGCACGAGCCCGTCCCCCTCCGCGGCGGCGGCCTCGGCGCGAAGCCGCTCGAGCCGCTCCTCCATGCGCCGCACGTCCTCCGTGAGGATGCGGACGGCCTGCTCGAACGTGTCCACGGCCACCTTCACCTGCCCACGCGACTCGTGGAGCCGCGTGCGCGTGGCGTCGGCCACGGCGTCCACGGCGGCCAGCTGCCGGTCGAGCTCGGCGCGCACGTCGGGCAGGGCCTCGGGGTCGGCCTCCGCGAGGAGCCGGTCGATCACGGGCCGCTGCCGCTCGGCCTCGGCGCGCCACTCCGACAAGGGGCCGCCGGGCGTCGCGCGCGCCATCCAGCCGATCCACGTCTCCCGCCGCGTCCGCGCGGCCTCGAAGGCCTCCAGCCGGGCGACGCTGGCCTCCAGCGCCGCCAGCGCCCGGTCGCGCGGGGGGATCGGGTCCACCGCGGGCGCGTCGGGCAGGCGGCCCAGGAGCCGCTCCGCCCGGGCCCGGGCCTCGTCGGCGGCGCGGGCGCCCTGCGCCGACGCCTCCACGGCCGCGAGGAACGTGCTCTTCCAGCCGCGGAAGAACGCGAGGGTGTCGAGCGAGGTGTCGAGCTCGTTCATGCGAGGTACGTCCGGAGGCGCTCGGCGAGCCCGCGCAGGTGCGGCACGTGGTCGGTGTCCAGGTGCTCGAGCACCTGCGCCAGCTGGACCCGCGTGCGCTCGAACATCTCCTCGTACTCCTGGTAGCGGGCGTCCCTCCAGGTGTCGTTCCCCATCTCGTGCAGGCGCGCGTTGAGCCGCGCCAGCTGCTCGCGCGTCTCCTGCGCGAACGCCGCGAGGTCGCGGGCCAGCTCCTCGAGCTCTTCGGGATCCGCCGTCACGTTGCCCATCACCCCTCCTCGGGAAGGCGCGCGGCGAGCCACCGCACGCTGTCGTCGCCGTACAACCGCACTTTGCGCACCCGCTCGGGCTCCTCGTCGGACACCCAGAGCGCGTAGCCGGGGCGCAGGGCCGAGGCCGGCGCCTGCGGCCCGAGCACCCGGCCGGCCTCGCCGGACGCGAGCGCCACCCGGCAGCCGAACTCCGCCATCTCGCCGGACGCGAGCGCCCGCTGCAGGCTCGTCGCCGTGTCGCACCACGCGATCACGTGCACGCCGTGGTCCGGGCCCTCGGCGAGCAGCCGGCTCAACGCGGCCCCGGCGGGCGGCGTCTTCATGCCGGCGCGCTCGAGCCCACGCGCGCGCTGCAGGCCGAACAGCAGGAGGATCCACGGCGCGGCCGCGGCGCGCCCGCCGGCGGCGACCGCCTCGCGGCGCCGCACCAGCTCCGCGTGCGCCTCCTCCACGAGGGCCTCCACGTCCGCGTGCCCGCCGATCCGATCGGCGATCGGGAGCCGTCGCAGGAGCCCGAGGGTGCCGTGCGCCTCGTCCCCGTGGGCCAGGTCGGCCGCCAGGAGCCGCCCCTCCCCGCGGGGCAGCTGCACCGCCGCCGACGCGACCGCCACGAGCACGGTGCGCGCCGCCGCGGCCTCGTCCGGCCCCACCAGCAGGGCGCTGCCGCGCGCCTGCCGCCGGAGGGGCCAGCTCGCGTGCCCCTCCTGGAGCGCCGTCGCCTCGCCGAGCCAGAGCGGGATGGCCCGGGGGATGTCCGTCGCCGGCCGGGCCAGCGCGCGACCGAAGGCGTCGTTGTCGGCGAGCGTGGCGGGCTGGTTGCCCGCGAAGACGACCGGCCGCCAGGGCGCCGGGCCGCGCGCCCGCAGCGCCGCCACCCGCGCCTCGCGCTCCTCGCGCGGCAGCCACGCCACCTGGAAGCGCACGTTGCTCCCCGGCTGGCCCGCGGCGTCGTTGAACACCGCCTCGCCGGGGCGGGACAAGAGCCGCGCCGCGTCGTTGTCCTTGCCCAGCACCTTGTAGCTGTCGACCTCGCTCATCTGCAGCGCGACGCGCACGCCCACCTGGGACAGCGTGCGGGCGTCGAGGTCCATCGCCGCGAGGGTCTGCGACGCGAGCACCACGTGGATGCCGAAGCTCCGGCCGCGGCTCACGAGGTCCGAGAGGTGCGCGCGCGCCTGGTTGGCGATGGCGTCGTTCGCCTCGAAGAGCACCTGGAACTCGTCGACGACGAGCACGATGCGCGAGAGGCGCTCGCCCGTCTCCCGTCGCCAGGCCGGGAGCTCGTCGAGCCCGCGCTCCCGGAAGCGCTCGCCGCGCCGGTTGAGCTCGGCGCGCAGGCCTTCGAGCACCGAGAGGCCGAACTCGCGCTCGGACTGGACCGCCACGACCCGCGCGTGCGGCAGGTCGCGGTACACCTGGAACTCCACGCCCTCCTTGAAGTCCACGAGGTAGAGCTCGAGCTCCTCCGGCGCGTAGCGGGCGGCGAGGCTGTGCACGAGCACGTGCAGCAGCACGGTCTTGCCGGAGCCCGTCCGCCCGCCGACGAGGGCATGGTGGGCCGTCCCGCGGCCGCCCAGGCGGAGCTCGAGGAGATCACGCGCGCCGCGGCGCCCGAGCGGCACGCGCAGCCCTTCGGCGGTGGAACCCGCCCACGTCTCCTCCGGCAGGAGCGTCGCGAAGGGCACGCGCACGTCGTCCGCGGCCTCGGCGTGCGGGTTCACCGCGGCCAGCACGCCCTCCACCACCTCGCGCGGCGGCCGGGGATCGAGCGCGATCTCCAGCGAGCCGCGCGTCGGGTGGCGCCACGCCCACCGGCCCCCCTGGGCCGCGAGCACCGTCGCGTGGCGGTAGAGCTCGGAGCGCTGGAAGCCCTGGGGCGGCTCGGCCGCCTCGTCCAGCGTGAGCAGCACGTGCACGCCGAGCTTCGGGCCGTTCTTGGCGATGGAGAGGAGCCGCTCGGCCGCCTCGGGCCGGAAGCCGGCCGGGAACCCCGCCACGACGAGCAGGCGGTAGGGCTCCGCGACCTCGCCCGCGATGCGGTTGTACTCGTCGATGGAGGCGTGGTCGCTCCGCAGGTACCGCTGGATCACCATCGACATGTGCGCGGTGACGTCCTGCACGGCCCCGAGGATCTCGGACTCCTCGTGCCACACCTTCGGCCCGCGCAGCCGCTCGTCGAGGTGCAGGAGCTCGGGGAAGCTCGACCCGAGCCCCAGGGCGTCCATGACGGTGAGCCGCAGCTTGCCCGGTGGCACCGCGGCGAGCAGCCGCACGACCACGGACACCAGCGCGTCGCGCGCGGTCCCGAGCGCCGCGCCCGTGCCGGCGAAGACCAGGTTGCTCGTGCAGAGCATCGGCACCAGCGCCGCCACCTCGTGGACGCGGCCGCTCCCGAGCCGCAACGCCTCCGCGGTGCCGACGCGCACCAGCCCGCCGGTGCCCACCGCCGCGGTGGACGCGGAGCGGTCGTTCCAGGCGGGCTCGCCCCACCCGGCCGTCGCCCGCTCCCAGAGCGGCGCGCCCGCGGAGGTGCGACCGGGGTGGGTGGCGCGGGCGGCGCGGGCGGCGGCCTCGCGCGCGGGCGCCATCCCGGCGGTCAGCTCCCGCTCCAGCTCCTGCTGCTCGGCGGCGTACGCTGCGGCGAACGCGACGGACGCCTGCGCGATCTCCGCGGCGATACGCGCGCGTGTGACTTCCAGCTCGTCGGACATCCGGCAAGTGTAGCCGGCCGAGGGCGCTCCGGGCGGGGGATGGTCGGACAGGCGAGAATCCGGGGGCGTTGAGCCTGTGAAGAAATCCCCCCGCCCGTGCCGTCGCCGTCTCGCGG
>CAYWGD010000135.1:0-19168 GCA_964457335.1 uncultured Enterobacteriaceae bacterium | reverse complement strand
GCACGGATGGCGTAGCCGCTGTCGTGGCGGGCCGCCGTATCGCCGCCCTTGCCGTCGCCGACGACCACCCAGTCGTCGAGCAACGCCGTGAAGAAATGGAGCGCGGTCTTCGCGTGCGCGGCGTCGCCGGTGGCGTGCCACGCGAGCGCCGCCCGCGCGCGCCCCGACGCCGCCTCGGCCGCCGCGCGCGTCGCGGTCGCCTCCGCGACGGCCGCCTCGACGCGCGCCCGCTCGGTCGCGTCGACCGGCCGGGTGTCCTCGACCTGAGCCTCGAGCCGCCGGAGCTCCTCAGCCTCGCGCGCCGCGCGGTCGAACGCCCGCTTCGACACCTCCCCGTAGATCGTCGTCCCCGTCATCTGCTCGAGCAGCGCCGCCCGCTCGGCCGCCTTCGCGCGCAAGAACGCCGCGAAGTCGCCCTGCGCGAGCAGCACGGCGCGCCGGAACTGGTCGAAGTCGAGGCCGACCCGCTCCTCGATGGCCGCGAGCGTCTCCGTCAGCTTGCCGCCGAAACGCGCGCCGCCGATCTCCTCCAGGGAGAGCTCGACGGGCTGGAACGCGCCGTCCACGCGGCGCCGCGCGCGCCAGACGCTCCACCGCGCCCGCCACCGCCGGGCGTCGCGCCCGAGGAAGTCGACCTCGGCCCAGCCCTCGGCCGCCCCGTCGCGCAGGAGGTTGCGCGGGTCGTTGGCGGGGATGCCGCGGAGGACGCCGTCGCGCCCGCCCACCTCGACCCCGCCGACCCCGCCGAGGCGCGGCGTGCGGTTGTAGAGGGCCACGCACACCGCGTCGAGCAGCGTGCTCTTGCCGGCCCCGGTGGGCCCCGCGATCGCGAACAGGCCCGCGGCCCCGAGCGGCCCGCTCGTGAGGTCGAGCTCGAAGCGGCCCTCGATGCTCGTGAGGTTCTGCCCGCGGATGGCGAGGATCTTCACGAGGCCTCCCCGTGCGCCGCCTCGGCGAGGAGCTCAGCGAAACACGCGACCATCGCGCGGTCGGGCGGGGTGGCGTACTCCTGCTGCCAGCGCCGGAGGAACACCTCCTCGGGGGTGATGTCGGCGAGGCCGGCGACCTCGGCCTCGCCGAGGGCCGCGCCGGTGCCCGTGCGCTCGCGTGTCAGCTTCACGAGCCGCGCCGCGCGCCCTTCGAGCGCGGCCTCCACGCGCCGGTGGAGCCCCGGCTCGGGCGCGTCGAGTCGCACGGCCGCCTCGAGGAAGGGGCGTCGCCAGGCCGGGAGGTCGGGCTCCAGCGCCGGCAGCGCGCGCAGCGCCTCCTCCAGCGCTTCGAGCGGGAGGGCGCCCGCGTCCGGCACGCGCACGAGCTCCGTCGCGCGGGGCACGCGCGCGGCGCGCACGTCCACGAGCCGCTCGCCGTCCGTGCGGACCACGCACACCTGGTGCGGGTACGCCCGCTCGGGCATCGACAGCGGGATCGGCGATCCGCTGTAGCGGACCCCCGCGCGGCCCCCGACCGCCTGGGCGAGGTGGAGGTGCCCCAACGCCACGTAGGCGAGCTCCTCCGGGAACAGGCCGACGGGGAGCGCGTGCTGGTTCCCCCCGAGGATCTTCCGCTCCGAGAGCTCGGAGAGCGCGCCGTCGCGCATGTAGCAGTGCCCGGTCGCGAGGAGCGCCTGCCCCGGCTCGCGGCGCGCCCGCGCGGCCTCGGTCAGCTGCCGGTACACCGCCGCCACGCCCTCCACGACCGGATCCTCGGCCTCGACCGAGGGGAGATCGGCCATGCGCAGGAACGGAACCGCCACGACCCACGCGGCGATCGTCCCCGTGGCGTCCCGGAGCGGGACGAGCAGGCGGTCGAGGTCGAGCGCGCGGTCCCCGCCCCGCGGGAGCCCGCCGACCACGTGCACGCCGAGCGCGCGGAGCACTGAGCGCGGCGCGTCGAGCCGCTGGGCCGAGTCGTGGTTCCCGCCCACGAGGACCACGTCGATGCCGGGCCGGCGCGCGCGCAGCGCCACGAGGAAGCCGTAGAGCTGCTCCTGCGCGGACGCCGGCGGGTTCGGGCCGTCGAAGACGTCCCCCGCCACGATCAGCGCGTCCGCGGCCTCCTCCGCCGCGAGCTCCACGAGCCACGCGAGGAAGGCGGCGTGCTCTTCGGTGCGCGGCTGGTCGTGGAGCGTGTGGCCGAGGTGCCAGTCGGAGGTGTGGAGGAGCGTGAGCATGGGGCTGCCATCCTACGCGCCGCGAGCGCGGTGGCAATTCGCGCGGGCCCGTGGCATGTCGGAGAGCACGAGGTGGGGATGACGCTCTTGTTCGCGCTCCTGGGCTGCACGGGAGGGGAGGAGACGGGCGAGACGGCCGCCACGGTGGGCTACGCGGAGCTCCAGTTCGTGTTCGATCGGAACTGCACCGGCACCTGCCACGCCGGCGACGAGCCGTTCGAGGGCCTCGTCCTCACGGAGGACGCCTCCTGGGACGCGCTGGTGGACGTGCCGAGCAACCAGGTCCCGACGATGCGCCGGGTGGCCCCGGGCGACCCCGACGGGAGCTACCTCCTGCACAAATTGCGGGGGACCCACGCGACGGTCGGCGGGACGGGCAACGCGATGCCCCCCTACCTCGTGCTCGCCGACAGCGAGCTCGAGCTTTTCCTGGCCTGGATCGAGGGGGGCGCCGAGCGCTGACGGCGTCGGGAGGCGGAAGCGTCGGCGGCCGTTCCTCTACCACTCTAGGCCGAGATCGTGGTACGAGGCCGGCACTCGCCCACGATGCCCCTCTCCAGCCTCCGCTCCCGGCTCGTGATCCTGGTGCTCCTGGTGGTGGTGCCCGCCACCCTGGTGCTGGTCGAGACCGTGCGCAGTGAGCGCGCCCTCCTCGAGGACGCGGCGCGCGACGCTGCGGTGTCCGCGGCGCGCCAGGCCGGCCAGATCCACGCCCGGTCGGTCGGGGAGGTCCGCGGCGTGCTGCTCGGGCTGGCGGACCTCCCGGCCGTGCTCGAGCACGACAGCGCCGCCTGCGAGAACGTGCTGCGGCGCATCCTCGAGCACGGCTCGGGCGGCTACGCGAACATCGGGGTCGCGCGCCTGGACGGCGAGGTCTTCTGCAGCGCCGTCCCCCTGCCCGAGCCGGTCAACATCGCCGATCGCTCCTACTTCCGTCGGGCCGTCGAGACGGGCTCCTTCGCGCTCGGCGAGTACCAGGTCGGCCGCGTCACCCACCGCCCCTCCCTGAACGTCGGCTACCCGGCGCGCGACCTCGCGGGGGAGACCCGCGCCGTCGTGTACGTGGCGCTCGACGCCGCCGCGCTCGGCCGGCTCGCGCTCGCCTCGTCCCTGCCCGCCGGCGCGTCGGTCACGCTGGTCGACCGCAACGGGGTGGTGCTCGCCCACGAGCCCGGCGCTCTGACCCTCGGCGAGCGCAACGAGGAGCTCGCGAAGCTCGTCGCCGACGCGCGGGCGGGGAGGCTCGGGCCCGAGGAGGTCGCGCAGGCGGGCGACCGCCTCGTCGCGTTGGCGCCGGTGGGCGTGGAGGAGGGCACCTGGATCGCCGTCGAGGTGCCGCGGGCCGCGCTCTTCGCGTCCGCGGACCGGACCTTCCGGAACGGCCTGCTCGCGGTGCTCATGCTCGCGGTCCTCACGACGATGGCGGCGTGGTGGGCGGGCGAGGTGATGGTCGTCCAGCGGGTGCGCGCGCTCTCCGGGCTCGCCGGCCGGCTCGCCGGGGGCGACCTTGCCGCGCGCTCCTCGCTCCGCCGGGGCACGGACGAGATCGGGCAGCTCTCGCGCTCGCTCGACGCGATGGCCGAGGCGCTCGACCTCCTGACGCGTCGGAACCGGCAGATCCTCGACTCGGCGGGCGAGGGCATCGTGAGCGTCGACCTCGCCGGGCGCGTGGACTCCGTCAACCCGGCCGCGGTCGCGCTCCTCGGCCGCACGCCCGACCAGATCGTCGGGCGGAGCTTCCACGCCCTCGTCCACGGCGACGCGCATCCGGCCGACACCTGCCCGCTCCTGCGCCCCGGGCGCGAGGGCGAGACGGTCTCCGGCGCCGACGACGTGTTCCTCCGCAACGACGGCAGCGCCGTGCCGGTGCGGGTGGTGGGGAGCCCGATCCTCGACCACGGCAAGGCCACGGGCGTGGTGCTCTTCTTCGCCGACCAACGCAGCCGCATCCTGCTCGAGGAGCAGCTCCGGCAGGCGCAGAAGATGGAGGTCGTCGGCCGGCTGTCGGGCGGCGTCGCGCACGACTTCAACAACCTGCTCACGGCGATCCTCGGCTACGGCGAGCTCCTCCGCGACCGGCTCGGGCCGGAGCGCGCGCTCAAGGAGCTCGACGAGATGATCAAGTCGGCCCACCGCGCCGCCGCCCTCACCCGGCAGCTGCTCGCGTTCAGCCGGCAGGAGCCCTACGCCCCGCGCGTGCTCGACCTCAACGCGCTCGTTCGCGGCACCGAGAAGCTGCTCCGGCGCGTGATCGGCGAGGACGTGACGCTGGAGTTCGTGCTCGACCCGGACGTGCGCAACGTGAAGGCCGACGCGGGGCAGCTCGAGCAGGTCATCCTCAACCTCGCGGTGAACGCCCGCGACGCCATGTCGCGCAGCGGCCGCCTCGAGGTGCGCACCCGCGCCACCGGCGGCGGGCGCGTGAGCGTCGAGGTGCGCGACGACGGCGCGGGCATGAGCGAGGCGGTCCAGGCCCGCATCTTCGAGCCCTTCTTCACCACCAAGGCGACCGGCACCGGCCTCGGCCTCGCGATCGTGCGCGACGTGGTGCAGCTCGCCGGGGGCACCATCCGGGTGGAGTCGGCCCCCGGCGCGGGGTCCTCGTTCGTGATCGAGCTCCCCGGGACCACCGAGTTGCCCGAGCCCGTCTGGGAGGTCGAGGCGCCCGTCGTCGCGGGCACGGAGACCATCCTGCTCGTGGAGGACGACGCCGCCGTGCGCGCCTTCGCCCGCCGCGCGCTCGAGGCGGAGGGCTACCTCGTCATCGAGGCGGTCGACGGGGAGGACGCGGAGGCCTGCGCGGACGCCCACCTCGGGCCCATCCACCTGCTGCTCACCGACCTCGTCATGCCGGGGCTCGACGGCGCTGCGCTCGCCGAGCGCCTCCAGACCGGCCGCCCCGAGCTGAGCCCGCTGTTCATGACGGGCTACGCCGTGCCCTCCCTGCCGGACGGGCGCGCTCGCCGCGACGTGATCCAGAAGCCCTTCGGCGCGCGCACCCTGCTCAAGCGCGTGCGCAAGGCGCTCGACGGCCTCATCGAGCAGCCCTCCGACGTGACGACGCGGCCCGCGGGCTTGTCGGGCTAAGCGCCGCGCAGCCAAGCCACGGTGCGCGCGAACGCCTCGTCGTGGTCGACCTCGGGGGTGTAGCCGAAGTCCCGGACGGCCGGGCCCACGTCGTAGGTGTGGGTTGTCCCGAGCTGGGCGGCCACGAAGCGGGTCATGGGCGGCTCGCCGGCGAGGCCGAACAGCTGCCACACGCGCTCGGCGACCGCGCCCGCGGCGCGCGCCACGCCGACGGGCACCGACCGCGTGACCGGCGGGATGTCGAGCGCGGCGAAGAGCCGGTTCACGAAGGGCCAGAGCTCGACGGGGGCCGGGTCGTTCACGAAATACGCGCGGCCGGCGCACGCGGCGCCGGGCCGGAGCGCGTCGGCGGCCTGCACGTGGGCGGCGGCGCCGTTGTCCACGTAGGTCATCGACACGCGGTTCTGGCCGTCCCCCACGATGCGGAGCCGCCCGGCGCGGCCGCGGGCGATGACCCGCGGGAAGAGGTGCGGGTCCCGGGGGCCCCAGATCAGGTGCGGGCGGAGCGCGATCGTCGCGAGGCCGGGGCCGTTCGCGGCGAGCACGAGCCGCTCGGCGCGGGCCTTGGTCTCGGGGTAGTGCGCCTCGTAGGTCGAGGGGTAGGCGACCTCGGTGGCGCCGACGTGATCGCGCCCGTCGAACACGACGCTCGGCGAGCTCGTGTACACGAGCCGCCCGATGCCGTGGGCGCGGCAGGCCGCGAGCACGTTCTCGGTGCCGGTGACGTTCGAGCGCTCGAACTCGGCCTTCGGGCCCCACACGCCGGCCTTGGCCGCGACGTGGAACACCACGTCGGCGCCGGCCGCGGCGGCCTTGACCGCGTCGGCGTCCGCGACGTCGCCGCGCACGAGCCGCGCGCCGAGCGCGCCGACCTCCGGGTACTCCCCGCGGGCGAGCACGGTCACGTCGTCCCCGCGCGCGCGGAGCCGCCGCACGATCTCGAGCCCGAGGAAGCCGCCGCCGCCGGTGACGAGCACCCTGGCCGGGGACCAGGTCGCGCCCGCGTTGCTCACGCCCGCACCATCGCGGTGCCGACCCGCTCCGCGGCCCACGCGGCGAGCGTGTGGCGGTGGATCTTCGCGTTGTGGCGCACGTCCACGGGGAAGGCGTCGTAGAAGAGCACCGCCTCGACCATGGGCGCCTTCGCCTGGAGGCGCTTCGCGAGCGCGTCGTCCGGCTTGCCCTCGACGATGAGCACCGGGCGCTGCTCTCCGGGCTCGCCGACCCCGACGAGCGCGGTGCGCCTCCCCGGGCCGGCGTACCCGTTGGTGACGCCCTCGACGCGGTCGGTGTAGAGCTCGCCGCTCGTGGTGCGCACGCGCTCGGCCTTGCGCCCGCAGAACCAGATGCGGCCCGACTCGTCGCGATACCCGAGGTCCCCGATGCGGTGCCAGGTCGCGTCGCCCTGGCGGATCTTCGCGCCGGCGGTCGCCTCGGGGCGGTTCGCGTAGGTGTGCGTCACCACGGGGCCCTTCACGCAGATCTCGCCGACCTCGCCGTCGGGCACCACGAGCTCTACGGACCACTCGGGGATGGGCGCGTCCGTGATGCGGATGATGCGCACGTCGATGTGCGCGGCGGGGCGGCCCACGCAGGTGCCCGCGCCGGCGAGCGTCTTCGCGGCGGTCTCGCCCACGATCTCGCGGCCGGTGATGTTCGCGACGGGGAGCGACTCGGTGGCGCCGTAGGGCGTCTCCACGTCGCCGCCGATCACCTGGTGGAGCTGCTCGACGAGCAGCGGCGGCACCGGCGCGCCCGCGATGAGCACCCGTTGGAGCTCCGGCAGCTTCACGCCGTTGGCGATGCACCACGGCGCCACGCGCCGCCAGATCGCGGGGGAGCCGAACGCGGTGGTGCAGTGGTTGTCCCGGATGGCGGCGACCACCTTCGCGGGGTCGCAGGTGCCGGGCTTGGACGGGTTCAGGTCGGGGATCACGCTCGTCATGCCGAGCGCGCCGTCGAAGAGCGAGAAGAGCGGGAAGGCCGCGCAGTCGACCTCGCCGGGGCGGAAGCCGTAGGTGTCGAGCAGCGCGACCACCTGGGCCTCGAACATCCCGTGCGTGTAGACCACGCCCTTGGCCGGGCCCGTGCTCCCCGACGTGAAGAGCACCGCGGCCTCGTCGCCGTCGGCGGTCTCGGCGATGGGGAAGGGGGCGCCGTTCGTGGCGAGCCCCGCGAGGGTGGGGCCGCCCCAGAACCAGCGCCGGCCCACGGTCACGTGCTTCGTGACGCTCGCGAAGGAGCCGGGGAACGCGACGCGGAGCGCGTGCGCGAGCGGGATGCCGACCATCGCGGTGGGCGCGAGGTCCTTCACGCAGCGGAGGAAGGCCTTCACCCCCATGCCCGGGTCGATGAGCACGGGGACCACGCCGGCCTTCATCATCGCGTAGGTCACGGCGATGAGGTCCACCCCCGCCTTCACCATGAGGAGCGTGCGCTCGCCGCGGCGGATCCCGGCGGCGTGGAGCGCGTGGGCGTAGCGGTCGGAGAGCTGGTCGAGCTCGCGGAAGCTGACGCGCCGTTCGCCGGCGATGACGGCCGGCTGGTCCGGACGGGCGGAGGCCTGCGCGGGGAGGTGCCGCGCGATGTTGATCACGTGGGGTCCGGGGCGACGGCCTGGCGCCGCTGCTTCTTCGGCGGGGGGAGCCGCCGGGCGCTCTCGTCCTTCTCGCCGGCGGCGAACGCGCGCAAGAGCGGCGCGAGCGCGTCCCAGGCGTCCTCGATCACGTAGTGGCCGGCGTCGGCGAGCTTGTGGACCTCCGCGCCGGGGAAGCGGCGCTCCCAGTCCTGGCGGAACGCGGGCGTGAAGCACCAGTCCTTCTCGCCCCAGCCGATGAGGACGGGCTTCTCGGCGAACTTCGCGAGCCCGGCCTCGACCTCGAGCAGCGTGCCCCACGAGGGGTGCGACGGATCCATCGGGATGTCCTCGACGAAGCGGAGGACCGCCACGCGGTTCTTCCAGGAGTCGTAGGGCGCGAGGAGCCCGGCCTTCACGGCGGGGTCGAGCCCCTTCTCCGTGGCCATGAAGGTGGCGGCGCCAGCGAAGCCGTTGAGCCCGCGCACGCCCAGGGCGCCGAGCCCGGGGATGCGGCAGGCGGCGATGCGCGCGGGCATGCGGGCGCTCGGGAAGGCCGCGGTGTTGAAGACGCCGATGCGCGCGATCCGCTCGGGGTGCCGCGCCGCCACCCCCATGCCGATGGCGCCGCCCCAGTCGTGCATCAGCAGGGTGATGTCCCGCAGATCCAGCGCGAGCACCAGCGACTCCAGCCGCGCGATGTGGTCCGCGAGCCGGTAGGGCCCGGCCTCCGGCTTGTCGGAGAGGCCGCAGCCGAGGTGGTCCACCGCGACGACGCGGTGGGCGCCCGAGAGCTCCTTGACCACGTTTCGCCAGTAGAACGACCACGTCGGGTTCCCGTGCACGCAGAGCACGGGGCCGCGCCCCGAAGGAGCGCCGGGGGGCTCGCCGGTGGGGCCCTCGTCGACGTAGTGGAGCCGGCCGCCGGGGACCTCGTGGAAGTGCGAGGTGAAGGGGTAGAGCGGCTTCCAGTCGGCGGTCATGCCCGTCGCTCCGAGAGACCGGGGGCGTTGCGGGGGGCCGGGCCCCCCGCCCCAAGAAGAAAGGGAGCCATCACCAGGTCACGCTCATCATCGAGACGTTGAGCCCCGAGCCGATGCCCATGAGCGCCACGTGGTCGCCCGGGCGCACGCGGCCGGCCTCCTCGGCGAGGGCGAGGGTGAGGGGGACCGCGGCGGGGCCGACGTTCCCGAGGGTGGGGTAGGTGAGGAAGCACTTCTGCTGCGGGATGTTCAGCGCGTTGCAGATGGCCACGAGGTGCGACTTCCCCACCTGGTGGAGGATGAACTGGTCGATGGAGCTCGAAGACCAGCTCGGGAGCGTCTCGACCGCCTGCTGCCAGGTGCGGCCCGCGAGCGCGACGCCGGCCTTGAGCAGCCGGGTGGAGTCCGTGACCATGCGCTCGGCCGTGCCGAGGCAGAGGCGGTTGTTCTCGGTGTCGGCCATGGAGACCGAGCCGTTCACGCGGTGGCCGGACCGGCTCCGCTTGGTGTGCCCGAGCACCATCGCGACCGCGGCCGACCCGAGCGTGAGCGTGGCGAAGTTGTCCCAGAAGTCCTGGTTCGTCGCCTCGGCGCCCACCAGCCGGCGCAGCGTCGCGTCGACGATCGGGCCGGCGCTCTCGCCGTCGACCACGAGCGCGTAGTCGATGACGCCCGCCTCGATCATGCGCCCGGCCACCTCGATGCCGTTGAGGAAGCCGAGGCAGGCGTTGGCGAGGTCGAAGCTCTGGCAGCGCGCGTCGAGCCCGAGCTCGCCGTGCACGAGGCTCGCGATGGATGGCTCGAGGTAGTCCTTCGACACCGACGTGCTGATGAGCAGCCCGATGTCCCGCGCGTCGATGCCCGCCGCGGCGATGGCCTTGCGGCCGGCGCGGGCGGCGACCTCGGACACGGGCGTGCCGTGGTCCCAGAAGCCGCGCTCGGTGATGCCGGTCAAGAGCTCGATCGGGCGCGGAGGCAGGCGCATCCTCGTCATCGCGCCATTGAGCCGGTCCTCGAGCTGCGTGCTCGTCACCTTGTGCGGCGCGAGCTCGTAGCTCAGGCTCTCGATGGCGAGGTGGCGGAAGAGCATCAGGTGGACCGTAGGGCTCAAGCGTGTATACCGGAGGGCGCTCGGTTGCACGAGTGGAGGCGGATGCGCGGACAAGGCGAGCGGCGGGGGATCCTGGTGGTGAACCTGGGCACGCCGGATGCGCCGGAGACGGCGGCTGTCCGCCGCTATCTACGCCAGTTCCTCATGGACGCCCGCGTCGTGGACATCCCGACGCCCGCTCGTTGGATGCTCGTGAACCTCGTGATCGCGCCCTTCCGGGCGTCGAAGAGCGCCCACGCCTACCGAGCGATCTGGACTCGCGACGGATCGCCCCTCCGGGTGCACAGCCAGGCGCTCGCGGACGCGCTCCAGGAGCGGCTCGGCGAGCGCGTCGCGCTGGCGATGCGCTACGGCGCGCCGTCGATCGCCGAGGGGATCGCGCGGCTGGGTGAGGTGGATCGCATCGTGGTGGTGCCGCTCTACCCGCAGTACGCCTCGCCCACGACGGGGAGCGTGCTCGAAGAGGTGTACCGCGTGCTCGCGGGCCGGGTGTGGGTGCCGCCGGTGGACGTGCTGCCGCCCTTCTTCAACGACCCCGGCTTCCTCGACGTGCAGGCCCGCCTCGCGGCCGACGCCGCGGCGGGCGCCGACCACGTGCTGTTCAGCTACCACGGCCTGCCGGTGCGGCAGGTGAAGGCGGCGTCGCCCACCTGCCAGCTGGGCGCCTGCTGCGAGGCGCCCTCCGTCCCGCCGTGGTGCTACCGGGCGCAGTGCCTCGCGACGACGCGCGGGCTCGTGGAGCGGCTCGGCCTGCGGCCGGGACAGTTCACGACCAGCTTCCAGAGCCGGCTCGGGCAGGCCGAGTGGCTGGGGCCCGCCACCGACGTGGTCGTCGCCGAGCTCGCGGGCATGGGCACGAAGCGCCTGGCCGTCGTGTGCCCCTCGTTCGTGTCGGACTGCCTGGAGACGCTCGAGGAGATCGGCATCCGCGCGAAGGAGAGCTTCCGGGCGGCGGGCGGGGAGGAGCTCCGGCTCGTGCCCTGCGTGAACGCGGAGACGGACTGGGCCGACGCGCTCGCCCGGCGCATCGTGGCGATGTAGGGGCGCCCCCTCGGAGGGAGCGCCCCCGCCGATCAGCTCGGGCTCGGGAGCCGGTAGACGGGCGGCGCGGTCCAGCCGCCGGTGAGCACGCGCTCCTCGGGCCAGTAGAGCCGCATCGTGAGCTCGAACGGGCCGTCCGGCGTCGGGAGCCAGTTCGTCTCGCGGCCGGGCGGCGGGTCGCGCTGGATGTAGAGGTCGACCGAGCCGTCGGGGTTCGGGACGAGGCCGTGCCGATCCCCCAGCGCGTACCGCCCCTGCGGGTTCTCGACGAGGTAGCCCTTCTCGTCGTAGAGCGTGACCGACCAGAAGGCGTTGACGGGCGGGGCCTCGCCGGGCGGGAAACGGAGGACGTACCGGGCGTTCCCGTCGAGCGCGGCGCCCTGGGCGTCGGTGCGGGTGAGGAAGTACATCGCGTCGGCCGGGAGGTTGGCGCCGAGCCCGGCGAGCGCGATCGCGGCGCGGTCGTCGTAGCGCGTGCCGTACTGGCCGGTGTCCGCGCCGGAGGTGACCCACCCCGGCTGGCCGTAGCGTGCCTCCACCTGGCGCCGCACGCGCGCGAGCCCGCGGGCGGGGGCGTCCGCGATCGCGGCGCGGACCTCCGGCGAGGGCTGGAAGTCCTGCCCGGGGACGAGCCCGATCGCGGCGAAGCGCGCGACCGTCGCGGCGTCCGCCGGGGCGGGCATCGCCTTCTTCATCGCGTCGGCGAGCGCGGTGAAGAACGTCTCCGCGTCGAGCCCTGCCACGACCTCGGGCGGCGGCGTCTGCGTGTCGAGCAGCGGCTCCACGGGGCGCGGCTGCACGGGCGTCGCGAAGCCCTGCCACGCGGCGAGCGGCGTGAGCGTGTAGTCGGCGAGGACGCCGCGCGCGGCGGGCACGTCGGCCGGGCCGTCCACGAGGGTGCGGCCGAGGATCCAGGCGGTTTCGGTGGGCGAGCGCACGAGCGTGAGGCCCGGCGGCACGGCGCCGTCCCAGCGGGGCCCGACGATCAGGAAGTCGCCGCCGGCGTCCCCGGTGGTGCGCGAGCCGATCGACGCGAACACGTTGGTCCAGGCGTCGAGGATCGGCAGCACGTGGTAGCGGCCGCCGGTGTTCGGCACGTGCAGGACGAGCGGCTCGCCCGAGAGGTCGAGCCACGCCGAGGCGTAGAGCGTGTCGACGTTGGGCCGCACGACGCCCTTGAACGACGCCGACGGGAACGTCGACGCCCGCGCGAACTGGTTCACCGGCGCGCGGAAGTCGTCGGCGACGGCGACGTTCGTGGACTGCCGCCGCGTGATGTCCATGAGCACGAGCGGGTAGCCGTACACCCAGGCGTCCTCCGCGATGCTCGCCAGCGTGTCGGGCGCGACCTGCGCCGGCGGGAGGACCGGCGGCGCCTGCATCTGCGGCTGGATCTGCGGCTGGATGGGCGGGTAGGCCCCGGGCTGGGGTGTCGGTCGTGGTGTCGGTTGGGGCTGGGGTGTCGGCTGCGGGGTGGGCCAGGTCGGCTGCGCCGCGGCGTCGAGCCCCGCGAGCCCGAGCCCGGCGAGGATGGCCACGAGTGTCACCCAGGTCCCGACGCTTCTCCCCGACGTGCTCCCCGACATGCGCACCTCCCCTCCCGTGGAAGCTTGGGCGAGCGCCGGGGCCGGCGCGTCACGGGTCGGCATCCGCGGTCTGCGGGTGTCACGCATGGCCCGCGGTTACAATCCCTGCATGCTGGCCGACGATCGCCTCCGCATGTCCGAAGCGGACTACCTCCGCTTCGATCTCGAGCACGCCGACGGGAAGCACGAATACGTGAACGGGGAGGTGATCGCCATGGCGGGCGCCCACCCCGCCCACACGTTCCTGACGTCTCAGCTGGTGATCGCGCTGGGCACCCGCCTGCGGGGGCGCCCCTGCTCGGTGCACGCCTCCGACCTGCGGGTGAAGGTCTCCGAGACGGGCATGTACGCCTACCCGGACCTCGTCGTGATCTGCGGCACACCCCGCTTCGCGCCGACGAACCCGCCGACGCTCCTGAACCCGAAGCTCGTCGTCGAGGTGCTCTCGCCGAGCACCAGCGAGTACGACCGCGGCGCGAAGTTCGCGCACTACCAGCGGCTCTCCGAGGTGCAGGAGTACCTGCTCGTCGGCTGCCCGGACCGGCGCGTCGAGCACTACCGGCGCCTCGCGACGGGGCAGTGGCTCCTCACCGTCGTCGAGGGCGAAGGCGTGCTGGAGCTGCCGACGTTCGAGCTCTCGGTGCCGCTCGACGAGCTCTACACCGGGATCGAGGCGTTCGTGGAGCCGCCCCCGGCCTCGTAGGCGGCGCGGCTCGCGGCAGGTGCGTCTATCGTGGGTCCGACCCGGAGCCACCGTGCGCGCCCTCCTCCCGACGCTCCTCCTCCTCGGCTGCCCCGGCGGCGAGGACAAGTCCGACACCGCCGACGCCGCGGCCGCGCCGTGCGTGAGCGATCCCATGCCGCTGTTGGCCACGGACGTGCAGGAGGTCGACTTCGGGGAGCTGCCGATGGGGCTCACCCTGGTCGAGGTCGTCGGGGTGCGCAACGACGGCGACGCGCCGCTCTCCGTGAGCGCGATCGAGCTCGGGGAGGGCCTCGTCGACTTCGGCGTGGACTACGACCTCGAGGACACGCCGTGCGCCTCGGAGGCGACGGTGGACGGCGCCGCGGTGATCGTGCTCGAGCCCGGCTGCGAGTTGCCGGTGCACGTCACCTACACGCCCGCCACCTCCGGCGGCGCGGCGGACGCGCTCGTGATCGAGAGCGACGGTGCCGACCCCGGCGGCGCGTTCGGGCCCGACCCGCTGCACGCGTACCGCGTGGTGTGGCTCCAGGGCGTGACCGAGGGCGAGCTGGAGAGTGCCAGCTACGTCGCGGGCGGCGTGATCTCGCTCGAGCAGACGGCGATGTACGAGGGGGAGACCATCGGGGTCGAGCTGCGCACCTTCGGCTCCGAGAGGCCCACGGTCACGTGGGCCACCGACGACCCCGGCTGGCCCGCCTTCGACGACCCGACGGCCCCGCTGGTCTCGTACCTCGCGCCGGACGTCGCGGCGCCGGGCCAGAACGAGAACCTCTACGTCGTGGTGGCCGACTCCGAGGGAACGGAGTGGGGCTTCGGCCGCGTGGCGGTCTGGGACACGAGCGTGCCGCTCTACGCCTGCGAGTGAGCCGCGCCGCCGCCCGGCGCCCTACTCGACGAGCCGCCCCAGCTCCGCCAGCCACGCGCCTTCGGGCCCCGCGGGGAGGGGCTTGCCGTCGAGCAGATCGCGGATCGGGCCCGCGTCGATCCCGGCGAGCGCCGCGCGGATGCCGGCTCCCGGGGCGACCGGCTCCGTCGGCGGCGCGGTCGGCGCGGGCACGCCCAGCGCGTTGATCGCGTCGGCGATCACGCGGCGGCGGTCGGCGTAGGGGAGCGCGGCGAGCGCCTCGGGGAGGATGGGCGCGCCGACGTGGTGGGCCTGCGGCGCCGCGGGCACGTCGTGCCGGCCCATGCCGTCGAGGCCGCCGCGGAACGCGACGGGCACGATCGGCATGCCACGCTCCAGCGCCACGTCCACCCACAAGGAGCTGATCTTGTCGACCGGCTGGCCCGGCTGGACCTGGCGGGTGCCCTCCACGTGCACGAGCAGGCTCCGGTCGGTGGCGCCACGCACGAGCGCGGGCAAACTCGCCGGGTCCTTCTGGTCGAACCACACGATGAAGGGGTCCTGCTCGCGGCCCGGGTACGTCGTCAGGAGCCGCTCCAGCGAGCCGAGCCAGCGGTCGCGGTGCTCGACCTTCGCCAGGGCCCGCGTGGGCGTCCCGAAGAGCGCCGGCGCCACGACCGTGAAGATCACGCTCTCGAGGTAGTTCTCGTGGTTGCCCAGGAACAACACGGGCCGGCCGCGCAGGGCGTCCATCGCAGCGGGGGCGTGCACCACGAGGTCCGAGAGGTAGCGCCGCGCGAGCGCCGCGACGATGTCCTCGCCGGGCCACGCGCCCTTGCCCAGGTGCGCGCGCCACCACGTGGTGACGCGGTCCATGTCGGGGAAGGTGACGTTGCCCGAGCGCACTTCCGTCGCGTCCGTCGGGTTGCTCTTGGGGCGGGGGGTGCCCCCCCGCAACGCCCCCCCCGTGTCGTGGAGCGTGACCGTCCGCAGCGGGCGGTGCGCCTCGTGGGCGCCGCCGCCGTCGACCACGACCTCCCGGGGGTGCACGCCGAGCTGGATCGCGGCGATCTCCTTGGCGGCGATCGTGCCGGCGTCGGTCGAGCCGAACACGCGCTGCACGGTGCCGGGCAACCAATCCGATCCCTTCACGTCCAGCGCGGAGAGGCGGGCCGTGTCACCGTCGAAACGCGACAACGTGACACCCGTCCCCGCCTTTCCGAGCAGGAAGTCCCGGCGCGCGGCGGGGGCCGCCTCGCCGATGCGACCCTTCGGGAGCAGCACCTCCTGGATGGCGACGGACGCGAGGAGCGTGTCGCCGTCGTAGAGGTGCGCGCCGATGCGCGGGCGCCCGCTCACGAGGCCGAGGAAGCGGACCTCGCAGCGCACCGGGCGGGTGGGGGGCGCCCCGTAGAGCGAGAGCGCCTCGATGCGCGAGGGGTAGCCGACCTGGCCGGGCGCGATGTCCGGGCACCACGTCTCGAGCCGGTCGTGCGGCACGCCGTGGGTGATGCCGTCGAGCAGCACGTCGGGCGGCGCCGGCTTCAGGAGCAGCGTGGCGCCGTTGGACCCACGCGCGAGCACCCGCTCCACGACGTGGAAGGACGGCCCGTGGAACAGCTCCCCGCTCGCGTAGAGCTCGGCGCCCGTGGGGCCCGGGATCGGGTCCTTCAACGCCGGCAGCTCGACGGGCGGCTGGGGCGCGCACGCCGTCGCCACGAAGAACGGCGCGGGGTCGCCGAGCACGACCTTGTCGCCGGTCACCGTGGCGGTGACCTCGCGCGGCCCGTCCGGGAACGCGAGCCAGCGCATCACGGTCACGTCGCGGAGCGCCGGGGCGCCCGACGCCTGCATCGCCAGCATCACCATCGTCATCGCCGGGAGGGCCGGCAGGACGTAGGTGGGGCAGTGATCGACGGGGACGGGGAGGGTCACGTTGGTGACACGGCCCGACGAAGCCGAAGGCCCCGAGGACACGGGGGGGGCGTTGCGGGGGGGGGACCCCCCCGCCCCAAGAGAAGGAGACCCCGACGGCACGCCGCTCTCCACGCGCGCGCCGCCGGGACCGTCAAAAGGGAAGTGCCGGTCGCCGGCGCCCTCCACCACCCGCATGCCGAGGTTCCAGGCGGAGTAGATGCGCTTGCCGTCCACCCAGAGGTGACAGTCGAAGAACATCGCGTCGCCCTCGACCTTGGTGACCTCGATCTCCGTCTGGATGAGCTTGTTCCTGGGCACCACCTGGCCGCGGTACTTCCACTTCATCTCGGCGCCGAGCGCGAGGGGCTCGAAGCGCGGCGCCTCGAACTTCTCGCCGTAGCCGAGGTGGATCATCACGAACTGCGCGAGCTGGATCATCGCCTCGATGCCGAGGGAGCCCGGCTGGACGGGGTCCTGGTAGAAGTGGGCCTTGAAGAACCACTCCGTCACCTCCACGTCCTTCTCCGCGCGCCACTTGCCCAGGCCGGCCTTGCCGCCCTCCGGCCAGTAGCCGGTGACCCGATCCAACATGCAAAGCATCGGCTTGGGCATGTGGAGCTTGCCGGCGCAGTAGCGCGCGGGCTGAGTCGTGAGGTCGACCAGGAAGTCGTTCGGGCTCGCGAGCCAGGCGCGGTCGGCCTCCTCGGAGCCGACGCCCACCTGGTTCTCGAAGGCGGCGGGCGGGAAGAACCCGAACACCGTCTTGAGCACGTACACCTTCTCTTCGCCCTGGAACATCGTGAGCTCGAAGCTCTCGATGATCATGCCGGCGGAGCGGTTGATCGAGGTGATCTTGACGCGGGTGGTGACCGTGCCGGCGTCGGGGCGGAGCTCCTTGAGCAGCGTGCCCGTGCCGTCGAGGTTGCGGAACAGCAGGTCCGAGTCGCTCGTGGTGGCGCTGCCGACGTAGCTGGCGAGCCAGCCGCAGGGCTGGAGCGCGGCCTCGAGCAGCACCGCGAACGGCATGGTGGGGGTGCCGTTCTCGCGGAAGTACCACTCCCGCGGCGGCACGTCGTACTCGATCTCGATGACCGCGCCGGCCTTGCACACCCCGATCGCCCCGTCGGTGCGGGTGACACGCGACATGAAGTGGTAGGGCGGCCCGGGCAGCCGCGCGACGCGGCGCGTGCCGTCGAAGACCTGGTACATGGGCCCGAAGGCGTCGCTGGGACGGCCCCAGGCGCACGCGAGCAGGGACTTGTAGTCCCACACGCAGGGCTTGGGCTCCTTGTAGTTGGCCAGGAGCTCGGGCATGCGTGTCAACGGCCAGTCGGGCACCATCACCAGCGTCAGCGGGTCGGCGTGAAAACACTTGAGCCCGTCGACCGTGCACATCACCTGCGCCTTCACGTAGGGGACCGGGTCGAGGCCGACCTCCTGCACGAAGAGCTCGTAGGTGAGGAGCTTGGAGGTGGGGATCACCTGGCCGCGGCAGCGGAGGTGGAAGGTCTCGCCCTGGCGCGGCTCGAAGCGCCAGCCGTCGCGGGAGAGCGTGTGGCCGAGCGCGGTCATGTAGACCTGGAGCGCCTGGAGGCAGCCCTCGAACATGAGCGTGCCGGGCATGCACGGGTCATTGAAGAAGTGGCCGTCGAAGAACCACTTGTCCGGCGTGATGTCGGCCTCGGCCTTGAGGTAGCCGCGCTTCCAGGGGCCGCCCTGCGGGTCGTAGTCGGTGACACGGTCGAAGAAGAGCATCCGGCCGCCGGCGATGCGCGGCGTGCGGGTGTGCGTCTCGGCGAGGCCGTGCGAGGGGCCGAAGCAGTCGCGGACGCGGCCCTCGGTGAAGGCCTCCAGCTCTTCGCGCGTGAAGCTCGACTTCTCGCACTGGACGGCCGGCGGCGCGACGGGGCCCGAGAGGTCGACCTCGGCGGTCTCGGCGTCCCAGAGGACCCCACCCGAGTTGGCGAGCTCGGCCTCGGAGAAGAAGCCGGCCTGGCCCTCGCGGACGGTGAGGCGCGTCTGGCCGCCGATCCGGCAGTCGTAGTGGAAGAAGAACATCCGGATGTCGCCGAGCTTCGCGTGCCCGTCGACGTGGATGTCGTACTTCAGCGTGTCGCCCACGGTGGGGAGGCCGCCCTCGTAGCGCAGGTCGCAACCGAGCAGGCGATACATGCGCTCGCCCTTGTTGTTGGACACGTCGATGCCCTGCCAACTCACCAGGAGCAGGTCGGCCTGGCCGGACTCGATCATCACGCCGGCGGGCATGCGCCGCTCGTGGAGGTACCAGGCGTCCTCGGTCACGTCGGTCTCGGTGAAGACTGCGCCCTTGCCGAGCTTGCCGGCGGGGCCCTCGATGCCGGTGACCCGGTCGCAGAGCAGCAGCGGCGGCTCGGGCATGCGCACGACGCGCGCGTAGGCGTCCTGCGGCGCGAAAGCGGGGCCGAAGAACTTCGAGATCGGGCCGCGGGACATCTCGACGAGGTCCGGGCGGGAGAGCTTGGGGCCGGGGAGGAGCTCGGCCGTGAGGGCGGATCCGGGTGCTCTTGGGGCGGGGGGAGCCCCCCCCGCAACGCCCCCCCGTGCGTCGGCGGGCGTCGGCGGCGGGGCGGGCGTCGGTGCCGGGGCCGGAAGAGGGGCCACCGAGGACGCGGAGGACACCGACGGCGTGGGTGCCGCGGGGGCCGTCGGCGCCACGGTCCGCGCCGCGGGGGAGACCGCGGAGGGCGCGAAGGGCGCGAAGGAAGGGGACGGGAGGCCTGGAGGAGGGGGCGCCTGCGGCGCCGGGGCCGTGGGAGCCGTCAGGGCCGCCGCCGGCACGCCTTGCGCGCCCGCGAGCAGCATGCGCGTGGTGGCGGCGCGGGTCTGGGCGAAGCGGGCCTGGACGGCCGCCTGCTGCTCGAGGAAGGCCTTGTGGACCTGGGAGAGGCGGGCCTGGTTCGCGAGGAGCGCGGCGAGGACCGGGTCTGCCGGAGCGTTGGGATCGGACATGAACACCGGAGCGGGAGAGGCGGGAGGGGAGATGGGCGCCTGGGCGGGCGCCGGGGAGGTGGTCGGGGGCGTCGTGGGCCGGCTCGCGGGCGCGGTCACCGGGGCGGCGGCGCGCGGCGCGGGCGCCGGGGGCGTCGCGGCCGGGGGCGTGGCCGAGGTC
>CAYWGD010000134.1:0-19870 GCA_964457335.1 uncultured Enterobacteriaceae bacterium | reverse complement strand
GAGGCGTACCGCGCCTGCCCGCGGAGCTCCGAGGCGCCGAGGCGGGCGTCGACCGAGGAGCGGTCGCTCCCCGTGCCGAGGGGCAGGATCAAGGCGACCACCCGGCCGTGGGACGTGAGCTCCACCGCCTCCCCCGTACGTACGTGCTCGAGCACCGTGTCCGCCTGCTCGGCCAGCTGGTCCGAGGCGATCTGCAGGGCCTTCGTGGGTGCGGACATGGTGTGCTCCGGAAGGAAGGTAGCACCGCGGTGGCGGGGGAGTCGACGCCGGTGTCGACGGAGGTGGCGGGCTCAACCGCCTCGCGAGGCGGCGGAGGGCTTTGTAGCCTGGCTCACGGGCGAGCTCGCATGCACCGCCTTGCCGTTCTCCACGCCAATCCTCGGAAGCACAGCATCCATCAGGCTCATGTGCGCCCGAACGTCGGCATCGGGAGCCACGCAGAGTGTTCCCATAGCTTCAAGCAAGGGGCGCCATTTCTATACTTGCGTCTTGGATGCGCATTTCCACTCGCGCGTGCCCTCGGATGTCGCGACAACTACCGCCCGGGTCGCAGCCAATCCTCGAGGACGAGGCCCGGGATCCGCTCGTAGTGGCGGCGGTTGCCGGTGACGATGGTAGCGCCCCGGCTCAGTGCGACCGATCCGATGAAGAGGTCCGCATCCGCCACGATCTGCCCCTTGGCCGTGAGCCGAGCCTTGACCTCGCCGAACACCCGCGCGCTGGCGAGGTCGAGCCCCAGCACGGGGAGCGTCCCGAGGAACCGGACGACGAGCGCAGCGTTGGACTCCGGCTGTACCGAACGGGCGGCACCAAAGAACAGCTCAGATGCCGTCACCCAGGTCGTCACGACGTCGTCGGGCTCAATGACCCGCCGCTCGATCACCTCGTTGCGCCCGCGCAGGAGCCCGATGCACGTGTCCGTGTCGAGGACCTTCACAGGCTGCCCGTGTCGCGCCCGGGCGTCCGTCCCGCGTAGAGCGCGTCGGCCTCGTCCTCGGGCGTCTGCTCGGACACCCAGCCGCCCGCGAGCGCGCGCCAGGCCTCGACCTGACGTAGAGCGCGTTCTTCTGCGGACTCGAGTGCGCCCAGCCCGCCTTCGAGCAGGACGAGCGCCTCCTGGTTGAGGCTCCGTCGCTCTCGCGCGGCAGCGGTACGCAACCGGGCGAGCAGCTCTTCGGGGACGTCTTTGAGCGTCAAGGACGGCACGGCCACCTCCGTGGTTCCATTATGGTGGCGAAGTGCAACCGAGCAAGGTCGGCCCCGCGGCCACCGCGCCCCGGGTGTAGCCGGCCTCACACCCGCTCCCCGATGCGTCGTCTACCGCTTCCGCACGCCGATTCCGGGCAACACCGCATCCACCAAGCTCAGGTGCGCCCGAACGTCGGCATTGGGCGCCACACAAACGGTTCCAGCAGCTTCAAGCAAGGGGCGCCACTGTTGAAAGGGCGCGGCGGATTTCGGTGGAGGTGGTCCCGTCGCGGCGACCCCCCTCGATCGATTCTGCAAGGCCGCTCGAAGCGATTCCGAGAGCGGACGGTCAGGGCTCCGTCGCCCGGACGCCGTCACAGGGCCGCCACGCGGCACGGCCGCTCCGCGGGGCCCCGCCTCGTTTTCAGCTCCCTCACACCGGAGTCGAGAAGACCGGTCAGAGCTCCACCCGACGCAGCCGCAGCGAGTTGGCGATGACCGACACGGACGAGAGGCTCATCGCCGCGCTCGCGATCATCGGGGAGAGGAGCCAGCCGAAGAACGGGAAGAGGACGCCCGCGGCGAGGGGCACGCCGAGCGCGTTGTAGCCGAACGCGAACACGAGGTTCTGGCGGATGCCCCGCATCGTCGCGCGGGACAGGCGGCGCGCGCGGACGATGCCCCGCAGGTCGCCCTTCACGAGCGTGACGCCCGCGCTCTCCATCGCCACGTCGGTGCCGGTCCCCATCGCGATGCCGACCTGGGCGGAGGCGAGCGCCGGGGCGTCGTTGATGCCGTCGCCAGCCATCGCGACGACGCGTCCGGCGGCCCGCAGGCGCTTGATCACCTCGGCCTTCCGCTCGGGGAGCACCTCGGCCTCCACCTCCTCGATGCCGAGCTTGCGCGCGACCGCCTCCGCGGTCGTCCGGCTGTCGCCGGTGAGCATGACGACGTGCAGGCCCTCCTCACGGAGCATGCGGATCGCCTCCGGCGTGGACTCCTTGATCGGGTCGGTGACCGCCACGACGCCGGCGGGCTGACCATCGACCGCGGCGAGCATGGCGATCTGCCCCTCCGCGCGGAGCGCCTCGGCGCGGGCGATGAGCGCGGCGGCGTCGACCCCGCGCTCCTGCATCAGGCGTGCGTTCCCGACGAGGAGGGCGCGGCCCTCCACCACGCCCTCGACACCCCGCCCGGTGAGGGAGCGGAAGTCACCCGCCGGCGAGAGCGTGAGCCCGCGGGCCTCGGCGCCCTTCACGATCGCGGTGGCGAGCGGGTGCTCGCTCGCGCGCTCGACGCTCGCGACGAGGCGCAGCAGGGTGTCGGTGTCCAGCGCGGGAGGGGGGGCGTTGCGGGGGGGCTCGGCCCCCTCACGGCCGGCTTGCCGCCGGCCTCCGGGGGCGGGCTGCGTCCCCTCCGCGGCTTGCCGCCGCGGACCCTCGCAGTGCTCGGGTCGGGGACTCCGCGAGCCCTGCGGGCTCCCCCCGCCCCAGGAGAGAACCTCGACCGAACCCAGGGTCGGCCGCCCCTCGGTGAGCGTCCCCGTCTTGTCGACCACGAGGGTGTCGACCTTCTCGAAGGTCTCGAGCGCCTCGGCGTCCCGGACGAGCACGCCGGCCGTCGCGCCGCGCCCGGCGGCGACCATGATGGCCATGGGCGTCGCGAGGCCGAGCGCGCACGGGCACGCGATGATGAGCACGGCGACGGCGTTGAGGAGCGCGTAGGAGAAGCGCGGCTCGGGCCCGACGAGCGCCCAGACCGCGAACGTCACGACCGCGACGACCATGACCGCGGGAACGAACCAGGCGGAGACGCTGTCCGCGAGCCGCTGGATCGGCGCGCGGCTGCGCTGGGCCTCGCCGACCATGCGCACGATCTGCGCGAGCAGCGTGTCGCGGCCGACCCGCTCCGCGCGCAGGAGGAAGCCACCCGCCGTGTTCACGGTGGCGCCGATCACCCGGTCCCCCGGGCCTTTCGACACAGGGACGGGCTCGCCCGTGACCATCGACTCGTCCACGTGGCTCTCGCCCTCGAGCACGGTGCCGTCGACGGGCACCTTCTCCCCGGGGCGCACGCGGAGAGTGTCGCCCACCTGGACGTGCTCGACCGGCACGTCCTCCTCGCGGCCGTCGGCGCGGACGATCCGCGCGCTCGGGGGCGCGAGCGAGAGGAGCTTCTTGATGGCCTCGCTCGTCTGGCTGCGCGCCCGGAGCTCGAGCACCTGCCCGACGAGCACGAGCGTCGTGATGACGGCCGCGGCCTCGAAGTAGAGCGGGACGCGCCCGTGGTCGCCCCGGAAGGCCTCCGGGAGCGCGCCGGGGAAGAGCGTGGCGAAGACGCTGTAGCCCCACGCGACGCCGATCCCGAGCGCGATGAGCGTGAACATGTTCGCCGATCGGTTCTTCACCGAGGCGGCGCCGCGCTCGAAGAAGGGCCATCCGCCCCAGAGGACCACGGGCGTGGCGAGCGCGAGCTGGAGCCAGGCGTCCACCCGCGCGGGGATGAGCTGCTGGACGGGCTGGCCCGGGATCATCTCGGACATGGCGAGGAAGAGGACCGGGAGCGTCAGCACCGCGCTGCCGATCAGCCGCCGCTTCATGTCGGCGTACTCGGGCGACGGCCCCGCCTCGACGACGGGCTCCATCGGCTCGAGCGCCATCCCGCAGATGGGGCAGGCGCCGGGCCCGTCGCGGACGATCTGCGGGTGCATCGGACACGTCCACCTGCCCGAGGTCGAGGCCTTCGAGGGCGCGGCGGGCGGAGGGGCCGCCGGGGCGGGGTGGGCCCCGTGGGCGCCGTGGGCGGCGTGGGCGCCGTGGGGTGCGCCCGCGTACGCGTCCCCATGCGCGCGCGCGGCGTGGTCGTGGGGGAGGTGACCCTGGTGGTCCGCGTGGCCGCTGTGCGCCGCGGGCGCGGCGGCGGTCGCGTACCGAGCGGGCTCGGCCTGGAACTTCTCGTGGCAGCGTGCGCTGCAGAAGTGCCAGGTGGCGCCGCCGTACTCGGCGGTGGCGGCCGCCTTCGCGGGGTCGATGTCCATCCCGCACACGGGGTCGCGGACGCGGGTGGTGGGCGGGGTGTCGTTCATGGGCCCCTCCGTGGCTGCAGGCGGCTCTTGCACGCGCCGTGCCGGCGGGGTGGTGCTTGCCGGACCATCCGGACGAACGTGGCGCCGACGTGGCCCGCGCCCACGGCCGCGACCCGCCCCATGTCGGCTTCGGTCCTCACGGGCCCCTCCGCGCCTTCTCCTCGATGACGAGCCAGTCGAGCGCGGGGTCCTTCCTCCGCCCGGCCATGATCTCCTCCCAGCTCTCCCGGACGTAGGTCCGCGGGAAGCCGATGACGTGGCCGTCCCTTGCCGCCACGATGGGGCGGGTGTGCGCCGGCCCGGCGCGAGCGCGAGGACGCCCGCGGCGATCGGGAGGGCGCGGGCGCGAAGGTCCGCGGGGGCGTCCGCGTCCCCACGGAGCACGGCGATCACATCCCGCGCCTCCAACGCCGGGCCGACGCCGCGCCCGATGGGCTGGGTGCCGTCCGAGGGGACCGCGTGCACGGAGAGGCCGAGCGTGCGGCCGACCGCCCGAGGTGGCCCCCGAGCAGCGCGGCGGCCTCGGGCGTCCGCACCTTCGCCGTCGCACCGACGGGCAAGTCGATGAACACGTGCGTGGCGCCGGCGGCGGCCTTCTTCGAGAGGATCGACGCGACGCGCTGCCCCCCGCTGTCGATGTCGAGGGGGTGCTCGACGCGGATGAGCACGTCGTCGACCGGCGAGAGCGGTCGCCGAGCCGCACCTCCACCGTCGACTGGGCCTCGAAGCCCTCGGCGCGGCAGATCGGGCAGTCGCTGCGCATGTAGACGACCGGCTGCCGGTACGTGTCGATGCCGAGGCCGCGCAGGCGGGTGTGGTTCACCTGGCCCTCCCGTAGAGCTTCTGGAGCTCGAGGACGCTCACCGGGATGAGCCCGAGCGCGATCGACAGGAGGCAGTCGCGGAGCGAGATCGGCGTGAGCCCGAAGATCGCCTGCATGAAAGGGACGTGGTGCATGGCGAGCTGCAGCGCCGCCGAGAAGACCACGATCCCGAGGAGGCGCATGTTGCTGAAGGCGCCGACCTCCCAGAAGAGCTTCGTGCGGCTGCGGGCCGCGAAGGCGCGGAAGAGCTCGCCGAACACCAGCGTGGTGAACGCCATGTTGCGCGCCTGGTCCAGCCCCTCGTCGCGGAGCACCCAGGCGAACACGCCCAGCGTGACGATGGCCTGGAGCGCACCGGTGAACACCACCGTCGTCCACTCGGGCCGCCCGAGCATCGGCTCCTCCGGCTTGCGGGGCGGGCGGGTGAGCACGTCGGCGTCGACGGGATCGACGACCAGCGCGAGGGCCGGGAGCCCGTCGGTCACCAGGTTGATCCAGAGGAGCTGGATGGGGAGTAGCGGGAGCGGCAGCCCCGCGACCGCCGCGCCGAACATCACGAGGAGCTCACCCGCGTTCCCCGAGAGGAGGTACACGAGCGTCTTGCGGATGTTGTCGAAGATGCCCCGGCCCTCCCGGATGGCGGCGATGATGCTGGCGAAGTTGTCGTCGGCCAGCACCATGTCCGCCGCCTCGCGCGTCACCTCCGTGCCCGCCTTGCCCATGGCGATGCCGATGTGGGCCTCGCGGAGCGCCGGGGCGTCGTTCACGCCGTCCCCCGTCATGGCGACGACCTCCCCCTTCGCCTTCAACGCGCGCACGATGCGGAGCTTCTCTTCAGGGGTCACGCGCGCGTGGACGCGCTCCTCCGCGGGCTCTCCGGGCCGCAGGATGCCGAGCTCCCGGGCGATGGCCTGCGCCGTCACCGGGTGGTCGCCGGTGATCATGACCGTCGTGATGCCGGCGGCGCGCGCATGGGCGATCGCCTCGATCGCCTCGGTGCGGGGCGGGTCCGCGATGCCGACCAGGCCGAGCAGGGTGAGGTCCGCTTCGTCGTCCCCGGCGCCCCGCGCGACCGCGAGCACGCGGAGGCCCCGCCCGGCCATCTCGATGTTCGCCTCGTGGGCACCCTCCGTGCCCTCGATGCAGAGCGGAGTCGTCAGGTCGGGGGCGCCCTTCACGTAGAGCACCCCGTCCGCCCGTCGCATCGACATGCGCTTGCGCTCGGAGTCGAAGGGGTTGACCTTCACCCGCGGCCGGTCGCGCTCGATGTCCTCCCGCTCGATGCCGCGCTCGTGCGCCGCTTCGAGGAGCGCGAGCTCGGTGGGATCCCCGGTCGCGGTGCGGAGGTCCGCGTCGTTGTTCGCCGCGGCCGCGAAGAGCAGCGCGACGTGGTCCTCCCCCCAGAGCTCGCGCACCGTCATGCGCCCGGTCGTGAGCGTTCCGGTCTTGTCCGTGCACACGACGGTGGCCGATCCCAGCGTCTCCACGGCGGGCAGGCGGCGCACCAGCACGTTCCGCTCGGCCATCCGCTGCACGCCCACGGCGAGCGCGATCGTGACCACGGCGGGCAGCCCCTCGGGGACCGCGGCCACCGCGAGCGAGACCGCGGAGAGGAGCACGTCCAGCCAGCCCATACCCCGCGCGAAGCCGAGAAGGGCGACCAGGAGCACGATCCCGAGGCAGAGCTCGACGAGGGTGCGGGACACGCCCTCGAGGCGGGCCTGGAGCGGGGTCGCCTGCTCCTCGGCGGTCTCCAGCAGGTGCGCGATGTGGCCGAGCTGGGTCTCCATCCCCGTCGCCAAGACCTCGGCCAGGCCGGTGCCGGCGACCACCGCGGTACCGGAGAACACGCGGTCCTTGCGCTCCGCGAGGGGCGCTTCGTCGGGGAGCGGCGTGGGGTCCTTCTCGACGGGCACGCTCTCGCCGGTGAGCGGGGCCTCGTTCACCCCGAGCGCGTGCGCCTCGACCAGGCGCGCGTCCGCGGCGACGAGGTCCCCGGCTTCCAGCAGGAGCACGTCGCCCACCACGATCTCGCGCGCGGGGACGACCACGGCGTGCCCGTCGCGCAGCACGCGGGCGCGGGGCGCGGTCATCGCCCGCAGCGCCAGGACGGCGTTCTCGGCGCGGTGCTCCTGGAAGAAGCCGACGAGCCCGTTCATCGCGACGATCACGAGGATGGCGACGGCGTCGACCGTCTCACCGAGCGCGGACGCGACGCCCGCGGCGACCGCGAGGAGCCCGATCATCGGGCTCGCGAACTGGCGGGCGAGGATCTTCCACGGCGGGGTGCGCGCCTCGCGGCGGATCTCGTTCGGGCCGCGCTCGGCGAGGCGCCGGGACGCTTCGGCGGCCGGGAGGCCGAGGGGGGCGCGGGCGGCGTCAGGTGGCATGGGGTTCCCCCTCCCGGTGGGCGTGGAGCGTCGCAAGCCGAGACGGGCGTCGGCGCCCGTCGATGCGCGGACCGGCACCGACGGTGGCATGGCTTGCCGTCGGCCCACCCGGGACGGGAGGTCCGCGCCCGATCATCCTTCGACCCTCGACGTGGCCAGCGAGGCCGCGAGCGTGCCCTCGCGGAGCTGCCGCGGCCGCCGCAACGAGCGGGATGTGGTTCCTCCTTCGAGGGGCGGGCCAACCATGCATCTGTGTAAGGGCGAGCAGGAACGTGCCGTCTCGAAGGGGCCCGCGTGAGGAGGCACACCGCTGTCGGCGCCTCGGCCAAGAGTCCGCTAAGGGCGCGATGTCAAGGAGGGATGGGCATCAACCAACGGAGGCCCCCATGCTGATCCCCCTGATCCTGTCCACCACCGCCGCGCTCGCCGGCACCGGCCCCATCATCGACGACACGCCGTACCGGGAGCTCCCCGAGATCGCGTTCCCGTTCGTCGAGCACAACCAGAGCCCGCGGCTGGGCCTCGCGAGCCCCACCCGCCTCTACCCGGCCCCCGGGGAGGAGGGGCACTACACCGCCGTCCGCTTCGACGCGGGCGCCGTCGAGTGGGACGTGCGCTGGATCGAGTTCTACGCGCCCAACAGCACCGACTTCGGCGTCACCTGCACGACCGACCTCGACCGCGAGGTCAAGCTGTTCGTCACGAGCGGCACCAACCCGCCGGCGAACCCCACGATCCTGTCGTCCCAGACCGTGCCCGCGCGGGCGACGCGGACCGGCTCCGTCAACCAGATCCACGTCGACCTCGACACGCCCGTGGAGGTCGCGCCCGGCGAGTCCCTCTGGGTCGCGATCGAGATGCCGGGGTCGTACCGGACCGGGCTCGGCTGCCTCTCGCTCGGCGCGCTCGACGACGACGAGAACGACTACTGGAGCAACGCGACGGGCGCCCCGTACTCCTGGCAGATCCTCGAGGACTTCGCGATCTTCCACGCGGCCCTCGTGAGCATCGGCGGGTACGAGGTCTACTGAGCCTCGTCGGCGAGCCAGCGCGCGAGCGCGCCCCGCCACTCGTCCCCGGCGAGGGCGCGCGCCAGCTCGGGATCGACGTGCCGCGCCGCGTCGACGAGGCGGGGGCGGTGGCGCCGCCCCTCGACGGCGAGCACCAACCTGGCGGCGCGCGCCAGCTCCCCTCGCGCGTCGGGATCGCCCCGGCGGCCCTTCACCTCCGCCACGATCAGCGCGGGGAACGGCACGTCGACCGGGCGCGACATCGCGGCGTAGGCGGCCTCCGCGACGCGCGCCTGCGCCGCGGCCTCCGCGCACTCGCCGCGATCGAGGTGGATGTGGGCGAGCCGGGCGCGCGCGTAGCTCTCGGCCCGGCGGTTCCCCCCCGCCTGGACGAGGGCTTCCCGCGCGCCGGCCAGCGCCTCGTCGAGCCGGCCGTGGGCTCGCAGGGCGTCCGCCTCGATGAGGAGCGAGCCCGGCATCCGGGGTTGGCCTCGCGTCGCGCGCTCCGCCTGGTCCGCCCGGAGCGCGGCGAGCACCGCCTCGGTCTCCCCCAGGGCGAGGCGGATGGTGAGCAAAAAGAGGGTGATCGCGTCGCGGAGCTGGGGCTGGTCGAAGTCGCCGAGCTCCTTGAGCGCGCGCTCGCTCCGGGGGAGGGCGCCCGCGTGGTCCCCCGCGAAGTGGCGCACCCGCGACGACATGTCCCAGCGGATGGCCCGCTCACGCGGCGGGGCGTCGGGGGGGAGCGCCGCGATCCGCGCGTCCGCCAGCGCCTCGGCCTCGGAGAGGCGCCCGGCCTCGATCGAGGCCACGAGGCGCTCCATCCCGAGCGCGTCCAGCCCCGGATGTTCGACGCTCAGCGCCTCCAGGCGCGCCCGCCAGGCCGCCGCGCGCGCGGCGTTCCCGGAGAAGCGGGTCAGCCGGTTCCCGAACGTCGCCAACGACGCGCGGAGGGCGAGCGGCCAGGACGGGTCGGCGGTGTACGCCTCGAGCGCGTCGATGCGGGGGAGGACCTCGGCCTCCCGCTCGGCCCAGAACGTCTCGGCGCGCGTCGCGGTGAGCGCCTCGGCGCACTCCATGGGGGTCGAGAGGTCCAGGGCCGCGTAGAGGTTGGGGCGATCGCGGTCGAGCTCGGGGGCGAGCCGCGCCGCCGCCCCCCCGGCGACCCGGGCATCCCACCCCCGCGCGATGTCCAGGAACCAGGCGCGGAACCGTTCCTGGGCCTCGTCGCGCGCGTCGCCCGCGAGGGAGGAGGCCGCGATCTCGCGCACGCTGGGGAGCATCCGGTACCGGTCCGGCGTGTCGGCCACCGGCACGAGCAGCGAGCAGTCGGCGAGCTCGAGCAGCAGGTCCCCCACGGCGGGCGCTCCCGTCACGGCCGCCGCGGCGGCGACGGCGATCTCGCCGCGGAAGACCGACAGCCGCGCGAAGTGGGCGCGCGTGGCGGGCGGCAGGAGCGACAACGTCCACTCCAGCGCCGCGCGGAGCGAGCGCTGGCGCTCCGGGCGCCCGCGGCGGCGGTCCTCGATCGCGCGGAAGCCCTCGTCCAGGCGCGCGTCGAGGTCGCGCGCCGCGCCCTGGCCGAGGCGAGCGGCGGCGAGCTCGAGCGCGAGCGGCAAGCCGTCGAGCCGCGCCGCCAGCGCGAGGAGGCTCGCACGCTCCCCCGCGTCCGGCGCGTAGTCCCGCCGATGCTGGCGGACCCGGTCGACGAGCAGGGCCACGGACGGATCGGCCTCGCTCGCCGTGGCGAGCGGCGCGAGCCGGAGGACGTGCTCGCCCTCGACCAGGAGGAGGCGCTGCGTGGTTGCCAGGACGACGAGATCGGGCGTGGCCGCGAGCAGGCGCGGCAGCTGCTCCGCGAGCGCGACCACGACCTGCTCGGCGTTGTCCGCCACGAGGAGCGCACGCCGGCCGGCGAGCGCCGAGGCGAGCCCGGCGACCGGATCCCCGACCGCGCCCTTCACCCCGGCGGCCCGGTTGAGCGCCAGCACCGCGCCTTCGGCCGAGCGCACGTCGGCGAGCGGCGCCCAGACGACCTCCCCGACGAGGCCCCGGGCCACGAGCGCGCGCGCGGCCTCGATGGCGAGCCGCGTCTTGCCGAGCCCGCCGGCGCCGTGCACGGTCAGCAGTCGGACCCCCCGCGCGACCGCCTCGGCGACCCACGCGAGCTCCTCCTCGCGGCCGAAGAAGCGGGTCACGGGGCTCGGCGGCGGCACGAGCACGGACGGCGTGCCCGCCGGCGTCGGCTCCGTCGGCGGCGGCGCCGTCGAGATGGGGACGGCGCCCTCGATCTGGATGGCCTGCTCGATGTCGTCGTGGGCGCACGCGAGGCGCTCCCGCTCGGGCTCGATCCACTCCTCGTCGAAGCCCTGGAGCAGCGGCCCCGCGTACAGGCGCCACGCCTCCTCGAGGGCCTCGCGGCGGCGCGCCGGGTCGGTCGTCGCGCGGGCGGCGGCGCACGCCGTCTCGAAGGCGGCGACGTCGGTGGTCACCCGGGCCTTGTCCAGGGAGACGCTCGTGCGATCGGCGACCACGACAGGCGCCTCGTCCCGGCCGAACAGGTCGCGCAGGGCGTGGAGCGCGACCGACAGCCGGTTGCGGGCCACCGTGGGGTCGACCTCCGGCCAGTGGGTCGCGAGCAGCACGTCCCGGGAGATCGCCCGGCCGGGGCGCACGGCGAGCTGCGCGAGGATGGCGCCGTACCGCTGCCCTTCGAGGCGGGCGACGACGACGCCGTCGCGTTCCACCGTCAGCGCGCCGAGGAGCCGGATCGTGTGCATCCCGAGCAAGGATGGGCCGGGCCACGCGGATCTACAAACCCTTTTCTGTGACGACTCCGCACCCCGACGGCTGAGTCGCGTCCGGCGCGCCACCCCCCACCTCCAGCCGGGCCGTGCCCATCCTCGGGGCAACCGCTCCGCGTTGCGGCGACGGCCTGCCCGGGAGGAGCGTCGGCGGCTCCCGTGCCCGCGCGCGCACGGGCCCGCCCCGGCGTGCTACGGAGCCGACGCGATGGCGCGTGCCCGCCGGACTCCCGCGACCCAGGCGGCCGACGCTGCCGATGCAGAGGCGCGCGCGGACGCGGCCCCCACCCGCGCGGAGGTCGCGGCGCTCGCGGGCCCCGGCGCCACGTTCGTCGGGGAGCGCGCGGCGCTCGTGTGCGCGGACGTGCGGGACTGGCTCCGGACGGTGCCGGACCGCAGTGTCCACGCCGTCGTGACCGACCCGCCGTACGGGCTCCTGGAGTACGAGGAGACCGACCACGCCAAGCTGCGCGGCGGGCGCGGCGGCGTGTGGCGCATCCCGCCCACGCTCGACGGGGTGAAGCGGGCACCGGTGCCGCGCTTCACGGTGCTGGCGCCGCGCGACCACGCCGCGCTGCACGCCTTCTTCGCGGCGCTCGCCGCGGAGTGGCTGCGCGTGCTCGTGCCGGGCGGGCACGTCTTCTTGGCCTCGAACCCGCTCCTCTCGACGGTGAGCTTCGGCGCGCTCGCGGAGGCGGGCCTCGAGAAGCGCGGCGAGATCATCCGGGCGGTCCAGACCCTGCGCGGCGGGGACCGGCCGAAGGGCGCGCACGCGGAGTTCGCGGACGTGAGCGTGATGCCGCGCTCCTGCTGGGAGCCGTGGGGGCTCTTCCGGAGGCCGCTCGAGGGGACCGTGGCCGAGAACCTCCGGCGATGGGGCACGGGCGGGCTCCGGCGGCGCTCCGCGGCCGAGCCCTTCCGCGACCTCATCCCGTGCGCGCCCGCGCGCGGGCGGGAGCGCGCGATCAGCGCCCACCCCTCGCTCAAGCCGCAGCGCTTCCTCCGCCAGGTCGTGCGCGCGGCGCTGCCGCTCGAACGGGGCGTCGTGCTCGATCCCTTCGCGGGGAGTGGGTCCACCGTGGCGGCGGCCGCGGCGCTCGGGCTCGCCGCGATCGGGGTGGAGCGCGACGCCGCCTACTTCGCGGCCGCGGTCGAGTCCGCCCCGAGGCTGGCGGCCTTGGAAGGATAGGAGAGCGCATGCGCGCGTGCCGCCCGCCCTGGAGCCTGCTCGTACCGCTCGTGGCCGTGGCGCTCGCAGGGTGCACCGACGCGGGTGGGCCCGACGAGTCGAAGGACACCGCCGACACGGGCGGGGACACCGGGGACACCGCCGACACGGACCTCCCGGCCGGTGACGAGCTCCTCGCCGACGCGCACGCCTCCCTCTACGGCGGCGAGAGCTACGCCGTCGGCAACGCGCTCGTGTTCGCCGGCGACGACGACGGCGACGGGCGGGACGCCGCGGTGGTGGCCGCCTCGTTCTACGGCTCGACGTGCCTCGTGCGCGGGCCGGTGGCCGCGGGCGCGCGCCCCTTCGACGAGGCCGACCTGTGCTGGCTCCCCGAGGCCGACCGCGACTACGCCGGCACCGCGCTCGACGGCGGGCGCGACGTGACCGGGGACGGCGTCCCCGACCTGCTCGTGGGCGCCATCGCGAACGACGAGGTGGGCCCCGAGGGCGGGAAGGCCTACCTGCTCGCGGGCCCGCACGTCGGGGGCGCGCTCGCCGACGCGACCGCGCACCTGCTGGGCGAGTCGAAGGGCGACTACGCGGGCACCTCGGTCGCGCTGCTGGGGGACGTGGACGGCGACGGCAGCGGTGACCTGCTCGTGGGCGCGCCCGCGAACGAGGCGGGCGGGAGCGGGGCCGGCCGCGCGTACCTGCTGCGCGGGCCGATCACCGCCGGCACGTGGGCGCTCGGGGAGGCCTGGGCGATCGTCACCGGCGAGGGCCCGACCGGGGAGGCCGTGGCGCCCCCGCACGGCGCTCCGGCCGCCGGCGACGGCGTGGGGAGCGTCGCCTGCGCCGCCGGCGACATCGACGGCGACGGGCTCGCCGACGTGCTCCTCGGCGCGAACGGCAACGAGCTCGGCGGCGCCGACGCGGGCGTGGCCGCGGTGTTCCTCGGGCCGGTCGGCGCCGGCCAGCACCCCCTCGCCGACGCCGACCAGATCTGGATCGGCGAGCGCGAAGCGCAGTACGTCGGCGACCAGGTGGCCGGCCCCGGTGACCTCGACGGGGACGGCCTCGCCGACCTCCTCGTGTCGAGCGACACGAGCGACGTGGGCTTCACCTGGGTGATCCCCGGCCCCGGCGTGGCGGGCACCTCCCCGATCAGCGCCGCGCCCACGCGGCTCGAGGGCGAGGCCCTCGGCGACCTCGCCGGCGCGGCGCTCGCCGGCGCCGGCGACGCCGACGGGGACGGCTGGCGCGACGTGTTGATCGGCGCCTACGCCAACGACGCCGCCGGCGACGATGCCGGCGCGGCCTACCTCGCGCGCGGGCCCTTCGCGGAGGGCGTGATCGCGCTGGGCAGCGCCGACCGCGTGCTCCGCGCGCGCGGCCAGGCCGACCAGGGCGGCCGCGCCGTGGCGGGCGGCGGGGACCTCGACGGCGACGGCCTCGCCGACCTGCTGGTGGGCGCGCCGTACGCGGACTTCGGGGGGGCGTACGGGGGCGAGGCGTACCTGGTCCTGGGGCGGTGAGCGCGAGAGACGCGACCGCGGGAGGACGCCGCGTGGTCGCGTCTTGCGCGAGGGGGCCGGAGGGCGGCGCGGGCGCGGGGATCTCGACGGTGCGCGGGTGTGCACGGCCCGCGCCGGTCGGCGCGCGCGCGGCGCGCCGACGGAGGCGCTCCGCGCCGACCCCGGAGGACACCGACCCCCGGGCGCGCGGCGAGCGCTACCGCGTCACGATGTTCTCGCGCCCGGGGGACGCGCCCGGACCTTCCTCCGGCCGAGCCCGAGCAGCACGAGGAGGCCGGCGCCGGCGGCGTCGTCGCAGCCGCAGGGCTCCTCGGCGGGGTCGGCGGCGGGCGGGGTGATGATCGTGTCGCACTGGCCGCCGCCGTAGGAGCCGGCGGTCTGGAAGGAGGTGAGGAGCGCGCCGCAGGCGTCGTCGGCGCACGCGGCGGGGAGCGCGTCTTCGAGGCACGCGACGGGGTACCAGGTGCGGCCGTCTTCGGTGCGGGAGAGGTCGAAGCCGTCCTGGAGGTGGTCGCCGCACGCGAAGCCGACGCCGCCGACGCTGTCGCCGCAGCGGACGGCGGGCACGTCGGTGCTCACCTCGGTCCAGCTCGCGCCGCCGTCCTCGGAGCGCCACGTGCGCGCGCCGGCGACCGAGCCGAGCAGCAGCGCGCCGTCGAGCACCACCAGCCCGGGCGCGGCGTCCGTGTACCAGCCGGCCTGGAGCGTGGAGCTGAAGGTGGCGCCGCCGTCGTCACTGACGAGGAGCTCGGGGACGTCGGCCTCCGCGCGGGTGCGGCGCCAGACGAGCAGGTGGTCGCCGTCGGCGTGGAGCACGCGGGGATCGGTGTCGCCGTCGGGCCAGGCGTGCACGCGGGTCCAGGTCGCCCCGTCGTCGCTGCGCCAGAGCTCGCTGGCGAGCGTCTCCTCGTAGACGACGGTGACCCACGCGCGTGTGCCGTCGGCGAGCGCCGACTTGGGGAAGAGCCCGGCGCCCGCGAGCTCGGTGGGAACGCACCCGTCGGCGCCGCAACGCCAGACGCCGCCGCCCTCCTCGCCGATGCCGAGGCCGAGGGCGCCGTCGCCGTACCGGGCCACGACGGGGAAGAACACGCCCTCGGTGCCGGGGACGACGGTGGCGCCGCACGTCCCGTCGATCGCGAGCAGGCCCGAGCGCGTCGCGACGAGCGCGGCGTTCGGAGCGGTGGAGAGGACGCCGTAGAGCTCGCTGGCGCCGAGCGCCTCCTCGCAGAGCCAGTCCCAGGTGCCGCCGCCGTCGGCGGTGTGGGCGAGGCCCCAGCCCTCGGTGAGGACCCAGAGCTCGTCGGGGTCGTCACGCGACACGCTCACGGCGAGCGCGCCGAAGGTGGCGCCGTGGGGCCAGGCGGCGGTGATGAGGGCGAGGAGCATGCGGGACCCCGGCCGGATCGGCTAACCAAGGGAGAGGGGCGCGGACACGCGCCGGATGGAGGAGACGTGTACGCACTGGTGCTGGCGCTCGGGGGCTGCTCCGGCGAGGTGGACGACACCGGCGTCGACGCCTGCGCGGAGCCCGCGGAGGTCACCGGCTACGAGGTGTCGTGGGAGACCGAGCCCGAGGCGACGGCCGGCGCGGAGACGACGCTCACGCTGCGCGTGCGCGACCAGCGCGGCTGCCCGATCGAGGACCTCCAGACCGCGCACGAGCGCGTCGTGCACACGCTGCTCATCAGCGAGGACCTGAGCTCCTTCCAGCACCTGCACCACGAGGACTTCGCCCCGCTCACCGCGGATGACCTGCGGACCTCGACCTACCACTTCCCGGTCACGTTCCCGGCCGCCGGCGACTACCGCCTCGTCTTCGACTACGCGCACCAGAACGAGTACCTCACGAGCGACGACTGGCTCGCGGTCGGCGGGTCGCCCGCGCAGGCCGCGGAGCCGACGCTCGACTACACGACGGAGCGCACGGTCGGGGACCTCGCGGTGTCGCTGCGCTGGGAGGTGGAGCCCTACGCCGGGTACGAGGCGTCGTGGACGGTGACGGTCACGACGGCCGACGGCGAGCCGATCACCGACGTGGTCCAGTGGCTCGGCGCCGACGCGCACGCGGCCGTCGCGAGCGCGGACCTCGCGTGGGTGAGCCACACACACGCCTGGTTCCCCGGCATGGAGGACGTGGCGCCCGGACACGACATGCCGTGGGTCTACCACGGGCCGGAGCTGCCCTTCCACTTCACGTTCCCGACGGCGGGCGCGTACCAGATGTGGATCCAGTTCGCGCGCGAGGGCGCGCCGGAGGAGCCCTACGTGGCGTCGTTCGCGTTCGACGTCGCGCCCTAGGAGCGTTCGGGGGAATGCGGACCGAGCGCGCTGAGCGACCGCTGAGGCGCGGCTGCGCGGCTGACGAGGGCGCAGGTTGAAACCTGTAACCGAGGAAGACGCGCGGCCGCGCCCAGCGGACGCCAGCGCGCGACGGGAGCATTTTCCCGAACGCTCCTAGGAGGCGGTGCGGGCGGGGTCGTCGGCGGCCCAGGCGCGCGCGGCGTGGCGGGGCGGCTCGAGCGAGCGCGCGTAGTAGGCGAGGATCGGCGCGGCGTCCGGCGCGAGGTGCACGCGCCCCTGGGCGAGGCGGACGAGCTTCCGGCGCGCGAGGAGGCGCAGCGCGAGGTCGACGGTGCGCTCGGCCTCCTCGGCGTCGCCGATGTCGCGGTCGAGGCCGTCGAGGTGGGGGTTCGCGTCGGCGGCGGGGGCGCGGCGCAGCGAGGCGAAGGCCCGCCCGTGCGCGATGGGGCGGCCCTCGGCGCGGTACCCGGCGAGGAGCACGCCCACGCGCTGGCGGAGGGGCCCGAGCTCCGTGAGGCCCTCGCCGAGGGCGGCGGCCGTGACGGCCACGGGGGTGACCGGGATCGCCTCTGCGACGGCGGCCAGGAGCTTGTCCGCGAGCGCGGCGATGGCGGGGCGGCGCGCCGCGTCGGGGAGGGCGGCCACCCGCGCGGCGTCGGCGAGGAGGGCCTCGAGGGGGAGGGGCGGCCCGAAGCTGACGGCGGCGTAGCCGTACTTCCGGTGCGAGCGGAGCGCGGCGCGCGTGAAGAAGGCCCCGGCGAGCACGGGCGCGCGCAGGAGGATCTGGCCGAGGGAGGCGAGCTTCTGCGCGAGCGTGGGGCGCGCGTCGCCGCGGAGGAGGTTCCGGTCCTCGAGCACCCGGTCGTAGTTGATGCCGACGGGGATGAAGACGATGCGGCGGTCCGGCTCGGTGCGGAGCACGCCGACGAGGTAGTCGAGGAGCCCGATGCGGGGCGGCCGGAGGGCGCCGTCGCGGGAGAGGCCGCCTTCGAGGAAGAACGCCGTCGTGAGGCCGCGGCTCGCGACGAGCTGGAGGTAGCGGGCGAGGACCTGGTGGTAGAGCGGGTCCTTCTCGCCGCGGCGCACGAAGTAGGAGCCGAAGGAGCGGAAGAGCGCGTCCACCGGCCAGACGCGCGCCCACTCCCCGACGGCGTAGGAGAGCGCGACCTGGCGGAGCGCGCCCACCGAGAGCACGACGTAGTCGGCGTTGCTGCGATGGTTCGCGACGTAGACCGTCACGGTGCCGGGCGGGATGGCGGCCCGCGCGTGGGCGAGCGCGGCGTCGTCGAACACGAGCTCGTAGCAGACGCGGACGGCGGCGCGGGCCATCGCGGCGCCGAGCTTGTAGTAGGAGAAGAGGTTGAAGAACGGGACGATCTCGTCGAGCCAGCCCTCGATGCGGGCGCGGACCTCGCCGATGGTCTCGCCCGTGGCGGCCGCGCGCTCGGCGGCGAGGCGGTCGAGCTCGGGGTCCTGGAGCAGCGTCTGGCGCACCCACACGCGGTCGATGAACCGGAAGTGCTCGAGCTGGACGTGGTGGCGGCGGAGGAAGTCGCCGATCGAGCGCTGCCAGCGGCGCTGGAGCGTGCGCATGGCGGTGAAGCGCGCGAGCTCGTACGCGCCGAGTGCGCCGAGCAGCGTGCCGAGGTCGGTGGCGAGCGACATTCCCGGGCATTCAACCGCGGGAGGCGACGCCACGCAAGGCGCGGGGGCGTCAGGAGCGATCGGGGAAATGCGGACCGAGCGCGCTGAGCGGCCGCGCCCAGCAGACGCCGGCGCGCGACGGGAGCATTTCCCCGAACGCTCCTATAGGAGCTCGGCCACGGCCTGGAGGGCGACAACACGGTCGCCCGGACGCCCGGCCAGCTCGAGCGCGCGCCGCGCGGCGGTGACCAGGTCGTGGGCGATCACCGCCCATATGACCCGCCGCCCGTCCCGTTCTATCTCTACGCGGTACACCAGGGGATTGGAAGGGACGTCGGTCGGCATCCCACGGGGTCTACACCTCGGCGGCGCGCGGTTGACTTACACGAGGGTTTCGGGCGGCAAGTCCGCCCGGTAGGGAGCCAGCTTCTCGCGGAAGCCCTCGGTCCAGGGGAGCGGCTTGAGCGTCTCCGGGTCGACGCGCACGACCGTGCGGGTGCCCCGCGCGTGGTCGAGGTCGTGGTCCATGGGGAGCACGCGCACGCCGAAGGTCAGGCTGCTGCGGCCCAGCTTCTCCACCCAGATGCGCACGCGCACGTCGGTGACGCCCTTGACCGGGCGGAGGTACTCGATGGTGTTGGCGCGCACCATGTGGAACTGGTCGGGGTTGTTCGCCGCGTCCAGCACGGCCCCCCAGCCGAGGTAGCGCCAGAACGCGCCGATCGTCCGCTCGAAGAGCAGGAGATATCGGGCATTGTGAAGGATCTGGTACGCGTCGAGGTCGTCGAAGTAGACGCCCATGACGTTCTCGTGAAATCGCACCGCCGTGCCTCCGGGAACATCGTTGGCAGGCGATCTATCGCGAAAGCGCCCGGTTTGCCGGCCGGGCGAGGGCGGGGTATCGAGGCAGTTCCTCCAGGAGCCCTCGATGTCCGACCGCAAGAAGAGCACGTCCGACGCCCGTCCTCGCGCGAAGAAGCCCGCCGCCGCCACGGCCGTTCCCGTCGAGGCCGCCCCGCTCGCGGTGGCCACCGGCGTGGGCGCCGAGAAACCGCACGCCCTCACCGCCGCGGCCGAGCCGACGGCGCGGTCGACCCGGTCGGGGGGAGCGCGGGCGACGCGCGCACCGGCCGCCGCCGTCGAGCCCGTGGTCGAGCCCGTGCGGGCCGCCCCGAAGCGCGCCGCCGGGAAGGCCCCGACCATGACCGCGAGCGAGGCGGCGCCGAAGGAGCCGGCGCGCCGCGCGCCCACGCACGCGGAGATCGCGATGCGCGCGCACGAGATCCACCGCCAGCGCGGCGGGACCGCGTTCGACAACTGGCTTCAGGCCGAGCGCGAGCTGCGCGGGTAGCTCCGCGCGGGCCGGCTGGTAGGATGGGCGGACCACGGAGGTTTCCTTGTCCCGCTCACGCCTCGCTGTCCCGATGCTCGCCCTCCTCGTCCTCGCGGCGTTCGTCGCCGGCCTGGCCGCCGCGCGCCCCGCCCACGCCCAGGGCGCACGCGCCGCCGTCTGCGTCGCGAGCTTCAACGCCAAGGGGGGCGGCTTCGCCTCGCCCAACGCGGCGACCGAGGCGGTGCAGGGGTGGGTGAACGAGCAGCTGTCGGCGGGGAAGACCGACATCGTCGTCATCCCGACGCAGACGGCGGCGGTCACCTGCGCGTGGTGAGCGGGGGATCGCGGGGGGCTTGACCCGCGCCACCCGTCCGAATGCCACGCGCGCGTCCGAATGGCGTGGCGCCGCGCGAGGGGGGCCGGAGGGCAGCGCGGGCGCGTGATCGCGCGGGCCGGAGGCCACGGCATCGGGGTCGCCCGCGCGGGTCGGCCGGCGCGAAGCCGGCCGACCGAGCGCCTCGCGCGAGCCCGGAGGACACCCGACCCCGGCCGTCCCCGGCCGGGGTCGCGCCCTGGATCAGCCGCC
>CAYWGD010000133.1:0-20062 GCA_964457335.1 uncultured Enterobacteriaceae bacterium | reverse complement strand
GGGGGGGGGGGGGGGGGGGGGGGGGGCCCCCCCCCCCCCGCCCCAAGAGCCCGAGACCCCTTCCTTACGGAATCGCCCCCACGAGCGCCGTGATCGTCTCCGCCGGCACGCGGAACGGCGGGCCGCCGGCCGTCTCCTTCGCGGCGCGCCCGCCCTCCGGGAGCTCCTGCCCGAGGGTCACGGTCTCGCTGCGGGTGGTGCCCTCGGCGAGCGTGATGGTGCCCCAGGTGGAGGTCGGCGCGGCCACGACGGCGGTGCGGTCGGCGGTGGCGTCGAAGAGCGCGTCGAGGACCTCCTCCGCGGCGGTCGCCTCGGCCCCGGCCGCGTCCTTCCAGGCGCCGTCGGCCTTCGTGTAGCGGGCGGACTTCTCGCCGAGCGTGATCTCGATCGTGTCGACCTGGGCGCGGCGGACCGGCATCAGCGAGCCGGAGGCCCAGCCGTCGCGCTTCAGGAGCTCCGCGGCGTCGGTGCCGAGCCGCACGATCTGCCCGCCGGCGCGCGCGACCACGCCCGCCTCGTCGCGGGTGCCGAGCTCGATCGTGTGCGTGCCCGCGTCGTCCTCGACGATGAGCTTCGCGGCCGGGGGCTCGAGCCCCACGGTGGCGGGGGCGACGCCGTCCAGGAAGGACTCCGCGCGCAGGAAGCTCGCGCGGGTGAGCCAGTTCTCCACCTCGGTGTCCGCGGCGCGGGGGCCCTCGTCGCCGATCCACCAGCCGTGGTCGTCCTTCCGGAGCACGACGGCGTCGGCGCCCTCCTCGATGCGGATGCGACGCGCGGTGCCCGAGGAGACCTTCCAGACCTCCTTGGACCGGAAGTCGTCGGCGGTGCGGCGCACGAGGTCGCCCACCTTGGACGAGGCGAGGAGCGCCGGGCCCTCGGCGTTGTCCGCGACGTAGCTGCGGTAGCCGACCGGCGCGTCGCGCCCCACGTAGGCCGTGAGCGTCTTGCCGTCCTTCGTGCCGATCGTCACGGTGATGCGGCCCGCGTCGTCGAGGCCGAAGCTCGCGAGCTCGCCAGGGAGGCCCTCCTCCTGCACCTTGAGCGAGGCGAAGCGGTCGACGATCTCGTCCACGCGGCGCTGCTCGACCGCCATCTCGGTGGGGGCGGTCATGGTCCAGTCCGCGTCACGCTTCGTAAAAGTGAGCGTGCCCGAAGGGTTCACGATCGTGAGCGACTGCGCGTTGTCCGCTTCGAGCCCTTCGAACAGGCGCCGCTCGGGCGGCGCGTCGGGATCCGACGGCGTGTCGTCAGGCTTCTTCCCGAACACGACGATGGCGACCAGGACGAGCAATACCGTGGCGAGCACGGTCAGGAGTCGGTTCTGTCGTTCCACTCTTCCCCCGCTTGACGTGAGCGCAGCGGTGCCTATCCTCGCGCCGCACGGAGAGGCGAGCCCATGTCCCAGACCCCGAACGACGCACCGACGCCGGAGACCGGCGAGCCCGGGACTTCCGAGGAGTCCGGCGCTTCGCTCGTGGGCGAGGCCACGGGGCAGCTCGAGGCGCGCGTGCAGGAGCTCGAGGCGCGGCTGCGCACCGTGAGCGCCGCGTACCGGCAGAAGCAGGAGGAGATCGAGTCGGTGAAGCGCCGCCTCGAGGAGCGCGCCGCCCTGCAGGAGGAGATCCGCCGCGGCGAGGTCGTCGCCTCCCTGTTCGAGCCGGTCGAGAACCTCCACCGGTCGCTCGAGGCGTCGAAGGGCCTGCCCGCCGAGCAGGGCCTCCGCATGGTGTACCAGCAGTTCATGACCGCGCTGCACAAGCTCGGCCTCGAGGAGGTGCCCGGTGCCGGCGCGCCCTTCGACCCGTCGCTGCACGAGGCGATCGCCACGCAGCACGTGGACCAGCCCGATCAGGACGGCGTGATCCAGGCGGTGTTCTCCACCGGCTACCGCATCGGCAAGCGCCTCATCCGCCCCGCCCGCGTGGTCATCGGGAGCTACAGCCCCCCGGCGCCGGAAGCGTAGTGGCCGCGCTCTGGCTCGAGGTCGACGACCAGGGCCGGATCTTGCGACGCAGCGAAGAGGTTGCGACGCTCCTGTCCGAGCTCCACCCGCCGGTCCGGGACTTCGTGCGGGTGTTCGAGAAGCGCACCGACCTGCGCGCCGCCGTCGGCCGGAAGGCCGGCCACCTCCGCTTCGGCCTCGGCCGGGGCGCCGAGCGGGTGACGTTCGACGCCGAGGTGAGCCCCGGCGTGTCGGGCGCGCGCCTCCGCCTCACCCAGGTCGACCCGTTGGCGGGCGAGGACGAGCTCGGGCGCCTGCTCCTGGGCTACACCGCGCGCCATCCGGACGCGTGGATGGTGTCCGACCCGGACGGCATCATCCTGTGGTGCGACGCCAGCTTCGCGTGGCTCGTCGGCTACGACCGCACCGAGATCATCGGCCGCCCCCACCGGATCTTCCGCAGCCCGCAGGTGGGCCCGCGCGCGGTGCAGGCCTACTGGCGCGCCCTGTTCGCGATGGGCACCTTCACCGGCGAGACGATCCTGCGCCGCTCCGACGGCGTGGACCTGCCGGTGCACACCTCCGTGTCCGGCATCGTCGACGCGCACGGCCGCACCACGCACTTCGTCACCGTGCTCTACGACAAGAGCAAGGAGCGCGAGATCGAGCGCCTGCACGGCCTCGACCTCGCCGTGAGCCTGCTCTCGCGCGTGGGCGGCGATCACGCGCACCAGCTCAACAACCTCGCCGCCGAGATCGTCGCCGTGTGCGACCACGCGATGCTCTCGGACGACCCGGGCTCGGCCGGCGCGGCGCTCGACCGGGTGCTCGGCATCGCCTCGCGCCTCGGCACGCTCGGCCAGCAGATGCTGGCGCTCTCCACGTCGGGCAACGGCGTAGGGCCCGCGGACATGGGGCGCGTCGCGCGCGACCTCGCCGAGGTGCTGCGGCGGGCCGGCGGCGGCGCCGGCCCCACGATCGAGGTCTCCACCCCGAGCGAGGGGCCCTGGGTGAGCTGCTCGCCCGACGGGCTCGTGCGCGCCTGCATCCACCTCGCGCTCCGCTCGCTCGACGGCGTCGCGCGCGGCTCCGTGGTGCGGATCTCGGCCGTGGAGGACTACGAAGAGGGCCTCCTCCGCATCCGCTACACCCCCACCGCGTCCGAGCGCGACGCGCTCCGCTGGGTGCTGCCCGACGGCGCCGTCACCGGCCCGATGGTGAACGAGTTCCTGGCCCGGGCCTACGGCGCGGGGGTCCAGCTCCAGCTCGAGGAGGAGGCCGACGGGAACGTCTCGATCTGCGTGCGGGCACCCATGGCGGAGGTGGTCCCCACGCGGGTGCCCGAGCGGCGTGCGCCGGTGCCCGAGGGGTGGCGGCGGGTCATCGTGGCCGACGACAACGGGCCGCTGCGCGAGCTCATGAGCGTGGCGCTCGAGGGCCTCTTCGCGGACGTGGTGCAGGCCGAGGACGGGGCGAGCGCGCTCCAGCGCCTGCGGGACCTGGGGGACTCCACCGACCTGCTCGTGCTGGACCTTCGCATGCCCAACCAGAGCGGCCTGGACGTGCTGGAGGAGGTCGCGCGGCGGTGGCCGGGTGTGCGCGTCCTCGTCGTGACCGGCGCCGGCCCCGAGGGGGTCGCGCGCTCGGCGCTGGCCGCCGGGGCGCGCGCGGTGCTCGCCAAGCCGTTCCGCCTCCACGAGCTGCGCGCGGTCGTCCGGAGCGTGATGGCCGGCGCCGAGTGGTAGGCCCGGACGCGTCGGCTCGCGCCGCCGGATAAACAGGCGGAGGAGGCCACGTGGCGGACGACAAGAACGAGATCGTCGTGCCGGAGACCGACATCCGGGTGCTGGTCGCGAAGCACGGCGCCAGCGCCTGGGAGCAGAGCGAGCACGCGCTCCGCGAGGCCCTGTCGCAGCGCCTCACCGTCGCGTTCCTCGGCTCGGCGTCCGCCGGCAAGGACTCCGCGATCCGCGCCCTGTTCGGCATCGACTTCGGGGACATCAGCCCGATCCCCGGGTCCACCGACCGCCTCCGCGTCGCGCCGCTCGACGCCGAGGGCCGGATCCTCCTCGTCAACGCGCCCGGCTTCGGGGACATCCGCGACGACGTCGACGCCGTCGGCCGCCGCGCGCTCGACTCGCTCGACATCGTCGTCTACGTGCTCAACGCGGAGGGCGGCGCCACCATCGACGAGAAGCGCGACCTGGAGCGCATCCGGGCACGCGGCAAGCCCGTGCTCGTGTGCCTCAACAAGATCGACCTGATCCGCCCGCGCGACCGCGAGACCTTCGTGGCCGCGACGCTCGATCAGCTCGGCGTCGACCGCAAGGACGCCGTGGTGTGCGCCTTCGACCCGCTCCCGCAGCTCTCGGAGACGCCGATCGGGGTCGAGGCCGTGGTGAGCTGGATCCACCACCAACTCGTCTCCGCCGGCAAGGACCTCCTGTTCGCCAAGCACCTGCGCAACAAGGCGATCGCGTGCGAGCCCATCGTGCAGACCGCGGCGCGGAACGCCTCCATCGCGGGGGCCGTGCCGATCCCGGGGGCGGACCTCGCGGCGGTCACGGCCATCCAGGTGAAGCTCATCCGCGACATCGCCGAGGTCTTCGACGCGCCCGTGGACCGCGAGGTGGCGCTCTTCATCATCGGCGAGGTGTTGTCGGGCAGCATGCGCGGCTTCGTGCGGTGGGGCGTGCAGGCGCTCAAGACGGCCGGCTGGATCCCCGGCACCCAGATCGCGGAGGCCGCGATCCTGGCGCTCTCGGCGATGGTCGCGGGGGCCACGACCTTCGGCGTGGGCAAGGCCGCCATCGCCTTCTTCCAGTCCGGTCGGAAGGCGGACGGCAACAAGCTCCGCGAGGTGTTCGACACCGCGGCCTGGGAGTACAAGCGGCGCCGCGAGAGCGGGGAGGCGTGAGCGTCGACCCGCTCGAGCGCCTCCTGCACCGCGCGCACCGGGAGGAGCTCCTGGCCCTCGCGCGGCTCCTGCGCGTGAACGCGGAGGGCCTCGGCCTCGGGGACCTCGCGCGCGTCCTCGCGATGCAGGTGCGCCGCGTCGGGAGCCACGGCCTCGGAAACGCGCTCGTGCGGAAGGGCGCCGGGAAGCCCTACGCCGACGTGCTCGCCGACGCCGCGAAGGAGCGCGGGCTCGCGGTCGGCACGATCGAGGAGACCGAGCTCTCGCTCGCGCACGCCTGGTTCGCGGAGCGCTGGGACGCCGCCACCCCCGCGGGGCGCGCGCTGGCCTGGTCGGAGATGGGCCTCGCGGAGGCGCCGCCCGCGGCCGCGAAGGAGGCCGTCGGGCTCGCTCGCGCCCGCCTCGGCCGCTCCTTCGACTACGCGCTCACCGGCGTCACCCACGTGATGACGACGAAAGCGGGCTGGATGGCGCTCTCCGCGCTCGCCTTCACGCCGGTCGGCTGCCTCGTGCGCCCGCTCGTGCCGCTGTTCTTGCCCTACCTGGCCTGGCGCAAGCTCCGCCCGTCCCCGGAGTACGTCGGCGCAGTGCTCTTCGAGGTCGCGCGCATCCGCCAGCGCGTCCTCCACCGCGTCACGATCGGCGTGGTCGGGAGCCCGTCGACCGGCAAGGACGCCGCCATCAAGGCGCTCTTCGGCATCGACACGGGGAACGTCTCGCCCGTCGCCGGCTCCACGAAGGAGGTGACGATCCAGCGCCTCCCCGGGGCCACCGCGCTCTTCGTCGTGAACACCCCGGGCCTCGGCGACGTGATGGAGCACGTGACCGAGGAGGCCCGCCAGGTGCTCGACCACATCGACCTCTACCTGTACCTGGTGAACGCCGAGGGCGGCGTGCAGGCGCGCGAGCTCGCGGACTACCGGCGCTGCGTCGCGACGGGGAAGCCCGTCCTCGCGCTCGTGAACAAGGTGGACGTGCTGCGCCCCCGGGACAAGGACCGCTACCTCGCCGACGCGCGCCAGAAGCTCGGGGCCCCCGCGGACGCCTTCCTGGCCGTCGCCGTCGACCCGCTCCCCCAGCTCGCGCCCGGCCCGATCGGGCTCGAGGACGTACACGCCTGGATGTCGCGCGCGCTCGAGGCGCTCGGCAAGGACCCGGCCGAGCTCCCGCCCCTCCCGCCGCCGCCCGCGCCCGACCCCGAGCCGGCGCCCTCCACCCCAACGCCGGACCTCGCCACGTGAACCCCTCCGACCTCGTCCCCGAGGACGACGAGACGCTCCTCGCCGCCTGCGACGTCGAGCCCTTCCGCGGCTCCGGCCCCGGCGGCCAGCACCGCAACAAGACCGAGACCGGCGTCCGCCTCCTCCACCGCCCCACGGGCATCGTCGTGCAGGCGTCCGAGCGCCGCAGCCGGCCCCAGAACCTCGGCGTCGCGCTCGAGCGCCTCCGCGAGCGGCTCGCGGCCCTCCGCCGGCCCCCGCCCCCTCCGCGCCGCGCCACGCGCCCCACCCGCGGGTCCCAGGAGCGACGCCACGAGGGCAAGCGCATCCGCGCCGCCGTGAAGCGCGGGCGGGGGAAGGTCGGGGACGAGTAGGGCGGCCGCGGGCAGGCCTGCGCCGTTTACAACCCGGCCGCGCTCGGGCATGCTCCCGTGCGGCGAGGTGTACGTGCGAGCGCACTGGATTTGGCTCCTGTTCATCGCGGGCTGCCGGCGCGACGAGCCGAAGGACCCCGCGGACGGCATGCTCTTCTCCTTCGACGTGGACAGCCCCGTCGTCGCCGGCGAGGCGACGGCGTGGACGGCCACGCTCGTCACGGAGGAGGGCGAGGCGCGCACCGTCGACGTCACGCTCTCGTCCGATCGCGAGTCCGCGCTCGCCTGGGACGACACGACGATCACCCCGACGGTGGCGGGGCGCCACACCCTCTCCGTGGTCGGCACGGCCGCGGAGGGCGCCTTCGAGACGGAGGCCACGCTCGACGTGCTCCCCGCCGCGGCGGTGTCGCTCGACCTCGTGATCGAGGCGAACCAGGCCACCGCCGGCGACCCGCTCGGCTTCACGGTGAACGCCTTCGATGCCTACGGGAACGCGGTCGACGGCGCGCTCGTCACCGCGGACTCCCCGGACCTCGTGGTGGTCGCGCCGAACGTCGTCTCGACGGTGCCCGGCATCTACCAGCTGACCGCGAGCCTCGACGACCGCTCCGACACCGAGACCGTGCGCATCGTCGCCGGGGAGCCTGTCGAGCTGGTCCTGTCGCTCTCCGACACCGACCTCGAGGTCTTCGAGACCAGCACCGCCGTCGCCACGGCCTACGACGTGTACGGGAACCCGGTCGACGTCGACTGGGAGCTCAGCGTCGACGGCACCGGCACGACGACGTTCTCCGGCCGCAACATCACGTTCCTCGACGAGGGCTACTACACGGTCTGGGCCCGCTACGACGGGCTCGAGGACAGCGTCGGCCCCATCCTCATCGACTCGCGCGGCCCGACCCTCGACATCGACACGCCCGAGCGCGGCACCTTCTCGGAGGACGACGCCACCACCGTCAGCGGCACCGTCAGCGACGAGTACACGGGCGTCACCTCGCTCACCGTCAACGGCGTGCCCGTCACCGTGGGCGGCGACGGCTCGTTCACCACCTCGGTCACCAACGCCTTCGGCCTCAACGTGCTCGAGACCGAGGCCGTCGACGGCGACGGCAACCCGACCACCGACACGCGCGCCGTGCTCGCGGGCGACTTCCTCTCCTACGGCGGCTCCGTCGACGAGGGCATCGCCGCGCGGGTGAACCAGGACGGCTTCGACACCATCGAGACGATCGGCGAGGGGCTCATCGCGGGCACCGACCTCGCCGGGGCGCTCCCGTCCCCCGCCTACTCCACCGAGTCCGAGAGCTGCATCGACCTCCTCTTCGACGAGGTCTGCATCACCTGGTACTCGATCGCGCTCTACGTCACGAACCCGTACATCGGCTCGACGGACCTCGAGCTCGACCCCGACGCGGGCGGCTGGATCAACACGACCTTCACCGTGTACGACCCGTCGATCGACTGGGCGGCGGACGGCGACGTGCTCGGCATCGGCATGAGCGGCGACGGCCAGATCTACGCCGACTCCATCACCGTCGACATGGACCTGCAGCCCTACGTCGACGCCGGCGTGCTCGGCGTGAACGTGCTCTCCGCCGACGTGTCGTCGAGCGGCTTCACGTTCGACTGGGACTCCTGGGTCTACGACGTGATGGACTTCTTCGGCCTCGACCTCTCCAGCCTGATCCAGGGGCTGATGGAGGACGCGATCGAGGGCTTCATCCAGGACGAGGTGCCCTCGCTGGTCGCGGACGTGTTCGGCGACCTCGAGATCGCGACCGATCTCGACATCGAGGGCAGCACGTACACCTTCGACGCCGCGCCCTCGACCGTCAGCGTGGACGACCTCGGGATGACGCTCGGCCTGTCCACCACGTTCACCACGAGCGCCTGGACGCACAGCACGATGGGCCTCGGCAGCCTCTGGGGCGACTACACGCTCCCGAGCTACGCCGCCGGCACGCCGGGCTTCCAGGCCTCGCTCTCGCTCGACTTCCTCAACCAGGCGCTCTACGCCTTCTGGGGCGGCGGGCTCCTCGACCGGACGCTCGGCGAGCAGGAGCTCGGGCTCGACCTCGGCTCGCTCTCCACGTTCCTGCCGTTCGACAGCCTGTCGATCGAGACGGAGGCGCTGCTCCCGCCGGTCCTCGTCCCGGGCACCGGCGACCGCCTGCTCGACATGCAGCTCGGCGACCTCGCGCTCACGATCTACAACGGCGCCCCGGAGGACGGGGACGTCGTCTTCCAGCTCTACTGCTCGCTCATCGCCGAGCTCGACCTCGACGTCAGCGCGGACGGGATGCTCGTCCCCGCGCTCGGCGACACCACGATCTGGTTCGACGTGGTCGTGCCCTCGGCGGGCACCGAGGCGAGCGCGGACGCCGAGGCGCTGCTCGGCGCGCTCGTCCCGATGTTGCTCCCGTCGCTCACCGGCGGGCTCGGCGAGGTGCCCATCCCGGACATCGAGGGCTTCACCCTCGGCGTGGACTCCATCGCGCTGGACGGCCCGGAGTCCGGCTACGTCACGATCAACGGCGACCTCTCGGTCGACTGAGGAGCTCCCTTTGGATCACCGCTGTCTCTACGGGCACCGCGTCCCCGCCGCCTTCACCTTCGCCATCCAGAGCCGGAGCTGCCCCACGTGTGGCGCCCCGACGGTGACGGTCAACGGCTACCAGGCCGCCCGCAAGCTCGCGACCGAGGCCGGCCTCGACGGCGTCGCCGCGTTCCACGCCCTCCGCGTCATCGAGGCCGACTGGGTCCTGAGCCCGGCCGCCACCGCGGCCCCGGTCGTCGCGCCGACCCCCGGGCCCGCCCTCGGGACGCCCGAGCTCGCGTCGCCGGGCGTGGCCGCCGCCCCCTCGGTCCCCGAGGAGGAGGAGGTCGTGATCGAGGACGTCGCCGAGCCCGCCACGGCGCCGTCCGCCGCCGTCGTGCCGCCGCCCGTCCTCGCCGCGGCCGCCGAGGCGCCGCCCGAGCCGCGCATCACCGCGCGCGTGAAGCCGGACAAGGAGCGCCCGCGGCCCGAGCCGCGCGTCGAGCCGGTGGTGACGACGCCGGCGCCCTCCGCCGGGCCGTCCGTGACGCCCTCCACTGGGCCCGCGTTCGGCAAGGAGGAGGAGGACTTCTTCAAGGGGGCTTGACGCTCCCGGACCGACGGACGTCCGTCGACGGGTGACGGACGTCCGTCAGGTCGGGCGCAGAAACCCGGCGTTCGCCCGTTGGCGAGCGCCTTGCTGATGGAGCCGCGTGCCCCCGGAGGCCCGCGTGTTCCTGCTGCTCCTGCCCTGCGCCCTCTCCTCGCCGTGTCCCCCGCCCGGCGGCCCGCCTGCGGGCGTCAGCGCGGACGGGGCGGCGCACGTGCTCGTGGCCGACCCCGCCGTCGCGTGCTGGTGGATTGTCGACGACGCCGGCGACGCGCGGCTCGGCGGCCGCTGGGACCGCGCGCGGCGCGACCCCGTGCGGATCGTGGCGCTGGCGGACGGCCGGGCCGTGGTGGTGCTGCGCGAGGAGCGCGAGGAGGGCCCGCGCTGGCGCCTCGGCGTGCGGGCGGAGGGGGAAGGGGAGCGGCGCCTGCCGCTGGACCTCCCCGGGGCGCCGGCGTGGATGGAGGCGCACCCGTCGCGCCCGCTCGTGGCCCTGGCGTGGCCGGAGCGCGGCGGGCTGGCGGTGTGGCTCGTCGACGTCGACACGGGCGCGCGCACGACGGCCTCGGTGCCGGGGGACGCCGGAGGCCTCCGCTTCGCGGCCGAGGCCCCCGCGCTCCTCTGGGGCGATGCCCTGGCGCTCAGCGCCTGGACGAGCGATGCGCCGCGATAGCGTCGACGACGGCGTCCATCTCGTAGGCGAAGCCGGCGCTGTTCGTCCCGACACGGAGGAAGCCGTCCGTGGCGCCGCCAGTGACGGGGCGGAAGTCGACGCGGATGCCCTCGCGCGCGAGCTCCTCGTTGAGCCGCGCGCCGTCCTCCACGAGCAAGCAGACGAAGGCCGCCCGCCGCTCGGGACTCCAGCCGCCGCGCACGGGCAGGCCGTGCTCGCGGGCCCGCTCGATGATCCGCCCCACGAGCGAGGAGGTCACGCGGCGCGCGCGGCCGACGGCGTCGTGGAGCGAGCCGTCGGTGGAGGAGGCGAGGGCGGTGAGCTCGCCGACGAGCATCGCCATCCCGGCGAGGGTAGGCGTGCCGGTGCGGAAGCGCGACCCGTCGGTGGCGCGCCGGACGGCGCCCTTCTCGAACGCGAACGGCGCGGCGTGGTTCCACCAGCCGGTGCGGCGCGGCTCGAGGGTCCGGAGCCAGCGCTTCGGCAGGTAGAGGAACGAGGCGCCCGCCGAGGAGCGGAGCTGCTTGTGGCCACCGGCCGTGACGGCCACGTGGTCGCCGAGCGCGGCCGCGTCGATGGGGACGGTCCCGGCGGTCTGGTAGGCGTCGAGGAGCAGGAGCGCGTCGGGGGCCTTCTCCTTGAGCGCCGCCGCGAGGGCGGGCAGGTCCTGGAGCCAGCCGCTCTCGAAGAGCGCGTGGGAGATGGAGAGTACCTTCACGTCGGGGCGGAGCGCGTCGACGATGCGCTGGGTGGGGACGGAGCCGTCCTCGTCGAGCGGCACCTCGCGGAGCTTCCCGCCGGTGTTCTTCGCCCACTGGTGGTGCACGTAGTGGCCGGTCGTGAAGTGGCCGGTCGTGTACACGATCGTGCCGCCGGAGAAGCCCTCGAGCACGGCGGAGAGTGCATCGGACACGTTCGGGAACCAGGTCACGTCGCCCTGGCTCAGGGTGCCGCCCACGAGCTCGGCGCAGCGGTCCCGGTAGAGGTCCATGAGCGCGGGCCAGGTGCCGTCGTCCCACACGCCGATGCCCTCGCGGGCGAGCTGCGCGAGCTGGTCCATCACCGCGGTGGGGCCGGCCACGGACGGGATGCCCATGGAGTGCGAGCAGCCGTAGATGCCCACGTCGAGCCCCGGGTAGAGCGCGCGGAACGCGAGGTCGCGCGCGGAGATGCCGAGCTCCGCCGCGTGGGCGGCACGGAGCTGGCCGGGGACGGGCCCGGCGGGGGCGAACAGGTCGTCGAGGATGTGGGGCCGCGCGGCGGTGACGGTGGCGGCGATCTCCTCGGGGGTGCTCGCGAGCCGCAGCCGGTCGAGCAGGGGCACCGACGGGCGGCGGGCCCGGGCCAGTGCGAGCTGCGCGTCGGCGACGCGCCGTCCGGTGTTCATTATTTCTCCCGTTTCGCCCTTGGTATTCACGTTTCGTCCCGGAGGTAGGTAGCCATGCTGTTGCGCATAGAGGGGCTCGGCCCGGACCGCGTACCCGTCCAGTCCCACGTGTTGTCCATCTATCTCGGAGCGCTGGTGCTCCCGCCGCTCGGGAGCACGATCGCGTGGGTGCTCGCGCGGCAGGCCTCCGGGGATCGGACCCTGGTGTGGCACTACGTCCGCGCGCTGAAGATCCAGCTCGCCGGCTGCGGGTTCGTCGCGGCGCTACAAGTTCTCGTGGCCGCGCTGCTGTGGGCCGCGTCGTCGATCGAGGCGGGGCCCGTGGTCGTGTGGACCGTGCTGTTCGGGGACGTCGCGGCCTCCCTCGGCGTCGGCGTGGCGATGGTGGCGTTGGGGCCCGTGCTGCTGATCGCGTACGGCTGGGACGGGCCGGTCCCGGCCCAATTCCGGCGCGAGCCGCGCGGCCCCGCGGCCTCCGGGCAGACGCTCGCGCTGACCACGTCGATGCTCTCGTCCAGCGCGACGCCGTCGGAGCAGCCCACCCGGCGGGTCGGGGGCGGGTGAGCACGCTGCCCGAGGCCTCGCCGCCGGGATACGGGGCGGCGGTGCTCGGGCGCGCGTGAACATCCGCTTTTACAGCTACTTCTACCCCCCGTGCGTCGGCGGCGGCGAGGTCATCCTCCAGCACCAGGCGGAGGAGCTCGCGCGGCGCGGTCACGCCGTGCACGTCCACACGACCACCTACACGAACCTGAACCTCAGGGAGCGCACGGAGGCGGGCACGCGCGTCGAGAACGGCGTGACGGTGCACCGGCGCGGCTCCTTCGCGCTCCCGTTCCGGAACCCGCTCGAGCAGGACGCGGTCACGCCCGCCTTCGCGCGCGACGCGCTGCTCCCGGCCGACCTCCTGGTCTGCATGGGCTACCCCTCCCTCCACCTCGATGCGCTCGCCGCACGCGCGCGCCTGACCGGCACGCCGCTGGTGGTCCAGAACTACGTCACGGCCGACTTCCTCGCCGAGATCCTCGCGGGGGAGGGCGGGCGGAACAAGAAGGTGCGCGCGGCCTACTGGAAGGCGTGGACGCGCCGTGAGCTCGCCGGGGCGCGGATGGTGATCGCGGATTCGCCCGCCGCGGGCGCCGCCCTGGAGGCGCGCCTCGGCCTCTCGAACGTACGCGTGCACATCGGCATGGCGGTGGACCCCGCGGAGTTCGACGTGCCCGACGCGGCCCGCCGCGACGTGCGCGCGCGCCTCGGGCTCGGGGGCGACCGGCTGGTGCTCGCCCCCTCGCGGCTCTCGCGCCAGAAGGGCGCCGACCTCCTCGTTCGCGCGATGGCGCCGCTCCTGGCCCCGGGCTGGCGCCTCGTGATCCCCGGCGCCGTGAACGAGCCCGCGTTCGCCGACGAGGTCCGCGCGCTGGCCGCCCCGCTCGGTGACCGCGTCGTGTTCGGCCCGGTGTCCCGCCCCGAGCTGTGCGCGCTCTTCCGCGAGGCGTCGATCGTCGCCCTCCCATCCCGCGGCGAGACCGTCGGCGGCGTGATCTTCGAGGGCATGTGGTGCGGTGCGCTCGCCATCGTGAGCGACGCGGTCGAGGCCGCCCGCGACGACTACCTCTGCCACGAGCGGAACGGGCTCCTGGTCCCGTCCGAGGACGTCGACGCGCTGCGGGCCGCGGTCGCGCGCGGCATGCGCGAGGACCTCGGCCCCGTGCGCGCGGCGGGCCACCGGATGGTCGAGACGCGCTTCACCTGGCCCCGGAGCGTCGACCGGCTCTGGGCGCTCTACGAGGAGGCCCTGCGCGGCTCCGGAGGCGCGCGTGCCTGAGCTCTCCGTCATCATCCCCACGCTCAACCGCGGGCGCCTCTTCCACGACACCGTGCGGCAGGTGCTCGCCCAGCGCTTCGACGCATTCGACCTCTGGCTCGTCGACCAGTCGGATGCCGACCAGCGCGCCGCCAACGAGGCGCTCGTCGCCGCGCTCGCCGATCCGCGCGTGCACTACCTGCACCTTGCGGTGAGGGGCCTCCCGAACGCGCGCAACGAGGGCCTCGCCCGGTGCCGCGGGCGCATCGTGCTCTTCCTCGACGACGACGTGATCCTCCTCGACGAGGGCTTCCTCGCGGCGCACGTGCGCGCCTACGACGACCCCACGATCGGCGGCGTCACCGGCCGCATCGTGGAGCGGAGCGTGCGCCCGAACGCGAAGGACACCGCCGCGCACATCTCGCCGGGCGGCCGCACGATCACGAACATGTGGGGCACCGAGCGGCGCTTCATCGAGTCGTGCAAGGGCGCGAACATGAGCTACCGCCGCGCCGCGATCGACCAGGTCGGCGGCTTCGACCGCCGCCTCGCCGGAACGGCGCTGCTCGAGGACACCGACTTCTCCTACCGGGTGCGCGCCGCGGGCTGGAAGCTCCTCTACGACCCCGCCTGCGAGCTCGTGCACCTCTCCGCGCCCTCCGGCGGCGTGCGCGTGGAGGATGCGCTCCGCGGCGAGATCTGGCGCTTCCGCAACACCGCCTACTTCGTGCTGAAGCACCGCGGCCCGCGCGCCTTCCCCCGGTTCGTCGCGACCTTCGGCGCCATCGCCGCGCAACGCGCCGCGCGCTGGCGGGATCCTTCGGTGATCCGGAAGCTGACCCGGGCCGTACGCGACGGCGTGTCGGACTGGCAGGAGGGCCCGGATCAGGATCTACCGAGGTCGTAGTCTCCTCGATCTTGGGGCGGGGGGGCGAGCCCCCCCGCAACGCCCCCCCCACGCTCCGAACGGCCTCCCACCCGTGTGAGAATCCCCCCCGTCCGGAGCCCCCATGTCCCTGCGTCACGAGTCCGTCTTCCAGAGCCAGCCCGAGGAGCACGCCTTCCGCGTGACGAGCGTGGCCGGCGCCATCCCCACCGACCTGTCGGGCACCGTCCTGCGGAGCGGGCCGGGGCTGATGGAGCTCGGCGCGGACTGCCTCAACTTCTTCGACGGGCACGCGCTCCTCGCCGGGGTGTCCTTCGACGGGGGGCGGGCGACGTTCCGGTCCCGCTACGTCCGGACGCCGCTCTACGAGCGGGAGACCGCGCGCAAGGGCGTCGTGCAGCGGCGCATCTTCTCGAACCACCCCTCGCGCTGGTCCAACCTCTTCGCGCTCGCGCTCGGCAACTCCGCGATGCACGACGTGTACACGTGGGGCGACGGCGACGCGCTGCGCGTGATCGCGGGCAACGACCCCGGGCACTTCGCGCTCGACCCGCGCACCCTCGCCACCCGCGGCCCCGAGACCTGGAACGGCGCCGTCGCCCCGGGCGAGGAGACGAGCCCGATGCCCTACCGCGACCCGCGCACGGGCCACCTCGTCGGCTGGATCAAGTCGCCGGGCGGCGTGAAGCCGGATCGGCTGCGCTTCGTCGAGCTCGACGGGGGCTTCCGCGTCGTGCGGTCGACGCCGGTCCACGCGCTCGCGGCGTCGCCGGCCATCGTGCACGACCAGCGGGCGACGGAGCGCTGGTACGTCGCGACGGAGGCGGCCGCCCGCCTCTCGGCGCCGAAGGCCCTCTGGGGCGCCCGCACCGTGTACGAGGCCTTCGCGGCGCCGCCGGGCGCCACGGCCACGCTGCTCCTCGCGCCCCGGGAGGGGGACGGGCCGATGGTCCGCGTGCCGCTGCCCGCGCCGATCGAGGTCGCCTTCCACGTCATCAACGCCTGGGACGACGGCGACACGGTGGTCGTGGACCTCGTGACCTACGGCGGGCGCGTCCGCTTCGAGGCCGCCGTGCCCCCGGCGCATCGCGAGCGCCTCGGCGTGGCGACGGCGCACGGGCCCCTCCCCACGCCGATGCGCTTCCGCGTGGATCCGCGGGCCGGCCGGGTGGTGGAGTCGAGACCCCTCGGGACGCTCCCCGGCGAGGCCCCGGAGGTGGCCGACGGCGTGATGGGGAGCCGCCACCGCTACGCCTACGTCCCCACGCTCGGCGCGTCGGCGCCGCCCGACCGCGGCTTCTACGCCTGGTACGACGCGGTGGCCCGCATCGACGTGGAGACCGGCGAGGCGCGCTCCTGGGACGCCGGGGCGCTGGTCTCCCCCGTCACGTTCGTGGCGCGGCCCGGCGCGGCGGCCGAGGACGACGGCTGGCTCCTCACCTGGCTCATCCGGGACAAGGGCTCCGCCCTCGCGATCCTGGACGCGCGCGCGGTGGAGGCCGGCCCCGTCGCCACGCTGGAGCTGGGCGTGCACCTGCCGGGCGTCAGCCACACGCGGTGGGCGCCGGGCGTGCAGCTCGACGCCTGAAGGGAACCCGGCGGCGAGGAGGGGGTCTACACGGTCATGTTGCTGCTGCTCGCGTCCCTCGTCGCCCCGGTCCACGCCGAGACCGTCCAGGCGGCCTTCCCGCCGCCGGCCGGCGCCACGCGCGTCGCGGCGGACGGCTTCGGCGAGTGGCTCCGGGCGCTCCCGCTCCACGACGAGGGGCGGCCGATCCTGGACTTCGTGGGGCGTCCGGTCCACCTCGTGTACGCGCGCGTCGTGAAGATGCCGCTGAGCAAGGGGGACCTCCAGCAGTGCGCCGACTCCGCCTTGCGCCTCCGCGCCACGTGGGAGCGCTCGGTGGGCCGCTCCCCGGCGTTCCACTACACCTCCGGGGACGTGTCGTCGTGGGCCGCCTGGGCGGCCGGCACTCGTCCGCGCGTGCAGGGCAACGACGTGACCTTCGTGCCCGGCGCCGCGCCCCCGGATCGCTCCGACAGGGCGTTCGACGCGTGGTTGGTGGACCTCTTCACCTACGCCGGCACGCGCAGCCTGCCGCTCGACACCGTCGCCGTCGCCGGGGACCCCGCCGAGGGCGTGCGCCCCGGCGACATCGTCGTGCAGCCGGGCTCGCCGGGCCACGCGGTCGTGCTCCTCGACGTGGCCACGGCCGGCGACCGCACCTGGGTCCTCGTGGGGCAGGGCTACATGCCCGCGATGGACTTCCACGTGCTCGACGGCCCCGACACGAGCTGGTTCCCGGTCGAGGGGGAGTGGCTCCCGTCGGATCCCGTCCGCGTGCCCTGGAGCGGGCTCCGGCGCTGGAAGGAGCCGGCCGCCGCCCGGTAGCCGCCCGGTAGCCGCAGGGGCGAGCGCCTACCGCCGCCGCCGCCGGAGCAGGAGCGGCAGCGCGAGGAGAGCGCCGCCGCCCGCGCAGCCACCGCTCCCGGCGCTCCCGGTGCAGCCCTCCTCGGGCGCCTCAGCGGGAGGCTCCTCCGCGCACGCGCCGTCCTCGCCGTCGCAGTCCTGGTCGAGGCCGTCGCAGTCGACCTCCGCCGCGTCGGGGTTCACGTCGGCCCGGGTGTCGTCGCAGTCGGGGCCACCGGCCTCCTCCGCGTCGAAGCCGTCGTCGTCCACGTCCATCTCGTCGCCGAGCACGCAGTCGTCGTCCACGCCGTCGTAGGGCTGGTCGGTGGCGCCGGGGAACACGTCGGCGTCGTGGTCGTCGCAGTCGTCGCCGCCGCTGTCCTCGGAGGCGTGGCCGTCGCCGTCGGCATCCCGGCCGTCCGCGCCGTCGCAGTCCTGGTCCACGCCGTCGCCGGTGGTGTCCGTGGCGACGGGGTTGATCCCGGCGTCGTCGTCCGCGCAGTCCCGGCCGCCGCAGGCCTCGCCCGCGTAGCCGTCGCCGTCCCCGTCGGTCGCGTCGGCGCCGTCGCAGTCCTGGTCCACGCCGTCGCAGGCGTACTCCCGCGCGCCCCAGTACACGGTCGGGTCGGTGTCGTCGCAGTCGAGACCGCGGTCTGGCGAGCGCCCGTCCCCGTCCGCGTCGGTGTAGGGGCTGCCCTCGATGCCGTCGCAGTCGTTGTCGATGCCGTCGCCGGTGACCTCCTCGGCGCAGGGGCTCCGCGCGGCGTCCGCGTCGTCACAGTCGATCGTGGCGTCGGCGCCGTCCCCGTCGGCGTCGACCGCGGGTGTCCAGTCGGGGTCGACGACCCGGCTGGTCACGCCGTCGAGCGTCGCGTTCCGGACCACGGCGCCGTCGCAGCCGTCCACGCCCTGGGACACGCCGAGCGACTGGGCGCCCACGGCGATCTCCCAGGAGGCGTATTCGGGGGAGGTGGGCCAGTACGCGTGCGACTCCTCGGCGGTCCACACGCACTCGCCGTCGTCCCAGGACTCGACGGCGTCGGAGGAGTACCAGTCGTAGAACCCGTCCGAGCTGTCCGAGGAGGTGAGCGTGGCGGTGACGGCGCGGTCCGCGGGGAGCCCCGTGTCGACCTCGCCGGACCACGACGCGCTCCATGTCCAGTCGAGGCTCGAGTCCGAGCCATGACCGCCGCCCCGCGCCCAGGAGCTCGTGTACGACGAGCTGAGCGCGAGGGAGTCGTAGCCGGACGCGGGCTCGACCACGGCGTCCCAGGTCTCCACCGTGCCGCCGCTGTAGCTGCTCGTGTCCGACTCGGAGCGGTAGTCCACGGAGATGGACGTGCCGGTGGAGGTGACGCAGTCGTCCAGGTAGCAGTCGCCGCGCGGGAGCCCGCTCCAGCCGGTGTCGCAGAGCCGCGGGCAGCCGGGCTCGAACTCGGCCTGGATGGCCGCGACGAGGCGGTCGAACACGGAGCGGGAGGGGGTGCCCACGTCCGCGTAGACCGCGCCGTCCGCCGGGGTGGCGAGCGGGTCACACGTGAACGCCGGCTCGGTGGCGTGCGCCGGGGCGAGCAGGAGGAGCAGCATGGGGACTCCGGGGCGATGGAGCCATGCTACCGCCGCGGCGGCGCGGTCGCCGCGCGTCCGTCAGGACGCGTGCTTCCGGAGCAGGTCCGCGAGCCGCGGCATCGCGGCGACGACGTGCTTCTGCGCCTCGGGGCGGAGCTTGTCGTAGGTGTTGCGGATGGGGCCCGAGGCGTTCTTGGCCCGGCCGTCCGTGATCGAGAGGAGCGCGTCCGCCACGGAGGCGCCGTTCTTCACGAAGAAGGCGCGGGGCTCGGCCTTCTGGTTCAGGCAGTCGAGCCAGAAGGGGTCGACCTTCTTGGCGAAGTCGTCGAGGAGGTGGTTGAGCGTGCCGCCGACGAAGCCGGGCTTCACCTTCTGGACCATGCCGAACGCGGTCTTGATCGCGATGCCGGAGAGGCCGCCCTTGTCCGCGACCTCCGCCTCGATCATCGCCACGCCGTCGTCCACGACGCGCTTGCGCTTGCTCGGGTCCGCCAGCACCTCGGTAAGACTCGGCATCTGCATCTCCTCAGAAGGTGATCTCGTGCGACGACGCCCCCGCCTTGGAGGCGGCGCCTCCGCAGGTCGGGACGGCCGCCTTGCCTCCGAGCTCGCGGAAGAAGGCGCCGACGTAGGCGCGACCGGCGCAGGTATAACCGGAGCCCTTCCGGACCGCGGACTGCACGCAGTCGTAGCTGCGCTCGAAGTCGCGGTTGTTCTGCGCCTTCAGGATGTCGTCGCCCTCGGACGGCGCCGCGTCGCCGACGTAGCGCTTCACCCACCCGGGGATCGCGTCGCAGAGCGTCTTCGCGGCGAGGGGATCGGCGCTCGAGCTGAGCGTCTTCAGCAGCGCCGCGCGCACCTCGGGGGCGTCCTCCTGCTTCTCGACGCGCTGCGCGAGGCAGGCGAGCTGCTCGGGGTCGCGCGTGGCGCGCATGGCGCCGAGCGCCGCGACGCGCACGTCGGGGGAGGGGTCGTCGAGCAGCGCGGTGCAGACGATCTGGTCGAAGTCGGCGGGCTTCACCGACAACAGCGACGCGATCGCCGCCGCGCGCACGGCGGGATCGGCGTCCTTCGCGGCCGCCTGGCGCAGCGCGTCGGTGCCGCCCTCCTGCCCGAACAGGGCGGCGGCGGCCGCCGCGCGCACCGCCGCGTTCCCGTCGTTCGCGAGCCAGCCGGTCACCTGCGTCCGCTCGGCGGGATCCTTCGTGTTGCGGAACACGGGCATCGCCGCGGCGCGGACCGCCGCGTCGGCGTCGCCGCTCGCGGCCTGCGCGAGGCGCGCCCGGGCGGCCGGGATCTTCTGGAGCGCGGCCACGAGCGCCGTCCGGTCGGGCTGCGCGGGGTCGTCGAGCAGCGCGCCCACGCAGGCGAGCTTCTCGGCGTCCTTCCCGCCCGCCAGCCCAGAGAGGATCGACGGATCCCAGCGCCCGTCGAACTGGAGCCGCTCGCAGAGGCAGTCGGCGGAGAGCCCGTAGTCCTTGAGCTTGCTGGCCGCGGCCTCGCGCGTCTTCTCCTCCTTCATGCGGAGGCCGGCGCAGAGGGCCGGCGTGTCGCCGTTGGGCAGCGCCTTGTCGAGGTCGGCCTCGGACACGAAGGCGGGCTCGGACGAGACGCAGGCGAAGAGCAGGGCGAGCAGCACGTGGGCCTCCGCGAAGGGGCGGAAGCGTAGCGCATGAGGGGGGGCGTTGCGGGGGGGGGGGGCCCCCCCCCCCCCCCACAAAAACCCCCCCC
>CAYWGD010000132.1:18065-20093 GCA_964457335.1 uncultured Enterobacteriaceae bacterium | reverse complement strand
GCTCGTGCGCGCGGTGCGCGCACATCGCGACGGAGCTCGTGCGCGCGGTGCGCGCACATCGCGCCACGGCGGCGGGGGGAGCGCGTGGCTAGCGCACGCGCTGCCCGCAGCCCGACGCGCCGGCCTCGGACTGGATCGCGTCCTTCTCTGCGGAGGTGATGGCACCCGCGGAGACGAGCGCGTTCGTCGCGCGGGCCACGCAGCTCACGTAGGCGCCGTGGTTCTTCCAGGCGGCGTCGCAGGCGCACTCCTGGTCGACGGAGCAGCCGTTGTCGAGGGCGACCTCGCCCGGCGCGGTGCCGAGGCAGGTGTCGTCGGCGTCGAGCACGCCGTCGCCGTCGACGTCGCCGTCGCAGGCGTCGCCGATGCCGTCGCCGTCGTAGTCGGCCTGGCCCGGGTTCGCGTCGAGGGGGCAGTTGTCCCAGTCGTCGATCGTGCCGTCGCTGTCGTCGTCGGGCTCGCACACGTCACCGTAGGCGTCACCGTCCGCGTTCGCCTGGTTCGCGTTCGCGTCGTCGGGGCAGTTGTCGTCGATCTCGCAGATCCCGTCGTCGTCCGCGTCATTCTCCACGTCGGACGGGCACGCGTCGCAGCCATCCGGGGTGCCGTCGCAATCCTCGTCCGCGAGGTCGTCGAAGCCGGGGCAGGCGTCGACCGGGTCGTCGACCCCGTCGCCGTCGCTGTCCGAGATGCCCGTGGCGGTGATCGGGAAGCTGAACTCGGCCTCGTCCTCGTCGTCGCTGTACACGTACACGGTGGCGGCCGCGTCCCCGCCCGCGGTGGGCGTGTAGCTCACGGCGAAGGTCGTGCTGGCACCGGCGTCGATGGCGGGCACGAGCGTGCTCGCGCTGAAGTCGGACGCGCCCACGACGCTGACGCCGCCGAAGTTGAGCGGGCCTGTGCCCGTGTTGGTGATCGTGAACGTGACGCTGACGCTCTCGCCCACGTTCGCCGTGCCGATGTCCACGACGGCGGCCTGGCCGTCGACGAGCGCGCCCGTGGGCGCCGTGACCTCGATCTCCGGCGGAACGGCGGCGGCGACGTTCTCGATCGCGATGTTGAAGCCGTTCCAGTACTCGTTCGAGAGGCTGGTCCACGTCACGGTCGAGAACGTGCCGACGAACTGGATGGTGCCGTGCGGCTCGCCCGACCCGATCAGGTCGTAGGTGACGGTGCCGCCGGGGTGCGTGGTGATCTGCTTGGTGAGGGTGCCGGAGCCCCACACGCCCTCGCCATACCCGAGGATCTCGAAGTCCCGGTCGAAGCGGTAGCCGTTGCCGTTGAGGCTCACGACCGCGAAGATCGGGTTGGTGACGGGCTCGGAGAAGGTGAGCGTCTTCTCGGTGGCGAGGTGGAGCGCGATGAGGTCGCAGGCCTGCGTCGGGTCGGCGGTCCAGTTGGGCGCGTTGTCCACGCCGCCACCTAGGTAGGCGGAGGCCTGGGTGAACACGGGGGTCCACCAGTTGGTGCGCCAGAAGTCGTCGTACTCGCAGGCCGTCTGCACGAAACCCCACTCGCCCGTGTAGGTCACGTCGACGACGGTGCCGTCCTCGGTGACGGCGGTGCCGAAGACCTCGGCGGTCTCGGGCGACACGGTGTCCCAGTCGACCCAGGCGACGGTCGCGGCGGCGGCGGGCGTGGAGAACGAGAGGGCGAGGGGCAGACCGAGACGTAGCAGGGACCGGTGCATGGGCAGGCTCCGTGGGCGGGGAGACCCGCGACACGGGGGTGATCGCGGGACGACGTCCGGGACGACGCGGGCCGAACCTACCGAGCCCGCCGTCCCGACCCCCATTGCGGGCCCTTGCAGCCTCTTGCGGCTTGCTCGAGCGCGCCCCGCCGCGCTCGGCCCGTCGCTCGAGCGCGCCCGGCGCGCTCGGCGCTCCCCCCGGTCCGACTGCCGACATTCGACGGTCGGCCGCAGGCCGACCGTCGAACGTCGGCAGTGGAAAGCTTACCCGACGTTTCGCCCGGACCGAGGGGCTGCCCGCCCGCCGTGCGGGCGGAAATGCGGGGCGCACGGGGCCG
>CAYWGD010000132.1:10604-18055 GCA_964457335.1 uncultured Enterobacteriaceae bacterium | reverse complement strand
CCCGCCCCCGCCCGCGGGCCCCCCCGGCCCCCCCGCCCCGCGCCCCCCCCCCCCCCCCGGGCCTCTGTCGTCAGTCGCGGAAGTCGACGTCGGGCTTGGAGCGGCCCTTCCCCCGCGAGAGCTCGTCCGCGATGCCGGTGAGCGCGTCGCGCTCCTTGCGGCTCGAGCTGGGCACGTCAATCCACTCGTAGATCGAGCCCGTGAACTCGAGGTTCGCGGAGATGATGTCCTTCTCGACCTGCTCGTGGTTGCGCACGCGCACGAGCGTACGGCCGTTCTTCTCGCCGACGTCGACCGTCATGCGGAAGCGCACCTTCTCGGGGATGCGCGTGCCCGAGTAGACGTTGAAGATGTAGTCGGAGGCGCCGACGACCCACTCGGTCGAGAGGAAGCCGCGCTCCTTGTCGATGACGTCGAGGGGGTAGGCGTCGGAGAAGACCTGGAGCGTCGCGTCCCACACCGCGTTGGGGGAGGCCTCGAAGGTGGCCTCGACCGGGCGCTCCTCGTAGATGGGGAGGTTGTCCTCGGGGAACGTCGGCGGGATGCACGCGCCGAGGAGGGCGAAGGCGGCGATCGTGGGCGCGCGGGGCGTCATGGCGCGGGATCGTAGCACACGCCGGGGATAGACCCGCGCGTGCGCGTCGCCATCGTCTGCTCGGCCCACGGCTTCGGCCACGTCACCCGCGAGCTCGTGATCGCGGAGGCGCTCGAGGCGCGGGGCGCCGAGGTCGTGTTGTTCACGGCCGCGCCCGCCGCGATCGTGGGCGCGCGCCCCGTGGTGCCGTGGGTCGCGGACGTGGGCATCGCCCAGCGCGACAGCCTCACGGAGGACGTGGACGCGACGCTCGCGCGGCTCGAGGAGGTGGCGTCCGAGGCGCGCGTGGACGCGCTCGCCGCGGCGCTCGCGGGCTTCGACCGCGTGGTGGTCGACGTGGCGCCGCCCGCGCTGGAGGCGGCCCGGCGGGCGGGCGTGCCCGCGCTCGCGGTGGGCAACTTCGACTGGGCCTGGATCTACCGCCACTACCCGCCCCTCACCGGGTGGGCGGCCCGCTTCGCGGCCTGGCAGGCGCCACACCCCGGGCTCTTCCTCGCGCCGGGGCCGGGCATGCACGGGTTCGCGTCGGTGGAGGGGTTCGGGATCGTGGGCAGGCGAGGGCCGCGCGACGTGGGGGGGGCGCCACGGGGGGGCTCCGCGCCCCCGCCCCATGAAGAGCACGTCGAACGAACCGTCCTGGTCTGCTTCGGCGGCTTCGGTCTCGACGGCGTGGACGGTTGGTTGCCGCGAATGCCCGGGGTCACTTGGATCGTCGCGCCGCCGATGCCACGGATCGCGCGACCGGACGTGCGCTACGTCGACGACGTGCCGTTCCCCGCGCTGGTGGCTGGCGCCGACGCGCTCCTGACCAAGCCGGGCTACGGGATCCTCGCGGAGGCGACGTTGGCAGGCACGCCGATCGTGTGGGTGGAACGTGGCACGTTTCCGGAGGCCCCCCACCTCGAGGTCGCGATGCGCGCGCGAGGGGACGTGAAGGTGGAGGGGACGGGCGCGGCCGCGGTCGCCGCGGCGCTCGTGGCGCGATGGGCGCGCCCGCGTCCGGCTCCCGCGCGGAGCGACGCCCCCGGTCGGGTGGCTGCCCGGATCCTGGGCGAGCAACGGTGAGCCGCACCGCAGGCCGCCGAGGGGGCGCGCGACATCCGCCGGGCCCCGAAGTAGAGTGGGGGCGGTTTCGGGAGCACCAATGAACATCAGCGTCGTCGGTACCGGCTACGTCGGGCTCGTCGCGGGCACGTGCATGGCCGACCTGGGGCACAACGTGATCTGCGTCGACAACGACGCGGCCAAGATCGCCGCCCTCCAGGACGGGCGCATCCCGATCTACGAGCCCGGGCTCGACCAGCTCGTCGAGCGCAACACCCGCGAGGGCCGCCTCTCGTTCACGCGCGACCTCGCCGCGGCGCTCACCCACAGCCGGATCGTGTTCGTGGCCGTGGGCACCCCCTCGGCGGCGGACGGCAGCGCGGACCTGTCCGGCATCTTCACGGTCGCCAGGGAGGTCGCGAAGAACGCCGAAGGTGACGTGGTGATCATCATCAAGAGCACGGTGCCGGTCGGGACGGCCGACAAGGTGCGCGAGGTGCTCGCCGGGCAGATGAACCACCGCTACGACGTGGTGTCGAACCCCGAGTTCCTCAAGGAAGGCGCCGCGATCGACGACTTCTTGCGCCCCGACCGCATCGTCGTGGGCGTCGGCTCGCCCGAGGCGCGCAAGGTCATGGAGGACCTCTACGCGCCGCTGGTCCGCACCGGCAAGCCCGTGATCTTCATGGACAACCGCTCCGCCGAGCTCTGCAAGTACGCGGCGAACGCCTTCCTCGCGACGAAGATCAGCTTCATCAACGAGATCGCGGCGCTCTGCGACCGCGTCGGCGCCGACGTCGACATGGTGCGGCTGGGCGCCGGCAGCGACTCGCGCATCGGCTCGCGCTTCTTCTTCCCCGGCGTCGGCTACGGCGGCTCCTGCTTCCCGAAGGACGTGCGCGCGCTCGTCGAGACGGCGAAGGAGAACGGCATGGAGATGCGCGTCGTCACCGCCGTCGAGGCCGTGAACGAGAAGCAGAAGCACCTCCTCGCCGACATGGTGATCCAGCGCTTCGGCAAGGACCTGTCGGGGCTGAAGTTCTGCGTGTGGGGCCTCGCGTTCAAGCCCGAGACGGACGACATGCGCGAGGCGCCGTCGCTCGCGGTCGTCGATCGCATCCTCGAGGCCGGCGGCGAGGTCGTCGCGTACGACCCCGAGGCGATGAACGAGGCGCGCAAGGTGCTGAAGGACCGGATCGTCTACGCGAAGCGCGCGATGGACGCCGTCCGTGAGGCCGACGCCCTCCTGCTCGTGACCGAGTGGAACGAGTTCCGGAGCCCGAACCTCGAGGAGATCAAGCGGCTCATGAAGCGCCCGGTCATCTTCGACGGCCGCAACGTGATGCACGCCGCGGAGGCCCGGCGCCTCGGCTTCGAGTACCGGTCGATCGGGCGGCCGTAGCGGCGGGAGGGCGCGGCGGGCACCTGACCGGGCGGTGGGCGGCCCGGCGCCCGCGGACGGGCGCCGTCGGGCGTCCTCCAGGCTCGGCGCAGAGCGCCTCGGTCGGCCGCCCGCACGGCGGCCGACCGGCGCGGGCGTCCGACGGGCGCGGGGCCTCCGGCCGGTCGCCCCGCCGCGCCCGCGCCGCCCTGCGGCCTCCCTGCCGCGGTCCCGGGCGGCGGAGCCTGACGTAGCGGCCCAGATGGGTGTCCATCTCGCGAGCTACGCCACTCGCGCCGCGCGGCGACGCGGCCGCGCCCGCCTACCCCCGCCGCGCCACCACCCCCACCAAAAACGGCAACTCCGGCGTCCCCTCGGGCACGGTCCAGCGGTTGCCGGGCAGGCGCGCCATGTCGTCGCGCAGCTTGCAGCCGTTGGACCAGGGCCACTCCAAGAGGCGCTCGAGGACGAGACCCGCCCGGAGCGCGCCGCCCACGATGTCCGCGAGGCCCCAGGCGAACTCGTGGGTCGGGTGTGGGTTCACGAAGGGTGCGGCGGTTGCCACGTCGCCGAGGGCGCCCTCGGAGCTCGCGACGTAGTCGCCCACGCCGGGCTCCACGAGCGCGCGCCCGTGGCTCGAGTACGGGTACGCGCGGCGCCACGCGGCGTCGAAGATCCACTGCGCGGGGTGGAACTCCACGAGGACGTAGCGACCACCGATCGCGAGGCAGCCGGCGACGCCCCGGAAGTAGGCATCGAGGTCGGAGAGCCACCCGAGCGCGCCGTAGCTCGCGAACGCCACGTCGAAGCCGCCTTCGGTGCCGAACCAATCGAAGAGGTCCGCGCGCTCGAAGCGCCCGGGGAGGCCGCTGTCACGCGCGAGCGCGCGCGCGAAGGTGATGGCCTCGTCGCTGATGTCCACGCCCACCACGGACGCGCCGCGCGCGGCGATCGACAAGGTGTCCTGCCCGCTGTTGCATTGGAGGTGCACGAGGCGGGTGCCGGTCACGTCGCCGAGCAGATCGATCTCCTCGGGGAAGAGCGTGGAGCCGCCGTCGCGGAGGAACGCGGCCTGGTCCCCCTTGTGACGGTTGTGCTGGGCGGTCGCCACGTTCCAGGACAGGCGGTTGAGCTCGTGGGCGGATCGGTCGATCATCGACGGGGTGTAACCCCGCGCGGACCCGTCAGAGCCGCACGAGTTGCACCACGAACAGGCCGGCGTACGCCGGAAGCTCCGTCACCGCGGCGTCGTCGCCCGCCCAGTCCACGCGGAAGAGCCGCGGGCCCGGATCCTCGGTGAAGTAGAGGTCGTGGCCCCACTGGTGGAAGCGGTCGGGCTCGTGGGACCCGCCGAGGTCGGAGCTGACCTGGAGGTCGTGCACGAAGTAGAGCTCGTCGTTCCACGCGACGTAGGCGAGGCCGTCGGTGAAGCGCGGGCCGACGATGTCGTTCCAGGCAGGCACCTCGCGGAGCGTGGCGTCCTCGTCCTCGGAGACGAGCTGGCAGTCCCAGTCGAGCGTGCAGGAGCAGTACGTGAGCGGGACGTCGGGGTCGTCGTCCCACTGGGTGCCGACGTGCAGGACGAGGTTCGGCCCGTCGCTGAAGGTGTGGGGGCTGCTCTCGGAGAGGTACGTCGCGCAGTAGGGATCGCCGCCCATCACGCCGGGGAGGTCGACGAAGCCCTCCGACGCGCGGAACAGGCGGTAGGGCACGTCCGTGAGCTGGTAGGGGCCCCAGCGCGCGCGGGACGGCTCGGCCTCGAGCGGAGTGGAGGCCGGCCCGCCGTCGAGGGTCCAGAGGTCCCGCCCGTGCACGAATCCCCCCTCGACGGCGAAGCTGGTCTCCACCACGTCGAGCGTGGCGGCGTGCGCGCCGACGCCCTCGCGGTAGCCCCAGAGCTCCTGGTCCACGTCGTTCTCCGCGTGCGTGACCTGCCAGAGCACCCAGACCTCCGTGTCGTCGTAGGCGCTCACCTCGACCGGGAGCTCGCCGCTGGCCGGCGGCTCGTCCGGGTCGGCCTCGAGGGTGCGCGCGATGCAGCGAGGGGAAACCGTGTCGCCCTCGTCCAGCGGGATGTCGAGGAGGGTGCACCACTGCCCGTCGGCGTCGCCCCGCAGCCAGGAGGGCTCGGAGAGCTGGACGTAGGCGTGGGTGTCCGTCGTCGTGAACGCCATCAGCCGCGCCTCGTCCGGCAGCACGGGCTCGAGCGAGTCGTCGGCGAGCTGGCGGTAGAGGACGGGGTCGCCCTCCAGCTGGACGAGCGCGACCGCGCCGGTCAGGTCGGCGACCGTCGGCGCCCATTCCTCGGACGAGCCGTCGCAAGCGGAGGCCAGGAGCGCGCCCAGGAGTGCAGGGACACGGGCGTGGATTGGCATGCGCCGCTGCTAACCGCGACCGCCTACTCCGTCCGGAAAACCGTGGTTTCCCTGTTCTCCCCCCAACTGACCTCCAGGCGATCCAGGCGATCGTCGGTGAACAGGGCGAAGAGCGCGGGGTCGGTGCCGGGCTCCGCCTCCGGGAGCGTCTCGTCCCCGGGATCGATGTCGTGCCAGATGGAGGAGCCGCGGTGGGCGTTGGTCGTGCTGGGGTCGTTGGTGGCGGTGCCCTCGCCGGCGAGATCGAAGGTCCCGTCGGCGGTGGAGAAGCTGACGTCGACGGGGATCTCCAGCTGGTCGAAGCACGAGGGCACGGCGATGTCGTGGTCCCGCCCGAGCCCCCACTTCACCTGCTGCTTCGCCACGAGCGTGTAGTCCACGAACGACGCGCGGCCCTCGCCGCGCGCCACGACCAACGTGGCGTCGAGCGCGGCGCCGTCGGCACCCAGCCCCGCCACGGCGCGGGTGCCCACGAGGTCGACGAGGATGTCCTCGGCCGCGAAGCCCAGATCCTCGACGAGGGTGTCGTCGTCGATCTCGGTGACCTCGGCCTCACAGGTGCCGGAGGAGTCGAGCGTGCAGCCTGCCGCGAGCAGCACGAGCAGCGTCACTCGCGCACGCCCGCCAAACGCCAGGAGCGGTCGTCGTCGAGGGTGATCTCGAAGTCGACGGGCCCGTCATCGAACACCGCGAGGAGGCGGCCGTCCCCATCCCCCTCGTCCAGCGGGGTGACGACGCCCGCAGCGCCGATCCGGCCCTGCAGGACCGTCTGCGGCCCCGGCCGGGCCTCGCCATCCGCGGTGCCGGCCACCGAGACGGCCGCCTCCGCGAGCTCGGCGCTCACGTCGAAGGAGAGCTCCGCGGAGTCCTCGCACAGGACGAACATCATCGTGTCGTGGTCGAACAGGCCGGGGCGGACTTCGCTCGTGGGCACCCACTCGGCGTCGTGGAAGACGATCGCGCCCTCGCCGCGCGCGACGGTGAACGTCGCGCCGGTCGTGGCGCCGTCGCGGTCCTCGACGTCGAAGGTGTGCGCGCCGCCCACCTCGGCGACGAGCTCCGCCCCGGTGAGTCCGATGTCGCCGAGCACCTCGTCGTCGCCGACCTCGCGGGTCTGCGTGACGCAGTCGGAGTCCTCGTGGACGTGGCAGCCGAAGAGGAGGAGCAGCATGGGGACCCCTGGGCGGAGCACGGTAGCCGCGATCACGGCCCACCGCCGTGCGGAGCTTCGTAGGCCAGCAAGGGGTCGCCGTCCTCCGTGACCTCCAGCCAGGCCAGCTCGGGGCCGAGGAAGCGCCCCTCCAGGGTCCCGTCGCTCGTGCCGGTGGCCTCGGGCACGAGCACGCCCTCGGCGTCGTAGGTGCCCATCAGCCAGGAGTCGAGCGCCTCCGCGGCCCGACCCGGGTAGGCCGCGAGCTCGGCGACGCCCGCCACGACGACCTCCTCGTCCGCCGTGGCGAACGACACGTCGAGCGGCACCCGGACCGACGACTCGCAGTGGACGGCGATGAGGTTGTGGTCCGAATAGAGGCCGGGCTGGAGCGACGTCGACTCGACCATCTCCACGTCCGCGAACACGGCGGGCTCCTCGCCCCGGGTGATCCCGAGCGTGGCGTCGGTCGTCACGTCGGTGGGGTCGTCGCCCTCCATGTAGGACATCGTCACGGTGCGCGTGCCGGCCACGTCCGCGACGAGGTCGGCCACGGTGAAGCCGAGCTCGCCGAGGACCTCGTCGTCGGCGACCTCGCGGACCTCGGATTCGCAGGTGAAGTCGCTGTCGATGTGGCAGGCGAGGAGCAGGAGCAGCAAGGGGACCTCCGGTCTCCAACCGCTCATGCAAGCGGCGGGCCGTTCGGAGCGCGCGCGTGAACGGCGCGCCGCGCGAGGGGGACCGGAGGGCGCCGCGGGCGCGCGAGACCGGTAGGCCGGAGGCCGCCTCGCCGCCGGGGGCCCGCGGCGGGGGGGGGGGGGGCGGCCCCCCCCCCCCCCCCGGGGGGGCCCCCCCCCCCGCCCCCCCCCCCCCCCGCGGGGGCGGGGGGGGGGCCCCCCCCCCGCC
>CAYWGD010000132.1:0-10594 GCA_964457335.1 uncultured Enterobacteriaceae bacterium | reverse complement strand
ACCGGAGGGCGCCGCGGGCTCGGGAAAGACGGGGCCGGCGGCCGCCCGGCGATCGAGGGGCCCGCGCCGGTCGGCCGGCGCGCAGCCGGCCGACGGAGCGCGGAGCGCGACCCCGAAGGGCACCCGGCCCCGCCGTCTTCGGCGGGGACGCGCCCCGATCCCGGCACGGATGTCGCGGTTCCGCCGCGGCCCGCCCCACCGCGCACAAACAGGGTTAGGAGCGCCGCCCATGTCGCACCCCCTCGACCGCATCCGCAACTTCGCGATCATCGCGCACATCGATCACGGCAAGAGCACGCTCGCCGACCGCCTGCTGCAGGTGACCGGAACGGTGTCCGCCCGCGAGATGCGGGAGCAGTACCTCGACAAGATGGACATCGAGCGCGAGCGCGGCATCACCATCAAGGCGCAGACCGCCGCGATGCGCTGGACGACGAAGGACGGCGTGGAGCACGTGCTCGACCTGATCGACACCCCGGGGCACGTGGACTTCGGCTACGAGGTGAGCCGCGCGCTCGCCGCGTGCGAGGGCGTGCTGCTGGTGGTCGACGCGGTGCAGGGCGTCGAGGCGCAGACGCTCGCGAACGTGTACCTCGCGATCGAGAACGACCTCGAGATCATCCCGGTCGTCAACAAGATCGACCTCCCGGGCGCCGACCCCGAGCGCGTGCTCCAGCAGCTCGAGGAGAACGTCGGCATCGACATCATGAACGCCCAGTTCGTGTCGGCCAAGACGGGGGAGGGCATCCCCGACCTGCTCGAGGCGATCTGCAAGGCGATCCCGGCCCCGAAGGGCGACCGCGAGGCCCCGCTCCAGGCGCTCATCTTCGACTCGTGGTTCGACCCGTACGTGGGCGTGGTCATCCTCGTGCGCGTGAAGCAGGGGACGCTGCGCAAGGGCGAGAAGATCAAGTTCATGGCGACGGCCACCCCCTACGAGGTGCTGAAGCTCGGCGTCTTCTCGCCGGAGGCGGTCGAGCGCCCCGAGCTCGCCGCCGGCGAAGTGGGCTACATCATCGCGAACGTGAAGACGCTCGCCGACGCGAAGGTCGGCGACACGGTCACGCACTTCCAGAAGCCCGCGGCCGAGCCGCTCCCGGGCTTCAAGGACGTGAAGCCGATGGTGTTCTCGGGCATCTTCCCGACGGACTCGGCGGCCTACGACGACCTGCGCGAGTCGCTCGAGAAGCTGCGGCTCAACGACGTCTCGTTCACGTACGAGCCGGAGACCTCCGACGCGCTCGGGTTCGGCTTCCGCTGCGGGTTCCTCGGCCTCCTCCACATGGAGGTCATCCACGACCGGCTCGAGCGCGAGTACAACCTCGACCTCATCACGACCGCCCCGAGCGTCGTCTACGAGGTGCGCACGAAGAAGGGCGAGCGCGTGCTGATCCACAGCCCGTCGAAGCTCCCGCCGATCGCCCAGGTCGAGGCCATCGAGGAGCCGATCGCGCGGCTCACGGTGCACGTGCCCGAGGCGTACCTGGGCAACGTGCTGAAGCTCTGCGAGGACCGCCGCGGGCGTCAGCAGAAGTTCGAGTACGCGGGCCCCGGCCGCATCATCCTCACCTACGAGATCCCGTACGCGGAGGTCGTGTTCGACTTCTTCGACCGGCTGAAGTCCATCTCCCGCGGCTACGCCTCGATGGACTACGAGATCGTGCGCTGGGAGGAGGCGGACCTCGTGAAGCTCGACATCCTGCTCAACGGCGAGCCGGTCGACGCGCTCTCGACCATCTGCCACCGCACCGTGAGCCACCACAAGGGCGCGGCGCTCGCGTCCAAGCTCAAGGACTTCATCCCCCGCCAGATGTACGACGTGGCGATCCAGGCCGCGATCGGCTCGAAGGTCGTGGCGCGCACCACCGTCAAGGCGATGCGGAAGGATGTCACGGCCAAGTGTTACGGCGGTGACATCTCGCGCAAGCGCAAGCTGCTCGACAAGCAGAAGGAAGGCAAGAAGCGGATGAAGGCGGTCGGGAGCGTGGAGGTGCCGCAGGAGGCCTTCCTCGCGGTGCTCCGGCTCGACGAGAGCTAGGGGCTACCCCCGATCCTCTTCGAGGAGCCCGACCAGCCGGACGAGCGACTGCTGCTCTCCGAGCTGGATGCGGAGCGAGAGCGCGCGCAGCTCCTCCCGGGACGCCTGCATCGTGCCCGCCGTCGCGGCGGCCACGGCGCGCCGGTGGTTCTGGACGAGCGCGTAGACGGCCTCGCGGGTGGAGATGGCGCCGCGGACGGCCTCCTCGGGAGCCTCGGGCACCACGGGCTCCTCGGGGATGGCGTCGGGCGGCACGAGGTCGCGCGCGGCGTCGCGCTCGGCGAGCTCGCGCGTGACGGGCCCGAGCTCCGAGAGCGTGGGCGAGCCGGAGAGGGCCGGGGGCCGCGGGTCGCCGTACCAGGTGGCCCGGAGCACGGCGAGCTCGCGCCGCCAGTGCGCCGCGTCGACCACCTCCTCCTCGGCCCAGTCGCGCAGCGCCTGGGTCTCGCCGTGCTCGGCCACGGACTCGGCGAGGTCCTGCGTCACGTCGAGCTGCACGGCGAGCAGATCCAGCAGGCGGAGGTCCCAGGCCGCCGCGGCGCTCATCGCCCGCTCGTCGGCCGCCCGGTCGACCGCCGCCCGCTCGCCCGCCGCCGCGGCCCGCCGCGCGTCGGCCGCCTCCATGCGGTCGGTCACGACCTGCTCGAGGGGCCCCTCCTCGACGTCGCCGTCGCCCGCGCGGCCTTGTGCCTGCCGCTCCGCGGAGCCCGAACCCACACATCCGACGAGCGCCACGAGCGCCACCTGGAGTATCCGCACGCTGCCCCCCTGCCGATGGCGTAGGCACGGGGCGGGCCCCTGGCGCGATCCAAGCGCCGCGACACCCGAGCCCCGCCGGGCCACCGCCGCGCTTGACCCTGCAAGACTCGTAAATATCTGCTTCGAGGCAGGAACATTCCGCCGCGGGGGGCAACGTGGGGTGGATCGGGACCGTCGGGTGGGCGCGCGCCCTGACGCGCGTGTGCGTGGCGCTCGCGCTCGCAGGCTGCACCGGGGAGATCGACGTCTGGCTCACGGACCCCTCGGCCCAGGAGGCCGACGCCGTCGACGTGGAGTCGATGGAGCTGCCGCTCGACGCCGTCGAGGTGCGGACCGCGAGCGGGTGGGTGACGCTCAAGCGGGGCCCAAACCCCTACAACCTCCTCGACTTCTCGGGGGAGGAGACGCCCGTGGAGCTCGCCACGCTCCGCGAGGCGCCCGCGCGGCTCGCCCACGACGAGCTCCCCCTCGGGGCCGTCACCGAGGCGCGGCTCCGCCTCCTCCTGGACGAGGAGATCGAGGTCGAGGACGCGGAGGGCACCGATCACGAGGTCCGGCTCCCGCCGAACGTGGAGGCCGGGCTCCTCGTGCCGGTGTCCGTGGTGGTGACCGCCGACGAGCCGGCGACGATCGAGCTCGCGCTCGACGTGCGCGCGGCGCTCACCGTCGAGGTGGGCGGGGGCTACGTGTTCGAGCCCGAGCTCACGGTGGAGGAGTAGTCAGTTCCGCATCCGCTTCCCGCACTCCATCGGAGGAAACGGCGTAGGCTGGCGGGGCGATGTCGGCAGCGAGGTCGTCCGACGACGAGTCTCTTCTTAGGAGGGCGGGCGCGGCGGCTCCGGGGGCGCGGCCTCCGCCCGCGCGGGCTCGTGGAGCTCGATCTCGGGCGGCGTGCCGGTGTCGGCCACCTCCACGCCGCAGTACCGCGCCACCGCGGGCCAGGCCTCGAGCAGCGCGATCGACACGGCCACCAGCACCGGGCCGATGAAGGCGCCGAAGAGCCCGAAGGTGGCGATGCCGCCGAAGATGGCGACGAGGCTGGTCATCGGGTGGAGCTGCTCCTGGCCGCCGAGGACGGCGGGCCGCACGATGTTGTCGACCACGCCCGCGACGCAGCCGCCGAGGAAGAGGAGCAGGGCGCGCACGGGGTGGCCGTCCACGAGCAGCGCGAGGATGCCCACGAGGTAGACCGGGGCCACGCCGAGGAACGGCACCCAGGCGAAGATGAACGCGACGCCCGCCGCGACGAACGCCGCGGGCACCCGGAGCGCGCTGAAGGTGATCAGGGTGACGACGGCCTGGGCGCCGGCGGCGGCCATCGACGCGAGCACGACGGCCACGGCGCTCCGGCGGAAGGACTGCTGGAGCACGTCGACGACCTGCGGCGGCAGCGGCACCTTGCCGGACAGCCACGCGATGAGCCGCCGCCCGTCCACCAGGAAGAAGAAGCAGCCGAAGAGCGCGAGCGCGCCGTGCAGGACGATCGACGGCACCTGGGCGATGCCGCCGAGGACGAGCGAGGTGACCGCGCTCGCGGCGCGGGTGGCGGCCGCGCGCACCTGCGTCTCCAGCTCGGCCGGATCGAGGGGGACGCGACGCGCGGGACCCCAGGCGCGGAGCCGCTCGACGTGCCCCTGGATGTCGAGGAGCTGGGACTCCGCGAGGGCCGCGGGGAGCGCCACCGCCTCCTGGAGCGCCTGCCACGTGAACAGCGAGATCGGCGCGAGGACGAGCAGGAAGAGCCCGCTCGTCACGAGCGCGGCCGCCGCGTGCCGCGCCACGCCCCGCGCGCGGAGCCGTCGGTAGGGCCGGTCGCAGATGACCGCGAGGATCGCGGCCATGAGCAGCGTGAGCGCGTAGGGGCGCACCATCACGAGCACGGGGAGGCCCACCGTCGCGAGGAGCGCGAGGAAGGCGAAGAGCGTCGTCCGCCGGTGCGGGTCGCCGGTCTGCGGCATCCCCAAACCTAGGCCCCGCGAGGCGCTTGGATCGGGCGCCCGCGCGATGTACCGTTCGCGCATGCGCATCCTCCCGCTCCTGTCGCTCCTCGCCCTCTCGCCCGCCTGCACCGGCAAGCCCGAGCCCACCGACACCGGGGACGCTCCCGAGGACACCGGCCCCGCGCCCGACAGCGGGGAGACCGGCGGCGAGACGGCCGAGACCGCGGAGACGGCCGAGACGGCCGAGACCGCGGAGACGGGCGAGACCGCCGACCCCGTCATCGACAACGACGCGGACGGCTCCCCGGTCGAGGAGGACTGCGACGACGCCGACCCGCTCGTGTACCCGGGCGCCGTGGACGCGATCTGCGACGGCATCGACGCGAACTGCGACGGTGTGGGCACCGACGACGCCTTCCTCATCGGCGAGACGCGCCACGCCGACCTCGCCACCGCGCTCGCCGCGGCCGTCGACGGCGACACGATCGACGTGTGCCCCGGCATCTGGGTCGGCAACTACACGCTCTCCACGCCGATGTCGCTCACGCTCCGGGGCGCCTCGGGGAGCAACGTCGACACCGAGCTCGACGGCGGGAGCGTCGGGCCGGTGCTGGTCGTCGGGAGCGGGGTGGACCTCACCATCGAGGACCTCGGCATCATCAACGGCGTCGCGCTGTGGCGGAACGACGAGTACCTGCAGTCGGGCGGCGGTGTGTACGCCGAGGACGCCTGGCTCACGCTGCGGCGCGCGCGCTTCTACAACAACACCGCGCAGGACCAGGGCGGCGGCGTCGCCATCGTGCTCGGCGACGCGGACAGCGGCGGGCTCGTCGTCGAGGAGAGCACGTTCGAGGACAACCGCGCCTCCGACAACGGCGGCGGCATCGCCGTGTTCGGGGCCGGCGACGCGGGGGTGTCGATCGCCACGTCGACCTTCACCCTGAACCGGGCGCCCGCGTCGGGCGCGGCGATCTACTTCGACGGCGCGCCCGTCACCGCGACGGTGTCCGACTGCGCGTTCAGCACGAACGACGCGAGCGGCGCCCGCTCCTACGGCGGCGCGATCGGCGCGGGCGGCGAGGAGGTGATGCTGACCGTGACCGACTCGACGTTCAGCGGCAACACCGCCGGCAACAGCGCGGGCGCGCTGTCGATGACCTCCGATCGCTCCGAGCTCGTCGTGGACACCTGCACCTTCTCCGCGAACACCGCGACGCAGGGCGGCGGCGCCATCCGCATCACCACCGACGACATGGACGTGGAGCTCCTCACCTGCGCCTTCGACGGCAACCTCGCCAGCACCCAGGGCGGCGCGGTCGAGCTCGACGGCGGCGGCTACGGCTACTTCGACGGCGTCATCTCGACCGACAACTCCGCCGGGAACGCCGGCGGGGCCTACTACTTCGACGAGGGCGAGGGCCTCTACATGGAGGTCACCATCGCCGGCGGCACGGTCACCACCAACCGCGCCGGCATCGGCGGCGGCGGCGGCATCTACGCCACGGGCGCCCGCGTCTCGGTCTCCAGCGCCGACTTCGGCTCCTACACGAGCACCAACACCCCGGAGGACGTGTACAACTGCTCCACCGACTTCGAGGCCGGCGCGAGCTTCGTCTACGACGAGTCGACCGGGGAGATCTGCGAGTAGTCGGGCGCGCCCCGCCCAGAGGGCGGGTCGGGTGTCTTCCAGGCTCGGCGCCGAGCGCCTCGGTCAGCGGCCCGCGCGGCCGCTGACCAGCGCGGGCGGTGCGCGTCCTCCTGGCGTGCGGCCCGGCGTCGCCCGCGCTGCCTTCCAGCCCCCCTCGCGCGGTGGGGCGCTCGGGAGCGAGGCGGGGCCGAGGCTTCTCCTGGTCGATGGGTTCGAGAAGCCGCGCGATAGCGGCGCGCGCTTGGAGGGAGATCCTCCCGCGAGCGGTTCCGCGCGCGGCGTGACGGTTCCGCGCGCGGCGTGACGGTTCCGCGCGCGGCGGGACGGTTCCGCGCGCGGCGGGACGGTTCCGCGCGCGGCGTGGGATGGAACCGCTCGGGCGGGGATCCCGCTGATCCTGCCGCGAGCGGTTCCATTTTCGGCGCCGCGCGGAACCGCTCGGGCGGGGATCCCCCCGATCCTGCCGCGAGCGGTTCCATTTTCGGCGCCGCGCGGAACCGCTCGGGCGGGGATCCCCCCGATCCTGCCGCGAGCGGTTCCAGCTGCGAAGGCCGTGCGCCGCTTAGCCGCACGTCCGGCGGGCCTACCGCTCCGCGAAGGGCGCCGCCGCGGGACGCGCCGCGCGCAGGGCCATCTGCAGGCCCACGGCCCGGACCGCGCGCGGCGCCAGCTCCTCGTGCAACAGCCGCGCGACGCACTGGCGCGTGACGCCGAGCGCCTCCGCGACCGCGGCGGTGCCGAGCTCCTCGTGCGCCGCGTGCACGGCGGCCCGGCGCGCGTCCGCGCCGTCGCCTCGCTGGGGCAGGCCGTCCAGCGCCCAGGCCGCCGCCGCGGCCTCCACGAGGTGCGCGGGGTGCACGGCGGGCTCCAGCGCGTCGACGCCCAGGTGCGCGAGCAGGGCCTCGCGCTTGAGCCGTGGGAGGTGCTCACGGACGCGCAGGGCGAGCTCGGGGCAGAGCACGCGCAGGCCGAGCGTGTCGGCCAGCGAGCTGGCCTCCTGCCAGCGATCGGTGTCGACCGCGTGGTGCGCGTCCTGCGCGAGGACATAGCGGAAGGTCGCCACGAGGTGCGACTGGTCGGGCAGGGGCTTGCGACGCTGGACCTCCAGCGGCACCCCCGGCCGGAGCGCGTTGGCAAACCAGATCCGCAGGCGCCGGACGAGCTCGGTGCAGGCGGCCTCGTCCCCGAGGTGGAGGAGGTGCAGGTGCGTGTCGGCCACCTTCCACGCGAGGAGGGCGAAGGTGCGCGAGAGCTCCGCGAGCGCCCGCGCGAGGCGACGTCGATCGCGCAGGGAAGGGGCGATCACCCGGTCGTCTCCGAGCCTGAGCACGAGGTGGTGGCCGAGCGGTGACACGGGCGGAGGGTACACACGGCCGCGGTCGCGACAAGCGCCTCCGCTCTTCAGTCCGCCCGCCCGAACCCCACGTACAACGACCGCGGCAGGAGGTGGCGGGGCCGCGCGTCGACCGCCTCCACCCGCAGCCGCGCGGTGTCCTCGTCGCAGCGCCAGGGCGGGAGGTGCGCGCGCACGGTCCCCTGGGTGAGGACCGTGTCGCTCGGCCCGCCGCAGCTCCAGCCCACGCGGACGAGCTGGCCGGCGTCGTCGGTGGGGTCGACCCCCACGAGCAGGACGAGGCCGGCGGCGTCCGCGCGGGACAGCGGGCGGCTCGTCTGACGGAGCGCGATGGGCGGCTCGTCGAAGTCCTCGAGGGGGAACGGGGAGAACAGCGCGGCGTGCAGCGAGGCGAGCAGCGGATCGTAGGGGTAGCGGCGGGTGGCGGCGTCGGCGACCGCGGCGGCCCCGAGGAGCCGCCCCTGCTCGGCCTCGGTCATCGCGTGGTACCAGGCCAGCGGCCCCTGGGCGGGGTAGCGCGCGTGGAGCTCCCGCCAGCGCGACGCGACCACCTCGGGCGTGGGGCGCGCGTCGGTGAGCCGGTACCAGAGCGCCGTGCCCTGCGGATAGACGAGGTGCTGCGGCGCGGGCAGCCGGATCCCGGGGACCGGGCGCGGCATCTCGCCTTCGGCGTACACCATCCTCCGCACGAGGGCCGGCCGGTCCGGCGGCCCCTGGAAGCGGCGCTCGACGGCCGCCTGCGCGGCCTCGTCCCCGGTGGACGCGAGCGCGATCTGGCGGTCGGTGAGGCCCACGAGGTCGATGACGCGCACGTCGGGCACGTTGCCGGGCATGCCCACGTCCTCGATGACGACCGCGGCGCCCGCGGGCGCCTCCGCGACGATGTGGACCACGTCCTCGAGCTGGGTGGTGTCGAGCGAGGTGGCGAGCCAGTGGTCGGGCGCGGTCACGACGCGCCGGTCGCGAAGCGCGGGCCGCTGCACGGGCGGGTTCGGGGGCTCGAGGAGCGAGATGCCGAGCACCAGGGCGACGACCCCGAGGTGCCGCGCGCGGAGCGGGCGCGGCGGCGCGAGCGACGCCCAGAGCACCGCGGACGCCCACACGCCGGGGAGCAGGTGGCGGGCGTGCCCCATCCAGTCGGACTCGGCACGCAGCTCGACGGCGGCCTGGATCGCGAAGGGGAGGAGCGCGCGGGCGCGGGGCGCGTACCCGGTGAGGAGCGTGGCACCCACCCCGGCGAGCGTCACGGCCTCCCAACCGAACTGTCCCCATTGTTCGCCGAACCCGTCGTTGGCCGCCACCTTGACGAGGTAAGGCGTGGGGAGCCACGCGCCGTAGGCCGAAGCGCGCAGGAGGTGGTAGCCGGCGAGGGCGGCGCCGAGCCCGAGGGCGGCGGCACGAGGGCGGCCGGGGCACGCGAGGGCGAACAGCGCGCCCACCGCGAAGTGCAGGTTCCCCTCGGGGTGGGCGGTGGCGGCGAGCCACAAGGCGCCGAGCCCGGCCACAGGACCCGGCCAGGCCACGAAGAGCCCGGTCCACCCGACCGTGAGGAGTAGCGCGTAGAGCGTGGTCTCCATGCCCACGAAGCTCCAGCGCGCGGTCGGCTCCCAGGCCACGAGCGCGGCGAGGAGCAGCGTGCCCGCCGCTGCGAGCGGCAGGCGGGCATTGGCGTAGAGCACGAGCCCGACGCCGCTCAGCGCGGCGAGCGCCTTCACGAACACGTTGGCGTCGGGGAGGCCGAGCGCGATCCAGCCGGTGGCGAGGGCGAGCTGGAGGAAGCTCGAGCAGCCCTCCACCACCTCGCCGGTGCCCCAGCGGATGAGCCCGGCCTCCGCCCACTCGTGGGCGAACGCGAGCGTGATGAGCTGGTCGTCGATCTGCTCGGGCCAGTTCGGGCCGCCGAGCCACACGAGCGCGAGCAGCGCGGCCGCCCCGCGGAGGACGCGCCGCCGCCGGGCTCCCGGTGTGGCGCGGTCGGGGTCGGCGGGGGCCGGGAGCACGGCCGGCTCGTAACGCGCCCGGAGGGCGGCCGATCGTCGACCGCGAGGCGGTCCGCGCGGCCGAGCTTGATACGTGCGACGGAGCCGGAGCCCGCATGCCGATCCTCCTCCTCTCCCGCCCGAAGCCGCTCACCCCCGCGGAGGCGAAGGCGCTCCCCCGGGGCTGCGTCGCCGTCGACGGCTCGGGCGGCGTCGTCGCCCGCGCGGAGGTCGACCTGCCGCTCGGCGGGCTCCTCGGCTACGCGGTCGCGATGGGGCGGGCGGTGCCCGACGCGCTTTTTTCGGTCGAGGACCTCGTCGCGGTCGCGCCCGTGGCGGTCGAGAGCGCGCCGGTGGGCGACGCGGGCGGCGAGGTCATCACCGAGACCGACCCCTGGGCGCTGGTCGACGCCGGCCGCCCCGCCGACGCCGAGCGCGTGCTCGCGGCGGGCAACGGCCTCGACCAGCACGGGCGCGAGCGGTGCCGCGCGCTCATCATGGACCGGGACCCCGCGCGCGCCGCGTTGGGATGCCGCATCGCGCGTATCACCAACTGGAAGTCCATCGTGGTGAACATCCGGCCGCTGTTGCGCCACGACCACCCGACCGTGCGCCGCGACGCCGCCGAGGCCATCGGCGCGCTCGCGGGGCCGTCCATGGCGCAGGCCGTGCGCGCGCTCGTGGACGATCCCGACGCCGAGGTGCGCGCCGCCGCGCGGGCCGCGCTCGCCAGGCTGGGAGGGTAGGGGGGTCAAGGGGGGCTCGGCCCCCCTGGCGGGGGCGTTGAGCCTGTGGAGAAATCCCCCCGCCCTTGCCGTCGCCCGTCTCGCGGCGGCCCAAGAACCGCGTCCCGGGGCCCCCTCACGCCTCGCTTTG
>CAYWGD010000131.1:0-20295 GCA_964457335.1 uncultured Enterobacteriaceae bacterium | reverse complement strand
CAGCGCTCCCCGTAGGCGCCCCGCTGGATGGCGACTGTTCATCCCAACGGCCGCCCCTTGCGGGCCTCCGCGTCGGTGCCGCGCGCACACCGTGCACTCCTACGTCCGTCGCGGCAGGCGACCGGCGGGCGGGCGGCCCCGCCGCCCGGCTCTGCGCGACGGGGCGCCGGGAGGCGGCCCGTCGCGCCAGCCGAGGCCCCCTGGGCCGAGCCCAGAGGGCGCCGACGGCGGCTCCGCCGCCGGGCCGCCCCGGCCTACTCGTTCGTCTCCACGCAGACGAGCAGCCACGTGTCGCGCAGCCGGGCGACCCCCACGGACGCGCAAACGTCGCCGCCGAACGGGGAGGCCGCGAGGAGCTCGCGCGTCTCGGACCAGGTGCCGTCGGGCGCGACGCGGCCCTCCAACGCGCGCATCCCGGGGGGGAGCGTCTGCGCCACGACCGTGATGCCACCGTCCTCCTCGCGGCAGTAGGGCACGGTGCGGCCGGTCCACGAGAAGTCGTCCCAGCGCGTGAAGGACTCGGCGCCGTCGACGCGGACGGCGGCGCGCACCTCCTCGGCGCCGCGCGTGACGAAGAGGTACTCGGTGTCGCCGATGCGGCAGGTGACGGGGTCGGCGAGCTCCTCCTCGGCGTAGAGGTCGTACCCGCTCCCGTGAAAGCTGAGGTCGGTCTGCCAGATGGCGCGCCGGATCTTGTGGTCGCCCGGGTAGAAGACGGGGTCCCCCGCCTGGAACGTGGTGGCGTAGTAGACGATCTGGAGCTCGCCGCGCGGGCTCCACGAGAGCGACGGGTCGACCAGGTTGTCGAGCCCGTCCTCCAACCCGCCGACCTCCCAGGCGACCGAGCCCCAGGTCTCGAGATCGGCGCTCACGACGGCGTAGATGACGCCGGGGTCGAGCGGGACGCCCGAGGCCTGCTCGAGGAGCCCGGTGACGATGACGCCCTCGTCGGGCACCACGAACAACGAGAGGCTGGAGATCCCCCACGCGACGGGCGTTTCGCGGACGTTCCACGTGACACCATCCTCGCTCGTCGCGATGCGGAGGCGCTCGGCGGCCGCGGGGTTCTCGGTGAACAGCTCGGGCAGCGCGCCGGGCGCATCCCAGAAGCCCTCGGCGCTCCAGGGGAAGGGCTCGGGCTCCTTGCCGGTCTCGTCCGTGTCGGTGGTGTCGGCGGTCTCGGCGGTGTCGGTGGTGTCGGGCGCGGCGTCGTCCGCCACCGGGTCCGCGCACGCGATCAGTGCGTAGAGCAGGCGTCACCATCCAGGGTCGGGGCGTAGTGGAGGCCCACCTCGCCCTCGTGCTCGCGCCGGATGCCCAGCGCCCAGCCGGCGCCCTCCAGCAGCGTCAGGTACACCACGGGGGAGCCGTCGGCAGGCTGGTCGCAGAGGGCCTCGGTGCGCGCGTCGTAGCGCCCGTCGGCGTCGAGATCGACCCAGGCGGCGACGAAGGCCTTGGCGTAGAGGTCGGTGATCGGCGCGGCGGGGTCGAGCTCGATGCGGAAGGCGCCGGTTGCGGCGTCCCAGGACACGAGCGTCGACACGTCGATCGCGTCGCCGAAGCGGTAGGCGGAGGCGTCGATCGCGGCCACCACCACGTCCGTCCGCCCGACGAGCGCGCCGGTCACGGTGCCGGCGATGACGCTCGGCGACGCCTCGGGCTCGTCGCGGTCGGGGGGCGCGGGCGCGTTGTCCGGCGCGGAGCACGCGAGCAGCGCGGCGAGCATCACTCGAGCACCGCCGTCGCCTGGGTGATCGTGTAGATCGGCAGCGCCGCGACGATCGGCTCCTCGATCCCCTTCTCCCGCAGCAGGAACGGGGGGTACGGCCGGTAGAGCACGCGGGCCTCGACCGCGATGGGGCGGGGCGCGCCCGTGTCGAACGTGTAGTCGATGCTCCGGCTCTCGCCGGACGCCAGCGTCTGGTCGTCCACGCGCACGGTCGCGCCGATGAAGTCGAAGGTCTCGGCGCCGCTCGCGTCGTAGAGGTAGCTCCGGAAGATGGACTGCCGCGCGGTCACGTAGGGATCGCCCTCGGGGTCGAGCGTGGAGTGCTCGTCGCGCAGATCGCCGTTCGCGTCGCGGTCGCCGGAGGAGAGGAGCAGGTTGCCGTCGGCGTCGGTGGCGGTGATCTCGACCCAGACCTGCCGGTCGAAGGCCGAGCCGGTGGGGAGGTCGTGCCCATCGATGACGTTCGTGACGGTGGCGGTGACACCGGCGTCGGTGGGGACGAGGTCGAGCGTGGCGGCGTCCCGCATGAGCGCGCGCACGCCGGCTTCCTGGGCGTGCGTGTCGGCGAAGGGGCCGAGCGCGAGGTCGCCACCCAAAAAATCGTGCCGGTGCACCACGCGCTCGGGGCCCCCCGTGGCGGCCGTGCCCGTGTAGCTGGGCATGTGGCAGTCCTGGCAGGTGGGGATGGCCGGCTCCTCCTCGGTGCCGCCGGCCGCGCGGTTGAGCTCGTCCCACTCGGTGTAGGTGAACTCCACCTGCACGCCGTTGAGGTTCTCGACATTGTGGCAGGACCGGCAGACGAGCGACTGCGCGTGGATGGGCGACTCGTGGCTCACGTGCGCGGTCGTCGCGACGGGATCCTGGATGGTGCCGGCGTACCAGTCCTCGCAGTGGGTGAACTGGTTGACGCCGTTCACCACGTCGTAGAGCTTGTGGCAGGACACGCAGGACACGCCGCGCCGCGCCGCCTCCGGCAGCCCGTCGGCGCTCCCGGTGGGGCGGTCCATCGGCATCACGCCGGTGAGGGTGCCGATCGGGACGTGGCAGCCGGCGCACACGAGCGGGTCGTCCGTCGTCTCACCGATCTGTTGGCTGCCCTTCCACATGAGCGGGTTGATGGCGGACGCCGCGTGGACCGAGCCGTGCCACTGGTCGTAGTGGTCGGGGTGGCAGCCGGCGCAATTCCGCACGTCGTCGAAGGCGTCGATCGAGTAGGGCCGGTTCTCGGGGGAGCCGTGGTCCTCGCCGCCGGGCCCGCCGCCTCCGCCGCCACTCCCGCTGGCCTCCGCGCAGGTGTCCTCGCCGCTCTCGCCGGAGTCGGCGGTGTCGACGGGCGCGGCCTTGGGGAACGCGATCAGCCCGGGCTCCTCGCGGGGGTCCGGCGCGCACGCGAGCAGGAGCACGAGCACCGCGGCAGCCTACCACGGGCCGCCCGGCGCGCGCCGGGGATTCGGCCGGCGGGGTTCGGCGCGCCGGGTGTGCCGCGGCGGCGCGACCCCGACCAGGAGGGGCCGAGGCTCGACGGGCGATCCGCCGAGAGGAGCGGCCTCGAATACGACACGGCGGCTGAGGAGCGGCACCGAGTACGACAACGGCGCGCGCAGGCTCCAAACGACGGGCACGGCCGAACGGACGAAGGCCGACAATCCGAGAGGCTCACGCCCGGTGGGCGCCTCCCGGAGGCCGAGTTGTCGTACTCGGTGCCGCTCCTGGGGACGCTTGTCGTATTCGAGGCGACTCCTGCACTCGGGAGGCCGCCCGCCGGACCTGGCGGGCTCACCCATCCCGCGCGCAGCGGAAGCCCGTGGACTTGCGGCGGAGCTCGGGGATGAACCCGTTCCGCTCCCCCGCCGGGTTCGGGCGGAAGTCGAAGAAGAACGCCCCGCCGCGCACCGCCGCGTAGAGCCCGACGGTGTCGGTGTGGGGGTTCACGATGCGGTCGCCGCGCCGCTCGCCGCGCACCTGGTCCCAGGTCGGGACGCGCATGTCCGCGGTCCACTCCCAGGCGTTGCCGAAGGCGTCGAGGAGGCCCCAGCGGCTCGCGCCCGCGGGGTAGGCGCCGACGGGGGACGTGTGCTCCCAGCCATCCGAGGGGTCCGTGTTGGGGAGGTCGAAGGTGCCGTGGTTGAGGCGGCTCCCGTCGTAGTCCTCGCCCCAGGGGAAGGTGTGCTCGTCCTCGGCGGGCCCGAGCACGGCGAGCTGCCACTCGGCCTCGGTGGGCAGGCGCTTGTCGGCCCAGTCGCAGTACGCGCGCGCGTCCCACCAGCTCGTGAGGACGACCGGGTGGTCAGCCGTGGCGGCCGGCGCGCGGGCGCCGTCCCAGTTCCAGCCGCCCTCGGCCCAGGCCTCGTCGACGTACGGCGGGCGGTAGCCGGTGTCTTCGAGGAACGCGGCGTACTGGGCCTGGGTGACCTCGGTGAGGTCGATCCAGAACGCGCCGACCTCGACGAGGCGGGGATCGAGCGGGTCCGGGAGCGGCCGGTTCACGACCCGGGCGGCGCCGGGCGCGAGCCCGAGATCGGGGAGCGCCGAAGGGGGCGACCCCGCCGCCGGGTCTGCCGCGAACGCCGCGCCCACCAGCATCCCCAGCGAATCGAGCGGCCCCGCCCCGGGTGCGCCGCGGGGCGACGGGGCGCCCCCCGCCGGAGCTGCCGGACCCGTCGGCGGCACACCACGCCCGGGCCCGTGCTCCCCCGGCCCCGGCACGCCCGGCGGCGGCGGAACCGACCCGCCCGGCGGCGGCGGTGGCCCCATCGGCCCGCCGGGCTGGCCCGGAACCCCGCCCGCCGGCCCCGCGCCGCCCGCCGGTGCCCCGCCCGGGCTCGTCCCCGGCAGCGACTCCCCGCGCCACGCGAACCCCGCCACCGGCGGCGTCTGCCGCGACCCCAGCCGCACGACCCCGCCGTCCACGCGCACCATCGACGGCCCGCGCTCCGACGCCACGATCGCCCGATCGTCCCGCTGGCACCCCGCGAGCGCCGCGAGCACGATCAAGGCCCGTATGCGCACCGGAACCCCACGGTGAGCCGCACGTCGTCGGGCCCGGCGGGCTCGCGGTGCGTGCAGGAGCAGTAGCTGGGCAGGTTCGAGTAGGAGCCGCCCCGCAGCGTGCGCCAGGGCCGCTCGGCGGCGTTCACCGGGTCCTTCGCCGGGGCCTCCGCGTACCACTCCGCGTCGTAGGCGTCCGCCACCCACTCCCACACGTTGCCCGCCGCGTGCAACAGCCCGAGCGGCGACGCCAGCGCCGCGTCCTGCTCGCCCACCGGCGCGGTGATCACCGCCTCGATGTGCGCGTACTTCCCCTCCTTGAACCACACCGCCGCGAAGTCCTCGCCGTCCCCCCACGGGAAGCGCCCGCCCGCGTCGTCACACGAGGCGTGCTCCCACTGCGCCTCCGTCGGCAGCGCGCCGCCCTTCCAGCGGCAGTAGGCGTCCGCCTCCCACCACGTCACCGCCACCACCGGGTGTGACGGTGGCCGACCGGCCGCGCGCGTGTGCGCGCCGGCCCCGTCCGGGTGCGCCTGCGCCCAGGTCCAGCCCGCCTCCGACCACCACTTCGCCTCGCCGTAGCCCCCCGCGGCCGCGAACGCCTCGAACTCCCCGACGCTCACCTCGGTGCGGTCGATGCGGTAGGCCGAGAGCTCGACCGCGCGGACCGGCCGCTCGTCGGGCGCGCGCCCGCTCCCCTGCCGGAACGTCCCGGCCGGCACGGACACCGGCTCCGCGAAGACGAGGGCGGCGAGGAGCAACATCGCCCCCTTCTATTCGGCCCGGCGCCCCGCCGCGCGCGTCCGGGCAACACGGCACGTCGCGTGCATGGCATGTTGCCACGCCCCGGAGTTCTCCATGCTGATCCTGACCCTGCTCGCCTGCTTCAACGACTGCTCCTACTTCGAGCGCTGCGACGGCGACACGCTCCTCGTCTGCGGTGAGGGCCCCGACCAGCAGGTGAACCGCAAGGAGAACCGCGTCCCGTGCGAGGCTCCCAACGACGTGTGTGTCGAGGTCGGCGACGACAACGCCACCTGCGCCCACGTGCCCGACCCCTGCGAGGCCGGCAGCGCCGCCACCTGCGACGGCGACCTCCTGCTCGAGTGCGCGCCGTTCACCTCGTCCCTCGGGCTGTACAGCGGAGACGCCCAGGACCAGTCCTTCGTCCAGGCCGTGGACTGCGCCGCCGACGGCCGGGTCTGCGCCGTGGGCGACGACGGCGCGGCCGCCTGCGTGGCCCCCGAGTAGGCGCCGGCGCCGCCGACGCGCCTCCCGGGCACGCCGTCTACGCAGCGCCGGCCGTCTTCGGCCGGCGGCTGCCCCGATCCGCGATAGGCCGGAGGTGATGCTCGCGCTCCTCCTCCTCGCCTGCTCGAACGCCCCCGACGGCGCCGACGCCCCCACGGTCGGCCGTCCGCAGGCCAACCAACCCGACCCGGCCGGCCCGAACCAACCCGGGCCCCACCAACCCGGCCCCGGCGGACCCCACGGCCCGCCCGGCCCCGGCGCGCCCCCCGTCGGCACCTCCGGCAACTTCGTGCAGGATCCGACGGGGTTCCCGGCGTTCCACGACATCCCGCCCCAGCCGGGCCCCGCGCCCGCCGGCCTGGGCGCGTTCACCGAGGCCCAGCTCCTCGCCGCGCGCCCCGACGGCGGCTTCCGGCCGCAGATCGCCGTCGGCCCCGACGGCACGCTCCACCTCGTCTACTACGACCGCACCGCCGCCGGCGACATCATCCGCTACCGCACCTCCCGCGACGGGGAGAGTTGGACCGCGCCGGAGGTGGTCAGCCACCCCGACGGGCGCAACTGGGGGCCCGACCTCGTCGTCCGACCCGACGGCAGCGTGGTCCTCGTGTACGACCACACCAACCCCGACTTCACCTCCCGCGGCTGGCTCCGCGAGCGCACCGCCGCGGGCTGGTCCGCGCCCGTCCCGCTCACCCCCGACGGCAAGAACGAGACCGGCAGCGGGCACGTCGCCGCCGTCGGCGACCACCTCGCCTACGTCTGGATCGGCAAGCCCGCGGATCCCAACGTCCGCTTCCGTGCAACATGGCGCTGGCGCGACGGTGGCACGTGGTCCGAACCCGCCACGTTCACCGACGGCACCGCCGACGCCTGGCACACCAACGTCGAGGCCGCCCCCGACGGCAGTGTCATCGCCGGCTACGACGTGGGCACCGGCGGCTCCGAGACGCGGCTCTTCCTCGTGCACGGCAAGGATGGCCGCTTCGACGCGCCCGAGGACGTGACCGCCACCTCCCACCCCGGCGAGCGACCCAACTTCGCGTTCCGGGGTGACACCACTTGGGTCACGTGGTTCCGCAAGGTCGGCGCCGTGCCGCTCCACGTCTACGTCCGCGCGGGTCGGCCGGGCGCCTGGGGCCCCACCGAGGAGCCGTCAAAGGGCCTCGGCGGCTACCACTTCGACCCCGACATCGCCGTCAACGACGCCGGCGTGCGCTGCCTCGTGTGGGGGTGGGACGGCGGCCAGGACGCCGAGCTCCTCTACGCGCTCGACCGCGGCCGGGGCTGGGAGGCCCCGCGCAGGGTCGCCGAGATCGACTGGGGAAAGCCCGGCTTGCCGTCCGTGGAAGCCGGTCCCGACGGCACCTTCCACCTCACCTGGACCCAGGGCGTGCGCGGCTCCAACGAGGTGTTCTACGCCCGCCTGGATCCCAGGTTGCCATAGCAGGTTCGGGCGCGTCCCCGGCGCGGACGCCGGGGCCGGGTGTCTTCCAGGCTCGGGCTGAAGCCCTCGGTCGGCCGCCCGCGCGGCGGCCGACCAGCGCGGGCCCTCCGCCCTCCCGCGGCCCTCGATCCCCCGCGCCCGCGCTGCCTTCCAGCCCCCCTCGCGCGCGTGTGGTGGGTCGTCTCGCGCGGGCGCCCTCCGACGCGCGCGCCGCCTACTGCGGCGCGCCGGCCGGAGCCGCCGGAGGCGGCGCACCCTCGGCCGGGACCGGACCCGGGAGGGCCCCCGCGGCGTCCGTGGGGACGCTCCCCGGCGCGCCGCCGGCGGGCGGCGGACCGGCGGGCGGCGGGCCGGCGTTGGCCCAGGGCACCTTCTCCATCCACGCGCCGCTCGACCCGACCTCGATCTCGACGGTCACGTCCTTCCCGGCGAGCTTCACCGGCGCCTGCGCGAGCCCGCCCGGGTCGTCGGGGGTGATGCCGTCGCCCTTGGCGTCGTGCGTGGCGCTCACCCAGATCTCGCGCTCGTACGTCGCGGGCGCGTCGACCTCGAACTTCCCGTCGGTCACCTGCACGATCTGCAGGATCTCGGGCACCTTCTGCCCGCCCTGGTCGCCCACCGCGGTGAAGTCCACCTGCGCCGTCGTCGCGCCCTTGAGCGCGCCGCGGATCTTGACCGTCGGCCCGCCGTTCGCGAGGGCGGCGAGCGTGCGCGAGGTCACGTCGCTCGGCACGGTCGGAGCCGCGCCGACCGGGCCGGCCGCGGGGGCGGTGCCGTCGGCGGGCGCGCCTTCGGGGGGCGGCGGCGCCGCGCCACCGTCGGGGCCCGGGGTGCCGGGGACGCCCACGGGCGGGGCGGTGGCGGGGAGCTCCTCGACGGGCTCGGGGCAGCCCGCGAGGAGCACGGGGAGGACGAGGGCGGGGAGCAGTCGCATCGATGCCGTGTACGCAGCGCGCTCCCGCGCGTCAACCGCGCGCGGCGTCGTGCGGCAGGGCGCGGTAAGCTCCGTCGAGACGCCGATGCGCTGCCTTCGCCCGAGCCCGAGCCCCGCCGGGGGCGCCGCCCGATGAACCCGCTCCTGCGGGAAGCGCTGGTCTGGATCGGCGGCGCGGTCGTCGTCGCGCTCCTGGTCTTCCTCTGGGTCGCGTTCGCCATGCCGGAGCTCGACGCGCTCGCCAACCGCTACTCGGTGTTGTGACGTGCGCTGGGTGATCCGGGGCGTCGCGCTCCTCATCGTGCTCGTCGCCGTCGTGGTCGCCGCGCGGCTCTTGCGCCCGCCGCAGCGCTCCGACGTGATCACCGAGCCGTGGGACGCCCTGCGCGGCCAGCCCTGGCTCAAGCCGAACCTCCGCGACGCCCGGGTCGTGCTCCCCGACCGCCCGCACACCCGCGACGAGGCCGCGCGCGCCCGCGCCGGCGAGCTCGAGATGCGGCGAACGCGCACCTACCGGCTCTCCACCAACTCCATCCGGCTGCGCGGCCCCGAGGTCGGCCCCAAGGCCGGTCGCCGCATCGTGGCGCTCGGGGACTCGGTCACGCACGGGTGGGGCGTCGCCGAGGAGGAGGCCTGGCCCGCGCGCCTCGCCGCCGAGCTCGCCCGCCGGGGCACCCCCGCCGAGGTGCTCAACGCCGGCGTCCCCGCGAACGACATCGCCACGATGTCGACGTGGTGCGCCGCCCAGGGGGTCCCCCTCGCGCCGGACCTCGTGCTCTGGACCCGCCGCCCCACCGGCGAGCCCGGCGCCGTCGAGCGCTACGCCGAGCATGTCGGGCGCTGCGCCGACGCCGTGCGCGTGCCCGTCGTGGTCATCCTCCCGCCGGTCTCCCGCTTCGACCCGCGCGGCTCGGCCCACTACCGCGAGGAGGCCTCCGCGCTCACCGAGCGCCTCGCGGGCCGCGGCATCCCCGTCTTCGACCTCACCGACACCTTCCGCGAGGCCCAGGCGGGCCGCGGCGAGACGCTCGAGCGGCGTGGCGCCGACTACGCCGTCGTCGACCAGGAGTCCGGCAAGGTCTGGCTCACCGCTCCCGCCCCCGCGGACGGCCTCCCCGACGAGGTCTACGCGCTCTTCGAGCGGGAGCCCGACGTGCGCGAGGCCCTGCTGTTCGACGAGGGCCACCCCGACGCCGAGGGCTTCGCGCTCTTCGCGCGCGCCGTCGCCGACCGGATCGCGTCCCTTTGAGGTGTCAGGAATTGAGAATTGACACCTACGGCTCTATGAGGTGTCAGGAATTGAGAATTGACACCTACGGCTCGAGGTGCGGCCCGAGGTGTCGCTCGAGGTGTCAGGAATTGATAATTGACACCTGCGGCTCGAGGTGCGGCTCGAGGTGCGGCTCGAGGTGTCAGGAATTGAGAATTGACACCTACCGCGGCGGCCGCCAGAGGCGCGCATGAGCCCCCGCGTCCCCGTCACTGCCCGCCTCGCGCTCGCCGCCTTCGGCCTCACCCTCGCGCTCGGCCTCGCCGAGCTCGCCGCGCGCCTCGCGGACGAGGGCGCCCTCCCCCAGCTCGCCGCGTTCACCTACGCCCCCGACGGCCGCGTCGTGCTCGCCGCCGACGTGGACACCCGCGTGCGCCGCCCCGACGGCGCCGTCTACCGCGTCCGCACCGGCGCCCACGGCCTCCGCGACCCCGCCCCCGACGCCCCCGACGCCCCCGTCGACCTCCCCTCCTCCGGCTGGCTCGTCGTCGGCGACTCCCAGGTCTTCGGCTCCGGCGTCGAGGACCACGAGACCTTCGCCGCCCACCTCGGCTTCAGGAACGCCGGCGTGCCCGGCTACGGGCTCCCCGACGCGCTCGCGCAGGCGGCCGCGCTCGTCCCCGTCCTGCGCCCCGCCGGCGTGCTCGTGCTCGTCGACCAGGCCAACGACCTGGACGACGGCCTCGCCCCCGCGCACGAGCGCTACGTGGTCCGCGGCGGCTGGCTGCTGACGCGCGCCACCGCGGGCTCCACCTGGGGCTGGGAGACGCCGCTCGCCCGCTCGCACCTCTTCTACCTGTTCCAGGCCCGTCGCGCGCCGCCCGTGCCGCCGCCCGCCTTCCTCGACCCCGACCCCGCGCTCGTCGCCACCTTCGCCGCGGCCCTCGACGGGTTCGCCCGCGCGCACGCCGTGCGCACCGTCGCGGCGTGGCTCCCCGTCGACGCCGCGACCTCCGCCGAGCGCGCCGCGCGCTCCCCGTTCCCGATCGGCGCGGCCACCCCCTGGACGGATACACGACTTCGCGACACGCTCGCAGCCGCGCTCGCCGAGGTTCCGTTGATCGACCTGCTCCCCGCCCTCCGCGACCCCGCCTGCTTCCTCGACCGCGACTTCCACCTGAGCCCGGCCGGCCACGCCGCCGTCGCGGCCCGGCTCAACGAGGCGCTGGAATGAGCGCGCCCGCGTCGGGGCTGCCCCTGTGGCTGCTCTCGTGGGTGGTGTGGCGCCTCGTGCCCGGCCGCGCCGCCACGAAGATGGCCGAGTTCTCCCACACCGAGGCCGGGAGCGGCCAGGACATGCTCGCCGCCGCAGAGGAGACCCCGCGCCCGGAGATGCGCGCCCGCTACTTCCGCCACGCGCTCGACGAGCTCAGGCACGCCCGGCTGTTCCGCGAGCGCGCCACCGCGCTCGCCCGCGCCTCCCGGACACCGGGCCGCGCCCAGGCCGTGCTCGATGACGCCGGCTACATCGCCGCCCACGGCATCCGCGGCACGGAGTCGCTCTTCCGCAAGCTCGGCGAGCTCGAGTTCCTCGCCTTCGTGTGGGTGGCGGAGAAGCGCGGGGCCGAGCAGTTCGAGGTGTACGCGGGGCTGTTGCGCGACGACGCCGCCACCGCCGCGATGTTCGACGAGATCGCCCGCGACGAGCGGTTCCACATCGCCTACAGCCGCGCCGAGCTGGACCGCTACGGCCAGCGCGGCCAGGAGGCCGCCGTGCGCGCCGCCGTCTTCCGCGTGCGGACGCGCCGGGCCTGGGAGGCCTGGCTGCGGTTCTCGCACGACCTGGGCGCGACGATGGCCGGCTTCTGGCTCGGGCTGCTCTACGTCGTGGTGATCGGCCCCTTCTCGCTCGCCGCGCGGCTGTCCGAGCGTCGGGCGACCGGGATCGTGGCGCCCTCGCCCCGCGCGCCCGCCGCGGAGCGCGCGCGGATGATGGCGTGAGCTACGTCCTCGGGCTCTCGGGCCTCTACCACGATTCCGCCGCCGTGCTCCTGCGCGACGGCGTGGTGGTCGCCGCCGCGAGCGAGGAGCGCTTCACCCGCGTGAAGCACGACGCTTCTCTGCCCGTCCTCGCCGCCCGCTGGTGCCTCGAGGACGCCGGCATCCGCGCCGAGGACCTCGATTGGGTCACCTGGTACGAAAAGCCGCTGCGCAAGTTCGAGCGCATGTTGGTGACACAGGTCCTGGAGTTCCCGCGGAGCCTCACGGCGTTCCGGCGCTCCACCTACAATTGGCTCACCGACAAGCTCTGGGTGAAGACCGCCATCGTCAACGCGCTGGCCGTCCGCCCCGACCGCGTGCTCTTCTCCGACCACCACCAGTCCCACGCCGCGAGCGCGTTCTACGCCTCCCCGTTCGAGGAGGCCGCCATCCTCACCGTCGACGGCGTCGGCGAGTGGGCCACGACCTCGCTGTGGCGCGGCTCTTCCAAGGGGCTGGAGCTCCTCGGCGAGATCCTGTTCCCCGAGAGCATCGGGCTCTTCTACTCGGCGTTCACGGCCTACCTCGGCTTCCAGGTGAACGACGGCGAGTACAAGGTCATGGGCATGGCCGGCTTCGGTGAGCCGCGCTTCGTCGACGAGGTCCGCAAGGTGCTGCGCCCACGCGACGACGGCTCCTTCGACGTCGACCGCCGCTACGTCGCGTGGCACTGGAGCGCCGAGGACAGCTACACCCCCGCGCTGGAGGAGCTGTTGGGCCCCGCGCGCTTCCCCGGCGCGCCCTTCGACCCCTCCACCCCCGAGGGCAAGCGCTGGGCGGACATCGCCGCGAGCGTGCAGGCCGTCACCGAGGACGCCCTCGTGAGCCTCGCCCGCGCCCTGCACGCGCGCACCGGCCTCCCGAACCTGTGCCTCGCGGGCGGCGTGGCGCTCAACAGCGTCGCCAACCGCCACGTCCTGGAGCGCGGCCCCTTCTCCCGCCTGTCCGTCCAACCCGCGGCGGGGGACGCCGGCGGCGCGATGGGCGCGGCGCTCTGGACCTGGCACGAGGTCATGGGCAAGCCCCGCGCCCCCGCGCTGGTGACACCCGGCCTCGGCAAGGCCTGGGACGACGACGCCATCGAGCGCACGCTCGCCGAGCTCAAGGTGAAGCACGAGCGCGTGGCCCCCGAGCGGGTCACGGAGCGGGCTGTCACCGACCTCGCCGAAGGGAAGGTGCTCGGTTGGTTCCAGGGCCGCTTCGAGTGGGGCCCGCGCGCGCTCGGCCACCGCTCCATCCTCGCGGACCCGCGCCGCGCCGACATGAAGGAGCGGATCAACGCCAAGATCAAGTACCGCGAGCTCTTCCGGCCCTTCGCCCCGAGCGTGACCTTTGGCGACGAGGCCCGCTACTTCCGGATCCCGCCCGGCGGCGAGCTCCCCGCCGAGTGGATGCTGCTCGTCGCGCCCGTCACCGACGACGCCCTCCCCGCCACCACCCACGTGGACGGCACCGCGCGCGTCCACGTCGTGCACGAGGCCGCCAACCCGCCCTACCACGCGCTCCTGCGCGGGTTCGGCGAGGCGACCGGCACGCCCGTCCTGCTCAACACCTCCTTCAACCTCAAGGGCGAGCCCATCGTCACTTCCCCGGTGCAGGCGCTCGCGACCTTCTTCCGGAGCGGGCTCGACGTGTTGTGGCTCGGGTGTCACCGCGTGGAGCAGGCGTCCAGGCCCGACGACGATGCGTGACCTCGCGCGGGGCCCTGTGCTCCCGATCCTCGTGACGTTCGCCCTCCTCGCGCTCCCCGAATTGGTGCTCCGCGCGGCCGACTGGCCGCCCGCGCCGCCCCCGCCCGTGCTCCCCACCGACCCCGACACCGTCTGGACGCTCCGCCCCGGCGACACCGAGGTGCTCGGCGCGCGCACGACCATCTCCTCGGCCGGCCTGCGCGGGCCCGAGCGCGGCCCCAAGCCCGCGGGCACGCGACGCGTCGCCTTCCTCGGGGACAGCAGCGTCTTCGGCGTGCTCGTCGACGACCCGCACACCTTCCCCGAGCAGCTCGAGCGGCTCCTCCCCGGGATCGAGTCGCTCAACGGCGGCGTCCCCGGCTTCTCGTCGGAGCAGGGCCTCCGCCGCCTGGACGACCTCCTCCCGCTCCAACCCGACCTGCTCGTGGTCGCCACCTTGTGGTCCGACAACAACTTCGACGCCTTCGTGGACCGCGAGCTGCTCGCCGGCCGCGCCAGCTTCGGGGCCCGCTTCGCCGAGGGGCTGCTGCACACGCAGACGTTCCGCGCCGCCGCCACGTTGGCTGGAGTCCGCGCCCAACCCATCGGGTGGGGCCTGCTCGGCCAGGACACGCTCCTCGGGAAGCGCCGCGTCGCGCTGGACGACTACGCGGCCAACCTCGATGCGTTGGTGACACGTGCCGAGGCGAGCGGCGCCGAGACGCTGTTCCTGATCCTCGCGAACGAGGAGGATCTCGACCACCCCGACCGCGCGTGGGCGTGGGACCCCTACCGCGCGGCCATGCGCGACGCGGCGCGGCGCCACGGCACCGACGTCGTCGACGTCCCCGCGGCGTGGCGCGCCACCGGGCTCGGCCGTGCGCTCCTCGTCGACGCCATGCATCCCTCCCGCGACGGGCACCGCGTCATCGCCGAGCAGATCGCCGCCACGCTGCGCGCGCGCGGCTGGGACCGCGGCCAGCCGCTGATGCGCGGCGATGCCCAGCCCCCCGCCGACCTCGTCGATCCCTGGGTCGAGCCCGCCCCCGCCGGTGTCACCTCCCCGGCCATCGCCGGCGTCGTGTCCGGCGCGCCGGGCAACCGCGACCCGCTCCGCGTCGAGGCCCTCGACGCGAACGGCAACGTGCTCGACGCCGTCGATCTCCCCGGCCCCGCGCCCTTCGCCCTGCAGGCGCAGGGCACCATCACCGTGCGGGTCCGCTCCGGCCGCCCGCCCACCCGCGACCACGCCCTCGCCGACACCACGTTGGATCTGGCATCCGGGCCGGCCTGGGGCGTGCGGATCGACCTCGCCACGGGGCGGGTGACACGGCCGTAGCGTCGGGGCCTGGTTCGGGCACCCGGACCGCCCGAAGACGGGCGGCCGGTGCGTCGGCGCCGTGCCCGGGAGGTGCGTCGGCGGCTCATCCGCCCGATACCTTCCGGAACACCTTGTAGCACGCGCCGCCCCGGGCCCCCGCTATGGTCCCTCCGAGAAGAGAGGAGGCCTCGTGTTCTTGACGCTCTCGACCCTGCTGGGATGCCCCGCGACCGAGGAGCCCAAGCCCCCGGAGAACCCAGGCGAAGAGGAGCCCGCCCCCATCGTCTACGACTGGAGCGATCCGGAGCCGACGGACCTCGGCGACGGCTGGACCCTCGCCGCGTGCGAGGGCGGCGGCGGGCCCATCCACTGCCTGTACCAGGGGGACACCTGGCGCGGCACCGTCTGGTACATGCCCTACGACGCCGCGACCTACCCCCGCCTCGACGGGGTCACCGACCGGGAGGCCGGCATGGATGCGCTCGTGGCGGACTACTACGAGAGCCTTGAGGGGGACCGCGCCGTCGGCTGCGCGGCCTGGACCTTCACCGCGCACGAGGTGCGCGACGTGCCGTTCGCGGGGAGCTCGGGGCGGGCGTACGGCTTCTCGCTCACCGACGAGGGCGGCGTCGAGACCGACCGGAACGTGGGCTGGCTCGCGTGGATCGACGGCTACGTGCACATCATCGCCGTCGAGGGCCTCGGCGACGGCTCGTGCCTGGCCGAGGAGGGGGCCGTGCTCACGCCCGACGAGCTGGCCTCGCTCGCCCCCGCGTTCGATCGGGTCGCCGCGGGGAGCGTCGTTCCGGAGTAGCGCGCTACCCCTCGAACGAGAAGTAGCTGGCGGCCGACCACTCGCTGGTCGTGCCGCTGCTCGTGCGGGAGCGCACGAAGAAGGCGTACTCGGTCTCGCGGGTGGGCCAGAAGGTCTTCGACGTGCTCGACGTGGTGTACGTGTAGTAGGTGTTCCAGTCGGAGCCGTCCCAGTAGTAGATCCGCGCCTCGTAGGACGTGGCGCCGGTGCTGCCCCAGGAGAGCGTGACCGACTCGCCGTACACGCTCTCCCAGCCGCTCGGGTCGAGGCCCGTCGGCGCGCTCGTCCCGGAGCCCGAGCTCGAACCCGAGCCGCTGGAGCCGCTCCCGGAGCCCGACCCGCTCGACGCCGTCACCGCGATGCTGTTCCAGTTGGTCTGGCTCGCGTACACGTCCGCGCTGTCCGTGGCCGTGGAGTAGCCGCTCGCGCTCACGGTCAGGCTCACGATGCCCGCGGGCACGTCGTCGAGCGAGAAGTAGCCGCGGCTGTCCGTGGTGGCCGACTGGCCCGTCGCGGTCGTGACCGACGCGCCGGTGACACCCCCCGAGGTGTTGTAGATGCTGTCGGCCCGCACGAAGCCCACGAGGTCGCCGACGCCGGCGCTCGTGCCGGTCCCCGACCCGGAGGTGCCCGAGCCGGAGGAGCCCGACGACGACCCCGAGGACCCCGACGACGACCCCGAGGACCCCGACGATCCCGACCCGCCCGCCGCCGCCACGAGCGCCATCAGCTTGTCCCAGTCGAAGTCGGCGCCCGGGTCGGTGTGACAGTTGCGCCCGCCGCCGCCCGTGTAGCTGCAGCCGGGCACCTCCATGTGCCCGATGATGTTGCTCCGATCGAGCGCGACGCCCTGCCGGTCCGCCACGTCCACGATCAGCGCCGCGAGCGAGTCGTACATCGCGTCGGTGAACCAACGGTCCGGGTCCTCCACGTAGCCTTCCAGCTCGATGGACACGGAGCGGCTGTTCGTGTCGGAGTGGCCGGCGTGCCAGGCGGTGTCCTCCTCGCCGACCATCTGGGTGATCTCGCCGTCGGAGGACCGGATCACGTAGTGGGCGCTCGCCGAGGCGTCGCAGTTCTGGAACCAATTGTAGGTGCCGGAGTAGCTCCCCTGCGCCGTGTGCACCACGATGGTGTCGATGCTCGACGCGGTGCGGCTCCCGGCGGAGTAGTTGCACGAGGCCGCGGCCACCACGTTGTCGGTGAGCGGCGAGTCGCCCGCGCTCGCCATCGCCGGTGCGAGGTCGAGCATGGGGAGGTCGAGCTCGCGCGACCGGATGACGATCCAACCGCCGTCGACGGGGTCCTTGGCGCGGAGCCCACCCTCGATCCAGCGGTACACCTGCTTCGCGAAGGAGCGCTGCGCCCCGCCGTCGAGCGAGCCCGAGTACCAGCCCACCACCTCGACCCAGTCGTCGATGCGCGCGAAGCTCGCGCCCTCGGCCTCGAGCTGGTCGGCGTACCAGCGGAGCTCGCTCGCGGCGACCTCGATGTTGCGCGCACGATCATGGATCGCGTCGTCGACGTCCAACCCGAGCCGCCCCGCTCCGCGGGCGAGGTCGGGCCCGCTCGACGGCGAGCCGGCGCCGAGGTCCATCACGCCGAAGCCGCGCATGCCGCCGTGCTCGTGGTCGCCCTCCGCCGGCTCGTCGAAGCGCGTCATGCTGTAGGAGAGCGCGACGAGCAGGTCCTTCGGCACGTCGTGGGTGTCCGCCGCGGCCTGGAAGGCCTCGTCCAGGCTGGGCGCCTCGGACACGGTGTCGGGGGCGCAGGAGAGGAGGAGTGTGAGCAGCGTGGCCATGGGGTCGCACGTTGCACGCGCCGTTCCGTCGGCAAGCCCTCGATTTTCCAGCGGTCGCGGGGCGGGCGTGCCCCGAAGGGTGGGGCGCGGGTGCCCCACCCGGATGTCCCACTCGGGGGGCTACCGCGCGGGGGAGAGGTCCTGCTGTCCCGGCAGCTCGCCCGTCAGCTCGGCCCGGAGCGCCTCGACGCGACTCGCGGCCGCCGCGTCGTCGGTCACCACGAACAGGTGCTCCTTGTTCCGCGTGTGGCTCACCGCGCCCACCTTCTCGCCGCGCGGGTTGTACACGCCGATCCGCGCGCCCACGTAGCGGGTGAAGTCCTGCTCGAACACCAGCACGCGGCCGCGTGGCTCGAGCATCCGCACGATCTGGTCGCGGGTGACGAAGCCCTCGTCGCTGAACGAGACCACGAGGTGCCGCGCGCGCGCCCGGTCGATCACCCGCGCGAGCGCGGGGGCGGCCTCCGCGCGGGCATTGAAGGGGCTCCCCCGCGTCCGGCAGTCGATCCGCTTGCACGCCGTGCCGTACACCTCGGGCGTGTCCCAACGCACGAGCGTCTCCCAGATGTGGTAGTTGCCGATGTACTTGTGTTGGTTGTACGGCGGGTCGAGGTAGCAGACGTCGCCGGCGAGCTCGTCCACGGCCACGAGCGCATCGAGCGCGTGGGCCTTGCCGGGCCCCGCGGACGCGCGCGGGAGGAGCGCGGGCATCCGGAGCTCGATGTCACGGTTCGCTCGGGGCGCCCACTCCTTGAGGTAGGCCATCTGCAGCCCCGTCGTGGAGTCCACGCGGTCGGCGGCCTCCATGAGCGAGACGAGCAGCACCGCCTTGCGCTCAGTTGACAGGTCCATCGCCTCGATGGCATCACGCATCGCGTCGATGCGAGCGCCGTTCTTCGGTTGGAAGAAGCGGCTCCGCACGCAGAAGGTCTCGGTGAAGTAGCCGGGACGGCCCGGGATGCGCCCGAGCTCGTCGAGGAGCCGCCCGACCTCGACGGCGTGGCGCTCCTGGTCGGCCTGCACGTAGCAGGTGGCGAGCGCGGCGGCGTAGGCGTTGTGATCGTTGGCGAGGACGCGGTAGCCCGCCTGCTTCAGCCCGTGCCCGACACGGGACGTGCCCGAGAAGAGGTCGACCACCGTGCCGGTGGGGGTCAGCGCCTGCACGACGCGCGTGATCAGGGGCACGAGCGTTCGCTTGGAGCCGATGTACTTGATCACGACCGGCCCTCTATCCGGGCGCTACCCGGGCGGAGGCGGCACCGAGCCGGACGGCCCCGGCGGCGGCCCGACCGGCCCCCCGGGAACGCCGGGTTCCTGTCCACCGGGCGCGCCGGGACCCGGTCCCCCGGGCGCGCCGGGACCCGGTCCCCCGGGAGCGCCGGGAGGTCCGAGCCCCGCGGCGTTCCGCGTCGGCATCGCGGGCGCCTGGAGCGTGATCGTCACGCTGTCCACGTCCGCGTCGCCCACCGCCACGACCCCCTCGGCCTTCCCGAAGCCCCCGGAGCCCGAGGCCGCGATGAACGTCCCGTCCTCCCGCTTCGGCGCCCCCGCGTCGAGCGCGCTCACGAGCACGTACGCGCCGCCCGCGGGCACCTCGAGCGCGAACGCCGCGGCGCTCCCGCCGTCCGGCACGAGCCGCAGCTCCGCCACCGGCGACCGGCCCGGCGCCGGCATCCCGCTCCGCGGGTCCACGTCCGCCGCGTCGAACGCCGTCACGTAGAGCGCGCGCCCCGCGAGGGCCCCCTCCGCGTGCCGGACCGTCCCGCGCACCACGCGCGTGCGGAGCGGCTCGACGGGGTCGACGTTCCCGGCCGCGGTCGACCGGGCGCACCGCACGCCGGCGGCCGAGCCCTCCAGGTTGGAGGTCATGCGGTTGGCCACGCGCATGTTGGTCGAGAACGTGTTCCACCCGCCGCCGCGGAGCACGCGCAGCGCGCCCTCGGCGGGCCCCGTGGGGTCGACGCGCGCCGGGTCGCGCCGGTACACGCCGGGGTGGTAGCGGTCCGCCACCCACTCCCAGACGTTCCCCGCGAGCTCGCGGTGGCCGTAGGGCCCCGTGTTCTTCGCGGCGGACACCGGCGCGGCGGCGCCGACGCACAAGCCGGGCACGCCCGCCGTGACCGCCTGGTGGTTCGCCCGCTCGCAGCCGGGGGCGTCACCGCCCCAGGGGTACGCGCGCAGGTCGGCGGCATCGCACCTCGACGGGTCGGCGCCGAGCTCGCACCCGCCGCGCGCCGCCTTCTCCCACTGCGCCTCGGTCGGGAGGCCCTTGCCGCGCTGCGCGCAGGCCGCCTCGGCCTCGGCCACGGTCAGCCCCTCCAGCGGCTGGCCGTCCGGCCCGACGAGCTCGTCCACGTCGAGGCAGTAGCCGGAGAGGCGCACCACGTGCACGGGCCGCTCGTCCCGCCCGGCGTGCGTCGAGGCGGAGCCCATCAGGAAGGGGCCGGGCGGCACCCAGCGCTCGTTCGCGGGGGTCACCGCCGGGTCGGCGTCGTCGCAGTCGGCGCGCTCGGGCGAGAGCCCCGGGCAGGCGCGGGCGTCCGGGAAGCCGTCACCGTCCGCGTCGGGGCAGGACGCGGCGGACGGCGAGGGCGGAACATCGGCCGCGAGCGCCGGCTCCCAGCTCGTCGAGAGGTCCTCCGCCGCCGTCGCGCCCGGGGGGGCGCCACCCGGAGCGGGGCCGCCCGCGGGAGCCCCCGAAACGGGCCGGCCAGCCGACGGGCTCGTCCCCGGCGCGGCTCCGCTCGGCGGGGGTGCGGGGTCCGGCGCGCAGGCCACGAGGAGGGCGAGGAGCAGCATCCCGGGATCGTACCCGCGCGGGCCGTCGCCGCGCACGCGGCGCGCGGTGGTACCATCCGCCCGACGGAGACCTGACGATGCGACTTGCCGCCCTGACCGTGACCCTCCTCCTCGCGGGTTGCCAGACCGAGTGCCCGGACGGGCAAGGCCTCGCCAACGACGGGCAATGCTACGCGCTCGCGGACACCGACGGCGACACCGGCGAGGCGGACACGGACACGGACACGGATACCGATACCGACACCGACACCGACACCGACACCGACACCGACACCGACACCGACACCGACA
>CAYWGD010000130.1:0-20327 GCA_964457335.1 uncultured Enterobacteriaceae bacterium | reverse complement strand
GGCGCCTGGGACATCGACAAGGCGGACCTCCCCCACATCATCCGCCGCGACAACATCGAAGACCCTGCCACGGCACCCAAACGCCGCCGCTGACCCGACCCCGCGCCGCGCGCCCTGCTGTTGACGCCCCTCCTGGCGCGGGATAAACGCCGCGATGCCTCCGACCCCCAATTCGCCCGATATCCCCTCGATCCTCGCCCGGGTGTCCCGCCCGAAGCGGGTCGTCGTCACGGCCGGGATGCCCTACGCCAACGGGCCCCTCCACCTGGGGCACCTCGCCGGCGCGCACGTCCCCGCGGACATCTTCGCGCGGTACATGGGCATGGTCGTCGGCCGGGAGAACGTGCTCTTCGTGTGCGGCACGGACGACCACGGCTCGACCAGCGAGGTGTCCGCGCTCCAGGCGGGCGTGCCCATCCGCGAATTCATCGACGGCATCCACGCGCGCCAGGAGCGGACGCTCGCGAGCTACGACATCGACCTCGACGTCTACTCCGGCACGTCGCGCCCCGAGTGTTTCCCCACCCACCGCGCGAACGCCGAGTGGCTCCTGCGGAAGCTGCATGCCAACGGGCTCCTCGAGAAGCGTGTCAGCAAGCAGTGGTACGACCCCAAGCTGAACCGCTTCCTGCCGGACCGCCTCGTGCGCGGCAAGTGCCCGAACCCCAAGTGCGAGAACACCGACGCCTACAGCGACGAGTGCGGAGTGTGCGGCAAGCAGTACGAGCCGCACGAGCTCATCAACCCCCGCAGCGCCATCAGCGACGCGATCCCCGAGATGCGGGACACGGCGCATTGGTGGCTCGACATGTGGGCGGTGTCCGAGACGCTCCGCGAGTGGATCCAGGCGAACGAGAAGGTGTGGCGCCCATCGGTGCTCGCCGAGGTGCTGGGCAAGGTGCTCCCGTCCTTCCGCATCGAGGGGCGGCACGAGGCCGACTACAAGGCGATGGCGGCCACGCTGCCGAAGCACAAGATGAAGTACGCGCCGGGCAAGAACGTGCTCCTGCAGTTCGGCACGATGGCGGACTTCGACACCGCGCGGGCCACGCTGGCCACGCACGGCATCGAGAGCGTGCCCGCCGACGAGTGGGCGCGCCGCCCGATCACGCGGGACGTGTCCTGGGGCATCCCCGTCCCGGCCGACCTCGACCCCGAGCTGGCCGGGAAGACGCTCTACGTCTGGCCGGACTCGCTCATCGCGCCGATCGCGTTCTCCCACGTGGCGCTCGTCAACCGCGGCGAGGACCCCATGCGCATCGAGGAGTTCTGGTTCGACCCCGAGGCGAAGATCTACCAGTTCCTCGGGCAGGACAACGTCTACTTCTACGTGCTCATGCAGGGCGCGATGTGGCTCGGCACCCAGGCCGACCCGCACCGCATGCCGATCCCGGGCGAGCTGCAGATGACACAGGTGATCGGCTGCGCGCACCTGCTCGTCGGCGGCGAGAAGATGAGCAAGTCCCGCGGGAACTTCTACACGGGCGACCAGCTGCTCGAGCGCGGGTACACCGCCGACCAGATCCGCTACTACCTGTCGTTGTTGGGCCTGGCGGAAAAACCGTCCAACTTCGAGTTCGAGACGCTCGACGAGCGGAACAAGTTCCTGGCCGGGCCGATGAACGCGGCGTTCGAGCGCCCCATCTCGGCGGTGCACTCGAAGTTCGGCGGGACGGTGCCGGACGGCGTGCTCGACGAGAAGGCCGTCGCCGACACCGCGCGCATCGTGCAGCGCTACGTGCGCGCGATGGAGCGCGCCGACTACCACACGCTGCTCTTCGAGGTGGAGAACTACGCGCGCACGATCAACAGCCTCTTCAACAAGTACAAGCCGCACGACGACCGGCACCCCGAGGAGGGCCGCCGGAACGCGCTCTACACGAGCTTCTACGTGCTGAAGAACCTGATGATCATGCTCTACCCCTTCGCGCCCGGCACGATGGAGCGCCTCCGCGAGTCGCTCCGCCTCCCCGGGGACGTGTTCCGCATCGACGAGCTGGGCACGCCCATCCCCGCCGGGCACGCGATCGGCGAGAAGCAGGTGTACTTCCCGGCGGTCGAGACGGGCGAGGCGGCGGCCGAGTAGCCGCCGGGCGCCGGGCGCTACAAGCCGCCCAGGAACACGTAGATCCACTGGCCGCCGCCGCCGGTGTCGCCGTCGGCGAACGCGAGGTCCTCGAGACCGTCGGCGTCGAGGTCCGCGCCCGCGATCGCGGCACCGAAGCGGTCGTAGTAGCCGCTGTCGTAGAAGACCGCGTCGACCAGGGTGCGGTCGATCGTGCCGGCGAGCGGGCCGTAGTAGAGGTCCGCCCAGCTGTTGCGGCTCTCCGACGCGCAGCCGACGACGAGGTCGTCGGGGCCGTCGCCGTCCAGGTCGGTGCCCGCCTCCACGGCCGCCCGGCCGCAGCCCGTGTCGACGATCGCGGTCGCGTCGAGCTCGGTGAGGGCGCCCGCCGCCACGGGGCCGGCGAAGATCCACGCGCCCTGGTGCCCGAAGACGAGGTCGGCGTAGCCGTCGGCGTCGAGGTCCGCCGGGCCGCCGAAGGCGCCGCCGACGGACGAGCTGGTGCTCGGCGTGATGGTCACGTCGGCGTCGCGGGCGGCGAGGGTGCCGCTCGGCGGGGCGTGGAACAGGAAGACCGCGCCGCGCGCCTCGCCCGCGAGGTCACTGCCGGACGCGACGACGGCGAGGTCGTCCGCGCCGTCCCCGTCGAGGTCGCCGACATTGGCGAGCCCACCGCCCACGCGCCACGCCCCCTCGCCCGCGATGGTCGTCACGGCGTCGGTGGCGACCGTCACGTCCCCGACGAGCGGCGCGGCGAGGAGGTACGCGGCGCCCGCGTCCGCGTCGGCGCCCGGGTCGCCCACGAGGAGGGCGCGCGCGCCGTCGCCGTCGGGATCCACCCCGGCGAAGACCGTCCCCGCGTCCAGCCGGCAGCAGGCGTCGGCCTGCGTGTAGGCCCCGGAGAACGGGCCCGCCAGCACGACGCCGTCGCCGTCCAGGCCGGCGAGCACGAGGTCGTCGGCGCCGTCGCCGGTGAGGTCGCCGGGGGAGGCCCCGCGCCAGCCGAGCAACACGTTGGGATCGGTCCCGGTGACGGTCGCGAAGGCGTCCAGGGAGGTGAGCGCGTCGCCGGGGTCGATCTCGCGGTAGAGCCGGGTCGTCCGCGTGTCGTACTGGCCCGTGACGAGGTCGGCGCGCCCGTCGCCGTCGAGGTCCCCGGCGCCGATCCAGTAGCCCACGCCGCCCGACACCGTCGCGTCGCTGTCGTCGCTCGCGGTGTACTCGCCGCCGCCCTCGAAGCGCCGGCCGGGCTCGCCGCGGGGCGCCGTGTCGCCGCCGGTGTCCCCCGCGGTGTCGGTGTCCGGGGCCGTGTCCGCGGCGGTGTCGGTGTCCGAGTCCCCGCCCGAGTCCGTGTCCACAGCCGTGTCCGTGTCCGTGTCCGCGGCGGTGTCCCCTTCGCCCGTGTCCGGGTCGTCCGGCGAAGGCAGCGCCTTGTCGGTCTCGAGATCCACGCCGACGCACGCGAGGAGGAGCAAGAGGGACATGCGCGTGGGTATACCACCGGGGTCGACGCACGGGCACCGGAGCCGCCCGCGGTCCTCCGGGGCACCCGAGCCGCCGCACCGGCCCCGCCGGGTGCCCAGACGCGCTCCAAGAGCACGCCCGGGCTGCCCTGCCGCGCGCGTCGCTACGCCGCGCCGCCCGCCGCCCGCGCGATCGCGAGCGACACCGAGCCGCCCGGGAGGTCCGCGCGACGCTCCGCGAGGGCCTGCCCGTCGAGCGTCTCCTGCCAGCCCGTCGCGAGCACCTCCTCCGAGATGAGCCCGCGCCCCTCGGACACGGCGAGGCGCACCTGGTCGCCCTCGGCCTTCACCGCGAGGACGATGCGGTCCTCGAAGTCGAGGCCGGCGTCCTTGCGCATCTGCTGCACGAGGTGGATGAGCTCGCGGGTGATGCCCTCGCGCTCGATCTCGGGGGTGATGCGCGCGTCGAAGAGCGCGATGGCGCCGGCCTGCTCGCCGCCGACCCAGCCCTCCGCGTAGGTGGGGGTGGCGACGATCATGTTCGCCGGCAACTCCACGCGCTCGCCGGCCACGTCGAGCACGAGCGGATTCCCGCTCGCCACGGCGGCCTCGACCGCGGACGCCGGCGCGGCGCCGAGCGCGGCCCCCACGGCCCCGATCTTCGGCCCGAAGTGCGGGCCCGCGAGCGGGAAGTTGAGCTTCACCTTGAGCGAGCGGAGCTCCTCCGCCTTGGGGCGCACCTCGACGGCCTTCACGTTCAGCTCGTCGCGGAGCTGGTCCTCGAAGCGGACGACCGCCTCCCGCTGGGTCTCGTCGCGCGGCACGATCACGAGCCTGGCGAGCGGCTGGCGCACCTTGAGGCGGTTGGCGTTGCGCACGCCGCGCGCCAGCGCCACGGCGTCGAGCAGCCGCTCGATCTGCGTGGAGAGCGTGGCGTCGATCAGCGTGGCATCAGGCTGCGGGTACGGCCGGAGGTGCACGCTCGCGGGGACGCCGCCCCGCACCGGCTCGGCGAACGCGGCCTCCCCGAGCGGCGCGCGCACGAGGCCCTGGTAGATCCGCTCCGACAGGAACGGGAGGATGGGCGAGAGCGCCTGCACGAAGGTGTCGAGCACCTCGTAGAGGGTCTGGTAGGCGGCGCGCTTGTCGACCGTCCAGCTCTCCCCGTAGAAGCGGCTCCGCGAGCGGCGCACGTACCAGTTGCTCAACAGCTCCACGAAGCGCTCGGCGGCCACGGTCACGCTCAGCGTGTCGAAGCCCGCGAACCCCTTGTTTGCCACGTCGAGGAACGTGTGGAGCTCCGAGAGGATCCAACGGTCCATCAGCGAGCGCTCTGACACCGGCACCTTCGCCGCGGTCGGGTCGAAGCCCTCGGCCACGGCGAGGTTCACGAGGAAGCGGTACACGTTCCAGAGCGGGAGCAGCACCTGCCGGCGCTTCTCGTCGGCGGGCACCGGGCCGAAGGCGAGGTTCGTCTCCGGCGACTGGCTGCAGTACATCCAGCGCATGACGTCGGCGCCGATGGTCTCGGCGGCGTCGTCGAACCAGATCGCGTTGCCCTTCGACTTGTGCATCTCCTCGTGGTTCTGGTCGAGCACGAGCCCGTGCCCGAGCAGCGTCTTGAACGGGGACTTGCCCGTGAGCTGGGCGCTGACCGCCAACAGCGCGTAGAACCAATTCCGGAACTGCCCGGGGAGCGACTCCACGACGAGGTCGGCCGGGAACCACTTCTCCCAGTACTCGCGGTCGGTGAAGTAGTGCCACGTGGAGAACGGCACGATGCTCGCGTCGAGCCAGGGGTTCCCAACGTCGGGGATCCGCTTGACGTGCTGGTTCCCGCACTTGTCACAGGCGATCGTGACGCCGTCGATCCACGGGCGGTGCGGGGTGTGGCCCTCGAAGGCCTCCCAGCCGCTCGTGGCGCGGGCGCGCAGGTCCTCGCGGTCCTTCACGACCGTGAAGTGGCCGCAGGAGCACTCCCAGATCGGCAGGGCGAGGCCCCAGTACCGCTTCTTGGAGATCATCCAGTCGCCCATGTTCTTGAGCCAGTCGAGCTCGCGCTGGAGCCCCCACGAGGGGATCCAGGTGGCGTCCTTCGCGGCGTTCATGATGTCGCCGCGCCAGTTCATCGAGATGTACCACTCGTCGACGAGCCGGTAGGCGAGCTCCGACTTGCACCGCCAGCAGTGCGGGTAGCGGTGGAAGTACGGCTCCCGCGCCACCAGCCGGCCGCGGGCCTTGAGATCCTCCACGACCTGCGCGCTCACGTCGGTGAACGACTTCCCGGCGAACGGCCCGAAGCCCGCGCCGAAGGTGCCCGTGTCGTCGATGGGGACGACCGACGGGAGGCCCCGCTCCTTGCCGAGGTGGTAGTCCTCGGCGCCGCAGCCCGGGGCGATGTGGACGATGCCCGAGCCTTCCCCTTCCACGACCTGATCCCACGCGACCACGCGGTGGGCGGCCTTCGCCGGCGCGGCGGCGTCGAGGTGGTCGTACGGCCCGTCGTAGGTGAGGCCCACGAGCTCGCTGCCGAGCACCTCCGCGAGAACCTCGGGCTCGCCCTTCGCGAGGTTCTTGAGGATCGCGTGGAGGCTCTGGAGGCCCGGGGGCGGCTTCTGCCCATGGGCCGGCTGCGCGGGCTGCTTGCGCGCGAGCGTGTAGTTGCCCTTGGCGACGTAGAAGACCTGGTCGCCCGCCTTCAGCCGCAGGTAGGTCATCGTCGGGCCGACCGCCGCGGCCACGTTGGCCGTGAGCGTCCAAGGGGTGGTCGTCCAGACGAGCAGGTTCTCGCCCGGGCGCTCGCGGATCGGGAACGCCACGAACACCGCGGTGTGCGTGACGGCGCGGTAGCCCTCGGTGAGCTCCATCTGGGAGAGGCCGGTGCCGCAGCGCGCGCACCAGGGCATGACGTCCACGCCCTTGTAGACGTGCCCCTTCTCGTGGCACTGCGCGAGGAAGCGCCAGATCGAGTAGTTGTTCTCCTCCGACATGGTGTAGTAGGAGTTGTCCCAGTCCATCCAGTAGCCGAGCCGCTGGGACTGCTTGGACTGCACCGCGGAGTACTTGAGCACGCGGGCCTTGCAGGCCTCGACGAACTTGTCGATGCCGAACGCCTCGATCTCCCGCTTGGTCGCGAACCCGTGCTCCTTTTCGACCTCGACCTCGACCCAGAGGCCCTGGCAGTCGAAACCGTTCTGGTAGCGGAGCTCGCGGCCCAACCCGGCGTGGTAGCGCTGGAACACGTCCTTGTACGTGCGGCCCCAGGCGTGGTGCACGCCCATCGGGTTGTTGGCCGTGATGGGGCCGTCGAGGAAGGACCAGCGCGGCTTGCCCGCGTTCTGCTCGCGCAGCGCCTCGAACGCGCCCGTCCGCTCCCAGAACGCGAGGACCTCGCGCTCGGCTCCGGGGAAGTCGATCTTGGCCGGCACTCTGTCGAAGCTCATCGGGGCTCGCCTTTTGCGGAGGTTCGGGGGCGCGCGTCGGCGCCCGGAAAGGGCCGTACCTCTAGTGCGAAAAGACCGCTCCCGCCAGCACGCCGGAGGCTTTCCCGGGACCCCGCGCTACAGCCGTTCGCGGTAGGCCGGCGACAGCGCCGCGACGGCGCGGTCCACCCCTTCGAGCTGCCGTTGCAGGTCCCAGCCCTCGGGCCGCGCGTCCGGGTCGAACCACGGCGCGCCGCGCTCGAGCCAGTCCGCCCGGTGCGCGGCGTGGGTCCGCCCCTCGCCGTGGTCGTCGAAGCCGTACTCGAAGCCGCAGCACGGGCAGATCTCGAAGCTCCCCCCACCCTCCGCGTTGTAGGGGGGCTCGGCGAGCCTGTCGAAGCCGCACACGGGGCACAGGTGCATGTCGCCTCACTTCTGGCGGTTGTAGTACGCGATCCCGTCCCCGGGACAGAACAGCGTCCGGATCTTGCCGGCCGTGGACCGGATGGCGAACTGGCCCGTCGCCGAGTCGAAGAACAGGGTGTCGCCGTCGCCGCGCACCTTCGTGGAGATCGTGCCGCCGGCCGTCTTCTGCGTGAGCGCCCGCGCGGCCTGGAGGTACTCGAGCTCCGTGGCGAAGCCGGTGTCGGCCTTGTGCTTGACGTAGTGCGCCTTCGCGAGCGACGCGGTCGCCCAGTAGCCGCGCTGCGTGGCGAGCTCCACGGCGCCCTCCGCCTCCGCGGTCACGTCGTCGACCTTCAGCTCCACGTCCCCGCGGACCGTGTCCACCCCGTCGAGGAGCTGGGCCTCGATCTTCTTGGCGTCGGGATAGAGCTTGTCGTAGAGCGCGGACTCCGCCACCAGCGCGTCGAAGTGGTCCTCCATCCCCTCGGCGTCCAGCCAGCCCGCGAGCTTCCCCCTGGTCGCCTCGATGGCGTCGACGCGCTCCGAGAACGACGTCATCAGCACGTCCAACGCGGCGACGGCCTGCCGTGCGGCCACGACGTTCCCCGCGATGTGGAAGTTCCCCGTGCCCAGGTTGAACCTGGTGAAGTCCTCCGCGGCCTCCGCGATGGCGGCTTTCAGCTCGGTCTCGGCCAGCTTCAGCGCCGCCTCGGCGTCGTCGGCCCCGGCGAACACCGGGTACGGCGTCGCGACGACGAGCGGCGCGGTGGCGGTCGACTTCTTCGCCTTCTTGACCGGCTTCTGGTGCCGAACCTTCGTCTTCCGCGGCTTGGGTGTCACCTCGGGCGTCTTCGAATCCACCTGCGGCGTCGGCGTGACCTCCGGTGTCGAGACGACCACCTCGGGCCGGGGGGTGGGCTGCGGCGTCGAGACGACCACCTCGGGCCGGGGGGTGGGCTGCGGCGTCGAGACGACCGGCGTCGAGACGTTCACTTGCGGCGTCGAGACGACCGTGTCCGGCGTCGAGACGACGGTCTCCGACGGCGGCAGGATCACCGGCACCTCCGGCGGCGGCGCGAGCACGGTCGACGGCTTCGGCGCCTCCTGCTCCTGCGCGCTCGACACGTCCTCGCCCGACGACTCGGCGTCCACCTCGTCGTTGCTCGTGACCTCGGGCGGCGGCCTCAGCTCGGGGGGCGGCGCCTGGGCCTCCGGCTCGTCCTGCGCCTGCTCGCTCGGGACCCGCACGTAGAGGTTCCGGAGCCACCAGCCCGTGGCCCGCTTGCTCTCGACGTACTCGGACTCCTTCCGGGTGCCGCCGATCCACTTGTACCCGACGGTCTCCTTGGACTTCTTGTCCCGGAAGGTCCCGTAGCGCTTCGGGTCGGCGGGATCACACTCCACGTAGAAGCGCTGGACCACCGCGCCGGCGGGGAGCGCGCGCTGGGCCGGCGCCAGCGGATCGCGGAGCCCGTCGTGGAGCGGGTCGCTCAGCGCGTCCTCCACGACCGGGGCGGGGGCCGCGGCGGTGGGCCGGGAGGGGGCCAGGGTCGTGCGCTTCACGTCGCGAAGGTATCACCGCTCGGCGGTGCGAAGCGCGACCTCCCTCGGCGCGTCCTCCCCTCCCCCGCGCAGGACCCGCCACGCCACGCCCGCGAGCTCGCTCGGCGGCGCGAGCATGTGCATCGCCCGGTAGAACGCGCGCGCGACGACCGGGTCGTGGAGCGCCGCGCGGTGCACCCGCGCCGTGTACCACTGCATCAGGCCGTTCCACGCGGGGCGCGGCCCCTCCACCTCGGGGTAGCGCAGGTCCTCGCCGGTCGACATCATCCACGGGAGGTCGATCACCGACGCGAGCGCCGCCTGGAAGCGCCGCGAGAAGCCGACGCCGCCGTCCCGCGCGAGCGCGCGCTCCAGCTCGAGCGCGCCGAGCGCCGCGCAGGTCATGCCCTGCCCGTAGATGGGGTTGAAGCTGCAGTGCGCGTCCCCGATCGCCACCAGCCCGTCCGGGAAGTCGGCGAGGCCCTCGTAGTGGCGCCGCTGGTGCGCGGGGAAGCGGTAGACCGCGGCGTCGGTCAGCGGCTCCGCGACCGCGAGCGCCTCGGCCATGGCGGGGTGCGGGAGGTCGCGCGCGTAGCGCATGAAGCCCTGGTCGTCGGTGGGCGGGTGGTCGCCGAGCACCCCGGCGAGGACCGCGATCCAGCGGTTCCCCTCGATCGCGAAGATGGCGCCGAGCCGCTTCGACACCGGCGACTGCCCGAGCACGTAGCAGGCCTTCCACGGCACGGTCCCGGGCGGCGGCCGGCGGTAGAGCCGCGAGGCGTAGCCCACGTTCACCTTGACCACGCTCTCGCGGACCGCCGCGCGGCCGAGCTCCCCGAGCCAGCGCGGGAGCGCCGATCCGCGCCCCGTCGCGTCGACCACGAGGTCCGCCGCCACCGACTCCTCGGGGACGCCGTCGCCCGTGAGCCGCACGCCGGTCACCCGCCGCCGGTCGGCGTCCGCGAGGAGCCCGCGCACCACCTGCCCGTCGCGCACGGCCACGTTCGGGAGCGCGATCACGCGGCGGCGCACCTCACCCTCCAGGAACGGCCGCGAGAGCGTCAGGGTGTGCACGCCGCTCGGCGCGTTCACCTTCCACCCGCCGTAGTGGAACCAGCGGAAGTCCGTGCCCATCTCCAGGCGCTCGGCGCCCTTCGCGATCAGCGCGTCCGCGAAGCCCGGGAACCAGCCCTCGAGCAGGTCCTCGCCGCGCCGGAGGAGCCCGTGCAGGTGCCGCCCCTGCGGCACGCCCTTGCGCGGCTCCGGCCCGTCGACGAACGTGTCGCGCTCCACGAGCGTGACCCGCTCGAAGCGGTCGGCGAGGACGCGCGCGGCGCACAAGCCGGCCATGCTGCCGCCGAGCACGATGGCGTGGCGGCCGGCGGGGGCGTTCGACGGGACGGACATGGGGACCTCCGGCGGCCCCGTGTGCAACCGGCATGCCGCGCGCGGTGGCCGGCGTCCCCCCCGGAGAGCGGCTCCGGGTGGGGATCGTGGCGCTCGGCGGTCGGGCGCGTGGGATGCGCGCGCATCCGGAGTGCGTGCGCGCCCGATGCGCGCGCATCGGGCATCGGGCCGGAAGAATCCGGGCGCGTCCCCGTCCGCCGGGGCTCGCGTCGGGCGGGCCGGCCCTCCCGCGCGGCCGGGGTCGGGCCCCTCGCGGGGTCGCGCATGCGCGCTCCGTCGGCCGCCCGCGTGGCGGCCGACCGCCGGGGGCCGTGCGCTCCGGCGTGACGATGGAACCCTCCGCGCCCCCGGCGCCCGCCGGGCCCCTCGCGCGGGGTGATGGAACCGTGAACGCCCCGATTGGGGGGATCTCCCGCCGTTGCCCTCCATCCCGCCGGGTGCGACCCTCCCGCGATGTACTACGACCGTCGCCTCTCCGAGCCGCTGCTGGACCTGTTGCGCCCAGGCGCCCCGCTCGGTTGGCTCGCCACCTGGGTGCGCTCGCCCGCCGCGGCGGCCCGGCACGCCCGCGTGGACTTCCGCCGCAACGACGACGACCACGCGCTCGGCGCCGTGATGGTCTACCTGGGGCGCACGCGGCCGCTCGTGGTGGTCGGCCGCCCGAACGCCGTCGAGCTGACCGCGGACCCGCGCTACCGCGACCAGGCCCCGCGGCTGTTCCAGGTGTGGCCGCGCGCCGCGCTCGGCGACCTGCAGGCAGGCCTCCAGGCGCTGCTGGAGCGCTGCGCCGTGCACGCCACGCTGCTCACCGGCGAGGCGGCCGCGCACGCCGGCCTGGTGCGCCGCTACGCGCTCGACCGCCGCCCCGGCGAGCCCGCCGTGGTCGACACCGAGGCCCGCATCGGCTTCCGGCGCGACGGCCCCCGCTCCGGCACCGCCGTCCGCGACGCGCACGAGGCCGGGCTGCGCGCGCGGTTCCCCGCCTTCGGGGGCTCGTTCCCCTGGAAGCTCGACGCCGTCGCCATCCTGGACGGGGGGCGCCTGGGGCTCGTCGAGCTCAAGAAGGAGTCCGGCGACCTCGTCGAGGCGGTGCGCCAGGCCGCGGCCCACGCCGCCGCCTGGGAGGCGCTCGCCCGCGGCGGCCTCAGCATCGACGGCCTCGTCCGCCAGAAGATCGACGTGGGCCTGCTCGATCCCCAGGTGCCGCGGCTCGTGCCGGGTCGCCCCGTACCCATCGTGGCCGCGCCCGACGCCGATCCCCGCTGGGCGGACCGCTGGCGCCGCGAGACCACCTCCGTGCGCGCCGCGCTCGCCCCGCTGCTCGGGGACCTCCGCTTCTGGCGCCTCGATGCCACCGGCGCCATCGCCGAGGAGGCGGCCCCTTGAGCTGGCCCGAGGACGCGCTCGCCGCGATGCTCGCCTGGAAGGCGCGCTCCCCCACCCTGCCGGACGCCGCCCGGGCGCACGGGCAGGCCTGGATCGAGGAGGACCGCCGCCCCATCCTCACGCGGCCGAGCCCCAAGTTGCTGCCACAGGACTTCGCGGAGCACAACCTGCTCCCGAGCGTCCGCGCCGTCGCCGTCGAGCGCTTCCGCCGCCACGACGTCGCCTGGCACATGGAGGTCGACGAGGTGTGGGAGGGCCGCCCCTCACCGCACGTGCTCGACTCGCAGATCCAATGTGTCAACGTACTGCTCGGCCTCCCGGAGGCGCGGCTCTTCGAGCTGGTCCGCTCGGTCGTGCCCGGCGCCACGTCGCTGGTCGCGGTCGAGGACAGGAGCCCCGTCGCGTTCGAGTGGATCGGGCTCGTCGACCACCTGGGCGAAGGGCGCGGCCTCCCGCGGCGGCGCGGCCGCTTCGTCACGAGCGCCGACGCGCTGCTCTTGGCCGAACGGGGCGACGGCGGCCGCACCGCCGTGCTCGTGGAGTGGAAGTTCACCGAGATGTACACCGCGCCGATCCGCCCCTTCGGCCCCGGCGGCACCGACCGCCGCGCGGTGTACCGGCCCCGCTACGAGGGCCCGACGAGCCCCTTCGCCGAGCGGCCGCCCATCGACGCCTTCCTGCACGAGCCGCACTACCAGCTCCTGCGCCAGGCGCTCCTCGCCGCCGGCATGGTCGACACCGGCGAGCTCGGCGTGGACGCCGCCGTGCTCCTCCACCTCGTGCCCGGCCGCCACGACGCGCTGCACCGCCTCGTCCCGCCCGGCCTCGCCGGCCTGGGTGACAGCCTCGACGCGGTCTGGTCGCGCCTCCTCCCCGGCCCGCGCGTGCGCTACGCGATCGCCGACGCGCAGGCGCTCTACGCGGCGACGCCCGAGCTGGCGGAGCGGTACGGAGCCCTGGCGGGGTAGCTCGGCGCACCCTCGACAGACGCGCAGATCCGAATAGCCGGCGCCGCGGAGGTTCGGATGTCGGCAGCGCTCGTCTGGTGGATGGTGGGGTGCGGATCCGCGCCCCAGCACGCGGCCCCGACCGTCGAGGCCCCGCCCCCGCCGCCGGTCCCCGCCGAGGCGCCGTCCGCGCCTCCCGCCACACCTCCCACCACCTGGTTGGACGGCGCGCCGACGGGCACGGACGCCGTCGAGACGCGGGGCGCCACGTCGCTCCGGGTGCTCGCGCACCAGCCGGACATGGACCCCCTCCACCGCCTGCGACTGGAGCGGGCGGGCGCGGCGCCGGTGGAGCTCGTCGCCTACCGGCCCTGGGCCCTCTCCGGGGACGGGAAGTGGCTCCTGCTCGCCGACGCTCCCTGCCCCGGCACCTCCCAGGCGCCCGACCCGATGTGCGTCGCCGCCAACCCGGGCCGGCCCGGCGCGTGCCCGCCGCCCGCGCTCGAATTCGGCGTGCGCGTCTGGGACGTCGCGGCCGCCGCCTGCTGGACGGTCGGCGCGTTCCCGGGTGACGTCTCGGGCATCGCGTGGTCGCCCGACGACGCGCACGTCGCCTGGATGGAGGACGACGGCGGAGACGTGCGCGTGGTGCTCGCCACGCCCGGGACGCGCACCGTCCGCGCCACCGCCGACGGGCTGCACCAGGCCTGCGGGTCCGCCTGTGTGGCGGAGCCCGTGCGGTGGGCCGCAGCCGGCGTGTTGGAGGTGCCGGCGGACGGGGGCGCGCACCGCTACGACGCCCACCTCGCGCGGCTGCCGTAGGGCTGGTCCACCGCAGCTTCCGTCGACACGACGCGACCCCCGGGACACCTCCCAGCGACGCGACGGCGCGCCAGGGGGGCCGGAGGGCGGCGCGCACGCCGCGGGGCCCGACACCGACGCACACGTCCTGTGCACGCCGGTCGGCCGCCGCGCGGGCGGCCGACGGAGGCGCTCCGCGCCGACCCCGCAGGACACCCGCCGCCCGGAGGGCGGGGCGCCCGACCCCGCCTACATCCCCGCCGCCTCCGGCAGGTTCGCCCGGATCCGCGCGGACAGCTCGCGCAGCGGCAGCTTCGTCCAGTCGTGGTTCAGGGTCGCGACCACCCGCTTGCTGGCGGTGCCGGAGAGCTCGCCGCGCACGTCCCCGAGGAAACGCGGCGGCGCCACGAGGATGACCCGCTCGAACCTACGCTTGTTGTCGCCCTCGTTCACGAGCTGGGCCAGCGCGCGGGCGAAGCGCTCCTCGGTGTCACGCGGGTCGTGGTGGCGCGGCTCGGGGCCGCCCGCTGCGGCGCCGGGCAGGTGCGCGGTGGCCGAGCCGTCGCCGTGCGTGACGTGCCCGTGCGCGAGGTGGAGCTGGTCGACCAGCGTGAGCTCCTCGAGGAGCGCGTCGCTCTCGTACACCCGCGCGCCCGCGCCGTCGCCCACCACCACCCAGTGCATGACCATGAAGACCTCCTTGTGCGGGGAGGGGTGTGCAAGGGCCGATCCAGGGTCGAAAACCAGCGTGGGACGCCAACCCTTCTCGAGGAGCCACCCGGCCGGGCCGCCGGAACACACACCCGGGTGTGCCTTGTCGCACTACTTCTCGTTCGCCCACACCTCGGCCACCCGCGCGTCGCGCCCGCAGCCCATCCGGTAGGGCAGGTAGCGCCCGGGGTTCTTCTCGTGGAAGTCCTGGTGGTAGTTCTCGGCGGCCCAGAAGGTGTCGAGCTGCACGATCGGCGTCACGACGGGCTTCGACAACACGCCCCGCGCGTCGATGGCCGCCTTGCTGGCCTCCGCGGCCGCGCGCTGCTGCTCATCGAGCACGAAGATGGCGGTCTCGTAGGAGTCGCCGCGGTCGCAGAACTGGCCGCCGGCGTCGGTGGGATCGACGTGGTGCCAGTAGTAGTCGAGGAGCGCCCGGTACGTGAGCTTGGACGTGTCGTACACGACGCGCACGACCTCCTTGTGGCCCGACGTCTCCGAGGTCACGTCCATGTACGTGGGGTTCTGCACGTGCCCGCCGGCGTAGCCGGAGGTGGTGTGCACGACGCCGTCGAGGCCGTCGAAGTCCGACTCCATACACCAGAAGCACCCGCCGGCGAACACGGCGACGGCCTGGCCGGGCGCGGGCGGCGGGACGGGCGCGGGCGCGTTCGCGGTGTCCGCCGAGGCCGGGGCCTTGGGGGAGGTGGGGCCGGTGGCGCCGGCGTCGCAGGCCAGGAGGAACACGAGGAGCGACATGGGGGACCTCACGCTCCACTCTACGCGCCGGCACCCCGCGCGGATCTGCGAGCAACCGTCACGATCCGTCTCACCGCGGGTCCCCTCACGGCCGCGGCTGCGCTACCCTCCGGGAATGACGCCCGAAGATCTCCAGTCCGCGCTCCACACCGTGTCCGCGGCCCGCAAGCTGGCGAGCCCCTCGACCGAGCACGTCTCGCTCGGGACGGGCCTGCGGCTCGTGCTGTTCCTCGTGATCTGGGCCCTCGGCGCCGGCCTCGGCTTCCTCCTCGGCGGGCTGTTCGGCGGCTTCGGGGCGGCCACCGTGGGCCTCGTGGTGGGCGGGGTGCTCGGTTTCGTGCTCGGCGCCTACGTCAGCCGCGTGGTGCGCATCGCCGCCCAGTGGGAGCGCGCGGTGGTGCTCCGCCTCGGCAAGTTCCACCGCATGGGCGGCCCCGGCGTGCTCTTCATCTTCCCGGTGTTCGACTACGTGCGCTTCGTCGACACGCGGCTGCTCACGCTCGACATCCCGCACCAGCAGGTCATCACGAAGGACAACGTCCCGGTGATGGTCGACGGCGTCCTCTTCTTCACCGTGATCGACCCCGAGCGCGCCGTCATCTCCGTGCAGGACTACCGCTATGCCATCAGCCAGTACGCGCAGGCGAGCCTCCGCGACGTGATCGGCAGCATGAGCCTCGACTCGCTCCTGTCCGAGCGCGACGAGATCCAGCAGCGCATCGGCGAGGTCGTGGAGGCGCGGACGCGCGCGTGGGGCATCCACGTCGACAGCATCCGGCTCCTCGACATCAACATGCCCGAGGACCTGAAGCGCATGATGTCGCGCCAGGCCTCCGCCGAGCGCGAGAAGCGCGCCACCATCACCAAGGCCGAGGGCGACCGCGACGCCGCGGTCAACCTCGCGCACGCCGCGTCCACGATGGCCCAGAGCCCCGGCGCCATGCAGCTCCGCACGCTCCAGTCGCTCGACGCGCTCGGGGCCTCGCCGTCGAACACCGTGGTGATGGCCGTGCCGGTCGAGGTGCTCGAGATCGTCAACGCGCTGAAGGCGAGGGTGCAGGGCTGAGCGCGCTGCGAGCCGCCGGAGCGTGATCTTCGGTCGGGTCCGGGCAACCGCTCCGCGTTGCGGACGCGTGGGTGCCTTCGGGGAGCGTCGGTGGTTCCGGTGCTCCTACGGCGCGAACTGCGGCCCCATCCGCGGCGGGGCGTTCGCGGCGGCGCGGGTGTCGTGCTCGGCGCGCCAGCGGTCGGCCTCGGCGGGGGGCGCCGTCACCGCCGGCACCGGCCACACCGTCGCGCAGCCCGCGGGGACGCGCTTTCCGAGGGCGCGGTCGAGCACGGTGGCGACGGCGGGCGGGCCGTTCTCGCAGCCGTGCGTGAGGACCACGCCGCCGTAGCCCGCCTCGGCGAGGAGCCAGGCGCTCGCGCGCAACTCGTCGTCGTCGACGGGCTCGCCGCCGAGCGCGCGGGCGAGCGGGAGCGCCGCGGTCCAGTAGAGGCCCTCGGGGCCCCAGTGGTCGACGCGCTCGATGGGGACGGTGGAGAACGGGCGGTCGAGCACGAGCTGGGCCGCGATGGCGCGCGTGCGGCTCTCGGGGTCCAGGCGCGCGAGCCAGGACTGGCCCACCTTGTCGGAGCCCGGCGGGGCCGAGCGCGTGAAGGCGGTGAGGTCGGCGACGGCGCCCGCGGGGAGGTCCGCGGCGGCGATGGCGGCGGCGTCGATGTGCGGGAGGCGGATGGTGGCGCGCGGGAACGGCACGAGGTCGCCCCACGCCACCTCCACGATGGCGGCGGGCACGAGCAGGAGCGCCCACGGCCAGCGCGCGGCGAGCGCGCCGAGCACCGCGAGCGCGAGGGTCGGCACCACCACGAAGCGCGCGGGGAAGTTCATCGGCTCGGCGAACCACGCGAGCGCGCGGTTCAGCGTGGCGAGCGGCAGCACGACGCGGTTCGCGCCGCCCACGAGCGCGCCGTCCCACCACAACACCGTGCCGAGCGAGAGCACGAGCCCGCCCGCCCCCACGATCAGCCAGGGCGCGGCCTTCCGGGGGGCCGCGGCCACGCCGAGGACGCCCAGCGCGAGCGCGACCCAGCCCAGGTAGCGGCCGCCCGTGTACGACAGCGTCTGCCGGTCGGCGCTCGCGGCGTCGCGCGGGCTCAGGAGCTCGACGGGATCGAGCGCGGCGCCCCGGTAGGTCTCGAGCTCGTAGCGCATCGACATCCACGCGCCGAAGGAGTCGGCGCCCCGCTGCTCGGTCGGGGCGTAGGTGGCCGAGAACGTGCGGATCACCGGGAGCACGACGGCGAGCGAGAGCGCCGCGGCGACGAGGTAGCCGCCGAGGAGCTTCGGCCAGGGCCGCAGCGTGGCGAGCGCGTAGAGCGACACCGCCGTGGCGAGGAAGAAGCCGTGGTAGAAGCAGGACAGCGTCGCGCCCGCCAGCGTCAGCGCGAGCGCGAGGAACCAGCGGGCCTCCAACGTGGTCCGCGCCTTCACGAGGCAGGCGAGCCCGAGCGGGATCCACCACACCTGCCGGAGCTCCCCCACGCCCACGTGGAGGGTGAACGCCGCGAACGCCGAGCCCTGCGCCAGCGCCCCGGCCGCGAAGGCGCCCAGCGGGCGCTCGCTCACCAGCCGCCCCAACCAGCCCGCGGTGAGCCCCAGCAGGAACAGGTGGAGCACGGCCAGGAGGTTCGAGAGCGGCACGGGGTCGAGCGGGAGGACGAGCGACAGGAGCCCGTTCAGCGGCTCGATCGGGTAGAGCTCGAGCCCGGTGGGGAAATTGACCAGGGCGGTGCGGAGCCCGGGCGCGCCGCCGAGCGCCTCGGCGCGCATCCACCAGAGCGTCCAGAGGTGCTTCACGCCGTCGCCTTCGACGCTGCCCACGGCCTCGGTCGCGAAACGCGCGGGCGCCGGCCACGTGAGCACGATCGCGAGCAGGAGGCACTGGAGCGGGAAGAGCCAGCGGAGCACGGCGGGCATCCTACTACCGCGCGCGTGGACGCGGCCCGCCCCCTCGTCTACGCTTCGCGGCGGAGGTCCAGATGCTGCTCCTCGCCGCCCTCGCGTGCGCGCCCCCCGCCAAGGAGGCCCCGCCCACGTTCGACGAGCTGAACATCGGCGCCATCGTGGACTTCCACGACGACGCGGGCGAGACCTCCGTCGTCGGCTTGCGCGACTGGCTGGTGGACCACCAGGACGAGTGGGCGGGCGCCGAGTGGACCGGCGGCTACCGGCTCGGCGCCGTCGACGAGGACGCCCTCGGGTCGGTGGAGCACGGCGACGGCACCATCTGGGCCGAGGTGCTCGGCGCGGGCGTGCCCCTGCAGGTGCGCGGGGACGTGGTCGGCTACGCCGACGCCGCGACCGAGCCCGACCAGACCTTCGCCGACGACACCTACCTCACCTGGAACCGCACCATCACCGGCGGCACGGCCGCGGACTTCGTGGGCGGCGCGGACATGGAGACCGACAACTTCATCGAGAAGAGCGGGCCCTTCGGGGTCGTCATCTCCTACGACGCGAACAAGGACTTCCGCTGGTTCGGCGACATCCTCGCGGCGCGCACCTGGGTGCCCGAGGAGGGTTGGGACGAGGACCACGTCAACGGCATCATCTGCGGCTTCACGATCGAGCTCTGGTTCGAGGACGACGGTCAGACCTTCTTCTACAACGGCAGCTGGACTCAGATCGCGACGCCCTTCGGCGACGACTTCCCCGAGGACCTGCAGGTCGACGAGTTCATCGACGGGACCATCGACTACATGCTGGGCACCGAGGCGTTCGTGATGGGGGAGTACGTGCCTGACGAAGAATGACGGACAAACGCCGGCTCGAGGTCGCGGGAACCGGGCGCGGCCTCGCCGGTCAGGTGAAACTGAGACGAAAGCGCAGGATACCCCCGCACGTTGTGGGGGATGGAAGGTCCGATGTCGGTCTCGACGCTGATCGACCTCGCCGGGTGCGGGGGGATCGGCGATGTCTTCGCGGAGCTCTACGACGCGCTCGAGGCGCGGTGGGCGCAGCTCTACGACCGCTGTGACGCCCGCGGGGTGCTCACGGCGCCGCCGTCCCTCGCCACCGCGATCCGCGGCGCCGACGGGGAGATCCCCGACGCGCTCCGCGCCTGGCTCGCGCGCGGCGAGGACGCGCTGCTCGTGGCCTACGCGGCCGCCCGCGCGATCGACACCGCCTTCGGGCGCTTCGACGCGAAGAGCTGGCCCCGCACCTTCGCGGAGGCCGTGCGCACGCACACGCTCACCCGGCGCGCGGGCCCCACGCTGCTGCCGGGCGGCGCGCCCGACGAGAACGGCGAGTTCGCGGCGAACTTCCGACTCCGGCGGCGGAAGCTGGCCGGCGACCTGTCCGTGCGCTGGCGGCCGCTCCCCGCCGGGCAGGATCTCGTGCGGCCGGCGCACCCGCGGCTCCGGGTCGCGTTCCTCCCCGCGATCGACCGCGAGGACGTCGAGTTCGTGCGCATCCCGAAGCCCAACGGGGCCGTGTTCGAGGCGCGCCATGCGCCGGGGGCCGAGGAGCGCGTGTTCGCGCGCTTCCAGGCCGCGGTGGCCCGCGCCGACCGCGAGGACGCCGCGCTGCTCCTCGCGCCCGAGCTCTCGTTCACGCCCACCCTCTGGGACCGCGCCCGCGCGTTCCTGCGCACCCTGCCCCGCCGCAGCGGCAGCGGCGTGCGCTGGTTGCTGCTCGGGTCCGCCGCGACCGACCGCGACGAGGACGGGCGTCCCCGCAACCAGGCGCGCCTCGTCGGCCGCCACGGCGAGCTGCTGCTCGAGCAGAACAAGACCCGCCCCTTCGCGTTCACCCCGGGTCAGCAGGACTTCTACCGCCTGCGCGAGCACCTCGGCGGGCAGACCACGCCGGAGCACATCCGGCTGGACCCGCGCGTGCTCGTGCTGCTGGAGAGCGCCACGCTGGGGCGGCTCGCCGTGCTCATCTGCGAGGACCTCGCCCACGACGAGCCCGGCCCGCGGGTGGCGGCCCCGCTGGGCGTGCGCCTGTACCTCACGCCCGTGATGGACGGCGAGTTCGCCGATTGGCGCTGGGTGAGCGCGTGCGCCACGTGCCACGCCTGGAGCGGCCGTGTGCAGGTGCTCGCGGTCAACTCGCTGGTGCTGCCGCAGCGCTCGCCCTACCCGTCGCCGCCCGAGGGGCGCGCGGTGGGCGTGGCGGGGCCGCTCTCCGCGTGGCGGCCGGGCGCGGACGGCTCGCCAGCCCCCTGGCCGCCGCGCATCGTGCACCTGCCGCCCGGCGAGGACGTCGTGGTGGCCGAGGTGGACGTGCACCTGGCGCGGTAGGGCGGCCCGGCGGCGGAGGGCGGCCCGGCGGCGGGGGGCGGCCCGGCGGCGGGGGGCGGCCCGGCGGCGGGGGGCGGCCCGGTAGTGGGGGGTGGTTTGGCGCCGGGGG
>CAYWGD010000129.1:0-20462 GCA_964457335.1 uncultured Enterobacteriaceae bacterium | reverse complement strand
CTCCAGCGCGATCGCGACGGCCGCCGGATCCGGCGGCGGGCGCCCCATCCGCGCGCGCGCGTCCGCCACGACGGGCACGGGGAGCGGGGCGGGCGGCGGGCCGAGGGGCGCGACCTCGATGACGGCGCCCTCGACCTCGAGGGCGCGCCACAGCTCGGCCTCGGGCAGCCCGGCGAGCGGCACGCGCACGGGGAAGCCGCCGATCAGCCGGTGCGCGTGGCCGGCCGGCGCTTCCGCGGCCTCCTCGGGGGTCGGGTTCCAGGCCCAGAGCCCGCCGCGCATCTCCACGAGCACGAGCCCCGGCGCGTCGGCGCAGTCGAGCCGGAGCGGCGTCGGCAGCCGCACGAGCAGCCCGCCGTCGAGGTCGTGGACGATCGTGCCCGGCGTCCAGAGCGCCAGCGCCTCACGACGGAGCGCGGCGGGCGTGCGCCAGCGCGGGGCGAGCCACACGGCGCGCGCGAGCACCGAGCCGCGGAGGAGGGGCGGGGTCATCCGCAGTACCTCAACAGCAGAGGCTCGCCGTCGACGAGCGACCACGCCTCCACGAAGTTCTCGGACGTGCGCCAGGCGGCGACCGTGCCGTCGGGGGACACGGTGAGCTGGAGCGGCGCGCGGGCGGGCGACACCGTCGTGCCCGTCCCGCCGTGGCGGATCGTGTTCTTGTGCCGATCGTAGGTGATCGCCGCGGCGTCCGAGCCCTCGAACGCCACGCCGATCACCACCTCCTCCGGATCGAGCGTGTCGGGCCGCGCCCGCGTTTCCACGAGGCCGAGCCGCGTCCCCGCCTGGATGCGGAACGCGCGCGGTGTGCGGTCCGTCGGTCGGGTGAGGATCGCGCCGAGCTGCTCGGGGTAGTAGCGGCCGCCGCCCACCCAGGCGAGCCGCCCCGGCAGGCGGGCGATGGGCTCCACCGTGCCGTTCGGGAGGATTCGCTGGAGCCGGCTGTCGCCGTTCGTCCAGCCCACCGCGAGCAGGTCCGTGTAGTAGCGGAACAGGGCGTAGACGTTGCCGTCGAGCTTCAGGAGCTTCTCCCGGTCGGTTGCCGGGACGACGAAGAGCTGGTCGCCGTGCGTGAACGCCGTCAGCGCCCCCGCGGTGACGACGAGCCCCGGCGTCGTCGTGTCGGGCGACGCGAACGGCGGCGCCGCCAGCGGGCTCCCGAACCACGTGCGCGCCTTGCCGTCGGGGGTGAGGGTGACCGCGAGGGTCTGCTGCTTCGCGCGGCCGATCGCGAGGAGCGGCTCCGCGGGCAGCTCGTGGATCTTCGGCTTGGGTGACTTGAGCTTCCCGCCCTCGAACGCCCACAGCAGCACCCAGTCGTCCGCCATGCACACGACGAGCTGGGAGGTGCCCGGGAGGAACCGGAGGTGCCAGGGCCCCCGGTAGCCCCGGGGGAACGGCTTCCACTCCGGGCTCGTGTCCGGGGCGGGCTTCGTCGGCTTGCGGCGTGGCGAGGGCTCGGCGCGGGCGGCCGGCGGCGCCGGGAAGGGGTCGGTCAACAGCCGCGCGCACAGGTGCGCGGCCGGCAGGTCCAGCCGCGCCTCGCCGAGCCGCGTCCCGCCGCGGCTCAGCCGCGCGTCGATCGCGTGGACGTCGGGCTCGATCACGTCGGTGAGCGCGAGGCGCAGCGTCGTGCTCCCCGCGCGACCGACCAGCGCCGCCGGGGCGCCGATCAGCCAGAGCTCGTCGAGGTCGCCGGCGCCGTCCCGGGCGCGCGCGAGGTCGGCCTCGGTGGCCGCGCGGGCCGTGCGCCCGCCGAGGAAGCCCTGGATCGTCGCGCGGTCGACCGTGGTGGCGAGCGCGCCGCCCTGCAGCATGCCCCAGAGCAGGTCCGCGCGGCTGGCGAGCGCGCGGCGCCACAACACGATCAGCGCCGCCAGCTGCACCACGCGCGGCCCGCCGAGGTTGTCGGGCCCGCCGTCGAAGAGCACGAGCGTGCGCGCTCCCCGGGAGCGGTCGCGCCGGTCGAGGCGGAGGAAGGCGTGCTCGCCGGAGACCGCCCGCCGGTCGAACTCCTCGGGCACCTCGTCCGCGAGCGCCCACTCCGAGAGCAGGAGCCGGTCGTAGGGGCCGCGGCGGTCGAGGCCGTCGTAGCCCTCGGGGTCGTCGCCGCGGGGGCGCGGCCGCACGCGCACGCGCCCGAGCAGCAGGTCGAGGCGGCGCGCCATCCGCCCGACCCCCTCCACGAGGTCGGGGGCGAGGCCCGCGAGCACCTCGGCCCAGGGCGCCAGCTCGGGCGGGAGCGCGCTCATCGGCGGGCCCGCTCCATGTCGAGCCACCCGGTCAGCCGCATCCGGTCGACCGGGCGCGCGCCGCCGAGGGGCACGAGCGCGGGCGGGTCGCGGAGCACCGCCACCGGAGCGCCACCGTCGGGCACGCGCGCGAGCACCGCCCGTGCGAACAGCGGGAGGGGCGCGTCGGGACGCAGCGTCGTCGGGAGGAGCACGCCGGGGGCGTCGGGGTCCCGCCCCAGGTACGCGCAGCCGTCCACCCACGGGAGGGCGTCGGCGGGGCCGAAGAGGACGAGGAGCCCCGGCCCGCACACGCCCGCGAGCGCGGGGCGCGGGTCCAGGAGCAGCGCGGTGCCGAGCGCGGTGGCGATCGTGCCGCGGGCCACGACGGCCACGGGCGCGAGCGGCGGCTCCCGCGGCCCCCAGGCGACCGGCAGCGCGTCCACGCTCACGCCGCGCCGAGCGCCGCGACGACCTCGCGCCGCAGCTCCGCGAGGGCCGGCGGGTGCGCGTCCGCGGGGAAGCCCGCGTCGATGTCCCGCGCGATGGCCTCCACGCGCCGCTTCCACGCCGCGAGCGCCTCGGGCTCCGTCGGGCGCGCGTCGAGCACCTTCCGCCCCAGCTCCACCACGCGCGCGGCGCGCGCCAACGGCCCCGAGGACGCCTCGGCCGCCGCCGCCGTGAGCGTGCGGTTCTGCGTGGTCGCCAGGAGCTCGCCGAGCGCCTCGCGCGCGAGGGACTGGGCCTGCGGCGTCTGCACCGCCCACACGAGCGGCCAGAGGTCGGCCGCGGTCGCCGTGGTGCGCCCGTCGAGCACGGCCGCGGCGGCCACGAGCCGCTGCACGCGCACGATGCGCCGGTCGGGGAGCGCGACGCCGGCCTGCCGCAAGCGGCGCACGGCCTGCGCGATCGTGGCCCGCGCGGGCCCCATGTCGACGGTGCGCGCCGCCGCGGCGAGCGCGTCGAGCGGCGCCATGCCCACGGGCTCGGCCGCCGCGCGCCGGTCGAGGGACCAACCGCCCTCGAGCAGCGCCTCCAGGAAGGCGTCCCCGACGGGCTCCACGAACACGCGCACGAGGAAGCGGTCCGCGAACGCCGCGAGCGACTCGTCCTCGGGAAGCGCGTTCGACGCGCCCACGCACACGCGCAGCGGGCAGCGCACGACCGTGCTCCCGCGCCGGAACGTGCGCTCGTTCAGCACGCCGAGCAGCGTGTTGAGGATGGCCGTCGACCCGAGGAACACCTCGTCGAGGAAGGCGAGCTCGGCCTCGGGCAGCATCCCGGCGGTGACCGTCTCGACCCGCCCCTCGCGGAGCCCGCGGAGGTCGATGGGCCCGAAGATCTCGTTGGGCTCGGTGAAGCGGCCGAGCAGGTACTCGAAGTAGCCCCCGCCGAGCGCGCGCGCGACCCGACGGACCGCCTCGCTCTTGGCCGTGCCGGGCGGCCCGATCACGAGCACGTGCTCCCCCGCGACCGCGGCCAGCACGATGGCCTCCACGAGGCTCTCGCGCTCCACGAGGCCCTCGCGGGCCGCCTCCACCACGCGCCGCACGGCGGCGACCGACTCGTCCATCGACATGGCGCGCAGTGTATCGGCACACGCGCGGGCTCGCGCTTCGAGTCGCCAATCCGTCGCGATCGGATCTGGGTTCGGGCAGCCGGCCGAGCCGCTGCGGAGACGTCGGCGCGGGGGAGGGGCGTCGGGGGCTCGGGTGCCCGGGGGGATCGGAGGGTGTCAGGAATTGATCATTGACACCTACGGCGCAGCCGTAGGTGTCAATGATCAATTCCTGACACCGCCGGGGCGACGCAGCTCGACCAGATGTCGAGGTTTCACGGAGTCGTGTCGCGTTTTCGGCCGCGGGGGCGACGCAACTCGACCAGATGTCGAGGTCTCTCCGAGTCGTGTCGTGTTTTTCGGCCGCGGAGGCGACGCAACTCGAGCAGATGTCGAGGTCTCTCCGCGTTGTGTCGAGATGGGGCGCGGGTCGGTGATGGAGGGGGGGCGTGCGGACGCGAGTGGCGTCCCGGGCCCGCCCGCAGGCGCCTGTGCTACACCTCGGGGATGTTCGCGTTCCCCCCGACGCATCGCGCCTTCTTCGACCGCGCCCTCGCGGTGCTCCAGGCCGACCCGCGCGTCCGGGCCGTGCTCGTGAGCGGCTCGGCGGTGACCGGCGGCATGGACGAGTGGTCCGACCTCGACCTGGTCGTGCTGGTCGCCGACGAGGCCGAGCGCGCGCTCTGGGACGAGCACGTCGCGATCGTCGGCCGCCTCGGCCCGCTGCTCTCAGCCTTCCGCGCCGACCACTTCGGCGAGCCCCGGCTCCTCATCTGCCTCTACGACGCGCCGCTCCTCCACGTGGACGTGAAGTTCATGGCCTGGAAGGACGCGCCGACGCTCACCTACCCGACGGCCGTGGCGTGGAGCCGCGACGGCGCGGCCCCGGAGCTTCCGCCGCCCGCGCCGGCCGGACCGCCGCGCCTCGACGTCCAGTGGTGCGCGGACCGCCTCCCGGGCTGGGCGCACTACCTCGCCGTCAAGATCGGTCGCGGCGAGCTCTACGAGGCGGTCGACAGCCTCGACTTCCTGCGCAGGCGCGTGTTGGCGCCGCTGCTCGCGCTGGAGGCGGGCGTCGCGCCCCGGGCCCTCCGCCGGCTGGAGGAGACGCGCTCGCCCCGCCTCGACGCCCTGGCCCGTACGGTGTGCGCATACGACGCCGCCGCCCTGAAGGCCGCGGCCCGCGAGGGGGTCACGCTCGGCTACGCGCTCCTCGACGCGGTGGGCCCGGACGTGCGGCGCAACCGCGAAACCGAGCGCAAGACCCTCCAGTTCCTGGAAGAGCTCGCCGTGTGAGGGGGGGGGGCGTTGAGCCTGTGAAGTCCCCCCGCCCGTGCCGTCGCCGTCTCGCGGCGGCCCAAGAACCGCGTCCCGGGGCCCCCGGCGGGTCCTCCCTACGGGCTGCCCCCCCGCCGGACCCGGGCCGCAGGGCCGCCGCGAGCCGTCGCCGGCCCGGGCTCCGGTTTCTCCACAGGCTCTCTTCTGGGGGATTTCTTCACAGGCTCGTTACGGGGGGGCCCGCCCCCCCGTCCCAAGAAAAAGTTGACCCCGACGGCCTAGAAGGGCTTCGCGAGCGCCAGCCAGGCCCCGAGGCCGGCGACGAGCGGCATCAGGAACCACATCGGCTTCGCGAGGGAGGGCACGCGCAGGGGCACCGCGAGCAGCCCGCCGACGAAGAGCCAGAGCACCACCTTGGCGATGGCCCAGCCGGGGAGGCCGCTCGTCATGCCGAGGCGCGCGAGCATGCCGAAGCCGCCGAGCAGCATCAGGAAGAGGCCGACGCCGTGCGTGGCCGCGACGAGCTTGCGCGAGGGGTTCGTCTCCTTCGTGCCGCCGTTCATCGCGTGCAGCGTGGCGCCGCCGAGGGCCGCCCAGATGGCGACGAGCCCGATGATGTGCAGGATCTTGTAGACCTCGTACGGCATGGGCGCTCCGGGGGCAGAGACGGCGCCCTAACGCGGGCGCGCTCGCGCGTCGGGCGGCACCTGCCCGCGCGGTATCAGCCCTCGCAGTCCGCCGCGATGTCGTACCAGGCCTGGACCTGCACGCCCGGCGCGGGCACCGCCGTTGCCGGGAACACGATGGCGTTCCAGGTGGCGTCGTAGGTCCAGTCGGTGTTGGGCTCGCCGTCCACGCGCACGACCAACGTGGCGGGGTCGGGGATGGACGAGAGCACGAAGGTGTCGGTCTGGCCGCTGCCGGAGAGCTCGGCGATCGTCTCGAAGTAGCTCGACCAGTCCTCGTTGCAGATCGAGAGCACCGCGCCGCCGGTGGCGAGGCTCGCCTCGACGTAGCCGGTGCCGGGGTCGGCGGTGGCACAGCCCTCGGGCACGTCCCCGACGATCGAGGTGATGCCGACCGACGGCGCCACGGAGCGCATCCGGGCGACGTAGTGCTCCCAGTCGTTGCGGGACTGCTCGGACTCGTCGGAGACCATGACCGCGGTGGTCTTGGCGTTCGTCCGTAGGAAGCCCTCGTTGCAGCCGCCTGGGCCGGCGTCGTCGAGCGCCTCGGCGACGAGCGAGAGGCCGGCCTCGGTCCAGCGCCCGTAGGGGCCTTCGACCGCGGCGGAGAAGATCTCGCCGCCGTTCGTCGTGTCGCGGTTGATGATCTCGCCGTTGTGGCAGCCGTCCTCGTCGGTCACGACCATGATCTGCCAGTCGAGGTCGAGCTCCGCGAGGATGTCGACGAAGCGGTCGAAGTTCTGGCGGAGCCGCTCCTGGTCGTCGACCATCGACCCGGACTGGTCGACGTAGAAGACGATGTCCGTCTGCTCCCAGGGCCCGTTGCCCTGCCACCAGTCGTCCTCGATCGAGCTGTCCTCGGTGCCGTTGCCCTGTTGGCGCGCGACGGTGAGGCCGACGATGGCGTCGCTCGTGATCCAGACCTCGCCCTCGTCCTCGACGAGGTCGTCCGGCGAGTAGGCGAGCGGCACCTCGAGCGACTCGCCCGCCGCGAGCGTGAGCGGGAGCTCGAAGTCCCAGTCGGAGCCGAACGAGTCCCCGAGCTGCACGATCGTGTCGATGGTGAGGTCCACGAGCCCGACGTTCTGGACCCACACCGACTTCTCCTGCCCGCAGCCGAGCGGGACGTCGCCGAAGTCCAGCGGGTTCGGGAGGACGAGCAGCTCGCCCACGAGCGCCCCGCCGGTGAGCGGGACCTCGACGCTGCCGGCCTCGGGATCGTCGGAGAGCACGTAGACGCTGCCGGCGTCCTCGGGGTTGACGGGGCTGAACGCCACGTCGAAGGTGGTCTCCTCCTCGGGCTCGAGCACGACGTCGGGCTCGGTCACGAGCGAGAACGCCGAGGTGCCGGCGACCTGGGCGCCGACCACCGTGAGCGGGGCGAGGCCGACGTTCCGGACGGTCAGCGTCTGCGTGCTGGCGTCGCCGAGCGCGAGGGGGTCGAAGGCGAGCGCGGGCGGCCACACCTCGATGGTGGGCGTCTCGGGGGCGGTGGACTTGCCGCCGGGGGGCTGGAGCTCGTACTCGTTGCAGGCCGGAAGCAGCGCGATCCAGAGGAGGCGCATGGAGGAGCACCAGGGATTCCGCAGACTACCCGGGCCTCCCTGGGAGTGCCAAGCGGAGCCGGGCGCGCCGGGCCCGCGGCTTCGGCCTCGTTCGTCCGTCGAACCGCTGGCCATCACGCGCGCGTCGGTGCATCCTGCGCGGAGGACCACCCGCCATGCGCCTCCTGCTCTTCTGGCTCGCTGCCTGCAATCCGGACGACAAGATCGAGCTCCCCCCGGGGGAGGTCGACGCCGACGGTGACGGGGTCGTCGCCGCGGACGACTGCGACGACGACGACGACACGATCCACCCGGGGGCCGCCGAGGTGTGCGACGGGGACGACCAGGACTGCGACGGCCAGTCCGACGAGGGCGTGCTGATCACGTACTGGTTCGACCGCGACGGCGACGGCTACGGGGCCGGCGGCGACACGGTGCTCGGCTGCGACGCGCCCGCCGGCATGGCGGACAACGAGGCCGACTGCGACGACGCCGCCGCCGACGTGCACCCGGGCGTCGAGGAGCTCTGCAACGGCGTCGACGACGACTGCGACGGCGCGCTCGAGGCCGGGTACGGCTTCTGGCACGTGGACGCCGACGGTGATGGCTACGGCGACCCCGCCACGGCGGTGGAGACGTGCACGCCCGAGGCGGGGCGGATCCTCGACGGCACCGACTGCGACGACACGAACGCGCTCGTGCACCCCGGCGCCGAGGAGGTGTGCGACCTCGACGACGACGACTGCGACGGGCGCGCGGACCTCGGCGAGGTGCAGGTGTGGCACACCGACACCGACGGCGACGGCTACGGCCACATGACCAACACGCTCGAGACGTGCGCGCCCCCCGAGGGCTACGTGCTCGACGGGACCGACTGCCGGCCCGGCGACGCCGAGGCCCACCCGGGCGCCGCCGAGCGCTGCAACGACGACGACGACGACTGCGACGGCGAGGTGGACGAGGACTTCGAGCTCGACGGCGACGGCGAGCGCTCCGACGCCTGCGGCGGCGCGGACTGCGACGACGCCGACCCGGACGTGTTCCCCGGCGCGGTCGAGGTGTGCGAGGACGGGAAGGACAACGACTGCGACGGCGGCGACGCGAACTGCGGCTACGACGGCACGATCGACCTCGGCACGGCCGTGAAGGTGCACTCGGGCAGCCCGAACTACGACGCCGGGCGGCTCGTGGAGATCGCGGACCTCGACGCCGACGGCGTGAACGACCTCGTGGTCGCGACGATGTACGCCGACAGCTACAACGGCGGCGCCTTCGTGATCCCGGGCCCGGTGACCACGAGCGACACGCTGGAGGGCGCCGGTTGGCGGGTCGAGGGCTCGCGCGCGACCTACGCGGCGGGCCGGTCGATGGGTGTCGGCGACGTCGACGGCGACGGGGTGAACGACCTCGCGATCGGCGCGCCCGACGGCACCGACCGCGAGTGGATCGTGCTCGGGCCGATCACCGGGGACACCCAGCTGCTCGACGCCCCGATCCTCTACGAGGGCGTCGCCAACACGGAGACCGGGCACGGCTCCGACATCGCGGACGTGAACGGCGACGGCGTGGACGACGCGATCATCGGCGCCTACGAGGACACCGCCGGCGGCTACGCCTCGGGCACCGTGTACATCGAGTACGGGCCGCTCTCCGCGGGCACCTACACGCTCCGCGACGAGGCCGACGCGCGGCTCATCGGCGAGTACGCCTCCGCCTACGCCGGGCGCTACGTGCGCGCCGGCCAGGACCTCGACGGCGACGGCATCGGCGACATCCTCGCGGTGGCCCCCTACGCCTCGGTGTCCGGCCCGTACAGCGGCACCGCGTACATCATCTACGGCGGCGTGACGGGCGACTTCGACCTCGCCTCCGCGGACGGCATGCTCTACGGCGAGGCACCGAGCGACTACGCCGGCGAGGAGCTGGCGATGGGCGACGTCGACGGCGACGGGCTCGCGGACGTGGTGGTCGGCGCCTACGACACGGCCAACCGGAACGCGGGCGCGGCCTACGTCGTGTACGGGCCGGCGTCCGGGACGATGGACCTCGCGTCGGCGGACATCGTGCTGCGGGGCGACGACCCGAGCCAGCAGGTCGGGCTCGGGCTGGCGGTGGCGGACCTCGACGAGGACGGCGCCGGCGAGCTGCTCGTGGGCGGCATCGGCGACTCGACCGGCGGCCGGAACGCGGGGGCGGCGTGGCTCTTCTTCGGGCCGGGCTCCGGCACGCTCTCCTTGTCCGACGCCGACGCGATCTTCGTGGGCGAGAGCGCCGACGACCAGGTGGGCGAGTCGGTGGCCTTCGGCGACCTCGACGCCGACGGCGACCTGGAGATCGTGCTCGGCGCGCCGGCGGAGGGCACGGGTGGCGCCAGCGCCGGCGCCGTGTACGTGTCCTACGCGGCGGAGTGAGGATCGGAGGATCGGTGCGGGTCGGTCGCTGCACAGCTACCGTACAGACCCATGGCACGCGCGATGCTCCTGCTCTCCCTGCTCCTCGCCGGTTGTGATCCCGACGACCCACCCAAGGACGACCCGGTCGACACGGACACCGCCCCGCCGACCGGGGACGAGACCGCCTGCCCGGAAGCGGAGGCCCGCCTCGGATACCGGGCGTGCGTCCACTCGATCCCGGACGACGAGACCTTCAACGGCGTGACGGTCCCAGCTGGGACCGTGGACCAGCTCCGCGTCGGGAAGTACCTCGTGCCCGCGGTCGAGGACGCGCCGGTGCCGCCGGCCTTCCTCGACGTGAACGCCTTCACGCTCCACTACGACTTCCTCGTGACCGCGTTCCCCGACGACTACGCGGGGCTCACGACGGGGCAGTACCAGGACCTCGTGCTGTACCCGGACACCCGCGCCTACTACGCGGGCACCTACTCGCTCTACCTCGACGGGGACGGCTTCTTCTACGGCTTCACCGTGTGGGACGACCCGGTGGATCCCGCGAGCACGGTGACGCTGGAGCAGGTCACCGCGGCGTGGACCCAGCTGAAGGACCGCTTCCAGCTCGGCGAGCTCGCGTGGGTGCCCAACTCGCCGGCGCAGCAGGAGGCGGCGCTCGGGTGGGACGACGTGCCCTTCCGCATCGAGAACCCCGCCGAGGTGGACTACGAGGCCTACAACCCCGGTACGGCCTACGGCTACCTGCGGCTCTACACGCTGGCCGAGCTCGCGGACGCCACCGAGGCGGGCGCGTTCGGCTACCAGGACATCGTCGTCATCGACGAGGCGCCCGAGGACCTGGAGCGCGTCGTGAGCGGGATCGTGACCGGCACGCGCCAGGGCACGCTCTCCCACCTCAACGTGCGCAGCACCGCCCGCGGCACGCCCAACTGCTACGTGAACGGGCCCCTGGAGGAGCTCGCCGCCTGGGAGGACCAGCTCGTGCGCTTCGAGTGCGGCACGTCCGCGTACGGCGTCGCGAGCGCGACGATCGAGGAGGCCGAGGCCTGGTGGACGAGCATCCGCCCGGACCCGGTGACCATCTGCGCGCCGGACCTCGTGGAGACGGCGATGCCGGGGCTGCTCGAGCTCGTGACCACCACGCCGGAGGAGCGCGAGGACGGCGTGTGCACCTACGGCGCGAAGGGCGCGAACCTTGCGACGCTCTACCAGCGCATCGACCCCGCCTACCAGCTCGACGGCTTCCTGATCCCGTTCGCGTACTACGACGCCTTCGTGCGCACCGCGACGTGGTCGGTGGACCTCGGCGGCGGCGCCGCGGAGCACACCTTCGCGGAGACGCTGGAGGCGTGGCACGCCGATCCGGCCTTCCTCACGGACGCGGCCGTGCGGGCCGAGCGGCTGGCGGCGATCACCGACGCGATGGAGGACGAGTCGGTGGTCGACCCCGCCGTGCTCGACCTGTTGGAGGCGCGGATCCTGGAGGTGTGGGGCACCGACGACGTGATGGTGCGCTTCCGCAGCTCGAGCAACGCCGAGGACGGGCTGGAGTTCAGCGGCGCGGGGCTCTACCAGTCGGAGAGCGGCTGCCTCGCCGACGAGCTCGACGGGGACGAGCTCGGCCCGAGCCTGTGCGACCCGCTCAAGGAGAAGGAGCAGACGATCAGCCACGCGCTGCTCGAGGTGTGGGCGTCCACCTGGGGCATGGTCGCGTGGGAGGAGCGGGACTGGTACGGCATCGACCACGGCGAGGTGGCGATGGGCGTGCTCGTCGACACCCGCACCGGCGGCGAGCTCGCCAACATCGTGGCGTTCACGGGCAACCCCACGAGCGCCGGCGACGACCGCTACCTCGTGAACGCGCAGTACGGCGAGCTGGAGGTCGTGGCCGCCGAGCCGGGCGTGTACCCGGAGAAGAACCTCCTCACGCTGACCGACGGCGCCGTCACGACCATCGACCGCGTGTCCCAGAGCTCGGAGGCCGAGATCGTCCTGACCGACGCCCAGCTCGCCGAGCTCGGCGCGGCGTTGTGGGACATCGCGCAGGTCTACCCGCTGGACGACGAGGTGCCCGCGGGCCACGACGTGTTGTGGGACACCGAGTGGAAGGTCCGCTCGGACGGCCAGCTCGTCATCAAGCAGATCCGCCCCTTTTTGCGCTGAGAGGCCCGATGCTCCTCCTGCTGCTCGCCTGCGCCGACGGGTCGAAGGACACCGCCCCGGCCGACACCGACATCGACACCGACACCGACACCGATACGGACGCGGACACCGACGCCGACACGGACACCGACACGGACACCGACACCGACGCGGATCCCGACTGGGCGCACTGCCCGGACGCGACGGCGTGGGTGGGCGACCCGACCTGGATCGGCGCGGTGGAGGCCGACGGCGCGACGTACTGCAGCGCGCCGAACGAGTCGCGGACGCTGGAGCAGGAGGTCGCCGCCAAGGCGAAGCTCCGGATCCCCGACGGGACCTACGCCGTGCCGACGGTGGACGGCGTCTACGGCCTCACGCTCCCCGTGTGCACGTTGTTGCCCGACGGCCCGACGTGGTCGGCGGCGATGGCGGGGGACGGCACGACCGACGTGTCGCCGAACACGTACGGCACGACGACGTACACCTACGTTTCCGGCAGCCAGCCCCTGCTGGCGGAGACGCAGGAGGGCACCGACCAGTACACGCTCGCGCACACGCTGGTGCTGGTCGGGCCCGCCGACGACGTGCCGGCGCCGCTCGTGCTCGACGGCGGGGAGGCGGACGCCTCGACGGGCGCGAGCGGGGTGTTCACGCTCTACCCGAGCGCGGGCTCGCCGTACGACGTGGAGGCGATGACGTTCGGCCCCTGCGCGGAGGACGCCTGGACGCGGAACGTCCACACCGTCACCTTCGACGGCGGGCAGATCGAGCTCGAGCTCTGGATGGGCCTGAACCTCATCGAGACGGCCCCGAGCACCTTCGTGCGCGCCACGGGCACGCTCGACGGCACGGCCTTCGAGGTCACCGACTACTTCCGGCTGATCTACCGCCCGGACCACCACCACTTCGGGCGGCACTTCGCCGTGTACTTCGACGCGCCCATCGGGGACGTGTGCGCGCTGCGCATCGAGGGCGTCGACGGGCAGGTCGGCACGACCACCGCCGAGGTCAGCACGGCGGATTGCGGCCTCGCCGTGACCGGGACCCGGACCGTCACGGCCGAGGACTGGGTGGAGGGGTAGGTGGGCGTCGTCGGGCTCCTCCTCCTCGCGTGCGCGGGGCCCGCCGAGGGGCCGAAGGGCGGGGAGACCGCGCGGCCGGACGAGACGGGCGGCGACGACACCGGCGACACGGCCCCGGAGGGCCCGACGTGGCACCGCGACGCGGACGGCGACGGCTACGGAGATCCCGCCATCACGGTGGTGACCGGCACGCCGGACGCCGGCTGGGTGCTCGACGGCACGGACTGCGACGACACGGATGCCGAGGTGTTCCCCGGCGCCGCGGAGCGGTGCAACGCGGTGGACGACGACTGCGACGGGCGGGCCGACCACGGCGTGGTCGAGGAGTGGCACAGCGATGTCGACGGCGACGGCTGGGGGGATCCCGACTACGCCGTACACACGTGCCTCCCGGAGGATGGCTGGATCCTGGACGGCAGCGACTGCTGGCCCGGCGACGCCGAGGCACACCCGGGGGCGACGGAGGCCTGCGACGGCGAGGACGACGACTGCGACGGCGCGATCGACGAGGGGATGGACGCCGACGGGGATGGGCACCGCACGGACGCCTGCGTGGACGGCGACGACTGCGACGACGCCGACGCCGGCGTGTTCCCCGGCGGGGCCGAGGTCTGCGAGGACGGGATCGACGGCGACTGCGACGGCGCCGACCTCGCGTGCGGCTTCGACGGCGTGTACGACCTCGCCGCCGCCGACGCGAAGCTCTACGCCGCGTCGCCCAATCACTACGCCGGCGGCTCTCTCGCGGTGGGGGATCCCACCGGCGACGGCGTCGACGACCTCGTCGTGGCCACGCTGCGCGCGGGGAACCTCGGCGGCGGCGGCTACGTCGTGTCGGGCGCGTGGTCGGGGGACGTGGCGCTCGACGACGCGGGCCCGCAGGTCCTCGGAGACCCCGACGTGACCTACGGCGCCGGTCGCTCGATCGGTGTCGCGGACGTGAACGGCGACGGCGTGGACGACATCGGCTTCGGCGCGCCGTACGGGACGGCCCCGGGCGTGTTCCTGGTGCTCGGGCCGGTGACGGACGACGTGGACCTCGCCGGGGACCACGACGTGCTCCTGGCGGGCCCGGCGAGCTCGTTCGCGGGGCACGGGAGCGACCTCGGGGACGTGAACGGCGACGGCTACGCCGACGCCCTCGTGGGCGCCTACCACGCGGGCCGGCGGAGCGGCAGCCTCTACGCGGGGGCGGCCTACGTGGCGTACGGCCCCTTCGCCACCGGCACGGACGTGGACCTGGAGACCGGGGCCGACGCGGCGATCACCGCCGAGTCGGACGCCTGGTACACCGGCTACGCCGTGCGCGCGGGGGCGGACCTCGACGGCGACGGCGTGGGCGACCTGCTCGTCACGGCGCCCTTCTCGAGCTTCGGGGGCACGTACGGGGGCGCGCTCTACGTGGTGTACGGCCCCCCGGACGCCCTGCTCGACCTCGGGGACGCCGACGGCCGGCGCGTCGCGGACTCGGCGTCGGACCAGCTGGGCGAGGCGGTGAACGCCGGCGACGTCGACGGGGACGGCCTCGCGGACGCGCTGGTGTGCGCGCCGGGCGACGCCACGGTCGGAGAGGGCGCCGGCGCCGCGTACGTGTTCCTCGGCCCGGTGGCCGGCACCGACGACGTGACCTCGGCCGAGGTCACGATCCACGGCGGCAGCGTCGACGCGCTGATGTGCGCGTCCATCGCGGCCTCGGACATCGACGGGGACGGCCGGGGCGACGTGCTCGCCGGCGCGGTGGGCGACTCCCTCGCGGGGCCGCTGTTCGGCGGGGCCTACCTCTTCTACGGTCCCTCGGGCGGGTACACGGCCGCGGACGCCGACGCGATCTTCACCGGCCCGACCGTCTCCAGCTACACGGGCATGGCCGTGGGCCTCGCGGACCTCGACGCCGACGGACGCGGCGAGGTGTACATCGGCGCGCCCGGCGACACGACCGGCGGGTCGAGCGCGGGCGCCGTGTACACGATGTACCCCCGATGAGCCCGGCGTCGGGTGGCGCCCGACGCGGAGGCCCGGTGTTTATCAGACGGGGCGGGGAGGGGGAGATGTCCAACCGATTCGTGGTCGTGGGCGCCGGCGTCCTGAGCCTCGGGCTCCTGCTCGGGGCGGCCCCGCGCGAGGGCGGCGAGGCGCCCGCGCCGGCCGAGCAGGCGTTCATGTCGGCGACCGAGAGGATGAACCGCCAGATGATGCGGCCGATGGTCGGAGACGCCGACATCGACTTCGCGAACATGATGATCGCCCACCACCAGGGCGCGATCGACATGGCCAACGTCGAGCTCCAGTACGGCGCCGACCCCGAGATGCGGGCCAAGGCGCAGGAGGTGATCGACGCGCAGTCGAAGGAGATAGAGGAGCTCCAGGACTGGCTGAAGGTGCGCAAGGGCGCGGCGCGGTAGCGCCTCCGCGCGGGGAGCGGTTCCCGATGGGTGTCACCCGGTCCGGGTGGCACCACGTGTCTACGCTCCCTGGGTACACCCGGGGACGCACCATGCGCATGCTGCCGAGTCTCGTCGCCGTCGCGCTTGCGGGCTGCGCGGCCCGGACGGAGGGCACGGAGCCCCACGCGATGGCGGCCGCCGAGCACGAGGCCCGGGCCGTCGCGCACGAGGAGTCCGCCGCCGAAGAAGCCCAGCGCTACGAGCCGGGCGCGCCCGACGAGAAGGGCCTCTGCGGCGCCGGGAAGGGCCGGCACCCGTGCTGGACCAACCCCACGGAGGCCTACCTGCGCGAGGCCGAGCGCCACCGCGAGATGGCCGCCGAGCACCGGGCCGCCTCGGCGGCGCTCCGCGAGGCCGAGGCCCGCGCGTGTGTGGGCCTCGACCCCGTGGACGTGGACCTGAGCCCCTTCCGCCAGCACGCGGCCGACATCGCGAGCATCGAGCCGCTGATCGTGCACCGCGGCGGCAAGCAGCCGGACGAGCGGCTGCTCGGGGCGATCGTCACGGTGCGCGCCGTGGAGGGGCTGACGGCCGAGTGGCTGCAGCGGGTGGTCGACTGCCACCTCGCGCGGAACGCCGCCGTCGGCCACGACATGCCCGAGCAGCCCCTGGATCCGCTCGTGCCGAAGGGGGCCGAGGCGACGGTGATCTCGACGGGGACGGGCTTCGCGGTGGAGATCCGGTCCGAGGAGCCGGGGGCCGCGGAGGAGATCCTGGCGCGGGCGAAGCGGCTCGTGCCGGCGGAGCGGGTGCGCCCGGCGTCGTAGCCGAGCGCGGGAAGGGGGGGCGTTGCGGGGGGGCGCGCCCCCCCGTCCCAAGAAGATCAGGCCCTCGATCGTGCCAGGGAGCGTGCGAGCGTCCCCTTCTCCAGCTGCCGCGTGCGCCAGAGCACCCACATGGCGGGGAGCACGAGCGCGGTCATGAAGGTGAGGGTCAGGAGCCCGCCGAACATCGGCCCGGCCATGCGGCGCGCCATGTCGGAGCCGACGCCCTGGCTGAGGAGCACGGGGAGGAGCCCGAAGAGGTTCATCGCGATGGCGAGCACCATGCCGCGCATGCGGCCGGCGGCGCTGTCGGCGGCGAGCTCCGCGAGCCGGGCGGGCGTGAGCGACTCGCCGGCGTCGAGCGCGCGCTTCACCCCCAGGTCGAGGTAGACCGCGAGCACCATCCCGACCTCCGCGCCCACCCCGATGAGCGCGATCATCGCCACCCACGAGGCGATCGAGAGGTCGTAGCCGGCGGCCGCGAGGAACCAGATGCCGCCGAGCACGGAGAAGGGGAGGGTGAGGAGCACGATGCCCGTCTCCCCGATCGTGCGGAAGGAGAGGTAGACGAGCAGGAACACGAGCGCGACGGTGATGGGCGCCATGATCACGAGCCGCGCCTGGGCCCGCTCGAGGAACTCGTACTGGCCGGTCCAGACCACCTGGAGGTCGGGGTCGAGGCCCAGCCGGTCGACGACCTCCCGGGCCTCGTCGACGTAGCCGCCGAGGTCGCGCGAGCCGGGGTCGACGTAGATGTAGGCGGCGAGCTTCCCGCCTTCGTCCACGAGCATCGCGGGGCCGGGCGCGCGCGTCACGTCGGCGAGCTGGCCGAGGGGCACGACCCCGAGGGCGGTGGAGACGGGGAGGCGGCGGATGCCGTCCTCGTCGGCCCGGAAGTCCCGGCCGAAGCGCGCGACGAGCGAGTAGCGCTCGCGCCCGTCGAACACGCGGCCGACGGGCATGCCGCCGAGGCCCATCTCGACGACGTCGAGCACGTCGTCGGTGGAGGCGCCGTAGCGGAGGAGGTCGTCGCGGCGCGGCGCCACCTCGACGAACACGGCGGCGAGCTGGCGCTCCGCGTACACGCTCCGGGTCCCCGCCACCTCGCGGAGGGCGGCCTCGATGCGCTCGCCCGCCTCGGCGATGGCGTGGAGTTCGTCGCCGAGCACCTTCACGCCGACCGGCGTGCGGATGCCCGTGGTGAGCATGTCCACGCGGGCCTTGATCGGCATCGTGAAGGCGTTCTGGACGCCGGGGTAGTCCATCCCGGCCTCCATCTCGTCCACGATGTCGTCCACCGTGACGCCGGGGCGCCACTCGTCGCGCGGCTTCAGCGTGATGATCGTCTCGAACATCGAGAGCGGGGCCGGATCGGTGGCCGTCTCGGCGCGGCCGGCCTTCCCGAGCACCCGGTCGACCTCGGGGATCCTCGCGAGGAAGGCGTCCTGGGCCTGGAGCAGCGTGCGGGCCTGCTCCGCGGAGATGCCGGGGATCGTGATCGGCATGTAGAGGAGCGAGCCCTCGTAGAGCGGCGGCATGAACTCGCGGCCGAGCCCGCCGTAGACGGGCACCGTCACGGCCGTGGCGAGGGCGGCGACGGCGACGAAGGGCCACGGGTGGCGCGTCGCGAGCCCGACGATCGGCCGGTAGACCGCCCGGAGGCCGCGGTTCAGCGGGTTGGAGGACTCCGCCGGGATCCGGCCGCGCAGGAGCGTGACGGCGAGGGCCGGGGCGAGCGTGAGCGTGAAGAGCGCCGCCGCGAGCATGGCGAAGGTCTTCGTCCACGCGAGCGGCGTGAAGAGGCGCCCCTCCTGCGCCTCCAGGGCGAAGATGGGCAGGAAGCTGACCGCGATGAGGAGCAGCGAGGAGACGAGCGGCCCGCCGAGCTCGCGGGCGGCGGCGAGGACGACCTCGGTGCGGTCCTCCTCGGGGTGGTCTTCGATGCGTCGCGCGGCGTTCTCCACGAGGAGCACCACCGCGTCGACCATGTCGCCGATCGCGATGACGATGCCCGCGAGGGACATGATGTTGACGGTCAACCCCATGAAGTACATGGGCACGAACGCCACCGCGATGGCGCACGGCAGCACGAGGATCGGCACCAGCACCGAGCGCGCGTGGAGCAGGAAGAAGCCGAGGAGGAGGGCGATGATGACGATCTCCTCGCCGATGGACTCGAACAGCGTGGCGACCGAGCCGCGGATGAGCTCGGAGCGGTCGTAGACGGGCACGATCTCGACGCCGTCGGGGAGCGGCACCTCCGCGAGCCGGGCCTTCACCGCGTCGATGACCCTGAGCGCGTTCTCGCCCTGCCGCGCGACGATCAGCCCGCCGACGGACTCGCCTTCGCCGTTGAGGTCGGCGATGCCGCGGCGGATCTCCGGGCCGAGCTCCACGCTCGCGATGTTCGCGAGGGCGACGGGCGCGCCGTCGGGGCCGAGCCCCACGTACACCCGGTCGAGGTCGGCGAGGTCCCCCACGAGGCCGCGGCCCTGCACGTAGAGCTCCCGGCCGGCCTCCTCGACGACGCGGCCGCCCACGTCGCGGTTGTTCCGCGCGAGCGCGCCGGTGACGTCCCCGACGGTGATCCCCGCCGCGCGCATCCGCTCGGGGTCGAGCACGGCCTGGTACTGCTTCTCGAAGCCGCCGACGGCCGCGACCTCCGCGACGCCGTCGACCCCTTCGAGGGCGAAGCGGAGCGTCCAGTCCTGGAGCGAGCGCAGGTCGGCCACCGAGCGCTGACCGGTGAGGTCGACCAGCGCGTACTGGTAGACCCAACCGACCGCGGAGGCGTCGGGGCCCAGCGAGAGCTCCACGTCGGGAGGGAGGCGGGCCTCGAGCACGTCGAGCCGCTCGCTCACGCGCGTGCGGGCCCAGTAGGGGTCCACGCCGTCGTGGAGGAGCACGTAGGTGAACGACATCCCGAACATCGTGAAGCCGCGCACCGCCTTGACGCCGGGGAGCGCCTGGAGGCCGGTCACGAGCGGGTAGGTGACCTGGTCCTCCACCAGCTGCGGGGAGCGGCCCATCCACTCCGCGAACACGATGACCTGCGGGTCGGAGAGGTCGGGGATCGCGTCCAGCGGGCTCCGCAGCGCGGCGAGCACGCCGGCCGCCGTCGCGAGCAGCGAGGCCAGGAACACGAGGAAGCGGTTGCGCCCGCTCCAGTCGATGAGGCGGGCCAGCATCAGCCCCCGTGCCCCGCGTGGCCGCCGCCGCCCATCATCTGCGTCTCGGAGTCGAACAGGAAGGTCCCGGCGGCGACGACCGCCTCGCCCGGCGCGAGGCCCCCGAGGATCTGCACCTCGTCGGCGGTGCGGACGCCGAGGGCGACCGGGCGCGGCGTGTAGCCGTCCGGCCCGGCGACGAACACGACCTGCCGCGCGCCCGTGTCCACGACGGCGCCGCGGGGCACCCAGACGCCCTCGGAGGGGGCGCCCGCCCAGGTCGCGGTCAGCGGGCGGCCGACGCCGATGTCGCCCTCCGGCAGGAGGCGGACGCTGCGACCCGCGGGGCCGGCGGTGGGGAGGACCTCGGCGACGGTGGCCTCCCACGTGCGCGCGCCGTCCGAGAGCGTGACGGGCGTGCCGGCGGGGGGCGGGTCGGGGGTGACCATCTCGACCACGCGGGCGTCGCCCGCCGCGATCTCGGCCACGAGCCCGCCGGGGCCGAGCCAGCTTCCCTCGCGCACGGGCCGGGACACGACGACGCCGGAGACGGGGGCGCGCACGGTCCAGGTGTCCGGGGTGGTGCCGGTGGCGCCCGTGGTGGTGCCGGTGGCGGCGTCGATGTCCGCGGCGGGCACGCCGAGCGCGAGCAGGCGGGAGCGCGCGGCGCTCGCCCAGGGCTCGCCGAGCGGGCGCGCGACCCGGAGCTCCTCGAAGGCGGCGCTCACCTCGGGGAGCCAGAGCCGCGCGAGCACCTGGCCGGCGCGGACGCTCGCGCCCACGCGCGGGACCCGCTCGTCGCGGACCTGGCCGCCCGCGGTCACGGTGACGCGGCGGGTGCGCGCGGGGTCGAAGGTGGCGTTGGCGGGGGCGCGGTGCTGGGGCGCGGCCGCGCCGGCGCGCGCGGGGACGGTGCGGAGCCCGATGGCGGCGGCGGCGTGGGGGCGGATGGTCAGGGGCATGGCGGTGCCGCCGTCGGTGCCGGGCGGCATCGTGTGCCCGGCGTGTGGAACGGCGGCTTCGGGCGGCGCGGCGGCTTCGGGCGGCATCGTGTGCCCGGCGTGTGGATCGGCGGCTTCGGGCGGCGCGGCGGCTTCGGGCGGCATCGTGTGCCCGGCGTGTGGATCCTCGCGGCGCTCGCACGCCGCGAGCACC
>CAYWGD010000128.1:0-20496 GCA_964457335.1 uncultured Enterobacteriaceae bacterium | reverse complement strand
CCAGCCGAGCCCGAAGGGCGAGCCCAGAGGGCTCCGACCCCGCCGTCTTCGGCGGGGTCGCGCCCATCTCACCCCGCCGCCCTCACCACCGGTTCTTCCCCCGGAACGCCTCCCGCGCCCGCTGCTGCTGGTGGATCTTCTTCCACCGCAACTTGTCGGCTCGCGCGAGCTCGGCGTCGGCGAGCCGGGCCGCGTGGGCGGCCTCGCGCTGGAGCCGGTCCCACGCGGCGAGCCGCGCGGGGTCGAGCTCGCCGCTCGCCAGCGCCGCCGCGATCGCGCACCCGGGCTCCCCGCCGTGACCGCAGTCCCCGAAGCGGCAGCGGGCCGCGACCGCCGCCACGTCGGCGAACACCGTGTCGAGCGCCGCGTCCTCGTCCACGCCGAAGCCGCGCATGCCCGGGGTGTCGAGGAGGAGGCCCCCGCCCGGGAGCGGGACGAGGGTGCGCGTGGTGGTGGTGTGCCGGCCCTTCGCGTCGGCGGCGCGGACCTCGCCGGTGGCCGCGAGCTCGACCCCGCACAACCAGTTCACGAGCGTGGACTTCCCCACGCCGGAGCTGCCCGTGAACGCGGCCGTGCGCCCGGGCCCCACGAAGCCGAGGAGCGCGTCGCGCCCCTCGCCCCGCACGACGCTCGCCGCGACGACCGGAACCGCGCCGGCCGCCCGCTCGGCGGCGCGGATGTGCGGGAGCGGGTCGTCGACGAGGTCGCACTTGGTCAGCACGATCACCGGCGCCGCGCCGCTCGCGTGCACCGCGGCGAGGTAGCGCTCGAAGCGGCGGATCGAGAAGTCGGCGTCGAGCGAGCCGACCACGAACACGGTGTCGACGTTCGCGGCGATCACCTGGACGCGGTCGTCGGGCCCGCGCCGCCGGAAGACCGAGGCGCGGTCGAGGACCCGCACGACGCGGAGGAGGTCGTCGCCCTCGACGACGACCCAGTCGCCGACCGCGGGCAGCTCCCCGGCGTGGCGGAGCCGCCCGCCGATGGCCGCGGGGCGCGCGCCGGCCGCGGTGAGCAGGGTGGCCTGCTCGTGGTGGAGGGTGGCGACGCGGCCGACGGGCAGCGTGTCGAGCTCGGACGGATCGAGCTGGGACAAGAAGAAGGACGAGAAGCCGAACGAGTGGAGGTGCACGGGTGCTCCGGGCAGAGGGGCCCGCGGGGCGGGCGTGGGAGGACGACAGGGCGAGCACGCCAGCGGCGCGCGGGCCGTCCCCCCCGGAGCAGGCACACGTCTCCCGCGTTCGGCGCGGGGAGCGGTGCCGCCTCTACGCGGAGAGGACGGCGGTGGACACGACAATCGTCGACATCGACACCTCCGGTCCGCAAAGAGTAGCGCCCGCCTGGACGATCCGCCACCCCGCCGGACTGCGTCGCGACGGCCGCGGGTTAGGCCCCCTCGATGAGCCGCACCGGCGCCCCGTCCCAGCCCCCGACCCGCCGCGCGTTCGTCCACGCCGCGCTCTGGGTCCTCCCGATCGCCGCGGGCCTCCCCGCCTACGCCGCGCCCCCCGTGCAGCCATCGGCCGCGCTCGCGGAGCTCGAGCGCGTGCACGGCGGGCGCCTCGGCGTCTGCGTGCTCGACACGGGGACGAACGCGCGGCTCGACCACCGCGGAGACGAGCGCTTCGCGATGTGCAGCACGTTCAAGCTGACCCTCTCGGCCCTCGTCCTCGCGCGCGTCGACCGCGGCGAGGAGCGGCTCGACCGCGCCCTCCCGGTGCGGGAGGCGGACCTGGTCCCCCACTCGCCGATCACCGGCACGCGGGTCGGCGCGACGATGACGCTCGCGGAGCTCTGTCACGCCACCCTGACCACGAGCGACAACGCCGCCGCGAACTTGATCCTCTCGACGGTCGGCGGCCCCGCCGGCCTCACCACGTTCGCCCGGTCGCTCGGCGACGCGGTCACGCGGCTCGACCGCCTGGAGCCCGAGCTGAACGTCGTGGGCCTGGCCGAGGGCGACGAGCGCGACACGACGACCCCGATCGCGATGGCCGCCCTCGTGCGGCGCCTCGCCCTCGGAGACGCCCTGCGCGCCGACTCCCGCGCCACGCTGGTCGGGTGGATGCGCGAGACGACCACCGGCCTGTCCCGCCTGCGCAAGCACCTCCCCGCCGACTGGACCCCGGGCGACAAGACCGGCACCGGCCCGGACGGCCCCACGAACGACGTCGCGGTGGCCTGGCCTCCGGGCCGCGCGCCGCTCGTCGTCACCGCGTACTACGACCGCGCCGGGCGCACGATGGCGGAGAACGAGGCGGTGCTCGCGGAGGTCGGCCGCATCGTGGCGTCGATCGGCTGAAGCGCCGCCCGTCGACCTCCCGGACCCGACCGGGCGGCCGAGCGTGCCATCTCGCGCAGCCCGCGCGGGCGGACGGGCGGAATCGCACGATCCCATCGGGAAATCGGCGCGCTGGACGCCCCGCCGGCTGGCACGGCGATTGCTCACCCCGGGGGCGCCGGAGGTCCCATGAACGAGCCCGCCCTGTACGACCGCGCCCGCGAGCGCCTGCTCCGCTCCTGGTCCCCGACCGACGAGGACGGCCTCGCCGAGGAGGCGCTGGAGGCCGCGCTCGACCAGGTCACCGACCTCGTCCACGGGGAGGGCCCGGCGCTCGACGACGCCGCGGTCGCCGACCTGCGCGCGCGCCTCGCGCTCGACGCGCTGGGGCTCGGCCCCGTCGCCTCCTTCGCGCTCGACCCGGCCACGACCGAGATCCTCGTGAACGGGCCGCGGCACGTGTTCGTGGAGCGCGGCGGCGTGATGACCGAGACGGACCTGCGGCTCTCCCCGGTCGACGTGCGCACGATGATGACGCGGATGATGGCGTTCGGCGTGGGCCGCCGCCTCGACGCCTCCACGCCCTTCGTGGACCTGAGCCTGCCGTTCGGCATGCGCGTGAACATCGTGATCCCGCCCGCCGTGGTGGGGGGCCCGCACATCACCATCCGCCGCCACGTGGGGGCGCTGCGCACGCTCGACGACCTGCGCGAACGCGGCATGTTCGACCCGAGCATCCAGACGTGGCTCGAAGGCTGCGTCGCGAGCCACGCGAACGTGCTCATCTCGGGCGCGTCGGGCTCCGGGAAGACGACGCTCCTCGACAAGCTCGCGCGCGCCTTCGACCCGAAGGAGCGCATCGTCACCATCGAGGACACGCTCGAGCTCCGGATCGACAAGCCCGACGTGGTGCGCCTGACGACCCGCCCCCCGAACGTCGAGGGCAAGGGCGAGATCACGATCGGCGACCTCTTCCGCACCGCGCTCCGGATGCACCCCTCGCGCATCCTGCTCGGCGAGATCCGCGGCAAGGAGGCCCTCGACTACCTCGCGGCCATCAACTCCGGACACCGCGGCACCTTCGCCGTCATCCACGCGGCGTCGCCCGAGGAGGCGCTCGTGCGCATCGAGCACCTCGTCGCCAACTCCGCGGTGCCCGTGGCGGCGACCGTGCTCCGGCGGCAGGTGGCCCACGGCCTCGACGCCATCGTGCAGGTCACGCAGCTCCCCGACGGGAGCCGCCGCGTGACGCGCGTGAGCGAGGTGGTCGGCCTGCTCCCGGACGGGGAGGTGGAGCTCCGCGACGTGTACGTGTGGGTCTCCCACGCCCGCGCGCCGGACGGCCGGCTCCTGGGCTCGTGGCGGACCACCGGCGCGACGAGCCGCGTGGCCCGGCGCTTCCACCTCGCGGGCGCGCCGCTTCCCGAGGGGCTGCCGATCGACGGGGTGTAGCCGCGTCCCCCGAACCGGGGGGATGGTCGGGCAGCAGGCGCGCGAGGTAGGGTCGGGACATGCTCCGCATCGTGATCACCGCGCCGCTCCTCCTCGCGCTCGCCGCGTGCGAGTCCCCCAAGGACGAGGAGACCGGCCCCACCGAGTCGCCCTACGAGATGCCCAGCCGCGCCGGCTGCAGTTACGAGCTCGTGTATGACGAGGGCGCGGACGGCACGGACGACTGGTCGGACGAGATCGTGTGGGACGCCGACGAGCGCGTCGTCGACTACACCCACGAGTCGCCCGCCGACGCGTGGACCCGGCACATCGCCTACGAGTACGACGCGGCGGGGTGCATGGTCGGGTACACCTTCGAGGACGACCAGGACGGCTACGTCTCGCAGGTGACCGCGGTCTCGAGCTGCGACGGGCACGGCAACGCGGTCGAGGCGACGTACACCCAGTCCTACGGCGGCGACGCGCCCGACGTCATCACCTACACGTACACCAACACGTACGACGGCGACCTGCTCGTCGAGAAGGCGGTCGCGGCCGCCGCCGAGGGCATGACGTTCACCCTCCACCCGAACCGCTACACCTACGGCTACGACGCCGACGGGCGCCTCGACGCGGAGGACGCGTACGACGACGACGGGTGGATGTGGGGCGAGACCGCGACGTGGCTCGCCGAGGACAAGCCGCTCACGACCCACTACGAGGACGCCGACGGCGCCACCCGCGACGCCGAGTACACCTACGACGAGCACGATCGGAACGTGGCGTCCACCTTCGTGGACGTGGCGTCCGGCGGCACGGAGGCCTCCCGGGACGAGGCGCGCGCCTGGGATCCCGACCACTACCGCGTCACGACCTCGAGGATGGACGTGGACCGGGACGGCACCCTCGACGCGGAGTCGACCTCCACCTACGACGGCGGCTGGCCGTGGACCGCGGAGGTGGAGGTCGACGGCCGGAGCACCGTCGGGGCGGACGACGGCGAGCACGACGGCACCGCCGACCATCGCTACCGGTACGGCTACACCTGCGGGTGAGCCGGAGTCCGCCCGTCAGCGCTGGCTCGTCCCGCCCGTCCACCCGTCGGTGAGGGTGCGGAGGAACGCGACGATCGCGCGCTCCTCGCGCGGCGTGAGCCCGAGGTTCCCCACCTCGGTGCTCAGGTTCGCCTCGACCTCGGGCGCGGGCCAGCAGGTCGTCTTCTCGCCCGGGTCGTCGGCGCTGGCGCAGCGGGGGAGCGCGTCGCGCGTGTTGTAGAAGTGGACCATCTCCTCCAGGCTCTTGAAGTAGCCGTTGTGCCCGAAGGCCTTCACGAAGCCGCGGGTGGGCCGGGCGTCCACGTTCCGGAGCGTCGGGACGCGGTGGCGACCCACGTTGGCCTCCACCTGGTCCGACCACTCCGGGCGGGTGCGGAGGAAGCCCCCGAGCCCCTCGTCGATCCACCCGGGCCCGTCGGGGTTGAACGTCACCTGGGCGTAGAACGGGTTCGACGGGTTCCGGGGCGCGCCGATGTTCTCGTAGGTGAAGTCGGTGAAGAGCGGGGGATCCCCGTGGCGCGCCCCGCGGAGCGAGTGACACTCGTCGCAGCCGGCCTTCCCCACGAACAGGTCGAGGCCACGCTGCTCGTTGGGCCGGAGCGTCGCGCGGCCCTCCAGCACGGCGTCGTACTTGGACGAGAAGGGGCTCACCTCCGGCCCGCCCTCGAAGGCCGCGATCGACCGCGCGAAGGCCTCGAAGCCGGCGTCGGGGTCGGCGCAGACCTCCTCGCCCCAGAGCTCGCGGAAGCGGCCGGCGTAGGGGGCCGCGCACACGCGCTCCATCACGGCCGCCGCGTCGGGGAGCGCCTGCTCGAGCGGGTTCAGGGGCGGTCCCTGCGCCTGGTCCACCGCCGGATTGCCGAAGAGCTCCCCGGTGGCGCGCCCGTCCCAGAAGTTCCCGCCCACGAACTCCCCGTTCTCCAGGTGCAGGACGGGCGACCAGCCCGCGTACGCCACGGTGGTGGGCTTCCGGTTGCCGAAGCGGCCCGGGATCGAGCCCTTGTACACCGCGCCGCTCTTGTTGAGCGCCTCGTCGGGGCCGGTCCAGCCGACCGCCTCGCCGTGGCAGGTCGCGCAGGACTGGTTGCCCTCCGCCGAGATGGTGTCGTCGAAGAAGAGGATCCGCCCGATCTCCTGCATCGCCGGGATGTCGGGGGTGGACGCCGCCGTGGCCTGCGCGACGCAGCCGGCGAGCGGGAGCAGGACGAGCAGGCGCACGGGGCCCTCCGGGGCGCCCCTGACCTAGGGACCCGGAAAGCAGCCTTCAAGCCTTGCAACCCGGCGTCAGGATCCCCCCGCGAGCGGCGAGCGGCCACCGGCCACGCGCAGGGCGTCCGCCGCCGCCCGCGCGTCCCCCCGCGAGCCATTACACCGTCCGCATGCCACTCCTGCTCCTCCTCGCGTGCGCCGAGCCCGACGACACCGCCACGCCCCCCGCCCGCTGCGAGGCCGCGCCGCGCGCGCCCGAGGGCTGCGGAGACCTCGACTGCGACGGCGTTTCCGACCTGGTGATCGCGCGCACGGAGGACGCCGAGGGCCGCTACGACACCACCTCCGTCGTCCACTGGGGCGCCGGCGGCACCACCGAGCTGCCGACCCTCGGCGCGGCCGACGTGGCCGTCGCCGACCTCGACGGCGACGACCGGCCCGACCTCGTCTTCGCGGACCTCTCCGACGGCGAGGCGCGCGCGGTCGACTCCTACGTGTACTGGAACGGAGCCGACGGCTTCGCGGCCGACCGCCGCACCGCGCTCCCCACCGTGGGCGCGAGCGACGTCGAGGTGGCCGACGTGGACGGCGACGGCTGGCGCGACCTCGTGTTCGCCAACCGCTACGACGGTGGCTCGGCCACCGACGAGGAGAGCTACCGGGTGGACGTGTGGGCCTACCTCGGCGGCCCCGACGGCTTCGACCCCGCCCGCCGCCTCGCGGTCCCCGGCTTCGGGGCCGCGCAGACGGCCGCGGCCGATCTCGACCAGGACGGCTTCGTCGACCTCGCCATCGCGGCGGGCACCTTCCACACGAGCGAGTCCTGGCTCTACCTCGGCGGCCCCGACGGCTTCTCCGAGGCGCGCCGCGTCGCCCTCCCCACCGCGGCCCCCGAGGCCGTGATCGCCGCCGACCTCGACGACGACGGCTGGGCCGACCTCGTCTTCGGCAACTTCTACGCCGCCGGCGACCTGGAGATCGACTCCACGATCTACTGGGGCGGCCCCGACGGCCCCTCCCCCGACGACGCCACGGGCTTCCGGACCGCCGGCGCCGACGACCTCGCCGCCGCCGACCTCGACGGCGACGGCTGCCTCGAGCTGACCGTCGCCAACGCGATGGAGGGCACCTTCTTCGAGCTCGACTTCACCGCCGACTCGGAGGTGTGGGGCTTCGACGGCCGCGCGATGACCTCCCGCGCCGCGCTCCCCACGGTCTCGGCGGCCGCGGTCTCCGTCGGGGACCTCAACGGAGACGGGCACCCCGACCTCGCGTTCGCCAACCGCTACGACGAGGCCGGGGGCCCCGGCGGAGAGGCGCGCGTCTACGTCGGCGGCGAGGACGGCTACGCCGGCTACCTCGACGTCCCTTCGGTCGGCGCGGCGGGGATCGCGATCGCGGCCCCGGCGGACTGAACGGGGCGCGGGGCCGGCCACCCGAGCCACCGACGCCCCTCCCCCGCACCGACGCCGCCGCAGCGGCGCGCGTCCGCGCGCGGCCGGCTGCCCGACCTCAGCAGCCGGAGCTGGCCGCCCCCGGGGAGCCGCGGTCGGTCGTGGTCCCGGCGGTGGACGTGGCCTGGCACCAGTTGCCGACGCTGTCGTTGTCGGACGCCGAGACCGCGCTGTCCGAGAGCTCGATGCTCATGCCCTTCGACGCGGGCCAGCCGGCGAGCTCGTCGTACGACACGTGGTCGATCGTCGTGTACCCGCCGCCGCTCGACGCCACCCCCACGTAGAGGTCGTCGCCGCTGTTGTTCAGGTTCACGCCGCCCCCGGCGTAGTCGTAGTCGCCGGGGATCCCGCCGTTCGTGGCGGTGTCCCCGTTCACGACGAACACGAGCCGCGCCCCCGCCTCGGCCACCAGCGTCGTCTCGACGGTGAAGATGTCCACGGCCGCGTACGCCGCGTCGTCCGCGACGACGAGCCCCTCCAGGTTCACCGTGTGCCCGGTGCCGTTGTAGAGCTCGAACCACTCGCCGTCCGCGTCGCTCACGGCGTCCGGATCGTACATGATCTCGGTGACGACGAGATCACCCGCGACGAGCGCGTCCACGCCGAAGTCGGCGCCGTCGCAGTCGGAGTCCACGTCGTCCCCGGCCGTCTCGGCGGCGTCCGGGTTGATCGCGGCGTCGGTGTCGTCGCAGTCGGCGCCGCCGTAGTCTCCCGAGGCCCAGCCGTCGGCGTCGAGGTCGGCCGGCGAGGTGGTGCCGTCGACGCCGTCGCAGTCGGTGTCGACCCCGTCCCCCGTGGGGTCGGAGGCGCCCGGGTGCACGGACCCGTCGAGGTCGTCGCAGTCGACCGACACGGTGTAGCCGTCGCCGTCCGCGTCGGGGACGATGCTGCCGCCGTCCTCGCCGTCGCAGTCCTGGTCCACGCCGTCCGCGTCCGCGTCGACCGCGCCGGGGTGAACCGCGGCGTCGGCGTCGTCGCAGTCGACGGTGTAGGCGTAGCCGTCGTCGTCGAGATCGACGTCGGTGCTCGCCTCGTCGCCGTCCACGCCGTCGCAGTCCTGGTCGGTGCCGTCCACGGAGGGGTCGGCGGCGCCGGGATGCACCGCGGGATCGTCGTCGTCGCAGTCCACCGACTCGGGGTAGCCGTCGTCGTCCACGTCGGTGTCGCCGGCGCCGGTGGCGTCCGCGCCGTCGCAGTCCTGGTCGATGCCGTCGTCGGGCACCTCGCCGGCGTCGGGGTAGATCGTCGGGTCGGTGTCGTCGCAGTCCTCCGCGAGCAGGTGGCCGTCCCCGTCCTGGTCGTCGTCCTCGCCGTCGCAGTCCTGGTCGACGCCGTCGTACCAGGTCTCCTCGGCGCCCGGGTGCACCGCGGCGTCGGTGTCGTCGCAGTCGACCACCGCGAGGTAGCCGTCGGCGTCGGCGTCGTCAGGCCCTTCGTCGACCGGTTTCCCGGTGTCGGCGTCGGGGTTGGAGCAGGCGAGGAGGGTGGTGAGGACGAAAAGGAGCACGCGGCCTCCGTCAAGCGTTTGCAAAGCGTAGACCACAACGCCGCGAACGGGACGAAAACGACGTGATGCACGACCGATCGTCAGGGGCCGTGGCCACCTTCCCCCTGGCCTCTGCACCTTTTTTGCCGCGGGCAGCGTCCGGGTCGGCCCCCGTGCGGGGAGGGGGGCGGACAGATTGTGTCCGGGGGTCCCGGACGAGCGGTCGCCGGCCGGGCGCGGGCCGTTTATGCTCGTCCTCCTCTCGGAGCCCCCATGACCCGCTCCCGCCGCGACTTCCTGCAGGCGGCCGCCGCCGGCACCGCGCTGCTCTCGATGCCCGGCTTCCTCGCCGCGTGCGCCCCCAAGGTGGCCACCACCGCCGCCGGGGACGCCGCGCTCCCGGCCAACCCCTTCTACGCCTGGTTCGGCATCGACGACGCCACGCTCCGCGCGGTGATGACCGAGCTGGTCGTGAACGGCGCCGATGCGGCCGACCTCTACTTCCAGCACGCGCGCACGAACAACGTGGTGCTGGAGGACGGCATCGTCAGCTCCGCGTCGACCTCCATCGACCAGGGCGTGGGCCTCCGCGTCGTGGTGGGCGACCAGACCGGGTACGCCTTCACCGAGGACCTCTCGCTCGACGCGATGAAGGGCGCCGCGCGCGTGGCCGCCGCCATCGCCAAGAGCGGCGCCGCCTCGCTCCCCGCGGCGTTCACGACCGCGGCGGCCACCCCGAGCCGCTACCAGCTCGTGGTGCCGTGGGCGGACGTGCAGCTCCCCCAGCGGCTCGCGAAGATGGAGGCCGTTGCGGCGCACGCGAAGGCGCAGGACCCCGCGGTCGAGAAGGTGATCGTCAACTGGTCGGACACCGAGGAGCGCGTCCTCATCGCGGACCTCCAGGGCCGCGTGCTCACCGACGTGCGGCCGATGTCGCGCGTGTGGTGCACCGTCACGGCCAAGAAGGACGGCGTCGTCCAGTCGAACAGCTCGAACCTCGCCGGGCGCCGCGGCATCGACTGGTACACCGACGAGAAGCTCCTCCTGGTCGCGAAGCAGGCCGTGGAGCGCACGATGGTGCTCTTCGAGGCGAAGCGCCCGCCGGCCGGCGAGATGCCGGTCGTGCTCGCCGCGGGCGCGAGCGGCATCCTGCTCCACGAGGCCATCGGGCACGGCATGGAGGCCGACTTCAACCGGAAGAACGTGTCCATCTACGCGGACATGATCGGCCGCAAGGTCGCGCCGGACTTCGTCACGGTCGTGGACGACGGCACGCGCGAGAACGAGCGCGGCGCGCTCAACTTCGACGACGAGGGCAACCCCGTGCAGCGCACGGTGCTCGTCGACAAGGGCGTGCTCGCCACCTACATGCACGACTCGATCAGCGCGAAGCACTACGGCGTGGCGCCGACGGGCTCCGGCCGCCGCGAGAGCTTCCGGCACGTGCCGATGCCGCGCATGCGCTGCACGTACATGGAGGACGGGCCGCACACCCGCGACGAGATCGTGGCCAGCGTGCAGAACGGCATCATCGCCGAGACGTTCACCAACGGGCAGGTGCAGATCGGCGCGGGCGACTACACCTTCTACATCAAGAACGGCTGGCTCATCGAGGGCGGGAAGATCACCGCCCCGATCAAGGACGTGAACATCATCGGCAACGGCCCGGAGGCGCTCCGGAACGTGACGATGGCCGCGAACGACGGGAAGCTCGACACCGGCGGGTGGACCTGCGGGAAGGACGGCCAGTCCGTGCCCGTGTCCCAGGGCCTCCCGACCGTGCTCGTCTCCAAGATGACGGTGGGAGGGGTCAATGGCTGACGCGATGCTCGATCGGGCCCGGCAGGCCGTCGCCGACGCGCTCGCGAACGGGGCCACCGGCGCGTGGGCGACCGCGTCCCGGAGCCGCTCCAGCGAGCTCGTGCTCCGCGACGGCAAGGTGGAGAAGGTGCAGGCGTCGACCTCGCGCTCGCTGTCGCTCCAGGTGTACGCGGAGGGCCGCTACTCCTCGCACGCGACGACCGACCTGACGCCCGACCGCCTCGCCCGCTTCGTGGCCGACGCGGTCGCGATGACGAAGGCGCTCCCCGTCGACCCCTACCGCGAGATCCCCGACCCGGCGCTCTTCGCCGGGCGGAGCACCGCCGACCTCGCGCTCGTGGACCCGACGATCGACGCCATCACGCCCGCCCAGCGCGAGGAGTGGGCGCTCGCGATGGACGCCGCCGCGCGCACCGACGGCCGCGTGATCTCCGCCACCTCCTACGTGTCCGACGACACGAACGAGGGCGCCGCCGCGAGCTCGAACGGTTTCGAGGGCACCTGGGGCGGCACCGGCGCCTGGCTCTCCGCCGACGTCACCGTCAAGGACGCCGGGGACAAGCGCCCCGAGGGCTCCTGGTACATGGGCTCGCGCAAGCGGGGCGAGCTCCCCGATCCCGCGAAGGTGGGCCGCCTGGCGCTCGAGAACGCGATCCTCCGCATGGGCGCGAGCAAGGGCCCCACCGTGAAGACCACGATGGTGGTCGACCCCCGCGCCGCCGGGAACCTCGTGTCGCGGCTCCTGCAGCCGAACAACGCGGCCCTCATCTCCCAGGGCCGGAGCTTCTGGGCCGGGAAGCTCGGGCAGGTGCTGCTCTCGCCGCGGCTCACGATCACGGACGACCCGCTGCGGCCGGGCGGCTTCGGCTCCCGCCACTTCGACGGCGAGGGCATCGCCGCGAAACCCCGCGACATCATCCGCGACGGCGCGCTCGCGAGCCACTACGTCGACACCTACTACGGCAAGAAGGCGAAGCTCCCCGTGACCGGCGGGAGCCCGTCCAACCGCGTCGTGAAGCTCGGCGACAAGGATCTCGCCCAGCTATTGAAGCAGGCGGGCAAGGGCATCTACGTCACCTCCTGGCTCGGCGGGAACGCCGACTCGACCACGCTGGACTTCTCCTTCGGCATCCGCGGGCACCTGCTCGACGGCGGCGTCGTGGGCGCGCCCGTGGCCGAGATGAACGTCACGGGCAACCTCGCGACGCTCTTCGCCTCGCTCGCGGCCGTGGGCAACGACCCGTGGACGCCGGCCGCGACGCTCGTGCCGACGCTCGTGTTCGACGGCGTGCAGTTCAGCGGGGCCTGATCAGGTCCCGCCGCCGCGCCGCCCCGACGGGTTGCGCTTGCCGTGCTCGTAGTCGAGGCCGCCCGGGCCGCGCGTGATGTCGGGCGGCTCGTTCGTGGCCGTGTGGACCGCGTGCGCGCCGCGCCCCGGCTCCGGCGTGGTCTCCTCGCGCGGGTGCGGGTGCTTGCCGGCCTCGCCGCCGCGGGTGTGCCGCTCGCGCGCGTGCTTCTCCTGGTTGTACGGGGCCCCGTGCGGCCCCGGCGGCGGCTGCTCCACGAAGCGCTCGGCCCCGACCGGGCCGCCCTGGTACTCGGCGCCGCCCGCCATCTCCCGGAGCCGGCGCGCGTCGGGCCCGTCGGCCCGCTCCTCGGTGGCCCAGTGCTCCAGCCGGTCCAGCTTCCGCTCCCGGTCGTGCCCCTCGTTCCCGGGGTGCAGGAGCGGCGAGTCGTTCACGTTCCCGCGATCCTCTCCGTGCCGCTTCTGGTGCGCGGCCCGGTCCCGTACGATCCGCGCGTGGTGCTTGTCGTCTTCGCCGCCCATGCAGGCCTCCGTCGTTCAACGAAAGCACCGGGGCGCGGCGGGAAAGCTGGGTCTGGGCAGCCGCGGTGCGCTGCGGCGACGCCCCACTCCGAGCGGGGCGTCGCCGGCTCCGGTGCCCGACCGACTACCGGTTCCGGGGGAACCCGAGGTCGATCTTCGAGGTCGACGGGTCCGGCCAGCGGCTCGTCACGACCTTCGTGCGCGTGAAGAAGCGGATGCCGTCCGGGCCGTACATGTGCGTGTCCCCGAAGAGCGACGCCCGCCACCCGCCGAAGGAGTAGTACGACACGGGCACGGGGATCGGCACGTTGATGCCGACCATGCCGACGTCCACCTCGCGCTGGAAGCGACGCGCCGCGCCGCCGTCCCGCGTGAAGATGGCGGTGCCGTTGCCGAACTCGTTGCTGTTCACGAGCTTCAGCCCCTCCTCGTAGGTGGCCACCCGCACGATGGTCAGCACCGGGCCGAAGATCTCGTCCCGGTACACGCGCATCTCCTTCGTGACGTGGTCGACGAGCGACACGCCGAGGAAGAAGCCGTCACCCTCGAAGCGCTCCTCGCGGCCGTCCCGCACCACGCGCGCGCCCTCCTCCTTCGCGATGTCGAGGTAGGAGGCCACCTTGTCGCGGTGCTCCCGCGTGATGAGCGGGCCCATCTCGTTCCTCGGGTCCGTGCCCGGGCCGACCTTCACGCGGTCGAGCCGCGCGCCGATGGCCTCCACGAGCGGCTCCGCCACGTCGCCCACGGCCACGACGACGGAGATCGCCATGCACCGCTCGCCGGCCGAGCCGTAGGCCGCGGAGATCGCGGCGTCCGCGGCCATGGCCACGTCGGCGTCGGGCAGCACGAGCATGTGGTTCTTGGCGCCGCCGAGCGCCTGCACGCGCTTCCCGAAGTGCGTGCCGCGCTCGTAGATGTACTTCGCGATGGGCGTGGACCCGACGAAGGAGAGCGCCGCCACGTCCGGGTGCTCGATCAGGCGGTCCACGACGACCTTGTCGCCGTGCACCACGTTGAGCACGCCGTCGGGGAGGCCGGCCTCCTTCAACAGCGCCGCGAGGTAGTTCGACGAGGAGGGGTCCTTCTCGCTCGGCTTGAGCACCACGGCGTTGCCGCAGGCGATCGCGTTCGCGAGCATCCAGATCGGCACCATCGCCGGGAAGTTGAACGGCGTGATCGCGGCCACCACGCCGAGGGGCTGCTTGACCGAGTACACGTCCACGCCGGTGGCCGCCTGCTCGGAGTGCTCGCCCTTGAGCAGGTGCGGGATGCCGCACGCGAACTCGACGTTCTCGATGCCGCGGGAGATCTCGCCCATCGCGTCGGAGAGCACCTTGCCGTGCTCGCTCGTCAGGATGCGCGCGAGCTCGCCCTTGCGCGCGTCGAGCAGCTCCCGGAAGCGGAAGAGGATCTCCGCCCGCCGGGAGAGCGTCGACTCGCGCCAGCTCGCCGCCGCCTTCTTCGCGGAGGCCACGGCGCGGTCGACCTCGCCGAGGTCGGCGAAGTCGACGTGGGCCTGCACGCGACCCGCCGCGGGGTCGTAGACGGGGCCGCTGCGGCCGGACTCGCCGTAGTGCACGGCCCCGTCGATCCAATGTCCGATACGTCGCGTTTCCATCAGGGGAGATCCTTGACCATGTCGCCGTAGGTGTCGGGCCGGCGGTCGCGGTAGAACTGCCACGTCTCGCGCACCTGCCGGATCATGTCGAGATCGCAGGTGGCGACGACGAGCTCGTCCTCGGTGCGGCTCGCGGTGGCGAGGAACTCGCCGCGGGGGTTGCAGATGTAGCTCGTGCCGTAGAAGTGCCCGATGCCCCAGGGGGCCTCGGTGCCCACGCGGTTGCTCGCCGCCATGAAGTAGCCGTTGGCCACGGCGTGGGCGGGCTGCTCGAGCTTCCAGAGGTACTCGGAGAGGCCGGCCACCGTCGCGCTCGGGTTGAACACGATCTCCGCGCCGTGCAGGCCCAACAGCCGCGCGCCCTCGGGGAAGTGGCGGTCGTAGCAGATGTAGACGCCCACGCGCGCGTAGCGGGTCTGGAACGTCGGGTAGCCGAGGTTGCCCGGCTTGAAGAAGAACTTCTCCCAGAAGCCCGAGGTCTGCGGGATGTGGTTCTTGCGGTAGATGCCGAGCGTCTCGCCGTCGGCGTCGAGGACGACCGCGGTGTTGTAGTACACGCCCGGCATCGCCTGCTCGTAGATCGGCACGATCATCGCCATCTGGTACTGGCGGCAGAGCGGGCGGAGCCGCGCGACGGTCGGCCCGTCGATCGGCTCGGCGGCGCCGTACCAGCGCTTGTCCTGCCCGGGGCAGAAGTACGGCCCGTTGAAGATCTCCTGCAGCCCGAGGATCTGCACGCCACCCTCACCGGCCTGGCGGATCATCGGGAGGTGCTTCTCGAACATCGCCTCCTGGATGTCGCGGACCGGCACGGTCTCGTCGTTGATGGGGTTGGACGCCTGGATGAGCCCGACGGTGACGTTTCGCGGCATGGTGGCCTCGGGGGGAGCGGCGCGGGTTGCGCCGGGGTTGAACGCGAGCCGGAGAGTCTACCACACCGCGCGCAACGGAGTCTTCGGCGAAGACCCTCCCCTCCGCGCCTCCTCCAGGAGGCGCCGTGTCAGCACCCAGTGCCCCGCGATGGCGGCCGTCACCAGCACGGTGGGCAGCCACACGAACGGGAGCGACGCGATGAACGTGTTGAGCTGGTCCGGCCCGAAGAACGCGACGACCGGCGTGGAGAGGAACGCCACGATCGTGATGGCGACGAGCGTCGCGATGCCCAGGAGGTTCCACGCCCAGGCGAGCCAGCGCGGGCCGCCGGCGCGCAGGATCGGCGCGACGACGAGCGCGGTCGCGCCGGTGACCACGTCGAAGTTCCACCCGGTCCACGTCATCGAGTCGGGCATCGTCCCCTCCTCGGCCATGGCGTGCATCACGAGCTCGAGCGGCAGGCGGAAGCCCTGGACGAGCACGAGCGCCCACACCGGGAAGGTGCCCGCGAGGCCCGTCCCGACGCGCCCCCTGCCGAGGGCGATCCCGAGGCCGGCCGTCCCGACGAACAGGAACGCGGCAGGCGGCGGGCGCAGATCGAAGCGCGAGAGGACGCCGCTCGCCGCGACCGCGCCGGTGAGCACCATCCACCCGGCGGCGCCGAGCGCGGCCCGGATCGCCGCGGTGCCCGGGGAGCCCCCTCCCTGGCGCGCGACGGTCGCCTGCGCGGCCACGAACAGGCCCACCATCACGATGGCGAGCCCGAGGATCCCGAGCTGGACCCCGGCGGAGGCGGTCGGATGCATGCTGGCTCCTTCGCCGCCTCCTAACCGTGGTCCTACCGGGACGGTGCCGCTGCGATCAGTCCGCGCTCCCCGCGTACATCGACTCGATCTCGGCGGCGAAGTTCTCGTACACCTTCTTCCGCTTGATCTTGAGCGTGGGCGTGAGCTCGCCCGTGTCGATGGCGAGCGGGCGCGGGAGCACCTTCCACTTCCGCACGTGCTCCACCCGCGCGAAGAGCTCGTTGCAGCCCTCCACGGCCTTCTGCAGCTCCTCGCGCACCTTCGGGTGGTCCGCGTGGGCTTCGCCGATGCCGTTCTGATCGGCGAAGCGCTTGAGCGCGTCCACGTCGATCTGGATGAGCGCGGTCAGGTAGGCCCGGCGGTCCCCGATGACGACCGCCTCGTTGATGAGGACGTGGTTCTTGAGCGCGGCCTCGATGTTCTTCGGCGCGATGTTCTTGCCGCCGGCCGTGATGAGGATCTCCTTCTTGCGGCCGACGATCGAGAGGTAGCCGTCGTTGTCCCAGGCGCCGAGGTCCCCGGAGAGGAGCCAGCCGTCCTGGAGCGTCTCGGCGGTGGCCGCGGGGTCCTTGAAGTAGCCGAGGAACACGTTGCGCCCCTTGGCCCGGATCTCGCCGTCCTCCCCGAGCTTCACCTCGCAGCCGGGGATGGGCTTGCCGACCGACCCGAGCAGCGTGCCGCCGAAAGGCATGTTGAACGTGGTGGGGCCGCTCCCCTCGGACTGGCCGTACACCTCGTGCACCACGACGTCGAGGCCCGAGAGGAACGTGATGACCTCCTTGGCGACCGGCGCCGCGCCGCTGATGCAGATGCGGACGCGGCCCAGGCCGAGCGCGGGCTTCACCTTCGAGTAGATGAGCTTGTCAGCGAGCTGGTGCTGGAAGGTGAGCCAGCCGCCGGGCTCCTTCCCGCCGTGCACGGCCGCGTTGTAGCGGCGGCCGACATCCATCGCCCAGGACACGAGCTTCGCCTTGACGCCCGTGGCCTCCGCGAGCTTGGCGGACACGCCGGCGTGGAACTTCTCCCAGATGCGCGGCACCGCGAAGAGGATGGTGGGCTGGACCTCCTTGAGGTTCTCCGGCACCTTCTCCATGCTCTCGGCGAAGTAGATCGAGCTCCCCGCCGTGACCGGCGCGTGGATGGAGAACATCTGCTCCGCGATGTGGGAGAGCGGCAGGTAGGAGAGGCTGAAGTCCCCGGCCGTGAACTTGGCGAAGCCGATGGCGGTCTTCGCGGTCCACGCGAGGTTGTCGTGGGAGAGCATGACGGCCTTGGGCGGCCCGGTCGTGCCCGACGTGTAGATGAGGGTCGCCATGTCGTCGAGCTTCAGGGCCTCGACGCGCGCGTCCACCTCCGCGTCGGGGGTGCCCTCGGCCTTCGCGAGGAACTGCTCCCAGGTGAGCACCGTGGGGTCCTCGGGCGCGGCGCCCTTCATCATCACGACATGGCGCAGCTTCGGGAGCTGGTCGCGCACCTTGCGCACCTTCTCCCACTGCGAGGCGTTCTCGAGCAGCACGATCGGCGACTCGGCGTGCTCGACGATGTACTGCACCTCGGACGGCGAGCTCGTGGTGTAGATGCCGGCCGGCGCGCCGCCGGCGACCATCGCCGCCACGTCGAACACCACCCACTCGGGCCGGTTGAAGCCGAGGATGCACACGGTCTGGCCCGGCTGGAGGCCCAGCGCGATCAGCGCCCGGGCGGCCGTCCGGATCTCGGCCGCGTACACCTTCCACGACGTGGGCCGCCACTCGCCCCCCGCCTTCACGTAGTAGGCGGGCGCATCGGGCGTCCTCTTGGCGGTCTCGAACAGGCGGGCGGGGATCGTATCGGCGGGCACGGAACCTCCTGCGGGACAGGAGGGTACGGTGCGGGCCGATCTCTCGTCAAGCCGGCGTTTCCACTGCGGAGCCGCGGTTCCGCCGCGACGGGGGGTCCCCTACCCCCGCCGCCCGCGCCGTCGCCCGAGCGCCGCGAGCATCGCCGCGAGGCCCGCCCAGGCCGGGCCGGCCGCCGAGCCGCACCCGCAGCCGCCGCCGCCCGCGCTGCTGGCCTCGCCGCCGTCGGCCCCGTCGGGGGTGACCGGCGTCTCGACGCCGCCGCCCTCGCAGGTCCCGCCGTCCTCGATCCACCCCTGCCCGCACACGGGGAAGTGCTCCTCGAGCTCGCGGACGTACTCGATGTACCGCACCTGCGAGAAGCTCGGGTCGTTGGAGAGGTAGAGCACGAGGTCCTGGTCGGCGTCGCCGGGGCCGTAGCGCATGTGGAGGCGCGTGAAGAAGGCGTCGGTGGGCGTGCCGGCGAAGCCCACGGCGGCGAGGTCGGACTCGCCGGGGGGCTCGCCCGAGCAGGGGTCGCAGCCGCCGCCGCCCCAGGCGTACTCGCGCACCCAGGCCGCCCGCTCCTCGGCCGCGAGCGCCGCGCCGAACTGGGCGCCGTAGAACTCCCCGAAGTTGGCCCACTCCTCCGGGCGCCACATGCACTCGTCCTCGAGCGTGGCCTCGGGGTAGTTCGACACGCCCACGGCGCCGCCCGCGTAGTCGTTGACCACGTACAGGATCAGGTCCTGGTAGCCGGGCGAGTTGAGCGTCCCGAGCCGGATCGGCAGCGAGAACACGTCGCTCTCGTACGTGAAGCGCAGCGGCGAGAGGTAGCTCGACCCCTCGGGGAGCCGATCGAGCGCGATCTTCGCGGCGAAGAAGTACGCGCCGGCGTCGATGTACTCGCCGAGCAGCGCCGCGGCGGTCTCGTCGACGCCGTAGCCGTTGTCGTCGAGCCAGGTGAGCAGGCCGGTCGACTCCTCCGCCGAGAGGATGACGATGTCGTACTCGCCCACCTGGAACTCGGCCTCGATGGTCACGGCGCCGTCGGCCGCCTCGCCGTCCGCGCCGCTGTCGGCGGTGGGCGCCTCGTCGTAGTCCACGGCGAAGTCGGCGCAGGTGTAGGACACGAGCCGCGGCGCCGAGTAGGCGTCGAGCCGCGTGAAGAGCGCCGGGTCGATCGTGGTCACGTCGTCCGGGCCGAGCACCTGCGGCACCGGCACGAGCAGCGCGAACGCGGTGGCGTCCCCTTCGTAGGTGTTGGCGAGGGTGAGCGTGGTGCTCGTGCCCTGGCGGGTGATCACGACCTGGCTCGCGTTGTTGTAGAGCTCGGCGCCGGCCTGGCCCACGTAGGTGCCACAGAAGGCGGCGGCCGGCTGCACGAGCGAGAGGAGCGCGAGGATCATGCGGGTACTCCGTCCTGCGAAGTGCGCGCGGCGGGGGCGGGGGTCAAGGGCGCGGTCAGCGGCGGCGGCGCCCGAGGAGCGCGTACGCGAGCAGCGAGAGCGCGCCGAACGGGAGCATCGCCGCGCCCCGGTCCGCCACGCAGCCCGCTGCGTCCTCCTGCCCGCAGGGCGGGAAGTAGCGCTCCAGCTCGGGCTTGTAGGTGACGTACCGGATCTGCTCGTTGGTCTCGGTGCCCGACGTGTAGAGCGAGAGGTCCTGGTCCACCTCGTCGGCCGCGTAGCGCATGTGCAGGCGGGTCACGTACACGTTCCAGGCGTCCCCGTCGTAGCCGAGGTCCCGGAGGTCGCGGTCGTCCGGCGGCTCGCCCGAGCAGGGGTCGCAGGCCCCGCTCGACCAGGCGTACTCCGTCACCCAGCCGACCCGGTCCTCCTCCGCCTGCGCGGCCGCGAGCTGCCCGGCGTAGAAGTCCGCGAACGCGCCGTCCTCGCGCCACAGGCACTCCTGCTCGACCGCGAGCTCGGGGTAGTTGGCGATGCCGACCTTCCCGTCGTCCAGGTCGGTGAGCGCGTAGATCACGAGGTCCTGCTCGCCGGGCGACGAGATCGTCCCGATGCGCACGGGGAGCGAGAACACGTCGGAGCGGTAGCTGAACTGGAGGGGCGAGAGCCCGACGCGGCCCTCGACCGCGTCGAGCGTGACCTTGGCGGCGAAGAAGTAGCTCCCGGCCTCGATGTACTCGTCGAGCACCGCCTCGCCGCCGGCCGGGAGCGCGTAGCCGTTGTCGCCGAGCCACCGGTAGAGGTCCCCCGACTCCTCGGCCGAGAGCACGACGATGTCGTACTCGCCCTCGGTGAACGAGGCCTCGACGACCACGCTCGCGTCGCCCTGCGGCGCACCCTCGCCCGCGCTGTCCTTCGTCGAGCCGCCGCACCCGCCGCAGCCGGACGAGCCGGAGTCCTCGAAGTCCGAGGCCTCGTACGACACGAGCCGCGGCGCCGAGTAGGCGTCGAGCGTCCGGAAGAGGTCCGAATCGACGCGCCGCACGTCGTCGGGGCCGAGCACCTCCGGCACCGGCACGATCAGCGCGAACTGCGCGAGGTCGCCCTCGTAGTCGACCGCGAGGTTGAGCGTGGTCCGGTTCCCGTCCCGCACGATCACGACCTGGCTGCCGCGGTTGTGGAGGGGGACGCCGGCCTGCCCGACGTAGGTGCCGCAGAACGCGGACGCCGATGGCAGCGCTGCGAGGAGCAGGGACAGGGGCATGGGGGGCCTCCGGATCCCAGGGGATCGTGCAAGAAAGAGGCCGCGGAGGCGGGCTGCTCGCGCGCGGTGGCCTGCACCGACCGGGAGTTGGGGGGGCGTTGCGGGGGGGGGCGCCCCCCCCCCCCCCCACCCCCAACCCCCCCC
>CAYWGD010000127.1:0-20540 GCA_964457335.1 uncultured Enterobacteriaceae bacterium | reverse complement strand
CTCCCCCGAGGGGCCACCACCCGCCGGGAGCGTCGCCGCGCGCACGGCGGGCGCGCCGACGCCCGCGGTGATCCCCGCGACCGCGCCCACGGCGAGCGCGCCGACGGCCGCGGTGCTCGCGGCCGAGCCGGCGCCCGCCTCCACGCCGGCCCCTCCACCGCCCGCGCCCGCGGCGAGCGACGCTCCCGCGTGGGTCGTGCCCTTCGCCTGGACCGCCACCGAGGTCGGTGTGCTCGCTCCGCCGGCGACGCTCCGGGGCTGCGCCGCGCTGCGCGTCGTCGGCCACACCTGCTCCCTCGGCGACCCGGCGGCCAACCGCGCCGTCGGGCTCGCGCGCGCGGAGGCGGTGCGGGACGCGCTCGTGGCCGCCGGCGTCCCGGCCGCCCGCATCACTGTCACCAGCGCCGGGGAGGACGCCCCCGTCGCGAGCAACACCACCCCCGACGGACGCGCGCGCAACCGGCGCGTCGAGACCTTCTGCACCCCGGAGACCCCATGAGCTTGACCAAGGCCGAACGCAACCAACGCATCGACTCCGTCCTCGCCGGCCTCGTGGCCCTGCGCGGCGTCGTGAGCGCCGCCATCGTGGACGGAGACGGCTTCGTCACCCACATCCGCCGCGACTTCGAGGTCGACACCGACGCGCTCGGCGCGGCCGCGCAGGTCGTCTTCGCCTCCGCGAGTCGCGCGGCGCAGCAGGTGACCCAGGGCGACACCCGCCTCATCCTCTGCGAGAACAAGGACGGCATCCTGATCTTCGCGCCGCTCACCCGCGGCTTCACGCTCGTGCTCGTCGCGGACACCACCTCCATGCTCGGCGCGGTGCGCTTCGAGATGAAGGGCGCCGTGCCCGAGATCGACCAGCTCTTCGCGGCCTGACCATGTCGGCGCACTGGCTGGGAGAGCAGGTGGAGGCCCTGCAAGGGCTCTCGGGCGCCCGGGCCGACGCGGCGCCGGCGGCGCGGCGGGACTTCCTCTCGCGCGTCGAGCGCGTGGTCGAAGGCGCCGCGGGGCGCCCGGGGGTCCGCGCGGCGTTCGCCGCCTACGAGGGGCTCCTGGTCGCGGAGAGCGGCGCGGCCGACTTCGAGTCCGTGGCGGCGCTCGCCCAGCGCATGCTCGAGCCCGCGTCCGACGCCTGGGAGTCGCGCGCGCTCGGGGAGGTGCGCCAGCTCCTCGTCGTCGGCGCGACGGAGAAGCTCGCGCTCGTGCGTGTCGGGCCCGTGGTGCTGGGGGTGTTGAGCCCCGTGGAGGTGCGCCTCGCCGAGGCCATGGCCTGACCGCGCGGGCGCCTGCGGCTCGACGAGCCGTCACGCGCGCGGCTGCGGCTCGGGCGCCCGGACCTACCCGCCTCCGAACACCTCGACCGCCGCCCGGGCCGTGTTCAGGTGCACCTCGACCACCTTGCGCGTGTCCTTGGTGTACCCGCCCGCGAGCACCCACATCACCGGGATGCCGAGGCGCTTCGCCATGGCGAAGACGAAGGCGTCGCGGGCGCGGAGCGCGTCGTGGTCGAGGTCGAGCGGGGAGTAGGGGTCCTCCTTGTAGGGGTCCGCGCCCGCCTGGTACAGCAGGGCGTCGGGCCGCGCGCGATCGATGGCGCCGGGGAGGTGGGCCTCCAGGATCCCGAGGTACTCCGCCCGCCCGGCGCCGTTCGGCACGGGCACCGACCAGGTGTTGCCGGTGTCGGGCGCCCGCTCGCTCGCGACGTCGCGGTAGGCGAGGTTCTTCTTGTACCAGTTGCCGTAGATCGAGAGCTGGAAGAAGTCCGGGCGATCCGCGAGGAGCGCGGCGGTGCCGTTTCCGTAGTGGAGGTCCATGTCGAGCACGAGCGCGCGGGAGAGGCGACGCTCCGCCTTCATCCGCTCCATCGCGACGACGAGCCCGTTGAACGTGCAGAAGCCCTCGCCGTGCGGCCCGTGGCTGTGGTGGAAGCCGCTCGCGAGGTTGCCCGCGACGCCGTCCTCAAGGGCGGCCCCGAGCGCCGCGACGCACCCGCCGTTGGTCCACCGCACCGCCTCGGCGAGGCCCGAAGACCACGGGAACTTCTGGCTCTGCGCGAGGGCGAGCGGCTCGCCGGTCGCGATGGCGCGCACGTACGCGGGGGTGTGCACGCGCAGCAGGTCCTCGTCGGAAACGGGCGCAGGCTCCAGGATTTCGACGGGGAGCCCCTCCGCCTCGATCGCCGCCCGCACCATGCCGAACTTGCGGATCGGCATGATGTGCTCGCCGATGTCCGCCTCGTAGCGGGGCGAGTGGTAGACGCGGAGACGCTTCAAGCGAGCTCCGCCGCGGCGGCTTCGAGCCGCTCCAGCGCCTCGTCCACGTGGCGCTTCCCGAGCACGAGGGCCGGGCGGAAGCGGATGGTGCGCTCGCCGGAGCCGCCCATCTCCACGCCGCGCTGGCGCACGGTGTTGAGCAGCGCATCGCGCGTGGCGGCGTCCCGCACGTCGATGGCCGCGAACGTGCCGGCCGCGCGGGCCTGCGAGAGCAGCGGCTGTCGTGCCTGGAGATCCTGAAGCCCGGCGAGCAGATAGGCACCGACCTCTCGAACCTGCGCGAGCAGCCCGTCGCGCTCGATCACCTCGACCACCACCTCCAGTTGGGCCGCGCGCAGCGGATCGCCGAGCCAGGTGTTGAAGATCCGGTAGGCCTCGGGCGGCGCGAGGGACTCGCGCAGGTAGAAGCCGCCCACCTGCATCTTCTTGGAGAAGGTGACGAGGTCCGGCGGCTCCTCGAGCCCCCACGCCTCGTGCGCCCAGAACGCGCCGGTCGCGCCGCCGCCCGTCTGCACCTCGTCGACGATGAACGCGGCGCCGTAGCGGCTGCACAGGGTCCGGAGCTGGCGGAAGAACGCCGGGGAGGCGTGCCGGTCGCCCCCTTCGCCCTGGATGGGCTCGACGAGCACGGCCGCGACGTCGCCGATGCCGAGCAGGTCCTCCACGACCGTGAGCGAGCGCGCCTCGGCGGCCCGGTTCGTCTCGGCGTAGTCCTCCTCGGGGAAGCGGTTCGTGGGGAAGGGCGCCACGGGCCAGTCGAAGGCCGGGATGTCGAGCTTGTGGATGGGCTTGCTGCGCGTGGCCGAGAGCGCGCCCAGGGTGCGGCCGTGGAAGCCGCCCTCGAACGACAGCACCTTCATGCCGTTGATGCCGGGCTGGTCGTTGAGCATGCAGGCCGCGAGGTCCTGCGCGGACGGCGCCGCCCCCGCGCGCTTCTCGCGCGCGAACTTGATGAACGCGGCCTTGATCGCGTTCTCCACCGCCTCGGAGCCCGTGGTGACCGTCACCACGCGGTCCAGCCCCTTCGGGGCGACGCGCATGAGCGTGTTCTCGACGAGCCCGACCCACTCGGGCGGCGGCGCGATGCCGAGCGCGGGCCGGTAGCCGGCGCACCAGTCGAAGCGCCCGCCCTTCCAGGCGCCGACGAGGTCGGGGTGGTTGTAGCCGAGCGGCAGGGCGGCGATGTGGCCGTAGAGGTCGAGGAGCACGTTCCCGTCGACGTCGACGAGGTAGTTGCCGAGGGACCGCCGCGCGTCCTGGTAGACGTGCACGGTCCGCGCGTCCTGGAAGCGCTGGTGCCGGGCGCGGAGCGCCTCGGACTTCGGGCCGGGGACGTTGGTGACGACGGACGCGCGGACGGGCTCTCCGGGGATCTCGATCATGGGGCCTCCATCCGGCCAGGCGGCGCGCAGGGCGGCGCGCTCCCGGTCGGGGGTGTCGGGGGTGTAGGCGGTGCACCAGGCGGGGGGGTAGAGCGGGACGACCTCGCTCTGCAGGAGCGGGAAGAGGGCCGGGATGTCGTCCCGGCGCGGCTGGATGAGGGGAACGGGCCTGTCGCCCCACGCCGCGAGCGCGCGGAAGGCGTGGGCGCGGATCGGGAGCAGGTGCTCCATCCGGCAGTGGCAGCGGTGCACGGCCTGGAGGTGCTCCACGACGGCGGCCGCGCGCGCGGGCGAGAGCGTGCCGCGCTCCTCGTGGCCCACCTGCCGCACGAGCATCACGAAGGGGAGCGGCGCCGGCTCGATCCCGAGCGCGTCGAGGTCGCGGAAGTCCGGCTGCGCGTAGGGCACCACCTGCGCCGGGATCACGCGGAAGCCGGCCTTGCCGTACGCGAGCATGCGCACGACGCCGATGCGCTCGTGGGGGGCGAGGAGCTCCATCTCGGCGACCAGCAGGATCTCGGGGTCGTCCACGCCCCCGTGCCGCGCCAACGTCGCCGGCACCGTCCGCAAGAGCGCCGCGAGCCCGCCGCGGCGGTGCCGGGGGAACACGAAGCTGTGGGAGAGGAGGACGACCGCGCGCCGCGCGATCGGGTCGACGGTGACGAAGCAGTCCCGCACGCCGGCGAGCGAGCCGTCCGTGTCGAACGCGAGCACGAGGTGGTACGTCGCGCGGATGGGGGCGTCGGGCGCAGACAGGGAGCCCGCGTCGAACCAGGCGCGCAGCGTCTCGGGGCGCTCGATCTCGCCGGTGGGGCCGAACACGTCGGCGAGCACGGCGTGGCCCAGCGCGAAGTCCGCGGCGGTCTCCGCGCGGCGGAGGGTGTAGCGCTCGGACGCCGCGCGCGCCTTCCCGGCGTCCTCCGTGGGCGAGAGGTCCGCGAGATCGAGCAAGGCTCGGGAGGTCACGCGGTCACCCGGCCATCTCCGCGGCGACCTCGAAGAACACGCCCATCGCCTCGTCCACGTGCGCGGGCGTGGTCACGAGGTGCGGGCGCAGGCGGACGGAGCGCACGCCGGTGTAGCTCGCGAACACGCCCTTCCGGAGCGCGCGGGCGTTGAAGTCGTCGCGGGCCGCGGGCGTGGGCAGGTCGAACGCGAGGAGGAAGCCGCGGCCGCGCGGCTCCGTGATCAGCGTGGGGAAGCGATCCGCGAGCTCCTCGAGGCGCTGGAGGAAGTAGCGGCCGGTGTCGCGGACGTTGGCGAGCAGGCCGTCCGCGGCGATGGTGCGCAGCGTGGCGAGGCCCAACATGGCGCGCGCGCGGTCCCCGTTGCGCGTCTGGTACATGCGGCCGAACTGCGCGATGTCGTAGTCGGCCGCGGCGAAGAACCCGCCCATCTGCATCTTCTTGCCGAAGCACACGAGATCGGGCGGGGAGGGGAGGTCGAGCTGCTCGTGCGCCCAGAGCGTGCCCGACATCCCCATGCCGGTCTGCACCTCGTCGAGCACGAAGGCGGCGCCGGCCTGACCCGCGAGCGCCTGGACCCCGCGGAAGAACGCGGGCGAGGCGTGCCGATCCCCGCCCTCGGACTGGATCGGCTCCACGAGGATCGCCGCGACGCGCCCGGCGTACTTCTCCAGCAGGTGCTCGAGCCCCGCGAGGGACTCGGCCTCGGCGCGCAGGTTCTCGTCGGCGTGCCGGTCGAGCGGGAAGCGGTTGGCGGGGAACACCGCGGTCGGCCAGTCGAACGCGGGGAGATCGGCCTTGTGGATGAGCTTCGAGTGCGTGGCCGCCATCGGCCCGAGGCCGCGCCCGTGGAACGCGCCGGAGAAGCTCACCACCACGGCGTCGGTGCCGACGTTGTCGAGGATGGCGCACTGCTCCTCGGCGGTCAGCTCGAGCGGGTTGGCCGGCCGCCCCTCCGCGACGCGACGCCGCTCGCCGTGCCGGATGAACGCCGCCTTGAGCGCGCTCTCCACGCCTTCGCCGCCGCCGTCGACGCAGTAGATGCGCGCCATGCCCGCGGGCGCGAAGCCCTCCATCGCCTCCACGAAGCGGATCCACTCCGGCGTGGTCACGAAGGGCGTGGACGTGGGGTTGGCCGCGGCCGCCACGAACGCCGGGCTCCGCGCGACCTCCACGAGCGCCGGGTGGTTGTACCCGAGCGCCCCGAGCGCGAAGTTGGCGAACAGGTCGAGGAACACGTTCCCGTCGACGTCGTGGAGCCACACCCCCTCGCTCCGCTCGTCGTCCATGAGCACCGCGCGGTAGCGGTGCTGCATGTCGAACGTGCCCCGCCCCATCCAGGAGCGGGCGTTCGGGCCGGGGATCTCGGTGGCGACGCGGCGGGGGGAGCGCATGGCTCCCTCCTATCTCCCCGGCGTTGTCCCTACCATGTACGCGGCTACTCCCCGCCGAAGGCGATCGAGTACCACATGCCGCCGTAGATCGAGGTGGGGTCGAAGCCGGTCACCGGGATGCCCACCCCGAACGCGAGGTAGTGCGTCTCGGCGATGGACGTGCTCACGCCGGGGACGAGCTCCAAGTAGAAGCGGTCCACCTCGACGCCGCCGTAGTCGTTGAGGTCGAACGCGGGGTTGATCTCGAGGAACAACGAGCTCGCGTCCGTGAAGTACCACTCCGGCGCGACGATCGCGGAGACCTCGCCGGCCGCGAAGCCCGCGGCGCCGACGTAGGGCGACCAGGCGACGTTGGTGGTGAGCTCGATGGGGCCGAGGGAGTAGACGCCGTGCACCTCCGGCGCCAGCGTGACGCCGGTGTCGCCCGGGGCGTAGGTCACGTGCAGCACGCCGGCGGTGGTCTCGTGGAAGAAGTACCGCGGCATCAGCTCGATCGAGTCGAAGGAGCCCCAGGGCACCACGGTGGCGCCGACTCCGCCGAGGATCTCGAAGCTGTCGGTGATGCCGTACTGCCCGTACAGCAGCGGGTACACCCCCGGGGTCTGGTCCACGTAGAGGAACGGCGTCAGCGCGACGACGCCCTTGCCGACGTGCACGCCCCACGGGTTGAGCGGGCTGGCCGCGGCCGGAGTGGCGGCGAGGAGGAGGGCGGCACAGGCGAGGCGGCGGGACATGGAGCTCCGGTGGCAGGCGAGCGCGAGGATACGACACGTCGGCTCCCGCGCCAACGCGACGCGACGATCAGCGCGGATTGTGCTTTCTTGTGGGCCGCTCCATGCTGCTCCCCCTCGCCACCCTCTTCGCCTGCGCCGACCCCTGGGAGGAGGCGCGCGCCGCCTGCGAGCTCGACGAGCCGCTGCCCTGGGAGGCCCTGGGCCGCGCGGACGACGGGGGGCTCAACGGGCTCTCGGTGTCCACGACCTGCGGCGAGACCCTGCTCGGCCACCTCGGCGGGGACGCCGCCGCGCTGCTCCGGGACCTCGGGGGCGACCCCGACCTGGGCGCGCACATCGAGGCGGTGCGCACCGGGGCGCGCCCGATCGACGGTGTCGCCGTCGCGACCTGGGGGCTCGTGTGGCTCGCGGGCGGGGACTACGGCGCCATCGCGGGCGTCGAGGCGGGCGCCTACGTGTCCGAGGGCTGGGTCGAGCGCGCGGACGACGGCGCCGAGCGGCTCGGTCTCGGCCTCGCGGACCCGCTCTCCCACGTGCTCTACGACGACGTGGTCCGGCGCGCCGCGGGGGTCTCGTTCCTGCCCGACGACTCGCCCGTCAACGTCGTCATGGGCATGCGGACGTGGCCGTCGGACGTCCTGCACGTGGCGCGGGAGGTCGACCCCGATCTGGGCTGGGTCGTCGAGCCCTGGGCGCCGGACAGCGCGGCGGCCTCGCTCTACCACGAGGCCTGGCACGCGAACCTGGACGGGTTCCACCACGTCGACTGCGCGCCTCCCGCCAGCGGGGAGGGGCGAAACTGCGACGAGGATCTCGACGGCGCCGAAGGCGCGGGGTTCCTCGTGCGCTGGTCGGAGGCCCGGGCGGTGCTGGGCGGGGAGTGCCTCCCGCGGGACTACGGCCCGGAGACGTACCTGGCCGACTCGATCGAGGAGGACATCCGCGCCAGCTGGTCCCTGGTGCTGATGTCCGAGCTGCCCGCGAGCCCGCTGGACAGCTGTGAGTAGGGGGCGCGTCGCGCTCGTCGGTCTCGTCGGGCTCACCGCCTGCGCCGACCCCTGGGAAGAGGCGCGGTCCGCCTGCGATCTCGACGAGCCGCTGCCGTGGGACGCGCCGATGGCGGCCGCGGACGGCCTGAACGGGCTCTCGGTGTCGACCACCTGTGGGGAGACCCTGCTCGGCCAGCTCGGCGGTGACGCGGGCGCGCTCCTGCGCGACATCGACGCCGACCCCGACCTCGGCACCCACATCGAGGCGGTGCGCACGAACGCGCGCCCCACGGACGGCGTCACCACGGTGGTGTGGGGCCTCCTCTGGCTCGCGGGCGCCGACTACGGCGCCATCGGCGACCTCGAGGTGGGCCCCTACGTGTCGCAGGCGTGGCTCGACCGCGCGAACGCCGGCGCGGAGCGGCTCGGGCTCTCCCCCGAGGACCCGCTCGCGCACGTGCTGTACGACGACGTGGTCACCCGCACCGCCGGCATCTCCTTCCTCCCGGACGACGCGCCGTTCAACGCGCCGATGGGCATGCGGAGCTGGCCCTCGGACAGCCTGCACGTGTCGCGTGCGCTCGACCACGACGTCGCCTGGGTGATCGACCCCTGGATCCCCGACAGCGTGGCGTCGGGGCTCTACCACGAGGCCTGGCACGCGAACCTGGACGGGCTGCACCACGTCGACTGCGAGGCGCCCGCCCGGGAGGAGGGCCGCAACTGCGACGCGGATCTGGACGGGCCCTACGGCGCGGCGTTCCTCGCGCTCTGGGCGGAGGCCACGGCCGCGCGGGACGGGGCCACGTGCATCCCCCGGGAGTGGTCGATCGAGGACGAGATCGCCGCGCGGGCGGAGCTGGAGATCCGGGTCACGTGGCCGGAGATGTTGATGACGGAGCTGCCGGGGGAGCCGCTGGGCTACTGCGAGTAGGGCGGCCCGACCGACGCCGCTCCTCCACCATCCGCACCAGGCACCCCACCCAGGCCGCGAGCGCGAGCGGGAGGAATCCGAGGCTCGGGGCGTGCCCGGCGGGGGAGATCACCCGCGCCGCCACGCCGATCACGAGCACGACCACCGGCACGAGGAAGGACCACCGCGCCGCCCCGGGCCGGACCGCGCTCCCCATCAGCCAGCCGAGCACGGGCACGAGCTGGATCGACTCGTGGAGGTGGTGGGTGCCGCCCAGGACGACGCCCGCCCCGGCGAGCGCGAGCGCGCCACCCGAGGCCGCGGGGAGGCGGCGATACGCAGCCCACGCGAGCACGAGCGCGGTCGCGGGCAGGATCCACGCGCGGTGCCACCACAGGCGGAGGAGCGCGGGCTCCCACATGGGGAGCGCGTCCGGGAACAGGAAGAAGCGCAGGCCTTCGGCGCGCGGGACGAACGCGGGGCCGATGGCCAGGGACACACCCGCCAGCACGGCCGACACGGCGACGGACGCGCCGACGAGCCGCCAGCGCCGCTCGCCCAGCGCGGGCACCAGGAGCACGACGGGGACGAGCTTGAAGGCGGCCCCGAGCGCGAGGACGACGCCCGCGCCGAGGTCCCGGCGGCGTGCCGTCCCGAACAGCACCAACGCGCTGGCCAACGCCACGAGCGGCCCGGGTTGGGCGAGGCGGATGATCGGCACGGTGATGCGCAACGACAACGCGAAGGCCGCGGCCGCCGCCGTCACCGCGACCAGCGCCCAACGCTCGGGCCGGCGCCACCACGGCGTCCCCGACGTCCCCGGCGCCTTTGGCCCGACGCCCCCGGCACCCGCCAGCGCCCCGATGGCGCCCGCGCCCGCGATGGCGGCGAACAGGGCCGCGCGCACGGGGGCGACCACGTCCGCGAACGCGACCGACTTCAGCGGCAGCGCGAGGAGCGAGGCGGTGCGCGGGTAGTAGCTGAAGAAGCCGCCGACCTTGTGGCGCAGGCCGAGCGCCTGGAACACCTGGCGCTGCACCTCGGGGTCGTTTGGATCCTGCCCGGCCGCGAGCGCGTGGGCGCCCAGGTAGATCGGCAGGAAGTCCTTGGCCGAGATCACGTGCCCGTTCACCGTCGCGAGCGGCTCCCGCGCGGCGTACACGAGCCACACCAGCGCGAGCAGGGCCGCCGCCCCCGAAGCCACGATCCGCCACGACACGCGCATCCGGGCGGGTATCCCCGCGGCGCGCGCGCGGCGATCCGGGCGCGGGAGAGCCCAGCACACGAACGGGGGGCGCTACGGGGGGCGGAGCCCCCCGTCCCAAGAGAAGAAAACCCCCGAGCTACGCCGAGGCCTGCCCCTCGAGCCAGGCCTTCCACTCCTTCTGCTCGGCCTCCGTGGGCGCGCCGAGCTTCTCGAGCGCGTAGCGGATGCGCGTGCGGAAGATGTCCTTGCCGAGGATCTGCGCCACGTCGAACAGCGGGAGCGCCGACTCGCGGCCGCTCGACGCCACGTAGAAGGGGCGCAGGAAGTCGCGGAGCTTGACGCCGAACTGGTCCGCGAGCTGCCGGAACGCAGCTTCGACCTCCTCCTTCGAGTACTCGCGCATCTTGTCGATGCGCTGGAGCGCGCACCAGAACGCCTTGCGGACGACCGGCGCCTCGACCTTCTTGCTCGGGAGCAGGCTCGCGTCGATGTCCGGCACGCCCGCGAAGAGGTAGCCCGCGAGCGGCGCGAGGTCGGTGAGGGTCTGGACGCGGCCCTTCACCAGCGGGACGACGGGGAGGAGCGTCTCGCGGTTGAACGCCCAGGCCTGCACGCGGTCGGCGAACGCCTCGTCCGAGAGCTCGCGGAGCCAGAGCCCGTTGAGCCAGAAGAGCTTGGTGATGTCGAACACCGGGCCGCCGAGCGAGATGCGGGAGAGGTCGAAGGCCTCGACCATCTCGTCGACCGTGAAGCGCTCGCGCCCGTCGGGGAAGGACCACGCCATCTGCCCCAGGTAGTTGAGCAGCGCCTCGGGGAGCACGCCCATGCGCTGGTAGTAGAGGATGCTCGTGGGGTTCTTGCGCTTCGAGAGCTTTGACTTGTCCGGGTTGCGCAACAACGGCATGTGACAGAGCTGGGGAGCCTGCCAACCGAAGTAGCCGTAGAGCAACAGGTGCTTGGGCGCGCTCGTGAGCCACTCCTCGCCGCGCATCACGTGGGTGATGCCCATGAGGTGGTCGTCGACCACGTTGGCGAGGTGGTAGGTCGGGAGCCCGTCGCTCTTGAGCAGCACCTGGTAGTCCACCTGGTTCCAATCGAGCTCGATGGGCCCGCGGAGCATGTCCTGCACGGTGCAGGAGCCCTCGCGCGGCACCTTCATGCGCACGACGTGCGGCACGCCGGCGTCGAGGTTCCGGCGGATCTCGGCCGGGGACAGGTGCATGCAGAGGCCGTCGTAGCCGAGGTAGGACTGGCCCTTCTGCGACTGGCGCAGCGCGTCGAGCCGCTCGGGCGTGCAGAAGCAGCGGAAGGCGTGGCCCGACTCCAAGAGGATGTCGGTGTGCTCCCGGTAGATGGCGGACCGCTCGCTCTGCCGGTAGGTGCCCGCGGGGCCGCCGACGTCCGGGCCCTCGTCCCAGGTGAGCCCGGTCCACTGGAGGGCCTCGAGGATGGCGCGCTCGGCGGAGGCGGTGCTGCGCACCTGGTCGGTGTCCTCGATGCGGAGCAGGAACTGGCCGCCGTTCTTCTTCGCGAAGCAGTAGTTGAACAGCGCCATGTAGGCGGTGCCGACGTGGGGATCGCCGGTCGGGGAGGGGGCGACGCGGGTGCGGACGGACACGGGAGCTCCGAAGGAGAAGGGCGGCCGTCTAACACCGTGTCTGGGCAGCCGCCGGGGGCGCTGCGGCGACGGCGTGCCCCGGAGGAGCGTCGGCGGCTCAGGTGCCCGACCGCGCATGCCGGGCTCCGCCGGGCTAATTCCGCTCGATGGCCGCCCTCTGGATCGACAACGCCCCCCGCCCGGCCGCGTCCGGCGCGACGTTCTCCACCCCCAACCCCGCCACCGGCGAGACGCTCGCCGAGCTCGCGCGCGGGGACCACGCCGACGTCGACGCCGCCGTCGCCTCGGCGAAGCGCGCGTTCCCCGCGTGGGCGCGCACCGACCCGAACGAGCGCCAGCGCCTCCTCTGGAAGGCGGGCGAGGCCATCCTCGCCGCCACATCCGAGCTGGCGCGGCTGGAGACGCTGGACACGGGCAAGCCCATCTCCAACGCCACGACCATCGACGTGCCGCGCACCGCCGACACGTTCTTCTACTTCGCGGGCTGGGCCACCAAGCTCGGCGGCGAGACGATCCCCGTCCGCGGGCCCTTCCTGAACTACACGGTGCGCGAGCCGCTGGGCGTAATCGGGGCGATCATCCCGTGGAACTTCCCGCTTCTGCTCGCGGCCCGGAAGATCGCGCCGGCGCTCGCCGCGGGGAACACGGTGGTGCTCAAGCCGCCCGAGGAGGCGTCGCTCACGTCGCTGGAGCTCGCCCGCATCCTGGCGGAGGTCGGCTTCCCCCCGGGCGTGCTCAACGTGGTGACGGGGCACGGCGAGGAGGCCGGCGCCGCGCTCGTGGCGCACCCCGACGTCGCCAAGATCAGCTTCACCGGCGGCACGGACACGGGGCGGCTCATCATGCGCAACGCGGCGGCCACGCTCAAGCGCGTGTCGCTCGAGCTCGGCGGGAAGAGCCCCAACATCGTGTTCGCGGACGCGGACGTGCGCGCCGCCGCGAAGAACGCGGTGCTCGCGGCCTTCTACAACCAGGGCGAGCTCTGCACGGCGGGCACGCGGCTGCTCGTGGAGCGCGCCGTGCACGACGAGGTGCTCGACGTCGTGGTGAGCGGGGCGCGGGCGATGGTCCCCGGGGATCCGCTCGACCCTGGTACGCAGATGGGCCCGCTCGTGTCGGCGGCCCAGCACCGCCGGGTCCTCGGCTACCTGGAGCGGGGCGACGCGGAGGGCGCGCGCCGCGAGGTGGGCGGGCCGGTGCAGGGCCCCGGCTGGTTCGTGGCGCCGACCGTGTACTCGGGCGTCCGGCCGGAGATGACCATCGCGCGGGAGGAGATCTTCGGGCCCGTGCTCTCCGTCCTCCCGTTCGACGACGTCGAGGACGCCGCGCGCATCGCGAACGCGAGCGAGTTCGGGCTCGCCGCCGGCATCTGGACCAAGGACATCGGCAAGGCGCACGCGCTCGCGGCGCGGATCCAGGCGGGCACGGTGTGGATCAACACCTACAACCGCTTCGACGCCGCGAGCCCCTACGGGGGCGTGAAGCAGTCCGGCTTCGGGCGCGAGAACGGGCGCGCCGTGCTCGACGAGGTGACACAGCTCAAGTCGGTGTGGGTCGCGACGGGGTAGGGGAGCCCACGGGCGAGCCCTGATCCGCCCGGGCGGATCGTGGCATCATGCCGCGCATGCTGCTCTGGCTCCTCGCGTGTGACACCGGCTCGATCGCGCTCGACACCGGCGACGCGCCGGACACCGATCCCGAGGTGATCGGCGACACCGACGACACCGAGGTCGTCGACGCGGGCGGCTGCGACCCCGGCGCGCCCGCGGTGTTCGTGCAGGAGGGGGAGCTCGCGAGCTTCACCGTCCGGTGCACCGGGGAGGGCGCCGCCACGTCGTTCGGGATGGACGCGCTGCCCGAGGGCGCGACCTTCGACGTGGCGACGGCCACCTTCACGTGGACGCCCGGGCTCGACGAGGCCGGGCACTACGAGCTCGCGGTGCGCTCCGTCGGGGGCACGCCCGACGCCGGGATCGTGGACGTGTGGGTGGCCGACGCCTGGGACGCGCCCGGCAACGAGGCGGTCGACCCCATCACCTACACCGAGGAGTTCGGCCTCCCGGTGATGCACCTCGAGGTGCCCCCCGGCACCAACGACGACGACGACGTCGCGACCACGATGGTGTACCGCGGGCGGCCCTGGGCGCTCGAGATCAAGTACCGGGGCGCCGCGTCGTCCTACTACCCGAAGCGGAGCTACACGTTGTCGTTCCCGCGCGACGACGAGTTCGACGACGAGGCGGAGGGCTTCGAGAACCGCCGCAAGATCGTGCTGACCACGCTGTTCGACGACAACTCCTACCTGCGCCAGCTGCTCTGCTACGAGCTCTGGTCCGCCATGGACGAGACGCGCCACGACATCCAGACCTTCCTCACCGTGCTCTACGTCGACGGGGAGTACGAAGGCTTGTACCTCGTGAGCGACCACATCGACGGCGAGTACTGGGAGGACCACGGCTACCACGAGGACGGGAGCCTCTACAAGTCGGTCACGCACGAGGCGAACTTCTACGCCACCTACAACGGCGCCACCAAGTCGAGTTGGCACGCCGGGTACGAGAAGCAGGAGGGCGTGGCGGACGACTGGAGCGACCTCGACGCGCTCGTCGAGCTCGTCGCGAACAGCGACGACGCCACGTTCGCCGACAGGGTCGAGGAGCTCGTGGACATCGACGAGATCGCCGACTGGTGGATCCTCGTGCGCTTCACGGAGGCCGACGACTCCGGCGGGAAGAACGCGTACCTCTACGTGGACCCCACGACCGGCCTGTTCCACCACGCGCCCTGGGACTTCAACCACAGCTTCGGCCAGACCTGGCAGACGGAGCGGCAGGCGTCGAGCACCGACTACGACTTCTTCTGGTCCAACAACCTGTTCCGCCGGCTGCTCGCCGACCCTGTGTACGGCCCGCGTATCGAGGCGCGGATGCGGGAGCAGCTCGCGACCACCTACGCCGCGGACGCCATCCTGGAGCGCATCGACGATCACCTCGACCGCGCCGGGCCCTCGGCCGCGCGCGACTGGGCGAAGTGGGAGGCGCAGTACCGGAGCTACGGCGGCTGGTCCTGGCGGACCGACTGGACCGACCACGAAGGGGAGGTCGCCTACCTGCGCACGTGGGTCGAGGAGCGGGCCGAGTACTACGCCGAGTGGTATCCGTAGGCGATGTCCACCCCGCCCGCCACGCAGCTGCCCGTCCTCTGGGCGAGCTTCTTCACCTCCCACACCGTGATCGCCGGCCTCGCCTTCTTCGTACCGGCCGAGCCCGTCGCGGACCCGAGCTGGGTGCCGCTCCTCGGCCTCCCCGCGGTCGCGGCGGCCGGCCTCTCGGTGCAGGGCGGCGTCCTCGCGCGCGCGGCGCCCCAGGTCCTGACCTGGTTCATCCTGCGCTTCGCTTTGGCGGAGACGGCGGGGCTCCTCGGATTCGTGAGCTACTTCTTGTCCGGGGACCACCTCGTGCAGCTCGGGTGCGCGGCCATCGGGCTCGTGGCGCACCTGCTCGCGTTCCCGGGCGCGCGCGCCGCCCAGCTCTACGCGGCGGCGCGGCGATAGCGGTCACCAGTTGCTGCCGGAGTGCCCCTCGCCGTGGCAGCTGCCGGTGCACGAGTTGCCGACGCGCGTCACCCCGCTCGGGAGCCGCAGCTCGATCGTGCCGTTCACGTGGAGGGCGACGTCCACGATCTGATCGCGGCTGTCGACCACCTCGCCGTGACACTCGGAGCACTGGACACCCTCGTCGATGTGCTCGTCGTGGTCGCCGCTCATGCGCTCCCAGGCGTCCTCGCCGCTCGACCGCACCGCGTGGCAGCTCCCGCAGTCCACCGTGGAGTCGATCGACACCCGGCCGTTGTCCCCCTGGCCGTCGCCGTGGCAGTACACGTTGGAGCAGGTGCCACCGCTCCAGCTCGCCGCGTCGGAGAGCCCCGCCGCGAAGCGGACGTCCGCCACGCCGGGCGTGGTGTCCCCGTCGAAGAGGTGGCCCGGGGAGAACACGTCCGTCGGCTTCGTGTGGCACTGGACACAATCCAGCGCGGACTTGAGCCGCGTCGCCTCGACGTGGGTGGTGTGCGGCGGGAAGCTCGTCTCGCTCGCGTCGGTCTCGTCGGAGATGCCCTCGGGCGGGGCGCCGGTCGTGTTGTCAACGCCGCCGTGGCACCAGAGGCAGTCGGTCTTCCAGGCGCCCTCCGCCTCGGAGCTGTCCACCACGTCGTGGCACATGTTGCACGACACCCCCACGGTCCCCCCGGTGAGGTCCTCGCCGTGGCAGGACTGGCAGTCGTCCTCCTGGTGCTTGGCCGCCATGCCGTGCTGGGTCGGGTCGTCCCACCCGACGGGGTGGTAGCCGTCGGCGCCCGAATCGGGGGTCTCGCACGCCTCGGTGGCGCCCGCCTCGATCCACGCGCGGACCACGGCGACGTCGGCGTCGGGGAGCGCCCCGCCCGGCGGCATGATCCCGCCCTCGGAGCCGGTCTGGGTCCCGGCGAGCTTGGCGAGGAGGAACGAGCCGTCGGGATCCCCCGCCACCACGAGGGTGCGCCCGGCGTAGAGCGAGCTGGGCACGCCGACCAGCGCGGCGTGGGCGTCGGTCTGCAGGTCGAGGCCGCCCGCGAGGCCGCTCGCGCTGTGGCACGCGACGCACTGGGAGGCGAGGATCGACTGGACCCCGCAGAAGCCCTCCTCGGTGCCGCCGCTGTCCCCCTTGTCGGCCGGGGCCGTCGGGTCGGTGCATGCGGCGAGGGCCAGCAGGAAGAGGACGCGCACGGACGCTCCGAGTACGACCCCAGCGTACGATCCGGGGTCCCGGACCGCCATGTCCCCGCGCTCGTCGGGGCCGATGTTTCGTATCCGCCCCGGGATACGGGCCCGGGACGGGAGAACGCCAGCGACGACACCCCGCCGGGGGCTGCGACAAGCTGCGACACGGCGCATCCGTGCCGCGACACCCGCCGGAGCACGTTGGGAGGGCCAGCCACGGAGCCTCCGATGTGGTCCCTCCTCCTCGTCCTCGCCGCCTGTTCCAACCCGCCCACCGCCGCCGCGAGCGCCTCGCCCGCTCCCGGGGACTGGTTCTACGCGGGGGACGCCATCGACCCGTCCTCCATCCGCTTCGAGGGCGCCGACGTGGTGTTCCGCACCGTGGGCGGAGGCCTCCGGTCGGGCCCCGTCGGCGGCGCGGACCAGCTCGCCTGCGGCACCGCCACCCGCGCGACGTTGTCCTTCGAGGCCGGCGCGCTCGTCGACGTGTACACCGCGCCGGCCGCGCCCTGCGTCGAGGCCGCCGCGCGGGCCATGGACTGGAGCGGGCTCTCGCTCGACGGCGTGTCGCTCGGCGACGCGGGCCGCGCGCTGGTGGTGTACGACGTCGCCGCGGAGGCCACGTGCTCGTCCTGCTCCTGATCGGCTGCGACAACGAGGACGCCCTCGGCGACGCCCGCGCCCGCGCGGCCGACTTCCTGGACGAGAACCCGGTCGGCACCGCCATCGTGCAGGCGCCGCTCGCGTCGCAGGGGGTCGAGGCGGTGATCGGCACGCGCTGGCACGGCGCGGATCTTGCCGAGTGGCTGGCGCCCTGCGACCTCGATGCCGCCGCCGGCTTCGACGCGACCCTGCGGCTCGAGCCGGGCCACTTCCCCTGGGAGCTCCTCGACGACGAGGACCTGCCCCCGTGCGCCGCGGAGCGGCTCGCGACGTTCCCCTTCGACGAGCCCTCCCACCGCGCGGAGGTGGACGTCGTCGTGGTGCGGTGGCGCCCCGCCGAGCGCGCGACCCGGCTCGCCGCGCGCGAGAGCCAGGACGTCGCCGGCATCCCCGCCGGGCTGCGTGCGCTCGCGCCTCCCTACTTCCGGCGCTCCGCGACCGGCGACGCGCTCGTTCCCGGCGAGGACCTGCTCCTCGACCACGACCGCGTGCGGCTCCGGCCCTCCCACGCCGAGGTGGTCGCCGGCCCGCTGGAGGAGCCGGAGGTGTGGGCGCGGACGCTCTCGTGCTCCGCGGACGAGCTCGAGCTCGTGCGGACCGTGCTCGTGTTCTGGGACGGCCGCCTGGAGGAGGTCCGCACCTCGCCCGAGAACGAGTGTGTCGAGGACGAGGTCCGCGACGCCCGCAAGTGGATGCGCGAGCAGTGGGTCGGCGGCGTGCGGCTCGCCGACGCCGGGCGCGTGCTGGTGGTCCTCGACGTGCCCGTGGGGGCCTGGTGAGCCGCGCCGTCCGGGTCGTCCTCATCCTGGCGCTCTTCGGGTGGACGCTCTCCGAGGTGCCCGACCGCGTGCAGGCGCAGCGAGGCGCCGTGGCCGAGCTCGCCGCCGAGCGCGGGGCCGCGTCCGCCGGCGGGGCGCTCCTCGCGCGCATCGCCGACCTCCGCGGCCTCGACGCCGACGGCCCCGGCGTGTGGCGCATCCTCCCCGCGAGCGACTGCGCCGTGCCGGCCGCCGACGCCCGCCCGTACACCGACGCGGTCGACGCCGTCCGACGCCGCCGGGCGTGCGAGGCGACCCGGCTCGCGAACCCCGCGCTCCGCGCCGCGCAGCTCGTCGAGGTGGACGGCGACGCCTACCTCGTCGTCCCCGGCGCCGTCGGCCGCCGCACCGCCGACGGGCTCCGCGTCGAGCACCTCGAGACCAGCGATCTCCCCGCGCTCGCCCTCCACCCGCTCCCCGCGCGCGACCCCGCCACCGTCGACGGCGCGGGGACCTCCGACGCAACCGAGGCGACGGAGTCCACCGAGGCGACCGAGGAGACCGAAACGACGGAGGCCACCGAGGAGACCGAGGCGACCGAGGCGACCGAGGCGACCGAGGCGACCGAGGCGACCGAGGCCACCGAGGCCGTGTCCGCGGGCGTGACGGTCCCCCCGGTCCCCCCGGTCCCGCCGGTCCCCTCGATCCCGCCGCTCCCGCCCCTGCCGCCGCTCCCGCCCATCGCCGCGGACCCGCCCGACCCCGCGCCGGGCACGTCGCGCCACATCACCGTGGCCGGCCTCCCGATCACCGTGAAGGTCGAGGTGAAGCGGGACGGCGAGGTCGTCGAGATCCGCGAGGTGACCGGCGACGCCGACGTGTCCTTGCCCACCGACCTCGCCTCGCTCCAGCGGCTCGCGAAGTCGGGGGACCTCGCGAAGCTCGTGAAGGTCGAGCACATCGAGGTGGAGGACGTGAAGGGGCACGGCGCCGCCGCCGAAGAGGAGGTCCGCGTCGCGCTGGAGCGGCTCGACGGTCTCCAGCCCGACGTAGTCGAGGCGGTCCTCGCCGCGGGGCCCGCCAACCCACCGCCCACCGACCCGACGCTCTACGTCGCCGCCGCGACCGTCGCGTGGTGGCCGCCGATCCAGGCCGACATCGAGGCGCGCACCGGGATCCCGCTCCAGGTGGGCGGCGAGCCGCCGCGGGCCCGGGCGATCCTCCCCGGCCACCGCCTCGCCGGCGTGCCGCTCTGGAGCCTCCCCACGCCCGAGACCGAGGCCACCATCGATCTCTTCGACGGCGGCACGCTGCTCTGGCTCCTGGTGCTCACCGGGCTCCTCGGGCGCGAGCTGTTCACCTGGCGGCGGTCCATCGTGCTCGAGCGTGACCGCCAGACGACGCGAGACGCCATCCTCCAGCGCCTCTCCCACGAGCTCCGCACGCCGGCCGCGAGCGTCCGCTCGCTCGTCGACGCCCTGGATCTCCCCGGCACCACCGAGGAGGAGCGCCAGCAGTTCCGCGACCTCGCGCGGTCGGAGGCCGAGCGCCTCTCGAGCGGCATCGACCGGCTGTTGCAGGCCGCCCGGGGCGACGCGACGCTCCGCATCGACCCGGTGCCGCTCGACCTCGCCGCGTGGGCCGAGGCCGTGCGGGCGCGCTGGGCGCCGCGGCTCCCGGGGCTCCTCGTCCAGGCGGCCCACCCGTCGCCCGCCGTGGCCGACCCCGAGCGCCTCGACGAGGCCATCGACGCGCTCCTCGACAACGCCCGCAAGTACGGCGGCCCCAACGTGACGCTCACCGTCGGCCCGAGCCGCGTCACCGTCGAGGATGACGGCGAGGGCATCCCCGCGAAGGACCGCGCCCGCATCCTCCAGAAGTTCGAGCGGCTCGAGGGGCGCGTGAACGACCCGGGCGGCCACGGCCTCGGGCTCTGGGCCGTCGGCGAGGTGGCGCGCGCGCACGGCGGCCGGCTCACGATAGAGGGCAAGAGCCGCTTCGTCGTCACCCTGGGGGCCAATTGAAGCCTCGCATCCTGCTCGTCGAGGACACCTTCGCGCTCCGCCTCGCCGTCGCCGCCTCGCTGCGCGCCGCCGGCTACGACGTGGCCGCGGTCGGCTCCGCCGAGGAGGCCCGCGACGAGGCCGAGCGCGCCCCGCCCGCGCTGGTCGTGCTCGACTGGATGCTCCCCGGCGAGCAGGGCATCGACCTGCTCAAGGCCTGGCGCGCGACCGACCACCGCTTCCCGGTCATCCTCCTGACGGCCCGCGACGCCGTGCCCGACCGCGTCGCCGGCCTCGGCGCCGGCGCCAACGACTACGTCGTGAAGCCCTTCGCCACCGAGGAGCTCCTCGCGCGCGTGGCCGTCCAGCTCCGCGACCGCGTGGCCTCGTCGGGCCGGCTCCGTCTCTCCGATCGCGAGGTCGACCTCGCCCGCGAGCTCGTCTTCAAGGGCGGCGAGGAGATCGCGCTCACGACGCAGGAGGCGCGCTGCCTCGCGTACCTCGCCGAGCGCGCCGGCCGGAACGTCGACCGCGAGGACCTCCTGCGCGACGTGTGGGGCTACCGCGGCGGCGTGGTCACGCGCTCGGTGGACAACACGATCCTCCGCCTGCGCGCGAAGATCGAGCCCGATGCCGCGCGGCCGCGGCACGTCATCACGGTGCAGGGGACCGGGTACCGCTTCGAGCCGTAGCTCCTGGCGGGCGCGCCCCCGCCCGCCCCGGGCCCTGACGTGCGCGCCTCTGAGGCGCGCGCGCGTCCCGAAGCCGGCGGGCGGGGTCGGGTGTCTTCCGGGGTCGCCGCGGCGCGGCTCCGTCGGCCCGCCGCGCGCGGGCCGACCGGCGGGGGCCGTGGGTCGTCGCGCGGCCCCCGGCCCGCGGTCG
>CAYWGD010000126.1:17930-20634 GCA_964457335.1 uncultured Enterobacteriaceae bacterium | reverse complement strand
ACGGCGGCCCCGGGCGAGCGGGCGGCGGTTGGCTAATATGTAAACATCCTCTCAGCGCCGGGTGGGCGGGCGCCAGACCTCGGCGCGGGGGCGCTCGGCGGGCTCGGGCGCGTCCTTGCGGGGGGCGCGGGTGATGATGACGGTCTCGTCGCCGTCCCCGAGGTCGGGGAGGTCGTCGTCCTCGAGCTCGGCCAGGAGCGCGGCGCGGCGCGCGCGGAGCTGGTCGGGGGTGAGGATGGTGGTCGCCTGATCGTCGTCGTCGTCGGTGTCCGCGGGGGACGGCGGGCGGGGGCGCGGATCCGGCGCGCGGGGCACGGGCTGATCCGTCGGGGTCGGGCCGGCCCCGGGGGCGTCCGGGTCGTCGGAGGAGGCCTTGCGTGCGCGCATCCGCGCGAGGAGGTCGGCCGAGCGGGACGCGAGGGCGGGCGGCACGGGCGGCGGCGGGGGGACCTCGGGCCGACGGCGCTCGGTGATGCCCAGCCGCTGGCGCGCGGCCTCGGCTTCGGCCCGGCGGGCGTCGGTGGGATCGGCGGGTTCTTCGATCGCGCGGGGCGGCTCGGCGCGAGCGGCTTCGGCGGCGCGGGCGGCTTCGGCGGCGCGGGCGGCTTCGGCGGCGCGGGCGGCTTCGACGGCGCGGGCGGCTTCGGCGGCGCGGGCGGCTTCGGCGGCGCGGGCGGCTTCGAGCTGGTGGCGCACGTCGGCGACCTCGGCTTCCAGGCGCGCCACCTCCGCGTCCGCGGAGAACTGGGCCCCGATCACGTCGACGGCGGCGATCTCGTGGCGCTCCTGGGCCTCGGCGTAGGCCAACAGCGTGCCCCGGAGCTCCTCCCGACGCTCCTCCAGATCGGTGCACGCCCGCGCGAGCCGCTCCAGCTCGGCATCCAGCTGGGCGGCGGCGCGCTCGAGCTCGGAGAGGACCTCCCGGGACGCCGCCAACGCGGTGTGTGGTGCCCCGGCGGCCTGGGGGGTGTCGAGCAGGCCGGCGCGCTCGCGGTCCGTCTCCGCCAGCCGCGCGTCGGACGCGGCGAGCGCCGTCCGCAGGGCCGAGAGCTCGTCCTCCGCGGCGGCGAGGTCCGAGAGGAGCGCCTGGTCGCTCGCCGACCGAGCGTGGTCGTGAGCCTCCCGCGCTTCGGCCACGGCGCGCTCGAGCGCCGCCACGGTGTCGGAAGCCGCGTTCGAGGCGGTCTCCGCGTCGGCGAGGCGGCGCTCCGCCGCGGCCAGCTCCTGCGCAACGTCGGCTTGCCGCGCGGCGAGGGCGGCCTGTGCGTCCTGGGCGGTCACCAGCGCGGCGGCGATCGGGTCGTGATCGTCGTCGAGCGCGGGCAGCTGGCGCTCCAGCTCCCCGAGGGCGTCGAGTACGGTGGCGAGGGCCGTCCGGGCGTCGGCCGCGTGGGCCTCGCGGCCGGCCAGCTCGTCGCGGAGCGCGGCGATCGCCGTGTCGACGCGCCCGACGGCGGCCGTGCTCGCGTCCATGGCCTCGGCGGCGCCGGCCAGCTCGGTGATCGCCTGCTCGAGCGCCTGCTCGTGGCGGCCGAGCTCGGCTTCCTGGGCCGCGCAGTCGGCCCTCACGGCGACCCACGCGGCGCGGGTGGCGTCGATCTCCCGCGCCGCGGCGTCGGCCGCCTCGCGCGCGGCCGCGTCGGCCGCCTCGCGGGCGGACTGCACGGTCGCTTCCAGCGTGTTCGCGCGTGTCGTGGCCTCGCGCGCGTCGGCGCGGGCGTGCTCGAGAAGCTCGGCCTGCTCGGCGAGGGCGCCGGCGATCTCGGCTTCGTCGGCGGCCAGGCGATCGCGACGCCCCTCGGCCCTGGTCAGCTGCTCGGTGACCTCGGCGAGCACGTCGGACAGCGCCAGGAGGTCCGCCGAGGTCGCCTCGAGCTCCTCGGTCACCTCGTCCTGCGCCGTGTGGAGGCGCGCGGCGGCGCTGGAGTGCCCGTCGAGCTCGGCCTGCGCGGCCTCGAGTTGGCCTGCGGCGGCCTCCTCGGTGTCCATTCCGGCGAGGAGGGCGGCCTGGGCGGCGGCCAGCTCCTCCTCGGCGGCGGCGAGCTCGCGGTCGAGGAGCGCGAGACGGGCGACGAGGGCGGCGTGCTCCTCCGCCAGCTGGTCGGCCCGCGCGAGGCGGGCGGCGCGTTCGGCCGCGACCCGGTCCGCTTCCACACGCGCCTGGTCGGCTTCAGCCTGCCGGGCGGCCTTTTCGGCCTCGGCGTGGAGCCGGCGGGCCTCCTCCACCGCGAGCTCCAGCGCGTGGAGGGCGCGGCCGGCCTCGTCCGCCTGGGCGCGCTGCTCCAGGAGGAGGCGCTCGTGCGCGGCGAGGGGCGCGTCGAGCTCCCGGAGGCGCTCCTGGACGGCCTCGAGCCCGTGTTCGGCGTCGGCGAGCGCATCCGTCGCGGCGGCGGCGGTGTCCGACGCGGAGGGGAGCTCGGCGTCGACCCGGGAGAGGGCCTCCAGGGCTGCGGCGTGGTCGAACGACAGGCGGGTTCGCACGTCCGTGCACGTCGTCGCGTCGCTGTGGGCGGCGGCGAGCGTGTCGGCGAGGTGGTCGAGGCGCCGCTCGTTCTGGGCGAGCGCTTCCCCGTGGACGCGGAGGGCGTCTTCGAGGGCGAGCAGCTCGGCCTCGCAGGTCGCGAGGGCCTCGGCGGCCGCGCGGGCTTCGGCCTCGGCGGCCGCGCGGGCTTCGGCCTCGGCGGCCGCGCGGGCTTCGGCCTCG
>CAYWGD010000126.1:0-17830 GCA_964457335.1 uncultured Enterobacteriaceae bacterium | reverse complement strand
CCGCGCGGGCTTCGGCCTCGGCGGCCGCGCGGGCTTCGGCCTCGGCGGCCGCGCGCTCCGCCGCTTGCGCGGCCGCGCGCTCCGCCGCTTGCGCGGCCGCAGCCCCATCGCCGCTCTCCAGCTCGGCGAGCGCCTCCTCGCCTTGGACCTCGGCGATGAGCCGCGCGACCAGGAGCTGGTAGACGCCCAACGTCGCGTAGGTCTCCCCCTCGGGCAGCGCTGTCCGCATCGCGTCGGCGATCCAGCTCGCGCCCGCCCCGCAGGCGCCGGCCCCCCGGTCGAGCGCGGGAAGAAGCGCGCGTAGGACGGCGATCTCCTCCGCGGAGAGCGGCGGCAGGTCGCCGGACCAGCGCTCGACGACATCGTTGGCGGCGGTGTCGCTGAGCGGGTCGTCCGCGGGGAGCATGGCGAGCGCGAGCTCGACCGCCGCGTACCAGGTCGCCAGCGCGCGTCCCGACGCGGTCACCAGGAGCGCGTCGACGCGCTCCCACGCGGCGCCGGAGAACAGCCCCGCGACGAGCCGCGCGAGGTCGTGCGCGCGGAGCGCCGCGTCGTGGCCGTGCTCCGCTTCCTCGTCGTCGTCGCTCGACCACTCCTGGTGCGCGTCGTAGAGCGCCAGCGCCGTGGCCGGCCCGGCCGCGCGGTGCTCGGCGCGCGCGTCCAGCCCCGCCGCCACGCGCGCGACCTCGGCGACCTCCATGCGCCCGGAGCGCGCCATGCCGGATCGGTTCGGGAACACGCGGTCGGGAGGGGCGGCCGCGAGCACCGCGTCGACGAGGCGCACCACCGGCGCGTCGTCACCTTGCTTCAGGAGCTCGCCCAGCGACCGCACGGCGCCAGCCTATCGCAAAGGGGGCGGGGCATGCAGCCGGCGTGCTTCGCCGAGGTGGCGGTGCCGGGAGGGCCGCCGGTGGTCGCCCCGCCAGGGTGGCGGGAGATGGTGGCGCGTCCCGCCGCGGGCGTCGCCGCCCGCCGCGACGCGACGTACGTCTCACAACGCGTGGGGTGCCGGCTCACCCTCGGGGTTGTGAGACGGCTCGGCCCCGCCGGTGCCGCGCGGGCGTCTCACAACGCGCGGGGTGCCGGCTCACCCTCGGGGTTGTGAGACGGATCGGCCCCGCCGGTGCTGCGCGGGTGTCTCACAACGCGCAGGGTGCCGGCTCACCCTCGGGGTTGTGGGACGGTTGGGGCCCGCCGGTGCTGCGCCCTCCTGCCGCAGGGAGGTGTCAATCCTTGACGCCTCTCCTCCTCCCGTCCCTCCTTCCCGCCAGAAGCGTCGCCTGCCCCCCCGTAGGTGTCAATCGTCAATTCCTGAGTGCGCCAAGAAGCCTGGAGGAGGAGGAAGCATGTAGACGAGCAGAAACCTCCAGTGGAACCCTGCAGGACAGTCCTGCCCGGAGAAGGCTGGCAACCGGCCGGAAGCGAGTCTTGCGTGGTACGGGGGCGACCCCGGCTGCGAAGCGTAGACAGCGAGGCGGGCGGGCCGTGGGATCGAGCCCCGAGAGAGTCCTCGCGATCGCCGACGCCGTTCAGGAGGCGGAAGGCAACACCGACGCGCCTGGCGGCCTGGCGCGGAGGGATCGCCGGGGTCGTAGCCCCAGGGCACGTCGCCGACCGACCGGCCGTTCCCAGCCGGTCCCTGACCCACCGGAGACGCCACCCCTCTACCGTTCGCCATCCAGCCCCCTGAGGGCCACCCTCCAAGGCCCCACCCCCTCCCCGAAGCGCCCTGGTGGGGGGCAGGGGGGAGTGCGCTCCCTAGGAGGTTTCTTCCCAGGAATCAATCGTCAATTCCTGACACGCCCTACCCGACCCCCCGCAGGTGCCAATCGTCAATTCCCGACACCCCTCCCCTCGCCCTACACCACCCCCGTAGGTGTCATACCCGACCCCCGCAGGTGTCAATCGTCAATTCCTGACACCCCGCCCCTCTGACACGCCCCCTCGCCCTACCCGACCCCCCGTAGGTGTCAATCGTCAATTCCTGACGCCCCCCCTCTACCCGACCCCCCGTAGGTGTCAATCGTCAATTCCTGACACCCCACCCTCCCCACCCTCTGACACCCCACCCTCCCGACACCCCTCCACTCCCCGCGCGAGGCGACCGGAGGGCGCGGCGGGCGTGTGTGGCCCCGGGGCCGAAGGCCGCGCACGCCCCCTCGAGCCCGCCGCGGTCGGCCCGCGCGAAGCGGGCCGACGGAGCCGCTCCGCGGCGACCCCGCAGGGCGCCGACCCCGCCGCTTCGGCGGGGGCGCGCCCAGCCGACCTACCGCCCGACCGCGTACTTCAGCGCCCCGTTCGTCGCGTCGTAGTAGCTCACGTGCACGCTCCCGCTGCCGTCCACGGCGATGGAGGGCGCGCGGCCGACGTCGCCGGCGGTGTCCACGTCGATGACGGTCCAGCCGCCGGCGTCCTGGGTTGCGACCTGGAGGTCGGCGCTCGACTCGTCGTAGTAGGCGATCCAGGGGGTGTCGCCGGCGTCGAAGGTGAGCGCGGCGTCCACGCCCACGGCGCCGACGGTGTCGACGGTCTCGAGGGACCACGTCTCGTCGGCGTTCCGGCAGCCGTACACGAGGTCGGCGGAGGACACGGACTGGTACGCGACGCAGGGCACGTCATCCGAGCGCATCGCGAGCGAGACGTAGTAGCCGGCGTCCTCGTCGACGACCTCGGAGAAGACGCCGTCGAGCGGGAGCGCGAACTGCACCTCCTGCGCGAGCGCGCCGTCGTCGTAGTAGGCGACGTGGTCCCAGTCGGCGGAGTCGAGCGCGAGGCTCGTGTAGTAGCCGGTGGCGCCGGCGTAGTTGTAGTCGAACTGCGCGGTCACCCCGACGCCGATGGACGTGAAGTCGGTGAGGAGCGGCACGCCGTTGTCGTTGTCGAAGTAGGCGAAGGACGGGAGGTTCGTGCTGTCGACGGCGATCGAGACGTAGTAGCCGACGTCGGTGGAGCCGGAGACGCTGACGTCGTCGACGACGTAGGGGGACGACCACGTCCCCCCGGCGTCCCGGTACACGAAGTCGAGCTCGGTCGACCGACCGGACCACGTGTAGGCGACCTGCACCTGGTCGGCGCCGTCGACGGCCGCGTCGAGCCACTCGCCGCTCGTCACGTCGGCCACGATCTCCTCCGCGGCGTCCCACACACCGCCCGCGCCGGTCAGGTAGCGGATCGTGCCGGCGTCCGCGTCGTGATAGACGATGTGCACGTCGTCGCGGGAGTCGACGTCCAGGGCGCTCGGGTAGCCGCAGTCGCAGCTGGCGTCGATCGTCGTCACGTCGAAGCGCTCGTCGACCGAGCCGTCGCAGTCGTCGTCGACGCTGTTCGTGGAGTCCTCGGTCGCGGCAGGGGACACGCCCCCGTCCGTGTCGTCGCAATCTTCACCCACCTCGTACCCGTCGCCGTCGAGGTCGTCGTCGGGGGTGGCGGACGCGCAGTCGTCGTCGACGCCGTTGTAGGGGGTCTCGGCCTCGCCGGGACCCACGTCCGCGTCGGTGTCGTCGCAGTCGCCGTCGTCCTCGGAGAGCCCGTCGCCGTCGTCGTCAGTCGCGGCGGGATCGGTGTCCGTGTCGGCGTCGGTGTCCGAATCGGTGTCCGCGTCGGTGTCCGCGTCCGTGTCCGAATCGGTGTCGGCGTCCGTGTCGGCGTCCGTGTCGGCGTCCGTGTCGGAATCCGTATCAGCGTCGGTGTCCGCGTCGGCCTCGGCCGTGTCCAGGCCGTCCGGGTCGCCGCCTTCGTCCTTGAAGTTGTCCGAGCAGGCGAGGAGCGCGAGGAGGGGAAGCAGGCGCATGGGGACTCCCGTTCGCGGCCGCGTATGGCTGGGAACGCGGTGCCTGTCAAGGGGCGAGGGGATTAGAGGCGCGCCGATGCGCACGCTCCGACCCGCCCGCTTCCACCCCCGCGGGGAGGCCCTCGTCGACGGCCCGCGCCCCACCCGGGTGTTCGGCGGCATCCCCGGCGAGGAGGCCCGCGTCCACGTCCTCCACCGCGGCGGGAACGAGGACTACGCGGAGTGGGCGGGGGCCGACGCGCCGTCGACGGACCGCGTGGAGCCGACCTGCCCGCGCTGGCGCGCCTGTGGCGGCTGCCCGTGGATGCACCTCGACGCCCCGGCGGCACGACGCTGGCGCCGGCAGCGGGTGACCGACGCGCTCGCGGAGGCCGGCGTGCACGCCGAGGTCGACGACGTCGTGCCCTGCCCGGACGGCGACCTCGGCTACCGCCACCTCCTGAAGCTCGTGGCCGCCCCGGACCGCGGCGGCGTGCGCCTGGGCGCGTACGGCCGGCACTCGCACGACGTGGTCGACATCGGGGCCTGCCCGGTCCTCACCCCGGCGCTCCGCCCGTGGACGGGCCTCCGCCTCCCCGTGCCCGCCGACGTGCTCCGCCACGTCGTCGTCCGGCGCTCCCGCTCCGACGGCACCGTGCTCGCCACGCTGGTCGCCCGGCGCGACGACCCCTCCCTGCGTCGCGTCGCGGCGACGCTGCCCGCCGACGGCGTGCACCTGCACCTCAACGACGCGCCCGGCGACGCCATCTTCGGCCCCGGCCCCACCACCCGGCTCCGCGGCGTCGACGTGCTCGAGGAGCGCGTGGGCGACACGGTCCTCGCGGTCGGCCCGACCGACTTCTTCCAGACGAACCCCGCCACCGCCGCCCGCCTCTGGGCCGACCTCCCGCGCCCCGACGGCCGGCTCCTCGACCTCTTCTGCGGCGTCGGCGCCGTGGCCCTGACCGTTGGGCGGGGCGCGCGCGTGCACGGGGTCGAGTTCGGCCCCGCTGCCGTGGCCCGCGCCCGCGCGAACGCCGCGCGCAACCGGGCGGACGCCACCTTCGCCGCCGGGCCGGTCGCCACCGCCGACATCCCCGGCGAGCTCGTCGGCGCCTCCGTCGTCGTGAACCCGCCCCGCGCCGGGCTCGGCCCCGCCGGCGTCGCGCGCGTCCTGGCCCTCCGCCCGGCCCGCCTCGCCTACGTCAGCTGCGACCCGCGCAGCCTCGCGCGGGACCTCGTGGGGCTCTCGGCGACCGGCCTCACGATCCAGCGGGTGACCCCGTACGACATGTTTCCGCAGACGCCGCACGTCGAGACCGTGGTGGTGCTCGCGTAGCCGATTCTCGGCTCCGGTCGCCCGCGCGGCCGCGGCCCGACGGGGGCGGCGGGGAGCCGCTCGTCGCGACCCGTGCCGGGTTGGCAGCATTTACAGCCGATTACGCGCGTTCATCCATGGGAGGCGGGTCGCCTCCGCTTGCGCTAAACGTGGACAGCGGAGGCGGCCATGGCGAGACACGGTGGCCCGGACCCCTTGCCGGACGATCCCGGGCCGCCGGAGGCCCGCCTCGCAGGCGCGGATCCGCGCGAGGTCGCCGCGCGGCGCGTGGCCGAGCTCGAGGCGTCGCTCGCCACCGCGCGGGCCGAGGTCGAGCGGCTCACCCTCCAGGACCCGCTCACCGGCTGCCTGAACCGGGCCGGGCTCGTGCGCGCCGTCGAGGGGCTCCGGGGCACGAACGGGCCCATCGCGGCGCTCGTGCTCGACTGCGACGACTTCGAGCGCGTGAACCTCCAGCTCGGGCACGCCACGGGCGACCTCGTGCTCCGCGACCTCGCCGGCCGCGTGCGCGAGGCCCTGCGCCCCGACGACCTGCTCGCGCGTGTCGGCGGCGACCGCTTCCTCGCGCTGATGCCGGGCTTCGACGCCGTGGAGGCGCGCGCCGTCGCGGAGCGGGTGCGCCTCGCCATCGCGTGGGCGCCGTTCGCGTGGGAGCCCGAGCCGCTCCACCTCACGGCGAGCATCGGCATGGCGCAGCTGCCGTCGACCGTCACGTCGGTCGAAGAGGTGCTCTCCATCGCGCGCATCGCGCTGGAGAAGAGCAAGCGGCGCGGCAAGAACCGGGTGTCGGTCCCCGAGGACACGTCGACCGCCACGCAGTGGTTCGCCCCCGCGTTGCGCTCGTTCATGGCGGCGGTGCAGGGCGGCGAGGGCCTGTCCATGCACGCGCAGGCGATCATGGGCCTCCCCGAGGAGGTGGCGACCGGCTGGGAGGTGCTCGTGCGCGGCCCGCCCGGCCCGCTGGCGTTGCCCTCCGACCTCTTCCGGATGGCCGAGGAGCACCACCTCTCCACCGCGCTCGACATGTTCTGCCTGCGCCTCGCCGTGGCGTCGGTCACGAAGGTCAAGCGCGCGGGCGTCTTCCACCTCAACGTGCTCCCCACCTCGCTCATCGAGGTGCCGACCGAGCAGTTCCTCGCCCTGCTCGGCGCCCCGCCGGACGGCGTCACCTGGTGCGTCGAGCTCTCGGAGAAGCAGTTCCTGGGCGATCCGGCGGAGCTCGTCGGCACCCTCGACCGCCTCCGGATGGGCGGCGTGCACCTCGCCGTCGACGACGTCGGCAGCGGCCGCGGCACGCTCGACAGCGTGGTGGCGCTTGAGCCGCACTGCGCCAAGCTCGACATCCGGCTCGTCCGCGGCATCTCCGAGGACCCCTGGCGCCGCCGCTTCGTCGCCCGCCTCGTGAAGATGGCCGGCGCGCTGGGCATCGAGGTCGTCGCCGAGGGCATCGAGACGCGCGCGGATCTCGCCGTGCTGCTCGACCTCGGGGTGCCGCTCGGCCAGGGCTACCTCTGGGGCCGGCCCGGTCCCATCGAGGCGATCGCGGGGTAGGTCGAGGGCGGGGCGCGCCCCCGGCGAAGACGCCGGGGTCGGGTGTCCTTCCGGGTCGGCGCGGGGCGCCTCCGTCGGGCGCCTGCGTGGCGCCCGACCGCCGCGGGCTGTTCGTCCCGCCGTGGCCTCCGGCCGCCGAGGCCCCCGCGCCCGCGGCGCCGTCCGGCCCCCCTCGCGCGGCCGAGCCGGTGGTGGACGCGCCTGCCGACGTGTGCGAGCCTGGCCGCCGTCCTGGAGACCCGCTTGCCGGACCCGATCGATCCCCTGATCGAGTGGTGCCACGCCCCCCGCGCCCTCTGGGCTGAGGCGGCCCGGCCCACGTTCACCGAGGCGCTCCGCGCCCGCTACCCGCTGCGCGACTGGGGGACCGAGGACCGCAAGGTGCGGCCGATCCAGCTCCGGGTGAACCCGAACCTCGATGAGCGGAACGCGCCCTACGCGGGCGTCATCGGCCCGGACCAGGAGACGAGCAAGGGCTACGGCGGCATGAGCTTCGTCGTGTTCCCCGCCGACCGGGACGGGCACCCGGCGATGTTCGGGCTGGTCGTGGGCACCAACGGCCTCGCGCCCGACGAGGCCATCCTCGGCCGGCCGGGGCACGCCCGCCGCGTGCGCGCGATCGTGCGATGGCTCAACGCCACGGCGCCCTCTGGCGCCTGGGCCTGGGCCAAGCACGACCCGGTCCGCATCGACCTCCCGCTCCCCTCGGAGGTCGCGCTCCGGATGGACCCGTGGCGCAACGCCCGCGAGAAGTACGGGCCCGTCTGTTACGCGCTGGTGCGACCGCCCGACGCCGGCGCCGAGCACCGGGGGTGGGTGCGGCAGGCGTTCGTGGCGCTGCTCGATCTCGCGATGGAGGAGCGCCGCATCCTCCCGAAGAAGGGCGGCGGCGGGCTCGAGGAGGCGGAGGTCCTGCGCGGCGCGTGGCAGGCGCAGCTCTTCCCCGACGCGAGCGACGAGCAGGTGGTGGAGACGCTCCGCGCGCGTCGCTACGTGATCGTGGAGGGGCCCCCGGGGACGGGCAAGACCGAGCAGGCGCGTCGTGTCCTCGAGCGTGTGTACGGGGGACGGGGCACCGTCGTGCAGTTCCACCCGGCCGTCACCTACGAGCGCTTCGTCGGCGGCCTGGCTCCCCGGACGCTCGGCGGCTCCGTCACCTTCGAGCCGCGCCGGGGCGCGCTCCTCGACGCCATCCTGGCGGCGCGCGACGGGCGGCCGCGCCTCCTGGTGATCGACGAGATCAACCGCGCGGACCTGGCGAAGGTGCTCGGGGAGGCGATCTACCTCCTCGAGCCGGGGGTGAAGGGGCGCACCCTCGATCTCGGGTGGTCGTTCCCCGAGCTGGGCTCCGAGGTCTCGATGCCGGAGAACCTGCACATCCTCGGCACCATGAACAGCGCCGACCGGAGCATCGCCATCCTCGACGTCGCGATCCGCCGCCGCTTCGCGTTCCTCAAGCTGTGGCCGCAGCGCGAAGTGGTGCGCCGCGAGGCGGGAGCGCGCATGCTCGATGCGTTCGACCGCCTCGTGGAGATCTTCGTCCAGTACGCCAGCGACGAGGCCCTCGCCCTCCTACCCGGTCACGCCTACTTCCTCGCCGCCGACGTCGACGCGAGCGCTCGCCTGGCCACCGGCCTCCGCGCGCTCCTCGAGGAGTACCTGGCGCAGGGGTACACCTCCGGGTTCGCCGACGAGCTGCGAGCGTACCTCGACACCCTCGACGCCCCGCTCCCCGGCGACCGGGCCGGGTCGGACGAGCCGGCCGGGTGAGGCCCCAGCGAGCCTCCCGTCGCGCGAGCCCGGTCCGGCTGCCGCACGCGCCGCGCCTCGCCGCGCGGGTCGTCGGGGGCACGCGGGTCGTGCGGGACAGCGAGCGGACCGAGATTCCCGCGCTCGACTGGCTCGGGGGCGCGGGCGCCGACGCCGTCGGGAACGCAGAGGGGCGCGCCGAGGCGCTGCTCGCCGCCAACGCGGGGGCCCTGCGGGCGCTGGGCCTCGAGGTGGACGTGGGCCGCGTCGGCGGCCAGCCGGTCCTCCGTGTCTCCGCCGGCACGCGGGTCGGCGCGGTCCCGTTGCTCTCTCCCGTGTCGGGTCGGCTCGACTTCGGGATCGTCGTCCGCCCGCGGTTCGACTGGGGGGAGGTCGGCCAGCTGCTCCACGCGGCGGGTTTGCGCTCCGTGCCCGAGGTGCTTCCCTTCCCCGCGCTCCCCCACTCGGAGCGGTCCGTGCCGAGCTGGGTGATCGCGTCGATGGTGGTCGCGCGGCTCGAGGCCCTCCTCCGCACCCAGTCCCGGCGGTTCCGCCAGCGGGAGGCCGAGGTGCCGGCGCCCCGCGGGACCGTGGACTGGGGCCGCTACGTGACGCACGGCCTCGCGCAGTGCCGGCCCATGAGCGTGCCGTGTCGCTTCCCCGACCTGGACGACGACGAGCGGCTCCGTGGCGCCATCCACTGGACGGCCCTCCGGCAGCGGGAGGGACTGCTCGGCCAGCGGAGCGTCGCCCCGGTGGCCCGGGCGCTGCTCGACCGCTGCGATCGGATCATCGCGCAGGTCTCCGGTACCGGGCCGCTCCGCCCCGGGCGTGGTGCGCGCGATGCTTGGGAGTCGGAGCCGATGCGATCCAGGCTGTTCCGGGAGGGGGTCGAGGCCATCGGTTGGACCGTCGACGAGCGCGGTCTCGCCGGCCTCTCGGAGACGGCCGGCCTCTCCTGGCAGCTCCCGATGGAGGCGTGCTTCGAGTCGTTGATCGAGGCCTCGGCCGAGCTCGCGGCGCCTCGCGTCGGCGGGCGTGTCGTCAGCGGCCGGACCGCGCGCACGCGGACCGCGCTCGATTGGGAGCCGCGCGGAGCGGGTTCCTTGCGGGCGTTGGTTCCGGACGTGGTGGTGCGCACGGTGGAGACGAGCCTCGTCATCGATGCCAAGTACAAGCCGCACGCCGAGCTCATCGCGCGGTTGGGTTGGGAAGGGGTGACGGAGGTGGTTCGTGAGCGTCACCGTGCGGACGTGCACCAGGTGCTCGCCTACGCCGCCCTCGAAGGGCGCGATCGCGTGACGGCCTGCCTGGCCTATCCGACCTCTCCGGAGGCGTGGCCCGCGCTCGTCGAGCGCGGACGTGACACGATGCGCGCCACCGTCCGCGCCGAGGGCCGGGAGATCCAGTTGGTGCTGCTCGCCGTCCGTCTGGACGGCGACGTGGCGGAGCTTGCGCGGAGGGTGGAGGGGTTGGTGAGGGGCGGCCGGTGACCTCAGCGTTCGAGCGTCCCCGCCGCGCGCGCCAGCCGCTCCGCGAGGATGCGCAGGTGCTCGACCAGCTCGGGCGGCTCGGCCACGTCGAACTCGAAGCCGAGGTAGCCGAAGTGGAACGCGAGCCCTTCGAGCTGGTGGGCGCCCGCGTGGACCTCGCAGCGTCCGTCGTCGAGCGGCACGATGCGCCCGCCGAGGGCGGACAGGCGCTTCGACACCTCCTCGGCGGGCGCGTGGATCGTCACCCGCGCCTGGTAGCGGTAGGCGTCCGTGGACACGGACTGGGTGACATAGGCGGCAACGTCGTCGCTCGGCAGCGGGCGGGGCGTGAAGCGGGGACCGGGCGTGGGCGCGCCGCGGATGCGGTCCACGCGGAACGTCCGCCAGCCGCCGCGGTTCCGGTCGAACGCCAGCAGGTACCAGCGGCTGCTGGTGTGGACGAGGCGGTACGGCTCGACCAGGCGCTCGCTCGGAGCGCCCTTGTGGGCCTCGTACCCGAAGCGCAGCGACTGCTCGTCCCGGCAGGCGTTGGCGACCGTCGCCAGGACCTCCGCGTCGACGGTCGGGCCTGCGTCCTGCAGGCGCACGCTGACCGCCTGTAGCGCCTGGACCCGGTGGCGCAGCCGCTTCGGGAGCACCTGCTCCAGCTTCACCAGCGCGCGCACCGCCGCCTCCTCCAGGCCGGTCACCGAGCCCGTGGCGGCCGCGCGGAGCCCCACGGCGACCGCGACCGCCTCCTCGTCGTCGAGCGGCAGCGGCGGGAGGTCCTTCCCGGCGCCGAGCCGGTACCCGCCGCCGGTGCCCGCGGTGGCGTGCACCGGGTACCCCAGGGTGCGCAGCCGGTCGACGTCGCGACGGACGCTCCGCTCGGTGACCCCCAGCGCCTCGGCCAGCTCCTCGCCCGTCCAGAAACGTCGCGCCTGGAGCAACGACAGGAGCTTCAGGAGGCGGGCGGAGGTCTGCAGCATGGGCCTCGAATCGCGGACCGAACCTGTCCGCAAGCGCTCCTACCTTGCTGTTGGTCCCCACGGCGAGCCGGACGAACGCCGGTCGCCTCATTCCAAGGAGCAGCCCATGTCCGCGTCCCTCGACAACTCCCCGGTTCCCACCGCCCGCACCTTCACCGGCGGCTGCCACTGCGGCGCCGTCCGCTTCGAAGCCCGGCTGGATCTCGCGGCCGGCACCGGCCGGTGCAACTGCACGTTCTGCACGAAGGCGGGCGCGTGGGGCACCGTCCTCGCGCCCACCGCGTTCACGCTCCTCTCCGGTGAGGACAAGCTGGTGGCGTACTCGCGCAACGGTGTCACCCACCACCCTTTCTGCGGGGTCTGCGGCATGCGCCCGTTCTCCCACGGCGACATCCCCGAGCTGGGCGGGCGGTACGTCTCGATCAACCTCAACTGCCTCGACGACGTCGACCTCGCGGGCGTGCCCGTGCGCTATTGGGACGGGCGCCACGACGCCTGGCATCGGGGTCCGGTGGCCACCGGAGTGCACGTCGACCCGTTCGAGGCGGTGCGCGACGCGAGGTAGGGGGCGCCCTGACCGAGGGAGTGCGCGCACACGCCCGTCCGCGGCAGGGGGGCCGGAGGGCGGGCCGCCCTCTGGGCGGCCCGGTCCGGGGCGGCGTCCGCGCCGGCCCGGACCAAGCGCGGAGCGCGCGCCCGGAGGACACCCGGCCCCCGCCCGTCTTCGGGCGGGGGCGCCGCCCGCTCCCTTGTCGGGGCTCGAGCGCATCCTCCAAGCGGCACTTCGTCGGTCGGGCGCCGTTCCTGCCGGGCGCCCATTCGAGCACCTACGACGACGCGAGCACCCGGCACAGGTGAGCCCACCACCTTCCGAGCTGCTGCTCGCCGCCGTCGTGGTGCATCACGCGCCGCGCGTAGCCGAGCTCGGCCTGGAGGTTCTTGTCGTCGAGCAGGTCCCGTCGCTTCGCGCCCGGCATCTGGGTCCAGGCGAGCATGCGGTCGCGCGCGTCGGGATCGGCCGGCCGGAAAAGGTAGGTGGCGTGGTCGTCCTCCATGGTCTCCCAGGCGTACCAGCGGTGCCCCCCGTCGAGCGCCGGGAGGGGCACGACCAGCGCCCGGCCGGGCAGGATGCTCACTCGCTCCTCGCGGTCCCGATGGGCGAAGAGGCGGTGGAACGCCTCCGCGCGCTTCCCGAGGCCGAACTCGGGGATGTCGATCAGGCCGTCAGGATCCCGGCGGCCACCTCCACCTGGCCTCTCCGCGGCCAACTTCTCGGCATCGAGCCAGTCCCGCGCGGCGCAGGACTGGCGCACGAACTGCCGGAACAGCGCGCGTTCGAACACCTCGGCGAGCCTTTCGAGGCCCCGGACCTCGCCCGTTACCGAGCCGTCGGGATGCTCCTCGCCGACGAGCCGTACGCCCGCCGGCAACTCCTCGTCGAGCAGGTCGCGAACGGGGTTGTACACCTCTCGGGATTGCTCGCTCGGGAGCGCGGCGCGTCGGTGGTCCAGCGCGAACGAGACCGCCCCCTCGGCGAACTCGAGGTCTACGAAGCGGAGGTGCCGCGAGAACGGGAGCGGGAGCGGCGAAGGCGGCGGAGGGAGCCGGTGCCCGCCGGTGGCCGGGAACGATGGGTACGCGGGCGCGGTGAACGTCGATCGTGCTGGTACGGGCGGCCCCTCGGCAGCCGGGACCGTCACGGTCTGCGGGGTCACGATCCAGACCGCCCCGATGTCCGTGTCGCAGATGAGGACCTCGGCGGCGTCTGGGGGGAAGTCGGAGATGCGCCAGCCTGCATAGTTGAGGATGAACGCCACGGGACCGCCTGATCGGCCGTGCCCGACCTCACACGGGGCACCGCGAACATCGAGCGTCCAATGGCCGTAGCTGGCGCACGCCGCGCCCACGCTGACTCGCGAGGTGCCCGGCCTCCGCTCCCTCCAGAGCGTGTCGGGGCCCGGGAGCCCCGGCGGCCACGGCGCGGGTCGGACGATGGTGGCGGCGGCCCAGGGTGGCTCCGGTCCGTGGAGAAGGACCAAGGTGCCGTCGTGTAGATCCCGCACCGGGCCCTCGACGGCTTGGGGGCGGCATTGGCCGCGCGCGCGGACCTCTCGTACTCCAGGTCCGAGGGATGGGCCGAGGCGTGCGAGGAGGAACGGCAAGGTGTTGCGGGCCTCGGAGGGAGCGTAACGCACCGTTGCTCGATGACGACGCTCGACGGGCGTGCCTGTGAGCCACAACCGGAGCAGCGCGCGAGTGCGATCACGGCGGTGATGCTGCCGACCGTGAGTGCTCTCCAACGGCACCGAGCGTTGCCGGCCGAGAGCAGCAAGTGATCAATGACACGGCCATCCGCATGTCAACTACGGCCCCATGATCCCCCAGCACAGGTGAACCGGGACGCCAACCCATCCCCGTCCGGGCACCGGCCCTACGCCGGGAGGATGATGGCGCGCGACCGCTCCGTGGTGGACCACCTTCAGTGCGACCCGGGGCTCCCACGCGAGCGTGACCGGCGGTTGGAGGCAGTGTGTCCCGTCCCATCGAATTTTCCCAGTCCGATCTCACAGCCGTCTACCGGTAGAAGGCACAGGGCCTGCTTTCCGGTCCAATCCGAGGCACGAGGAAGCACATCCATCCGCGCATCACGCGCCCCCGGCGGTGTCGTAGAGGGGATGGTTCTGTACCTGCTGGGTCATGAACTCGGAGGTGATGGTGTCGATGCCGAGCACCGCGCCCTGGATGAGCACGTGGAGGGCGAGTTGGTTGATCCGGCGGGGCGTGCCGCCGCTGGCCTGGAAGAGCTTCTTGATGGCGCCCTCGGCGAAGAATTGCTCCCGGGCGCCCGCGTAGCGTAGTTGGAACGCGACGTAGTTGCGCGTGTCCTCGAGGGTGAACCCGCGGAGGTTGTGCACGAAGCCGAGCCGGGTGTTGAAGGGCTCGAGCGCGGGGTCGCGGAGCGTGCGCAGCACCGCGTCGGTGCCGGTGATGAGGACGCTGAAGCGGTCCTCGGCGTCGAGCGCGTGGTTGGTGAGACGGCGCAGCACGTCGAAGAGATCGGGGGTCTTGGCCTCCGCGTCATCGAGGACGAGCACGGGATGGGGGCCGCGGTCCGGCCCGTTGGCGGTCAGGTGGGCGTGGGCCTGGTCGAAGAGGTCGTTGCCGTGCTGACGCATGGGGAGCTCCAGGGCACGGTTGTTGGAGCGGACGAAGCCGGTGAGCGTCGAGCGGGCGTGGGAGAGGTAGACGACGCGGAAGCGGCCCTCGTCGAGCGATCGCGCGAAGCGACGGACGGTGATGGACTTCCCGGCCCCGCTCGGCCCGGTGACGAGCGCCATGCCGCGAACCTCGGACCACAGCATCAAGCCGTGGAACAGGTCGCGCTGGTGGTCGAGCAGGACCTGGACGTGGGTCTCCCGCGGGTGGAGCGTGAGGAAGGCGTCGACGAGCTCGGCGACGCGGACGGGATCCCATGGCCCGAAGCGGGCCAGGAAGGCCCGGATGGTCGGCGGGTCGACCACGCCGGGATCGAGCCGGGCGGCGAGCACGTCGAAGACGGCCGCGTCGGCCTCGGCCCGCCGGGCGGCGATCGCGTCCGGCCGTCGGGGCCAGGCCAGCTGCGGGCGGCGAGCTGCTCCAGGAGCTTCCGGCGCTCCCCGCGCTTGGGGACCAGCGCCACGTACGCGGCGATGGCTTGGTAGCGGGCCAAAGCAAGGCGCACAGCCAGCGCTGCACGTGCGCCGAGACCCATGCGCCTCGAGCGCGGGATGCTGCTCTTCGTAGACGTGCACCCCCTCGTCGGAGGAGAGCCACGCCCAGACCTTCAGGAGCAGCACGAGCAACACCACGTGCCGGCGCCCGACCTCATCGGGGCTGCGGTCCAGCCGGGTGGTCGTCGTCCCGTGGAGGCGCCACCGTCGACGGAGGACCGTCGGTAGGACGACGCCCCCGTCCGTGAAGACGACGACGCGCCGGGGCTTCCAGTCAGGCTTGTGCCAGCCGGGGCCCGGGCGGCCTGCCTCGTACAGCCAAACGCCGTCTGCCCCGATCGTGTACGCGCCGATGACCCCCGGTCGCACCATGTCCCCGATCTGGTGATCGGCAGGGTGGAGCGTCACCTCTCAGCGGAGGTCATCCCAAGGCGATCATTCGGTAGCCCCACCCGGGACGGGGGAGGCGGGAGTGGGACGGCGGGGCGCTGGGGTGGGAGGAATTCGTGCGATGGGACAGCCGAAGCGGGCGACGGCGAGGCGCAGGCGGAGGAGGTGATCGAGGGAGAGGGGCAGGGGGGCCGGCATTCTACGCCCTCATGCCTGCGCGTCCCAGCACGGCCGGCAGAGGGGCTTCGCGAACGAGGTCGAACGCTCCTTCCCGCAGCCGTGGCAGTGGCTCTCCTTCGGGCTCAACGCCGTGAAGGACGAGCTCGCGCCGCTCATCGAAGGTCCTGACGGCCTCGCGGCGGACTGCGCCCGCATCTATGGCCGGAATAGCAAGAGCGTAGCGAAGATGGTGCGCTCGCTCCTAGCGCGGAGGGCGCGCCAGACTGCGCAAGATCTGCGCGCGCTAAAGGAAGAGATGTGGGCCGTCGACCACCGGCGCGCTGTCCTCGCACGCAAGAAGGAGGTCGAAGGACTGTCGGACGCGGAAGAGGCGGAGGCAGAGTCGGTTGCGATCCGACTCGGGGAGTACCCGCTACGTCAGAAGGCGCTCGAACGCACTCTGGAAACCATCAAGGTGCTTCTTGTCGTGGTGACCCGGCTCGACGCGCCAGCGACGGCGCTGGATGGCCCAGATCGGGCTGTAGCCGCCGTCCTGGAGCGCGTCGTCCGAGGCCAGCCAGTCAACGCAGGAGACCAGAAGCTGCTGGCACTCTATGCGCGCAAGCACTTCGGCACATTGAGGCCGGACATCGAGGCTGAAACAGGAATCTCGCTGCTCACGTGGGATCCACGCGATCAGCCTGAAGCGTAAGGAGTCTTCTGCGTATGCAGTCCCCCGGCATCATGGATGTCCTCGCCTTCGTTTTCATGCCGAAGGCTCTGTCTTGGTATTTTTTGCCCCTGCTGATCCTCACGTTCGGGTACGGCGCCCTGTCGGCGGTCATCCGGTGCCTGTACAGCTTGCCGCGGGCGCTTGCGAAAGCCGCAGCGTCCTATGTGACATCGCGTGCCAACTACCGCGTAGAACCCAAAGCGTACCTCTCCATGGCCCTCGATGATCTTCGCGCGGCGCGTGCAGTCGAAATGGTACCTGGACTTCTCGTCACGATCGGGATCCTCGGCACCTTCGTCGGGCTCGGGGTCTCCCTCCGCATCGCTTCTGGGAGCTTGGGCGATCCTGAAACTGCCATCAAGAGCTTGGATGCGCTCCTGGCGACAGTCGCATTCAAGTTCCAAACCTCGGCTTGGGGCATTATGCTTTCGATGCTGTACCAGGTGACGGTCCTCGCGTGGTTCCACAGGGAGGTGGAAGTCCGCACTGAGGCGGTGGAACAGCAGATGCTGGGCGATTATCGGTCCACGTCCGAGGCCTTGCAGGAGGTGCTGGAGGGTGTGCTCGTCCAACTCGGTCGGTCTACGGAGGGTGTCCGGGTAGTGAGCTCCCAGTTGCAGGGCTCGGTTGAGGAGTTCAAGAGGAGCATCGGTACGAGCACGGCGCAGCTGGAGTCTTCGATGAAGCGCCTCGATGGATTGGGGGAGCGTCTCGACGCGGCCATCCACAACATGGGCAAGACTGTCGGGTCGACGTTGAAGGAAGCCGTGGAGAAACAGGGGCAGGAATCGGCGAAGCTGACGACCGCCCTGAATAATGAGATGAGTCATATCAGGCAGGCGGTGCTTCAACTCGGTGCAGTGATGCAGACGCTCGACAAGAGCTTGAGCGGCAGCGTGAACCAGATGGGCGTTGCCGTTGGCCAGCGTCTCGATGGCGCCATCGCCCGGCAGCAAGGCCAGTTCGATGCCATGAGCCAGCAGTTGGGGGAGCGGCTTGGCGAGGTTGCCCGCCAGATCGGCAACCTCGACGCGGCCGTCGCGGGTATGAGCGGCAGAGTTGAGGGAGCTCTCGGTGGAGTCGGTCGAGCGGTGAAGGAGATGCAGGAGGGGCAAACGCAATCGACCAAGCGGCTCGATGATGGGTTGAAGGAGCGCCTCGCGCAGGTGAGCGAGGTCCTAGGCAAGGTATCCAAGAGCATCGACGTGCTCGGGGACAGCCTCCAGCAGGAGCTCGCCTCACTTCGTGGAGAACTCGGACAGAACCTGTCCGACACGAAGAAGTACACCAACGATCTGGCGGTGACCATGGCGGAGATGCGGACCACGATCCGGCACTTCGAGGACCACCTAGGCAGGCTGGCAGAGGTTCTTGAGCGGGCCGAGAGCAAGGCCGACGCGGACATCGATCTTGGCGCATTCGGCGTGGAGGTAGGCGCCGATGGAAGCCGGTAACGGGCACAACCCGTGGATCCCGATCGCGGACCTTCTCGCCGGCTTCGTGTTCATTTTTCTCCTCATGTTCGTTACTGCCGCACTCCGGATCATGTGGTTGGAGGAGAAGCAGCGCCTCGCGGAGGTTGCGGCCACCAGAGCGCAGGAGGAGCGTCAGCGCTTGACGTTTGATGGTGTGGCCGACGACCTGCGCCAGTTTGAGGCATCCGGCCTAGTTCGTGTCGACCGTGCCAAGAGCGTGGTTGCCCTTACCGACCTGAGCTTCGAGACAGGAAGCGCCTGCCTCAGCCCTGCAGCCGCGCAGGCCGTGGCCATCATCGCCGAGCGCCTCCGGCGGATGCAGGAAACCGCGTCTGAGGTCACCGTGTACGTAGAGGGCCACACGGACCCGGCTCCCGTACCTAGGCTTGCAAATCGATGCGGCTGGTTCGAGAACAACACCCAGTTGTCCACCCTGCGTGAGTGGTGTCCCGTCAAGTGGTGTACGAGGGTCAGGGGGGTGCTCGTCAGGGGCC
>CAYWGD010000125.1:0-20653 GCA_964457335.1 uncultured Enterobacteriaceae bacterium | reverse complement strand
GGCGGCGGGAAGGTCGCGGGGGGCGGCGGCGCGAAGCCACCCGCGCCGATGGCGGCGGGCGCGAAGCCGTTCGCCCCGACGGCGGCGGGCGGCGGCGGGAACGGGGCGGCCGCCGGCGGCGGGAAGGGCGCGGCGGCGGGCGGGAAGCTCCCCGCGGGGGAGAACGACGCGGGGGCCGCGGGCTCGCGCGGCACGGTGGCCTCGGCGTGCCCGTTGTCCATCGAGACGGTCGTGGGGCGCTGATCGGCGGACTCGTCGAAGCCGCCCGCGGCGCGCGCGCGCACCTGGCGCTCGAGATCCGCCGCGCTCGTGATGAGCGTGCGCTCCTCGTTCTGCGGCGCCGGCGCGGCGCTCACCGGCTTGGGCTCCTCCTCCCCGGCCCGGCGGATGAAGATCGCGTGCCCGCACTTCCGACAGGTGGCCTTGTTGACCTCCTTCGTGAGCTTCGAGTCGGGGATCTTGTAGGAGGCGCCGCAGCTGTCGCAGACTACACGCATGGACCGTCCGGGAGGGGGCCGCTCGCGCGCCCGGACGTCCGGGGCACGGCGAAACGGTATTCGTAGAAAGTCCGGCGACAGTTGTCAACGGGGGGTCAACGACCGGGCGCCCGGGGGGGCCCCCGCATCCCCCCGAGTCCGGGGGGTCGGAGGCAAGACGCGCGACGCAGTGCCAGGCTGCACGGCGCTCCCCGAGGCTGGCCATGAAGCTCGCGCTCCTCCTGTTCCTCGCCGCTTGCACGCCGGTCGACGCCGACGGCGACGGCTTCGCCGGCAAGGAGGACTGCGACGACGGCGACGCGGCCATCCATCCCGACGCCGTCGAGGTGTGCGACGGGGCCGATGTCGACGAGGATTGCGACGGCCTCGCGGACGACGACGACCCGGGGACCGACGAGGCGGCGATGACGCGCGCGTGGAAGGACTCCGACGCGGACGGTCTCGGCGACGGAGCGAGCAGCGGCTTCTTCTGCGACGTGCCCGCCGACCACGTGGCCGACGCCACGGACTGCGACGGGCAGACCTACATCCTCGTCGGGGCCTGCGGCTACAGCAGCAACAAGGGCGCCGCCTACCTGATCACGAGCGTCCCGGCCGGCGCGACGGACCTCTCGGCGGTCGCCGCCCGGCGCCCCAACGCCTCGTAGTCCACGCGCCCGTCGGCCACGTGCCGCGCGAGGAGCGCGTCCCAGGCGGCGTAGCCGTGGTCGAAGGGCCCGGGGACCGGCGCGGGGAGCTCCTGCACCGCGGGGTCGCAGGCAGGAAGGGCGAGGGGTGCCGCGACCAGGAGTCCCGCGAGGAGCCGGCCGAGGGGGGCCCGGCTCACGGGGACGCGGGCCCGCTCACTTCTTCCCGGGCTTGAACGAGAAGGAGAGCTTCGTGGTCAGCCCCTGCCCGCCGTAGTGCTTGTAAGGGAGGTCGGAGAGCTTCCGCGCCAACACCAGGCGCTCGGGCAACGGGTACTGCGTGATCGGGAGCTCGTACAGCAGGCTGCCGAAGGGGATGATCTGCCCGATGGGCGTGCGGTCCCGCCGGTTGCGCCCGGGCTTCTTCTCCCCGGCCAGCTTCGCCAGCGCGGCCGCGAGGTCGTCGAGGGGGTGATCGGGGCCCGTGCGCACCTGCCCGCCGATCTGGGCGTCCGAGTGCAGCCCGATGGCGAATTTCTCGTTCGCAGCGTCGACGTACACGTGAACCTGGCCGGCCACGCCCTTGGCGAGCTGGTGGTAGCTCGTGTCCCACTCGGGCAACGCGCCGGACGCCTCCACGTCCCACTTCGAGGGACCGGTCCACCGCGCGATCTTCTTGGGGTCCTCCCCGCGCTCCAGCGGCGCCCGGGCCAGGCGATCGAAGGTGATGGTCACGCTGGACCGGTGGCGCCCCAACGCGGGCAGCGCGAATCGACCCTCCACGCGGATGGTCCCGGCCCACGAGGGCACGCGCAGGAACCGGGTGGGGGACGCCGGGTCGAACTCGTACGTCCCGACCTCGTCGTAAACGTTGGCCTTCGCCTTCTTGAGGCCCTCGACCACGAAGCTCGCGCCCACCCGGCGGTCGCCGTCCGCGTAGCGCCCCACGTGCAGGTGGGGCCCGCCGGTGGCGGTGTGCGCGCCGTGGTGGATCACCTGCCAGGCCGACCCGTCCCCGAAGATCTCGTCGGCGTTCTTCCGCAGCCGCTCGAACGTCTTGCCGAGGTCCTCGCCGGGGCACCAGAAGTCGACCGCACGCTTCGCAAGGTGGTGGCTCGTCTTGCTCCCGCCCTTGGGCACGCCCGTCCGGTCCCCCGAGGTCACGTGCACGTCGCGGCCGAGCGCGGCGGCGACCCGCTCGAGCATCTCGCGGACCTTCTTGTCCGACACCTTCTTGGTCCAGACGACTTCCGGCATGGCTCACTCCGTGATCACCGTCACCGACCACCCGTCGGGCTCGACCTCGTACTCGGTCGGGGGCGGCGTGAGCGCGTACCAGATGCCGAACGCGCCGCCGCCCGCGACCGCCACCGCGCCGGTCCAGAACCACCAGCGCTCGGTCACCGGCGTGCGCGTGCGCATCGCGCCGGGCGCCTTGATCTTCATCTTGCCGGACCCGCCCGACCCGGCGCGCTCCTCCCGCTCGCCCTCGCCGAAGTCGGGGAGGTCGCCCTCCGCGAGGTCCTCGTCGAGCGCCGCCTCCTCGTCGTCCCCGAGCGCCTCGTCCTCCACGGGCGCCTCGACCGCCGCGGGCTGGAGCCCCGCCTCGGTCAGCTTCCGCACCAGCAGCCCGTAGCCGCCGTCGACGGGGAGCGGCGGCCGCTCCTCGAGCATCACCTTGGCCTCGGAGACGAGCTCGGAGCCCTGGTAGAGCCGCGCCGAGAGCGCGCCGTCGCCGCTCACCCAGCCGGTCACGACGTAGTCGACGGAGAGCGCCTCCGCGATGCGCCCGACCTCGTCGGCCGGCCGCGCCTTCCGGCTGCCGCGCGCGAGCGCGTCCTCGGCGGCCGCGAGCATCGTCGCCGCGTCCGACGACATGCGCGTGCCGCGCTCCTTCGCGTACTGGGGCACGAGGAACGCGGCCTCCGCGAAGCGCGCCCGCGCGTCCGTGCTCCGCCCCGCCTTGAGCAGGCACGCCCCGTACAGGAACGTGGCGTCGGCGAGCTCCGGGCGGCGCCCCACGTCCGAGAACGCGCCCTCATGGAGCTCGATGGCCTCGGCCAGCGGCGCGAGCGCCTCGCCCGCCTGCCCGGCCGCGTACAGGCGGCGGCCCTCCGCGACGAGGTCACGCGCGCGCCGGAGCGCGTCGTCCTGGCCCTTCGACACCCCGTCCGCGATGTCCGACCCGGACAGCGGATCCAGCGTCCCCCCCTCCAGGAAGGCGTCGCGGACGCCCTGCGTGGCGGTCTGCGCGTCGGAGAACGTCACGCCGTAGCCGTCGAAGTCCACGACCGCGACGGTGGCCGCCGCGGCGATGCCGGCCAGCAGGATCACGTCGCCGCCCCCTTCTCGACGGCGCGGGCGCGCACGATGCGGGCCGCCTCCGCCGTGCGGTGGTCGAGCGACGGATCGCGCGGCGCGAGCCCGTGCGGCACGATGCGCAGGAGCTTTCGGCCGAGCGACTTCGCGCCTTGCGCGTTGCTCGCCGCGCGCGCCACCGAGCGCCAGCGCTGCGGGTGCCCGTAGAAGCTCAGGTAGGCGAGGCGCTGGATCATCCGGAGCTCGAACCGCGAGATCTCGCCCTTGAAGGGCTGCTTCGCGTAGTAGTCGTAGTCGGTGTAGTCCGACGACATCTCGTAGCCCGCCGCGACCATCTTCTTCCAGAGGTCGGTGCCGGGGATGGGCACGAACAGCGAGAAGCTCGCCTCGTCCGCCGGGAGCCGCGTGGCCATCTCGACGGTCGCGAGCATGTCCGCGCGCTTCTCGCCCGGGGCGCCGAGCATGAGGAACAGGAGCGTCGCGACGCCGTGGTCCTTCGCGACGCGCACCGTGTGCTCGATCGCCTCGGCGCTCACGCCCTTCTTGTACGTCCCCTCGCGGATGTGCTCCGTCGCGCTCTCCATGCCGATGCCGACCTTGCGGAGCCCCACGTCGGCCATGGCCTTCATCAGCTCCGGCGCGATCAGGTTCGCGCGCGTGGTGCAGCCCCAGTAGAGCTGGAGGCCCGTCTCGCCGAGGAGCCGGCAGAACTCCATCACCCACTTGCGGTTGGTGGTGAAGGTGTCGTCCGCGAACCAGAAGCCCTCGATGCCGAAGCGCCGGTGCAGCTCCACGATCTCGGCCACCACGGAGCCCGGCGTGCGCGCGCGCAGCTTCTTGCCGAACATCGCGTCGAGCACCGGCTGGCAGAAGCTGCACTCGTAGGGGCAGCCGCGGCTCGCCATGAGGTTCACGCCGCGCAGCCCGGGCCGGAAGCTGTCGAGCTGGCCCCACGCCGCGATGTAGGCCTCCATGTCGACGAGGTCCCACGCGGGGTACGGCAGCTTGTCGAGCTCCTTGATCCCGCCGCGACGCGCCCGCTGGTGCACCTCGCCGCCCTCCTTCACCCAGCAGCCGTCCACCGGGCCGCCCTCGCCGCGGAGCCAGCGGCCGAGCAGCTCCACCGTGGACTCCTCGCCCTCGCCGAGCACGACGGCGTCGACGGAGTCGAGCGCGATGAGCGACGCCGGGTCGGTGGTCGGGTGCGGCCCGCCCACGAACACGCGGAGCCCGCGCGCCTTCGCCATCCGCGCGGCCGCGAGCCCCTCCCCGAGCATGAGCGTGGACATCCCGATGCCGACGAAGTCGGGCCTCTCCCGGTCGAGGAAGGCCTCGATCACCTCGAGCCGCGGGTCGAACGTCGTGTCGCACACGACCACGTCCACGGGCAGCTGCTGGCGGATGTAGGCCGCGAGCGTCGCGATGCCGAGGGGGTAGTCGCCCGAGGGGTAGCGGAAACGGGGGAAGAGCAGGGCGATCTTGGGGCGGGGGGCGGGCCCCCCGCAACGCCCCCCCTCTTGCGTGGGGGTGGGCTCTCGCGTCATGCCGCCACCAGGAACGGCCCGATGGCGAGCGCGTCGATGCGGGCCTTGCGGAAGGTGGCAACCGCCTCCTCGGGGGAGCGGACGATGGGCTCTTCGTGCAGGTTGAAGCTCGTGTTGATGATGGCCGGCACCCCGGTGAGGCGGCGGTAGGCTGCGAGCGTGCGCGCGAGGCCCGGGGTGGTGACCGGGTCGGCGAGCTGGGGGCGCAGGGTGCCGTCCACGTGCACCGCGGCGGGGCAGGCGGCGGCGAGCGCCGGGCGGGCCCGCGTCGTGACGGTCATGAAGCGCGCGGCGTCGCGGACGTGGTCGACGTCGTCGGTCCAGTCGGCGGCGTCGTCCGCGAGGAGCACGGGCGCGAAGGGCATGAAGTCCGAGCGGGAGAGCGCGACGTTGAGGCGATCCGTCATCGTGCGGTCGGTGGCGGCGGCGAGGATCGAGCGGTTCCCGAGCGCGCGGGGGCCGAACTCCATCGCGCCGTCGAAGCGCGCGACGATCTGCCCCTTCGCGAGCCGCTCGGCGACCTGCTCCTCGAGATCCTGGACGCGCCGCGGCGTGAACCCCGCGCTGGTGAGCGCGCCGGCGATGGCGTCGGCGTCCCAGGCCGGACCGAGGAAGGCGTCCCGGAGCGGCGTCGGGCGCGCGTCCGGTGTGCGCGCGGCCCACGAGAGGAACGCGGCGCCCGGGGCGAGGCCGCCGTCGCCCATGTGCGGGAAGACGTGCAGCGACTCGACGCCCGGGAGCGCCGCGACGGCCTGGTTGAGGCGCACGTTCGCGAACACGCCTCCCGCGAGCGCGAGGTGGCGCAGGCCGGTGCGCGCCATCCACGTGGAGACGATCCCGCCGAGCTCGTCTTCCAGCCCCTTCTGGAGCCACGCGCACACGTCCTCGCGGCGGTAGGGGCGCAAGAGCTCGAGCCACGGGCGGAGCGGCGCGCCGAAGCGCTCGGTGAAGCGTCGCTCGTCGGGCGGGCCGCGGAACGGGAAGGGCACGCGCACCGCGGCGGGATCCCCGAGCGCGGCGAGGCCGGTGAGCTTGCCCTCGTGGCGGAAGGGGCGGAAGCCGAGAAAACCCGTCAGCGTCGCGTAGAGGAGCCCGTAGGAGTGCGGGTAGGGCATCGCCGCGACCCGCTCGGGCCCGTTCGGACCCGGGCGCCACACGGTGAGCGCGAGGCCGTCGCCGATGCCGTCGGCCACCACGACGAGCGCGTCGGGATGCGGGGCCGTGTACCAGGCGGCCGCGGCGTGCGACTGGTGGTGGTCCCAGAGCTCGATCGGCGCGGAGGCGACCGCGTAGCGGACGTGCTGGGCGAGGAGCCGCCGCAGCGTCGGGGTGATCGCGCGCGCGGGGAGGCCGTCCGAGCGCATCCGCGGGAACGGGCTCTCGAACTGCATCCACTCGCCGACCCGCGCGCCGGGGCCCGGATCCTCCTGGTAGAACCAGCCGTCGTCGAGCTTGAAGCGCTTCTGGGCCGGCCGGAAGCCGCGCAGCACGGGGTTCGGGTTGAAGAAGCCCGAGAACGCGACGACGTCGACCTCGCCGACCCGCTCCAGGCAGTCCTGGATGGCGTGCATCGGCCAGCCGCCCTGGCCCTTGTGGCGCGTGAAGCGCTCCTCGGAGGACGCGGCCACGAGGACGCCGTCGCGGACCACCGCCGCGCCCGCGTCGTGCGTGCCGTCGTAGATGCCCAGGACGACCATCCGCGCAAGGATGCCACGGATCGGGCGGGCGGAGGGGCGGCGGACGTGGCGGAGATGCGGGCGCGTGGGGTGGGGTACGACGAACGCGCTGCGCGGAGTCGCTGCCGGTGGCCTCCGCCCACTCGATCGCGGGCGCCGCGCACGCGAGGGGGCCACCGTCGAGCGTCTGCGGTCGGGAGAGCCTACTCTGCTCCTTCCAGCGTCCCAATCGCGGCCACGAGCACGCCGGCCACATCGGCGGGCGCGGCGGCCGAAGCCACGTCGCTCCGGCACCGCGCGATGACGTCGTCCAGCTCGGGAAAGAACAGCGACAAGTAGATCATCGCCTGCTCGAGGAGCGCCGTGGACGGGACGGCCGCCGGCAAGAGGACGCGGATCAACCGCGCCCCGACCACCGGCTCCCAGAGCAGGACCCCCAGCTCGTTTCCCAGGATGGCTCGCCCCACCTCGTCTACGAGGTCCCGCGGCCCACGCTCCGCGAGCACCGTCGCCGGCCCGAGGAGACTGGCGGCGTCCGTGTCGTCGATGGGCGCACCCGGGCCCAGGCCGCGGAGCACACCGAGGGCGCCTTCCAGCGTGAACACCTCTGAGCTCACGGATTCACCCAGTAGGTGGTGATGCGGACCTCCCCGGTGGGAAGCGTGGTGCTCCGGTAACCATAACTCGCTCCGTCGATGGTGATCGTGCGGTCGAAGTTGCCGGCCCCGGCGGGAGGGACCGTACCGCCGTTCTGGACGAAGTCGTCCAGATCCTTCACGAAGGCGGACTCCAGGGCGTCCATCGAGACACCGGTGCCACTCGGCGCGATGCCGCTCTTGTGGCCGTGTCCCCAGGAGTGGCGCGTGTTCACCGAGTAGCTTCGCCCTCCGAAGGACGCGTCCCGGATGCCCGTGTCGACCCCCGACCTGGACACGCGGGAGGTGAACTTGACTCCGCAGGGCGGCCCGTTGTGCACCAACGCCCCGTCGGCGCCGGCGAAGAAGGTGTGCAGCCCCTCCACCTCGAGGTTGTAGACCGGCCGCGTCTGGAAGACCGGCTCCACCCCGTCGACCGTCAGCCAGCGGCCGTCCACCGCGTGCACGCGGTCCCCGGGCTCCAGGTCCTCCGCGTCGACCCAGCCACGCCCCTCCACGAAGAACGGGTGCAGCGGGGTGGCCTCGATCACGTCGTAGCCGAAGCCGCCGCTCTGCCAGCGGATCGCCAGGACCGCCTGCTCCCGCCCGCGGACGACCTGGAGCACGCGCCGGAAGCCCGCCTCGCCGGTCTCCGGATCCTCGGCCCACACCATGTCGCCCGGCCGCAGCTCCTCGATGGGGACGAACCCGTTCGGCGTCAGGACGGGGGTCCCCTCTGCAAACGAGTTGCACGGCGAGCCCATTCCCGTCGTGAGCGACGCGGCCGTCGACACGACCATGAACACGTCCGCGTTCACGGCCATCTGGTTGGTGTAGCCGTTGAGCGCACGGGCCTCGTCGCCCGAGAGGATCTCCTCGCCGTTGATCACGACGTGGAAGGGGAACAGGACCGTGTTGCCGAGGGCGTCGCCGAAGTCCGCGACGCCGCCCGCGAGCGTGTCGATGGCCTGATCGTAGTTCCCCGCCCGGATCTGGGTCGTCGGCAGGCTGCCGTACATGTCCAACAGGCCGTCGCCGACGTTGTCCATGGCGTAGCCGAAGTCGTTCCCGATGACCTCCCAACCGGTGAAGAAGTCGTCCGTCCAGTAGTGCCAGGCGGCGCCGTACGCCACGCCGACGCGCTTCCCCAACGACGGGACCGTCACGGGCTCGGTGGCAGGAGTGGCGGGCTCGGGGACGGGGTCGCCGTCGTAGTAGCCGTTCTCGCGCAGGACGTCGCTGAGCTTGGGGCCCTTGTCGGTCGGGGCGGCCTGCTCCGTAGGGGCCTGCGCGTCGTCATCCACGGGGGTGTTGGTGGCGATGGGATCGAGGTCGTAGTCGCTGGCCCGGTCGACGAGCACGTCCGGGGTGACCATGACCGGGTCGGCGAAGGTGGTCTCGGCGAAGTCGTCGTGGAATCCCTCCATGACCACGCCGTCCTTCACGTAGCGGGTACCACCTCCGGCCATCAGATTCTTTTCGTCGAAGCTCCCCATCTTCCCGTCGGCCGCGTTGGTCGTGGACTCGGCCGACTCGACCCACTGCACCCCGATGGCCGCCGCGATGGACGGGTCGGTCTGGGACTTGGCGAGCCACTCCGCCGGGTAGGCCTGCGCCTGCTGGTAGTACGCCCACGAGTCGAGCGTGTGCATGTTCGACAGGCCCACGACGCGCACGGGCGCCCCACCGTAGAACGGCGTGGCCGGGCCGCCCGCCGGGCCCTCGATGTACGCGGGCGGCTTGCGCCCCTCGAAGCCGAAGTCGCCGAGCGACACACCGCCGCACGTCGCGCTGTACCCCGCCGGGTCGATGAACCGGGCCGGGTCGTTCTCCGCGTAGGTGAACCGGTTCGGTCCGCCCGCGAGGCCCATCGGATCCATGCTCGTGAACCGCCCCGCCTCGCTGTCGTAGAGGCGGTGCTGCGCCAGGTGGTACGCGGTCCCGGGCAGGAGCTCGAGGCCGGCGTACACGTGGCGCGCCGTGCTGCTCGTGGGCGTGCCCACGCCTTCCCCGAAGGACTGCGCCACGCCCATCCACTCCGACCCCACGAACGCGAGGCTGCCGCTGGGCTCGTTGCCGGCCGTCACGAAGCCACCGTTCACGACCATCCCGAGCAGGAGTCCGTCGGCGGCCACGTAGAGGGTCGGGTCGCCGTTCTCGTCGACCCCCGCCAGCGGCCAGGCGCCGCCGGGGTTGCCCCAGACCTGCTCACGGACGTCCGTCCCGTCGTCGGTGAGGATCGGCCGGCCCCACGGGTCCCGGATGATGTCGTACGTCGACCCGAGGGGCACCGCGACGGTGGCCTCGGAGCCGTCCGCATAGCGATCGATCTGGGTCCCGCGGTGGTCGACGCTGATCCCGTCGAGCTTCCAGGAGACGGGGTCGCCGTCGACCGTGTCGAGGAAGCTCCCGTCGTACGCGTACGTCCGCGTCGGGATCCCGCTCTCCGTCATCTGGAGGCGGTTGCCGGCCGAGTCGTACTGGAAGCCCACGTCCGAGAGCACGGTCGCGGGCGACGTCGCATGGGAGAGGCGCTGCTCGCGGACGAGCCACCCCGGCTCCTCGTACTCCCGGTCCTCGCTCCACACCCCGCTGGCGTCGTCGTGCGTCACGGTCTCCGGGCGCCCGCGGGCGTCGTAGGACCAGGTCCGCTCGTCCACGGAGACGCCGTTGTCGGCGGTCCACGTGTCGATGCGCCCCATCGTGTCCCAGCCCTGGGCGATGGTGGCCGCGCCGCCGCTGATCGAGATGCCCGTCGGGCGGCCGACGTTGTCGCGCGACGTGATCGACGCGTAGGTCGTGGAGGCCCCGTCGGTCACGGAGGTGACCAGGCCCGACGTCCCGCTCCGGTTGTACACGAATCCACCGGCCCAGCTCGTGTCCACGCCCGTCACGCGACCGGCCGTGCTGTAGGTGTAGTCCACCGTGCCGGCCGTCGTGGTCGTGCTCCCGGCGTGCGAGAAGCTGGCGTGCACCACGCGCCCGAGGTGGTCGGTCTCCAGGCTGTAGGCAGCCTCCACGCTCGTGCCGATCGTGTGCTCCGCCTCGAGGGGCACACCCCAGTTGTCGTACTCCGCGAAGGACTTGGCCTGCACCGGCCCGGTGCCGACCTGGTCGGAGGTCGTCGCCACCCGCAGGCCGCGATCCCACTCGTAGGTCGTGACCCGGCTCGGGTTGCCCGCGGCGTCGGTCATCGTGCGGGTGATCGGCAGCGGGAAGCCCGTGGCGTCGTAGGTGAAGGAGCTCGTCACGCGCGGCGCGCCGACCCCATCCGTGATCACCTGCTGGCTCAGGACGCCGTCGGTCTCGATCCAGGTGGTGAGCTCCCCGTCCGGCGCGATGCGCGTCGTCTCGTGCTCGCCGTCCCCGGGCACTGCGTCGGAGTACACGTACTCGAAGTACCAGTCCCCCGCCCCGGGCGTCGCCGAGGAGCTGTAGGCGCCTGCGAACGGGCCCCACGCCCAGTGCAGCCGCCCGGCGTAGTCGTAGGAGTAGGCCTGGGAGGCGATCGCCACGTTCGCGTTGTCGAGGTACTCCACCCCGTAGAGGCGGTCGCCGGCGTACGTCCGGACAACGCCGGTCCCGTCGGCCCACAGCTCGCGGACCGGCCGGCCCTTGTGGTCGTACCAGGTGTCCCAGACGCCGGTGTCCGGCTCGGTGCGGGAGTGGAGCTCGCCGTCGGACGTCGCGAACGTGTAGGACCAGTTGCGGGTGCCCTGCCCGGGGAGCGCCTCGGTCAGCACGCGCCCCCAGCCGTCGTAGGTCCAGTACGACCACACGTTGTCCGCGTCGGAGTGCGCGCGCACCTGGCCGAGGACGTCGTACACCCAGAGGTCGCCGTCGAGGTTCGAGTCGAGCAGCTCGAACGGCCAGCCCATGTCGTTGTAGTGGATGGTCGTGGTCTCGGGTGGCAGGCTGGCGAGCGCCGCCTCCTCGCTGGCGCGCGTCACCGTCGTCACGCGGTCCGCGTCGTCGTAGGTCCAGCTGTAGTACATGCGCCAGTCGGCGGCGTCGCCGCCGACATAGGCCTCGGCCTTGCGGCCGAGCTCGTCGTAGACGAGCTCGGAGGCCACGCCGTCGGCGTACACGGTCGTGGGGAGGCCGTCCTCGCGGTAGGTCCACTCGGCGAGGTTCCACACGCTGGCGCCGCCGTTGTAGGGCCGGGACACCACGGCGGGGCGGCCGTCCCACGTGTACTCGGTCACGGTCTCGACGCCGTAGGGGTCGACCTCTCCGACCAGGTCGCCGGCGGCGTCGTAGTCGAAGGTGGTCGTGAACGTGCCGGCCACCGTGCGCGTGGCGGGGAATCCCCGCGCGTCGTAGTCGAAGGTCGTCAGCACCCCGTTCGGGTCGAGCCGCTGCCCGATCTGTCCGCCCCCGTCCCAAACCTGCTCCTCGACGCTCAGGTCGGGGTGCATGGTCTTCCAGGTCCGGTCCAACCCGTCGAGCCACTTCCACGTGACGTTCCCGTTCACGTCGGTGGACTTCACACGACGGGAGGTCGAAGTACCCGAATACTCGAAGTACTCCCAGGTGGTCATCGTGCGGTCGACCCCGCCGAGCACGCCTGTGTAGTAGGTCGCGGTGAGCGGGCGGCTCGCCCCGTCGTAGGTCCAAGAGGTCTGATTGCCGTGCGCGTCCGTCTCCGTGAGAGGCTTGTCGACGGCGTTGTACGTCCAGGTCCACTGGGGTTGCGCGCTGCCGCCCCACACGGGGATGGTCGTCCAGAGGCGCTTGGTCGTGCGCCGGCCGAGGCCGTCGTAGAGGTACTCGAAGCGCTCGCCTTCGCCGTTCTCCTCCGCGGTCATCTGGCCCCACGCGTCGTAGGTGCGCGCGCCGCGCGTGTGGCCCTCGCAGTCGAGCTGCCACGTCGTGGCCGTGGTCGCCGCGGTGCAGATGGTGTCGACGGGATCGGTGCGGACCATCCGCGCCGGGTGGTGCTGGTAGGTGGTGTTCTCCCAGCTCCCCACCCCGGAGACCGGGGACGGCGACAGTTCCTGCTCGAGGTTGCCGATGCTGTCGGCGTAGGTCCACGTCGCGGCGACGTTGGAGGCGCCGTCTTCGTAGCCGCGCGAGGTCGCCCGCGGCGTGCCGTCCGTCGCCCAGCCGCGCCACACGCGCTGCTCCGGCCCGGCCGAATCGCAGGACATGGCCGAGAGCACCTCGGAGTCCGGGTTGCCCGAGCTCGGCCCGCCGTCCGCGCAACGGACGACCATCGCCTGCCGGCCCCAGGGGTCGAGGTAGCTCAGCTCGATGTAGTCGTCGGATTGCGTGACCGTGCCGTTGGTGAAGCGCGCGCCCATGCGCGGCTCCAGCCAATCGTCGCGATCGTCGGCGTCGTCGATCTCGTCGTCGTACACCATCTCCTTCCGGACGGGCGGCGAGTAGCCGGCCACGAGCGGGTTGGTGGTGTGGGCGGCGAGGCGGCCGAAGGCATCACGCTCGAACGTCTCGACCGAGCCCTCCCACTCACGCCGGGTCTGCTGGCACGCGGCGTCCCACTCGATCTCCTCGACGCGCCCCTCTCCGTCCGTGCGGGTGTCGTAGTAGCCGCAGGAGTTGATGGTGCGCGACTCGGTGCTGCCGTCCCCGTAGATGATCTCGTCCACGACGCCACGGTCGTAGGCGTACTGAGTGGTACGCGAGGCGGTGCCACCGGTCCCGGTGCCGCTTTCGACGACGACGGTCGGCAGGCCGAAGGCCACGTAGCCGCTGAACTGCTTCGTGTAGGAGCCGCCGGCCGTGTCGGTCACCTCGATGCGCTGGAGCTGCTTGCCCACGGGGGTGGTGCCCCACAGCTGGTAGAAGATCTCCGTCGTCCGCTCGTCGCCGGTCGTCGACACGATCCCCCGATTGGTGACACGCTCCAGCCGCTGGTCACTGTCGAAGCCGCGGACCACCATCCGTTCGACCACCTCGGTCGGGTTGGTCCCGCTCGCGATCGGAGGCGCCTCGGGCTGCGAGGGGACCGCGATCTCGTCGGGCGGAGCCACGTCGAGCGGGCGGTACGAGAGGGCCGAGGTGAGGAGGTCCTGCGGGTTCCAGAACGAGGGGTTGCTCAGCAGGTCGCCGGTGAAGGTGCCGCCGGCGACACCGTCCGGCACCCACGCCTCCTCCGCGAGCGAGGACAGGCCGTCATTTCCGGGCACGTCGACCGGGTGGCGGTCCCACCCGTACACCACGCCGAAGTTGGTGCTCGAGAACGTGATGTTCAGGAACCCCGTCGAGCACTGCTCCGCGAGCTCCTCCACGGTCACGGTCTGGGCGACCGAGCCGCCGCTCGAGTAGCCGGGCCCGACATCGAAGCTGCACGTCCGGGTGATGGGGTTGAAGTACGGCGGCTCGTCGTCGAACAACCACGCCGACCCCGAGCTCAGCATGTAGTCGTGGTAGATCAGGTGAGCCAGCGTCGTGTCCGACCGGTGCTCCGCCTCGTAGATCAACGCGCCGTCGAACGGCGTGGACACCGCGAACTTGTAGTACGAGTAGCCACCCGACTCCTCGCGGACGAGCACGTCGCTGAAGCCCTGGAAGCGGCGGTCGTCGAAGGTCCCCCCCGAGAACGTGAAGACGCTGGTGCCCTGCGCGTCCTCCACGGTCCGGATCACCTCCACGGAGAACGGCAGCTCACCGTTGCGCCCCACGTTCGTGGACCGCGCGTAGTCGAGCTCGATGACGCCACCCCAGGCGTCGTGGATGCGGTGGACCCGGCCCCGCGCGCGGGTCCGCTGGTTGAGCCAGTAGGTGTCCATCCGCGTGTTGCCGCTGTGATCCACCTCGATCTGGAACACGTCCGGAAAGCCGTCGCCGTCCACGTCGACGATCGCAGACTGCCGGGACTGGTCCTGCGAGGAGCTCTCCAGGCAGTGGTAGACGTCCTCCAGGGCGCCCCCGGGGACGTGCGTCACCACGTTCGTCCAGCCGTCCTCGATGCCGGCGTCGCTCCCGGTCTGGTAGATGTTCTCGACGAGCAGCTCCGTACGCAGGTCACCGTCGAGGTCCGGCGTCGCCCAGCTGATCTCGTCCGGGACGTCCGAGTCGTCGTAGTACTGGCCCGCGCAGAGGTCGTCGGCCTCGCAGCGCGCCGTGGTGACGAACGCGCCGGTGCCGTCGCCGTAGAAGATCCGCGAGTAGAACTCGTTGGACGGCGGGTCGTAGAGGGACGACATCGGGTCGTCGGAGAGCCAGCCGTCGTGATCCGCGATGTGCGTGAAGTACGCGAAGTCGGCGAGCCCGTCCCCGTTGAAGTCGCCCCAGCGCGCCTGCTCCTCGGTGTAGGCCCCGTACTGCGTCTGGGTCCAGGTGATCGAGGCCACCCAGTCATCGGCGACGTTGGACCACCAGTCGGTGCCCCCCGGAACGAACTCCGCCTCCAGGAACCACGGAGACTCCCCACTGTTGGGATACCAGCCGGCGTTCGTCACGAGGTCCGCCAGGCCGTCGCCGTCGATGTCGACGAACTGCGCCTCCTCCAAGACGCTTGGACTGGGGAGCTCGGTCGCGGGGACCGTACCGTCGTCGTAGATCGTGGTCGTGTGGAAGCTGCCGTTGCGGTAGTACACGCGGTGCAGCCACGCGGCGCCGGTCGTGGAGTAGTCCTCCTCCAGGGAGTACACGTCGGCGACGCCATTGCCGTCGAGATCCACGATGCCGAAGGAGCTCGCCTCGATCAACGCGGTGTCGAGCTCGCAGAGCCCCTGGACGGCGCAGTTGGTGAGCGTCCAGGTCGCGCCCGAGGTGTTCCGGTACTCCAGGTAGCTGAGGTTCACCGTCCCGTCACCGTCGAGGTCGTTCGGGAACGGGACGTACGACACCGGGTCGAGCCCGGGCGAGCCGTACGGTGTCGAGGAGTTGGCCGACCCGAACGAGGTGGGTGTGCTGTCCACCTCGATGCACCGGATCTGGCGCTCGGAGCCGTCGTCCCCCACCCGCAGGATCCGGTGCAGGTAGCTGCCGTAGACGTCGTCGATGGCGGGCAGGGTCTCGCCCGGGCACGACACGGGCGACGAGGCCGTCACGTCCTCGTCCAGCCACTTGAAGCGGTAGCCTCCGATGTAGGTCTGCCCGCTCGACCCGCCCGTCCGGACCTGGATCTCGTCGAGCCGCGCCGCGAGGGTCCACGGGGTCCCGCCCCGCATCACGAAGCTCGTGTCCTCCCGCGCCTCCCAGAGGAACTGGACCTCGACGTTGTTCCCGCCGTAGAAGATGCGCCTGAGCTGGTGGCTCGCGCGCCCGTCGGCGATCCAGTCAGACGGGGCTCCTGTGGTGAATCCGGCCTCGCCCGTGTACTGGAAGTCGATGATGTTCCCGGCGGGGTCCACGATGCGCGAGAGCAGCCACGCCGTGGAGGTGGACTCGGTGATCGCCTCACCGTCGTTGTCGTCGCACGGGTAGGTCTCGTACGGCGTCTCCGTCGCGCAGCGGCCGATGTAGCCCGCGCCCTGCTGGAACTGCCCGTAGTACCAGGTCCAGCCGTCGCGCTTCGCCGTCCAATGGTTGGAGGTCTCGCCCGTCGACCGGGTGAAGATGCGGTTGTCGTCCTGCTCCTGCCGGTAGCCGGCCTGCGAGGGGCCGGTCGTGGAGTAGAGCCGCTGCCCATCGATGTAGAAGATGTCGGTCGTGTCGAAGGCCGGCGTGCCCCCGTTCGCCCCGCGCCGCTCGATGCGCGAGGCCCCCGCGAGGCTCCAATTGGCGCCCAGGGGGCCGTCCGGCACGCCGTGATCGGCGGCGAGCGCCAGGCTTGGCACCAGGTCGCGCGGCGCCGGAGGGAGCTCGATCGGCACGGCGTGGGTCCAACGGCCCTTCTGCAACGCGGGCTGCTGGCTCAGATCGACGGCCGAGGCCGTGGTCGCGACCGCCGCGGACGCGACGAGCGCCGTCACGACGCGGAGAAAACCTTCGCGACCCACCCCAACTCTCCAGAATCGCGTGCTGGTGGACATCGTCACCCCGAATTCGGGCACACGCTCTCACGACGTGCACCCGGACGCGAGCAGCATCGCACTCACGCCGATGTCGTTCTCAATGCCATTCATTTGGTGATAGGCCGGGACAAACAAAATTCGAGTCGACGTGCTCCACCACGGGCTCGCATGGGAGTACGGGTGGCGCGCGGCGCCCCTACTCCACCAGCGCCACCGTCGTGTCGAACTGCAACGTCACGGTCGCGCCCGGCGAGGTGAGCGCGCCCTGGTAGTCGGTCCAGGTCGGGTCGCCGAAGGGGTGGAGCGGGCCCATCCAGGTGGCGTTCACGTAGAACTCCCCGCCCTCGGGGCCCTCCCCTTCCGGCAGCACCCACGTGGTGCACAGCGCGTCCGCGCACGCGAGCGGGTGCTCCCCGTCGTAGTCGGGGCCCTCGGGCGCGTAGTACCAGTGGGCGACCGCCAGCGGAAGCGGCAGGCCGGCCGGGTCGACGCCCGCCACGGTTAGGGCCGGCGGGGGCGCCTCGATGACGGCGCGCACATCGTCGGGGTGGACCGTCGGCGGCACGAGGGCCGGCGCAGGGTAGGCCGTGATGCCGTCGTCGCACCAGCGCTGCTCGGGGTTCAGCACGAGGTGGACGACCTGCGGGGCGCCCCCATCGGGCACGTGCACCACCGTCCACGGCGCGTCCCACTCGAAGCAGGTGGCGCCGTTCTCGTCGGGGCCGACCTCCGCGCCGAAGCGCTCCGCGACGATCTGCACCCGCGCGGGCAACGTCCCGTCGAGCGCCCACACGCTGCACGGCGGCGCGCCGTCGGCGCAGGACAGGGCGGTCAGCGCGTCCCGCACCGGGACCGGGGTGGCGCCCGCGTCGAACCAGGCCACGCCGTCGAGGTCCACGGGCGCGCCCGCGGGGTCGACCACGCGGACCTCGACCGCGGGTCCGGCCACGGCGGTGTCGGTGTCGTCGGTGTCGGTGTCGTCGGGGCCGGTGTCGTCGACCGACGCGGCCGTGTCGTCGGCGGGCTTGTCCGTGTCGGTGCAGGCGGCGAGCAGGGCGAGCAGCATGACCGAGGATAGCCGCGCGGCGGGGGTCCCGCGCCCGTGCCCCCTCACGGCTCCCGCTTCAGGAGCAGGCTCGCCACCGCCCCCGCGAGGTACCCGATCATGGCGCAGCCGTACACGGCCAGCACGAGACACAGGGCCCGGCCTTCGGGCGTCCGCGGCCAGTAGTCGGCGCCCACCGTCGTGATCAGCATGGCCGTCCACCACAGGGAGGCGGCGTAGTCGACCAGCTCCGTGCCCGGGACCTCCCGCTCGAAGCTGTACATGCCCGCCGCGCCCGCGAAGAGCACCACGGACGTGAGGGCGGCGGCGTAGCCGGCGCGCGTGTGGCGGAGGGCGCGTCGGAGCGTCGCGGCGCCCTGGTTCGCGACGGCCACGAGGCGCACGAGCCGCAGCCCGCCCGCCGCGCGGACGAGGTGGAGCAGCGGCAGCGCCCGCGCGAGGGCGAACACGCGGAACGGAGGCAAGGCCAGCGCCACCACCGACGGCCACTCCCGGCGGAGCCACCGCCCGCGATCCGGGGCGAGGGCGAGCCGCAGGAGCAGCTCGAGCACGAACAGGACCCAGATCACGACGGTGGCGAACTGCAGCCACGCCGATGGGCCTCGCACCACCTGCACGATCACGAGCCCGAGCCACGCGAGGCCGAGGAGCGCCATCGGACCGGCGAGGTTGTCTTCCAGCTCGGAGAGGACGCGCCCGCGCTCGGTCTCCTCGTTCACCCCGGAGAGATGCGCACGCGCGACCGGCGGAGGAGCGGCCGGGGCCTTCAGGTCGCGAGCGGCCAGGCCTCGAAGATGCGATCGAGGGCGACGACCGTGGCGTCATCGGGCCCCGCGTGGTCCACCAGCTGCGCCCGGCAGTACGCGCGGTCGAAGTCCGGTCCCAGGGCCGCGATGAGCCGCTCGACGTCGAGCCAATCCTTGCCGCGGTTGAACAAGGCCTTGAGGACCACCAGGTCCTCCGGGGCGAGCACGCGGACCGTCCGGCCCGCGAAGTGGATCGACCGCGTGCGCGAGGCCGCCGAGCGGTGGAGCGGGATGGAGTCGAAGAACAGGTCGACGCGGATGCCGTCGACGTAGACGCGGCCATCGCCGCGCTCGGCGGCCTCCCGCGCGGCAGCCTCCACGTCGATGGCGAGCCCGCCTGCTCGGAGCGCCGTGAGGGCGGCGCCGGCGTCGGTCATCGGGACGAACACGTTCACGTCACCATCCTGGGTCGCCCGCACGTAGCCGACGGCCGCCATCGCGAGTGATCCGCCGATCGCGCACGGCACGCGCGCCGCGTCGAGCGCGTCGATCACCGCGAGGGTCGCCGTCCAGGGATCAGCGGCCATGCTGCCGGACCAGCCGCTCCCACCGGGCCTGGTCCGCGGGCGCCAGGGGCTCGGGCGCGGCGAAGCGCTCCCAGTGTGGGGAGGCGCGGGCGATCGGGGTGAGCGCGGCGAGCAGCGCCGCGAGCCGCTCGAGCCGCTCAGTGGGCGTGAGCCCGGCCGAGGCGGCCACGTCCCGCAACACCGCCTCGCGGTCGGCGGCAGCGACCTCGTCGGAGGTTCGCGGTCGAAACACCATGTGCCGATCATAGCCGCCGGCGTGGAAGGGGGCCCCGCGGGACGGCTGCCCTCGGGTGCGACGGTGGCCAACGCCGGCCGCTTCCTCGTCGACCACGAGGTCGCCCGCGCCGTGCTGGCCGAGGACTGCCACTACCTGTTCACGGCGGAGTAGGCGGCGCGCACGGCGTCGTCGGGGAGGGCGGCGCGGGCGGGTTAGGTCGGTGGGATGACGCCCGACCCCGCGACGCTCGCGCCCAACCGCTTCGTGGACTCCGATCACCCCGCCGTGATCGTGTTCGCGCGCGAGCACGCGGGGGGCCTGCCGCCCCGCGAGGCGGCGGTGAAGCTGTTCTACGTGGTGCGGGAGCGGCTGCGCTACAACCCGTGGCGGGTGCGGTACGCGCCCGAGGACTACACCGCGAGCAGCGTGGCGCTGCGCGACCCCTCGGAGGGCGGGCACTGCATCGACAAGGCGCTCCTCCTCGCCGGAGCGGCCCGCGCGCTCGGCATCCCGAGCCGCCTGCACTTCGCCACCGTGCGCAACCACATCGGCACCGCGAAGCTCGAGGAGAAGCTCGGCACCGACCTGCTCGTCTACCACGGCTACACGGAGCTCTTCCTGGACGGCCGCTGGATCGCGGCCACGCCCGCGTTCAACCGCGAGCTCTGCGAGAAGCTCGGCGTGGAGCCGCTCGAGTTCGACGGCGTGCACGACGCGGTGTTCCAGGCCTACGATCGCGTCGCCGGGCGCTTCATGGAGTACGTCGAGGACCACGGGGCCCACGCCGACGTGCCGTTCGACGCGATGATCGCGGCCTGGCGGCGGCACTACGGCCGGTACGCCGAGCGTGGCAGCTGGCCCAGCCCGTAGGGCGCCCAATCCCGACACGCCCATGACATCGGCTCCCAACGCTCCCGCGCCCGTCACCGCGCCGCAGGTCGTAGAGGACGACGACCACCTCGTCCTCTGCTTCGACGACGCCCAGGTGCAGAGCCGGGTGTCCCGGTCCGACCCGGATCACCTCGTGCTCGCGTACACACGCGTGATGATGGGGTTCCTGCTCTTCGTCCCGCGCCCCGAACGCATCGCCATGATCGGCCTCGGCGGGGGCGCGCTGGCGCGGTGCTGCCGGCGCGTCGTGCCGGACGCCGACTTCACCGCGGTCGAGATCGCGCCCGAGGTGGTCGCGCTGCGCGAGGTGTTCGGCGTGCCACCGGACGGCCCCCGCTTCCGGATCGTCCTCGGGGACGGCGCCGCCTACGTCGACACCCCCGCCGAGCCGCTCGACGTGCTGCTCGTGGATGGCTTCGACCGCGGCGGGCAGCCCGCCGCCCTGTGCAGCGCGATCTTCTACGAGCGCTGCCGGGCGCGGCTCCGGGAGGGCGGCGTGCTCGTCGTGAACCTGACCGCCGACGCGACGGGGTACGGGAGCTACGTGCGCCGCGTGCGGGACGCGTTCGGGGGCGACCTCGTCGTCGTCGAGACGGACGACCAGGCCAACAAGCTCGTGTTCGCGGGCACGGGAGGCGGCTTTCCGCCCGCGCCGGAGGTGCTGCTGGCGCGCGCCCGCGCGTTGGAGACCGCGGGGATCGGGCTCGTGGAGACCGCGGACAAGGTGCTCCGCGCGCGGCGTCGCAAGCGGACCTGACCACGACCGTGTAAGGTCGGGCATCCCAGGAGATCCCGCTTGCGTACCGCGCTGCTCGCCCTGCTCGTCCTCGCCGCCTGCAACCCGCCCAAGCCCGAGGAGACGGGTGACACCGCCGACACCGACACCGACACCGACACCGACACCGACACCGACACCGACACCGAC
>CAYWGD010000124.1:5086-21227 GCA_964457335.1 uncultured Enterobacteriaceae bacterium | reverse complement strand
CGACCGCGGCGCGCCGGCCCCGTCTCCGGCGGCCCCGTCTCCGGCGGCCCCGTCTCCGGCGGCCCCGTCTCCGGCGGCCCCTGACGCCCCCGCGGCCCCGGACCGCGCGCGCGACCTCGACGGCGGCTCGCCCGCCCGCCCCGCGCCGGCCCCGGTCTCGCCGACCGACGTTCCAGCCGCCGACCGCCCCTCGCCGGCGCTCGATGGCGCCGACCGCGCTCCGGCCGACCGCCCCTCGCCGGCGCTCGATGGCGCCGACCGCGCTCCGGCCGACCGCGCTCCGGCCGACCCCGCCTCCCTGGACCGCGGCCCGTCCCTGGACCGCGGGCCCTCCATCGACGGCGCGCCCGCCGCCCGCGAGGCCCGTGGCGCCGCCCCCGCCCGCCGCGCCGCCGCGGTCAGCCGCCCCACGCCCACGACCGCGCCCCCCAAGGCCGCGCGCCTGCCCTACGAGGGCATGCGCTCCGCGACGCACCGGCCGTACCGCACCACGGACCACCGCTACGCGCACCCCCACTCGCACCACGTCCGCGCCCTGCCGCACGTCCGGCACCCGCCGCCCGCGCACCGCTGGTACCGGCCCTGGTACACCCACCACTGGGTGCACCCGTACTACCGCTGGGTCCACACCACCTGGGTGATCGTCGACCTGAGCTTCGCCGTCGACCCCTGGCACGACTACTGGGTCCCGCCGCCCCGCGCGGGCTGGGCGTGGGTGCCGGGCCACTGGGAGGGTCCGTACTGGGTGCCGGGGCACTGGCAGCCCGTGCGCCCCGTGCCCACGTGGTACGGCGCGCGCTGGGAGTGGGTGCCCGGCTTCTGGGTCGGCGGCGCCTACGTCGAAGGCTACTGGCGCATCGACCACCGCCGCGACGGCGACTGGGTGTGGATGCCCGGCCGCTACCGCGCCGACGGCGACTACCTCCCCGGCCACTGGGCGCCCGCCAGCCCCCCGCCGAGCGGCTACACCTGGGAGCCCGGCTTCTGGGACGGCGAGGAGTGGGTCGAGGGCTTCTGGCGGCCCACGTCGCGCGCCGGGTACGTTTGGGTCGACGCCCGCTACCGCGACGACGGCACCTGGCAGGCCGGCTACTGGGAGCCCGTCGAGGCCCGGCCCGGCTGGGTCTGGGTGCCCGGCTGGTTCGACGGCGAGGCCTGGAACCCCGGCTACTGGGTCTCCGAGGACGACTACAACGCCGCCGACCCGCAGGCGTGGACCCCGCCCGCGGGTGTCGACGACGGCTGGGACACGCCGCCCGCCCCCGCGCCCGAGACCGCCACCGAGGGCGAGGAGATGCCGCTCGCGCTCCCCGCGGACGGGGTCAAGTAGCGGTCCCGACCCGGGCTACCCGGCCGGGGTGCCGGGAGCGCGGACGACGCCCGTCGCGCGCACGTGCACGAGGGTCGGCTCGCGGACCACCTCCAGCCGCACCCCCTCGTCGGACACCCAGGCGATGCCGCCCGTCGCGACGATCTCCGGCGACACGCGCGGCGCGTAGGTGTCCCGCACGGCGACGATCGCGGCGCCGAGCTCGTCCGGAGCGACATCGAGCTCGATGCCGCCGAGGCGGCGTTGCACGTCGTAGCAGCCGGTGAGCTCGCCGGGCCAGCTCCCCGGGATCGCGAGGCAGTCGTCCGCGCGAGGGAACGGCGCGATCGGCTGGCCAGCCGGCGCGGCGAGGGGGCGCGGGCTCCCGAGCGGCGGGAGCGCCACGTGCGGCGTCGCGGGCGGCTCAGGGTCCGCTCCGACACACGCACCGATGAACACGAGGACGAGGAAGGGGGAGATGGGGCGCACGGGGAGACTCCACAGCCTCCGTAACGGGCGCCGGGCGGGCGCCACCCGACTCCAACGTGCTTCTAATGCCGGCCCAACGAGCCCCGAAGGGGCGGCGGAGCCTCACCCCCGCGAGAACTCCGCCACCAGCTGCCGCGACACCGCCACGAGCCGCCCGTCGGCGCTCCAGAGCCGGCCCTCCACGCTCGCGAGGCCGTCGCCGGCGGCGACCGTGTCCGCGGCGAAGCGCCACCACGCCTCGGCGGGCGCATCGAACGTGCCCACGAGGTCGACCATCCAGGTGACCGTGCTGGCCGGCGCGGGCTCCCGCAGGAGCGGCAGGACGGGCGCGGGCCAGGCGTCCAGCAGCGCGAGCACCACGGCGTCGTCCGGCGTCACGGGCTCCCGCAGCCGGACCCAGCCGCCCACCTCGGCCTCGGTCCCGCCGGCGAACGGCCACGCCTCGCCCACCCACCGGTACTCGAAGCTCCGGGTGAAGCGCGGCGTGACGCCCTCGATGTAGGGGAAGGGCGCGAGCTCCGCGGGCCCGGGCGCGGCGGGCGGCGGCGCGGCGGGCCAGCGGATCGCCGTGGTGCGGTCCTCCGCGTACGCGAGCACCGCGACGGCGCGCACCTCGTCGCCCTGCAGGAGGCGCGCCTCCGCGTGCGTCAGGGCCCGTCCCTCGCGCAGGACCCGCACGTCGACGCGCACGGGGCCGACCTCGGCCGGCGAGACGAAGTCGACGAGCACGGAGCGGAGCCGCCGCTCGGCCCGCACCCGCGGGCGCAGCGCGCGGCAGGCCATCCCGGCGAGGATCCCGCCGAACGCCGTGCGGCCCTGCGCCCACTCCGGCGTCACGCGCCCGTGCGGCACCCCGTCCAGGAGCGTGAGCACGAGCGCATCGTCGAGGGAGACCACCATCCACTCCGCAGGGGGCCCAACGTAGCGCGCCGGCGGCCGCTACATCGTCTGCGTGAGCTCGACGAGCTGGTCGGTCACGGTGCCCCAGCCCTCGTAGAAGCCCATCTCGACGTGCTGCTTCGCCGTCGCGGGGTCGGCGTGGCGCGAGATCGCGGTGTAGTGGCAGCCGCCGGTGCCGTCCGGCTCGACGTGGAGGACGCCGACGAGGAAGCCCTTGCCGGCAGGCCGGAAACCCGGGAGCAGGAAGTCGGTCCACACCAGCCGGCGCTCGGGGACGACCTCCAGGTAGCACCCGAGGTTGGGCTGCACCTCGCCGTCGGGGCCGTTCATGACCGTGTAGAACTTCCCGCCGGGGCGCACGTCGAGCTCCGCCACGGTCGTGCGCCAGGGGCGGGGGCACCACCACTTCTTGAGCTGCTCGGGCTCGGTCCACGCGCGCCACACCCTGGCGGGGGAGACGGGCACGTGCCGCTTGATGACGAGGTCGAGCTCGGGGTCGAGGGCGAGGGACTCTTCGAAGGTCATGGAGACTCCGGTGGTGCGGGTTCTGACAGGAGGAAGGCGTCGAGCTGATCGAGGCGGCGGGTCCAGAGCGCGCGCTGGTCCGCGAGCCAGTGCTCGGCGGCCGCGAGGGGCTCGGGCGCGAGCTCGTAGGTGCGCACCCGCCCGCGCTTGCGCGAGCGCACGACCCCCGACTGCTCGAGCACCCGCAGGTGCTGGCAGAACGTCGGGAGCGCCATCCCGAAGGGGGCGGCGAGCTCGCTCACCGACGCGGGGCCGCGCCCCAGGCGCGTGACGACCGCCCGCCGCGTGGAGTTGGCCAGCGCGTGGAAGACCGCGTCGGAAGGTGAGGAGGTGGTCGCTGTCTGCATGTTGGTTAGCTAACCATGTAAGTATTCGGGCTGCAAGGGCCCGTCCCGGAGGGCGCCCGCGGGAGGAGCGGCCCCGAATACGACAAGCGCGCGGAGGAGCGGCACCGAATACGACAAGACGGGCCGCGACGGCTCCTCCTCCGCCCGTTCGCGGCCTTCGGGAAACGGTCGAAGCGCCATTTTCGGCGCGCGCGCGCGTCGAGCGGCCCGCGCCTCGGTCGCCGTGTCGTACTCGGTGCCTCTCCTGCCGCCCGTTGTCGTATTCGACCGGACTCCTGCCTTCGCGGGGGCCCTCGCTGCGCGTGTCGCGCCGCGGCTCGGCGGCCGCGCCGCGCGCGGCGACCGGAAGGCGCCCCGGGCGCGACCGGATCCCCCCGCCGGTGGCGGCCGCACGCTCCGGCGGCCCGGGGCGGACCGCCTGCCCAAAGCTGGCGGACGGAGGCCCCTCGGGCCGACCCTGGAGGGCGCCGACCCCGGCGTCTTCGCCGGGGGCGCGCCCTGTCCGCGCTTCCCCCGCGCCCACCCCCGCCGCCCGCTCCGGTCGCCCGCCGCTCGCTCCGGCCGCGCCTGCGGTAGGATGCCGCCGTGCAGTCCATCGGCCTCGTCCTCGCCCTCCACAACACGCAACCTCCCGGCACCGGCGGCCACGACCTCCGCCGGGCGTTCGAGCGCGCCTACTTCCCGATGCTCGACGCGATCGACGCCTACCCGGCGATCCGCGCGTCGATGCACTGGAGCGGGCAGCTGCTCGAGTGGATGGAGCTCCACGCCCCCGACCAGCTCGAGCGGCTCGTGAACCTCGCGAAGGACGGCCGCATCGAGATCCTCGGCGGGCCCTGGGGCGGCGGCGTGCTGCCCGCGATGCCGGAGCGCGACATCGTGGGGCAGGTGACCGCGATGACGCGCTGGTGGAAGGCCCAGGGCGACGTGAAGGTGCGCGGCGCGTGGCTCCCGTACACCGCGTGGGACCCCTCCGCGGCCCGCATCCTCGGCCGGCTCGGGCTCCAGTACACGGTGCTCGAGGAGACGCAGTTCTCCCCGCCGGTCGTGCCCGACGGCTACTACCTGACCGAGCGCGAGGGCACCGCGCTCGCGCTGTTCTGCGCCGACTCGCGCCTGTCGCGGATGGCCCCGGAGGTGCCGCCCGGGCGCATCCTGAAGGCGATCGCGCTCCGCGCGCGCGACGGGGCCCGCTGCGTCGTGTTGTCCCTGCCCGGGGAAGGCTTCGGCGCCGCGCTCGACTCGTCGGCGACGCACTGCTTCGGGCCGGAGCGCGGCTGGGTGCGCCGCTTCTTCGCGGCGCTCTCGGACAACGCGCACTGGATCAAGATGGTGAGCTTCGGCACGGTGCTCGACCGGATGCGCCCGACCGACCGCGCCTATCCGCCCGCGAGCGTGTCCCTGCCGGTCGCGACCGCGGCGCTGGGCTCGCGCGGGGCGGCGTTCGCGGAGATCGTCGCCGAGGCGCGCCGCGGCCGCGACTGGACGCTCGAGCGCGCGGCCCCGTTCCTGCGGGGCGCCCCCTGGGACCAGCTCCTGGCGCACTACCCGGAGATCAACCGGCTGCACAAGCGCATGCTCCGCACGTCCGCGGAGGTCGCGCGGCTGCGGCTCGCCGTGCGCGAGGCGGGTCGCGACGCCGACGAGCGCGCCGAGGCGCTGGAGGAGGCGACGCGCGCCCTCTACAAGGGCCAGAACGGCGCGGCCTACGTGCTCGGCACCGACATCGGCGCCCAGGACCCCGGCGTGCGCGCCCAGGCCTGGGCGAGCCTGCTGCGGGCCGAGTACACGGTCGCGGCCGCGTTCGGCGAGATCGGGCGCGCGCGGGTGGAGCGCGCCGACTACGACTGCGACGGCCGCGCCGAGGTGCTCGTGAGCACGCCGCACCTCTGCGCGATCCTGGCGCCCGCGAGCGGCGGCGCGCTGGTGGAGCTCGACGCCTGGTCGCTCCCCGGCAACCTCCTGAACGTGCGCACGCGCCGCGACGAGCCGGAGCACGCCGCGGTCAAGCGCGGCGAGAACCTGCCGAAGGTGGTCGCCGACGTGGAGCCCGACGCGAGCGTGGAGATCGACGACGAGGAGGTGGGCGACTCGGTCACCGAGATCGAGGACCTCCCCGCGCTCCAGGTGGTCGACCCCTCGCTGGCCACCCGCCTGCACCACGACCGCCACGTGCGCGCCAGCTTCCTCGACCACTTCCTCGGCCCGGAGGCCACGCTCGCGAACGTGCGCGTCGGCCGCTTCCCCGAGGCGGGCGACTTCGTGGCCGCCGACTACCAGCTGCTCAAGCTCGAAGAGGACGGGGACACGGTCGTGACCGTGGCTCGCGACGGCAACGTGAACGAGGGTGCCGCGCTCCGGTTGGTGCGTATCCAGAAGCGCTTCGCCTTCTCGCCGGAGCTCCCGGGGTTCGACGTGCGCTACGAGATCGCCAACCGCTACCACGAGCCGGTCCGCAGCCGCTTCGCGGTCGAGCTCAACCTGGGCCTCGACGGCGCGTGCGGACCGGGCGTGTTCCTCGAGACCGCGGCCGACGTGCGCGTCCCGCTCACCGAGGCGGGCGACCACGCCGACGTGACGCAGATGGCGCTCGTCGACGAGAACCGCGGCTACCGCGTGCTCCTGACCTTCCACACGCCCGCGCACCTCTGGCACTACCCGATCGAGACGGTCAGCCGCACGCCGAGGGGCCTGGCGCCGGTGTTCCAGGGGGTGTGCCTGCTCGCGTGGTGGCCGGTGGAGCTCTGGGGCCAGGAGCGCAAGCGTTTCGACATGACGCTGACCGTGGAGGGCTGAATGGGCAGCTTCTGCCTCGTGCTCCACGGGCACCTGCCCTGGGTGCTCCACCACGGGTTGTGGCCGCACGGCGAGGTGTGGCTCTTCGAAGCCGCGGCCGAGACGTGGCTGCCGCTCCTCGCGGTCGTCGAGGAGTGCGTGGCCGAGGGCACGCGCGTGCCGCTCACGCTCGGGCTCATGCCGGTGCTCCTCGAGCAGCTCCGCAACGAGGGCTTCCAGGATCGCTTCGTGCGCTGGCTGGGCGACCAGCAGCGCATCGCGCACGACGACGCCGCGGAGTTCCACCGGCGCGGCGATCTGCACCTCGCGTTCCTCGCCGAGCGGTGGCAGCGCCACTACGAGGGGCTCGCGCTCCACTTCGACGCGATCAACCGCGACCTGCCGCGCGCGTTCGCGAGCCTCGCCGAGCGCGGACACATCGAGCTCCTCACGAGCAACGCGACCCACGGCTACATGCCGCTGCTGCTGCACGACGCCTGCTCCCGCGCCCAGGTGCGGACCGGCGTGGCCACGAGCGAGCGCGTGTTGGGGTTCCGACCCAAGGGCGCGTGGCTCCCCGAGTGCGCGTACCGGCCGGGCGGGCCGTGGCGGCCGCCGGTCGTCCACGGGGACACGCGGCTCCGCGCGGGCGTCGAGGAGGTGTTCGCGCAGGAGGGCGTGGGCTTCTTCTTCGTGGACGCGCACCTGTTCCAGGGGGCGCGCAGCGAGGGCATCATCGGGCCGCACGGCTTCGGCAAGGTGGGCTGGGACCAGGCCACCTGGGACGAGGGCCGCGCGTGGCGGAGCGTGCTCGAGCCGCACTTCGTGAGCAGCAACGGCGGGCCGGGGCGGCTCGTCGCGCTCGCCCGCCACCCCGAGGTGAGCGAGCAGGTGTGGAGCGGCGAGGTCGGCTACCCGGGCGACGGGCGCTACCTCGAGTTCCACAAGAAGCACGGCCAGCAGGGGCTCCGCTACTGGAAGGTCACCGGCGCGCGCACCGACCTCGGCGACAAGCAGCCCTACCACCCGGACGACGTGCAGGGGGCCGTGTACACGCAGTCCCAGCACTTCGTCGCCGTGGTGCGGGCGGTGCTCGAGCGCCACCGCGAGCGCACGGGGCGGCACGGGGTCGTGGTCGCGCCCTTCGACGCGGAGCTCTTCGGGCACTGGTGGCACGAGGGGCCGCTGTTCTTGCGCGAGGTGTTCCGCGCGATGCACCACGACCCCGGGATCGAGCCCACCACGGTGTCGGCGTTCCTCGCCGCGCACCCGGCGGACAAGGTCGTCACGCTGCCCGAGGGGAGCTGGGGCGAGGGCGGCGACCACCGCGTGTGGCTGAACGACGAGCTCCGGTGGACGTGGGAGGCCGAGTACCGCGCCGAGGACCGCTTCCTCGCGATGTTGGATCGCCTGCCGTGGCGCCAGGAACCAAGGGTGCGCGAGGCGATGACGGCGGCGGCGCGGGAGTTGTTGCTGCTCCAGGCGAGCGACTGGCAATTCGTCATCCACACCAAGGGGGCGGTGGACTACGGCTACCGGCGCTTCTGCGAGCACCTCGCGCGCTTCGACCGCGCCTGCAACGTGGCCGAGCAGCGCGCGCGGGGCGAGCCGGACGACGCGCTGGCGACCCACGCGCTGGCGGACATCGCGCTCCACGACCCGGTGTTCCCGGACCTGCGCCTGGAGTGGTGGGGTGCGTGAGCTGCGCACCTGCCCGGTCACCGGCCGGGTGGTGCTCGTGAACGACTCCTGGATCGACGAGCCCGTCGCCCTCGTGGAGGAGGGGCCCTGCTGGTACTGCGGGTTCGCCGGGCCGGCGATCGTCGAGCGGGGGCCGGTGCGCGCCGTGCCGCACCCGGTGCCCGCCCTCGGCATCGAGGGCGACGCGCGGCCGACCGTGCTCGCGGGGGGCGTGCGGCGGCAGGCGGTGGGCGCCCACGAGCTCGTCTTCGGGGAGCACGGGGGAGGTGACGCGCCGCTCCTGCGGATGATCGCGGAGCGGCGGGGGGATCTGCGCCGCGACCAGCGCCTGCGCGGCTTCGGCGCCACCCGGCGGCGGGCCGCGGGCCGGCACGTGGCGTGGCAGCTCTTCGCGCTCCCGTACGAGGTGCCGCCGTCCATGCCCGCGGGCTGGCGCGACTCCGAGCGCGCCCATGGCGAGCGCATCCTGGAGGACGGCGCCGCCACGTCGTTGTTGGCCTGGGCGCCGCGCGTGCCCTTCGAGACCTGGGTCCTCCCGGCCCAGGGGCTCGCGCCGTTCGAGCGCACCGCGCCCGAGGTGATCGACGCGGTGGCGGCCGCGGTGGATCGCGCGCTCGCCGGCCTCGTGCGCGCGCTCCGCGACTGCCCCGTGGATCTCGTCCTCGTGGACGGGGAGCCCTGGCGCATCGAGCTCCTGCCGCGCCTGGGGGCCCCCGCCGCCGTCGAGGTCGCCACGGGCGTGGCCGTGCACGGCGTGTTCCCCGAGGCGGCCGCGGAGTTTTTGAGGGATCTCGAGAGGCGGTCGGCGGGCTGATCCGGGCGTGGGCGCGACCCCGGCCGGGGGCCGGGGTCGGAGCCCTCTGGGCTCGCTGCGCTCGGCTGGCGGCGACGCGGCGCCTCCCGGCGCCGCGTCGCCGCCGAGCCGGCCGGCCGGAGGCCGGCCGCCCGCCGGGCTCCTCGCGCGGCGTCCTTGTTGGTCGGCGGGAGGGGGCTTGTTGAAAGGGGTGTCAGGAGACGGGGGCATCGGAGTGGGTGTCAGATCGGAGTGAGTGGGTGTCAGGAATTGATCATTGACACCTACGGCGCAGCCGTAGGTGTCAATGATCAATTCCTGACACCCGCGGATCCGCGAGGATGGCCGCGAAACGGTCACGGACGTGGGGTCATCCGGGATGACCCCGCGAGGATGGCCGCGAGGATGGCCGCGGAGCGGTCGCGGCTCACCGCGCCGACGCGCCCGACGGTGGGACCCCGAGCGGACGTCGAGTAGACTCCCCCCGTGGACGATCGCGCCCTCGAACGCCGCTACGCCGGCTCCCGCACGCTCGCGGGGCTGATGGCGGGCGTGGTGGCAGGGGTGGTCGCGGCGGCGATCACGCAGGACGTGCTCGCGCACGCCGCGCGGTCGAACGGCAGGTGGGCCGACTACCTCGTGCCCGACGCGCTGGATTGGCTGGGCCGCCTCCCGCTCCTCGTGGACCTCTCGCGCCTGTTCGCGTACCTCCACCCCGACCTGCCCCCGCTCACTGGGGACGGCGCGACGAACATCGGCCTCGCCGTCGGCGCCGCCGTCACCGGGCTCGTGGTGTGGTGGTGGTTCGCGGAGTGGGCCCGCGAGCGGCGCGCGCTGCTCCAGGCGCGCGCCCTCGCGCCGCCGGTCCGCGCGCGCGACCGCGACGAAGGACGCCGCCTCACGCGCCGGGCGAGCTACGCGCGACGGCGGTGAGTCAGCCCGGCAACGCCCCCACCGTGCCTCGCAGCGCGTCGATCGACACGCCGTACACCGGACCCGCCGCGCACATCGTGTCCCACGCGAGGTGCAGGGCCTCGGCGTCGGGCAGGGGCACGTCCGCGGGCACCTCGTCCCACGAGTGGAGCGACGGGCGCGGCCGAGCGGCGCTGGTGCGCAACGCGAGGAGCCAGCGTTCCCCGGGCTCGAAGCGCGGCTGCTCGGACGTGACATAGGTGAGCTCGCCCATCCGCCCGCCGGCGTAGCGCACCTGCACGACCCCGTCGGACGGCCCCACGATCACGTGCTCGACGGTGAGCGTCGCCACGGTGGACACCCCGCCGTGCGACCCCCGCTCGTACACGAGCGACTCGACCGTGGCGATCACCACGCGGTCCGCAACGTCGCAGGCGTCGGTGCGCAGGCGCGAGGCCTCGGCGGCCGGAAGCAACAGGAGCATGCCCGAGCATGGCACGCCCGCCGAAGGTGCGCCGCCCCGATCACGACGCCGCCCCACGAAGCGAGGGGGGGCGTTACGGGGGGGCTCCGCCCCCCCGTCCCAAGAGGAAAAACGCCATGAACATCGCCATCGTCGCAGCGGAGGTCGCACCCTGGTCCAAGACGGGGGGCCTGGGCGACGTGTGCGGGGCGCTGCCCAAGGCGCTCGCGACGCTCGGGCACCGCGTGGTGACGGTGGCGCCGCGCTACAAGGAGTACGCCGACGCTTGGGACACGGGCGTGCGCGCGCTCGTGCACCTGTTCGGGCACATGCACGAGGTGCGCTTCTTCCATGCCACGACCCAGGTCGGCGACGCGACCGTGCACCACGTGTTCGTGGACCACCCGAGCTACCGCCGCGCGGGCATCTACGGGGACTCCCACGGCGCCTACGGCGACAACCTGTTCCGGTTCGCGCTCCTCTCGCGCGCGGCCATCGAGGCCGTCGCCATGGTGCCGCTCGACGGGGTGCCGATGGGCGAGGACGTCGTGTTCCACGCCAACGACTGGCACACCGGGCTCCTGCCGCTCTACCTCGAGGCCGTGTACCGGCCGGCCGGGCGCTTCCCCGGCGCGGGCACCGTGCTCGGCATCCACAACGCGGGGCACCACGGCTCGGCCCCGGCGCACGAGTTCGCGGGGCTCGACGTGTCGGCGCGCTGGTGGCCGGCGGTCGACTTCGACGGGCGTGTCAACCCGCTCAAGTGCGGCGCCGTGCTCGCGCGCAAGCTCGTGGCGGTGTCACCCAACTATGCCAGGGAGGTCGCGACCCACCTCGGGTTCGGCCTCGAAGGCGTGTTCGCGTCGCGTGGCAGCGACCTCGTGGGCGTGCTCAACGGGGTGGACGACACCTGGGACCCGCGCACCGACAAGCACCTGGCGGCCACCTTCTCGGCGGAGGACCTCTCCGGGAAGGCGGCGTGCAAGGCGGCGCTGCAGAAGGAGCTCGGCCTGCCGGTGCGTCCCGAGGTGCCGCTGCTCGGCCTCGTGGCGCGCCTCGACTACCAGAAGGGGGTCGACCTCGTGCAGGCCGCCGCGCCGTGGCTCATGCGCCACGACGTGCAGCTCGTGCTCCTCGGCAGCGGCTCGCCCCCGCTCGAGCACTTCTTCCGCGAGGCGGAGCATGCGTGGCCCGACAAGGCGCGCGGCTGGGTCGGCTTCAACGAGGGACTCGCGCACCGCATCGAGGCGGGCGCCGACATCTTCCTCATGCCGTCGCGTTTCGAGCCCTGCGGGCTCAACCAGATGTACTCGATGCGCTACGGGACCGTGCCGGTCGTGCACGCCACCGGCGGCCTCGTGGACACGGTCGAGACCTTCGACCCGCTGTCGGAGCGCGGCACCGGCTGGGCCTTCAAGAGCTTCACGGTCGAGGCGCTCATCGAGGCGTTGGGGTGGGCGCTCTACACCTTCCGCAACCACCCCTCGGCCTGGCGCGGCTTGCAGCTGCGCGGCATGCGGAAGGACTTCAGCTGGGAGACCTCGGCGCGGGCCTACGTCGACATCTACGAGTCGGCGCGCCCCTGATCACAGGTAGGGCCGCAGGTAGTCGACGCGGTCCTCGACGAAGTCGAGGGTGCTGTCCAGGGTGCAGCTCTTGTCCCGCCGAGGGTCGTCGTCGCAGGCGTCCTCGATGAGGTCCGCGGTGGCCGTGAGCTCGTCGGCGAGCTCGTCCTCGAAGAGGTCGAGCACCCGGTTGGCGCGCTCGCGCAGCGCCGGTCCGCACGTGGGGTCGGACCAGCACGCGAGGAACAGGTAGCCCTCGGCGGGCTTCTCGAGGTCCCCGAGCGGCGGGATCTCCTTGCGGAAGGCCTGGTCCGCGCCCCACGGGAGGATGGCCCACGTGTCACCCAACGCCTTGTGGTAGGGCAGGTGGTTGTGGAAGTTGTAGACGTAGCCGTCGCTGTTCCCGGTCACCATGTCGACGGCGAGGAAGTCGAGCACGGACGGGTCGAAGCGGTCCTGGAACATGTCGTAGAAACCGCCGGACCGCGTCTCTTCCACGGCGTCGACCAGGTCGTCCATGTCGTCCCAGGTCGGGACGACACCGCCGTCCTCTTCCAGGCCGAACCAGTCGTAGTCGTCGAGGAAGTCCGCGGGGTCGGCCTCGTAGAGGTTGCCGTCGGGATCTTCGGGGAAGGTGTTCTTCAGGAACTGCTCGTCGAGCGTCTCGATGATGCCGTAGAGCCCGTAGGGCTCCCCGTTGACGCTGACACGCGCGTAGCCGTGGCGCGGCGCGGGGACGCCCATCCTGCGCATGAGCCAGTAGTAGCCGTGCTCGCGGAGCATCGACCCGTCCTGGTCCATGTTGTTGAGCGTCAGCCGCTCCAGGCCGTCGAGCTCCTGCTCGCGGTCGTACTCGTGGACGTCGATCTTGAAGGAGGGCTTCTCGTCGATGGGACGGAAGGAGGTGGAGCCCTTGAGGCGGACGGCGACGACGTAGGCCGCGCCCTTCCACGAGAGCGTGCCCTCCACCTGGGTGGTGGGCTCCTCCCGCAAGGACGTGATCGCGGCGTCGGACAACTCCAGCCCGAGGTCGTGGATGACGCCCTCGCGGAACAGCTCGGCGCCGTCGGGCACGTCCACACCGCCGCCGTCCCAATTCGGCTCGGGCACGAACGCCGTCCACGCGGGCACGAGCCGCTCGGGCTCGGGCTCGTCGCCCGCTCGGCCGGGCGCCGGGCGGAGGCCGTCCCCCGTGGGCGCCACCGCCCCCTCCACGCCTACACACCCGACGAGAAGCGCCAGAGTCAACATGCGAACCCCCCGGTCCGGCTAGAGCCTCGTCACCGGTTGTCTTGGGGCAATGCCGGTCGCGACGTTGCGCACGTGGCTCACAGGTAGCCGCGGAGAAAGTCGGCGCGCTCGTCCACGAAGTCCTCGAGGTCGTCGGGCTCGTACTCCTTCTCGCGGCGGGGGTCGGCCTCGGCCGCGTCATGGATGAGGTCCTCGGTGGCCTCCACGCGGTCGGCCAGCTCGTCCTCCCAAACGTCGAGCACCGCTTGGATCGTCTCGGTGAGCGCCGCCGCGCAGGTGGTGTCCGCCCAGCAGGAGAGCACGAGGTGGCCCTCCACGAAGGTCTCGGCGTCCCCCAGCGGCGGGACCTCCCGCGAGAAGGCGCGGTCCGTGCCCCAGGGGAGCAGCTGCCAACGGTCGGAATTCACGCCGTGGTACGCGAGGAAGTTGTGGTTGTTGTACACGTAGCCGTCGTCGTTGCCGGCCACGGTGTCGAGCGCGAAGTAGGTGAGCACCACGTCGCGCTCGAAGCGCTCGGACAACATCTCGTCGAAGCCGCCCGACCGCGTGGCCTCCACCGCGTCGACGAGATCCTCGAGGTCGTCGGGGGAGGGGATCACCCCGCGGGTCTCCTCGAGCTCGAAGTGCTCCAGGTCGTAGGTGAAGTCGTCGCCGCTGCCCTCGTAGAGGTTGCCGTCGCGGTCCTCCGCGAAGGCGCGCTTCACGAGCTTCTCGTCCATGGTCTCGACGAGCGAGTAGAGCCCGTAGTCGGCGCCGTTGACCGTCACCCGCGCGTAGGCGTGGCGCGGGCCGGGCACGCCGAGGCGCGCGGCGAGCCAGTAGTAGGTGGACTCGCGCAACATCGTGCGGTCCTGGATCATGTTGTTGAGCGTCAGCCGCTCGAGCCCGTCGATCTCCTGGTCGGGGTCGAAGGCGTGGACGTCGATCTTGAAGGACGGCTTCTCGTCGATGGTGCGGAAGGAGTGGGAGCCCTTGAGCCGCACGCCCGCCCGGAAGTCCTGCCCGCGCCAGCCGAGGGTGCCCTCGATCTCCGTCTCGGGCGCGGCCCGCAGCGACGCGATCGCGTCTTCCGAGAGCGTGAGCGCGAGGTCGTGGACGGCGCCGTCGGCGAAGAGCTCGCCGCCGTCGGGCGGGCCCTCGCGCTCGACCTCCCAGAGCGGGGTCATCCGGCCGCCCGCCGCGATGCCGATGTGCTCGGGCTCGAGCGGCTCGACGGTCGGTGGCGCGTAGGGCGGGGTCAACGGCGGCGCATGCGCGAGCGCTCCGCCGGCCTCGACGCCCACGCAAGCACCCAGCCCCACGACCAGATCCAGCACTCGACCCCCCGGTTCGCTCCCGGATCCTCGTCACGGCGTGTCAGGGGGGAAGCCCAGGTGCGACCCCGCGCGAGGGCCGGTCCCCGGGCCGGGCGATAGGGCGTGCGGATGCGCTTCCACCCCGTCGTGGTCCTCCCGCCCGGCTACGTCGTGCTCGACCTCACGCGCCGCGAGCGCGGGTGGGAAGATCCCGGCACCCCGTGGACCGTCGGCCGCTACGACGAGGATCGCGGCATCTACACCCAGGCCCTGTTCGGCGGCGCGCGCACGCTGCACGTCGGCGTGGACCTCGGCGGGCCCGCGGGCACGGCCGTCCACGCCTTCGCGGCGGGCGAGGTGATCCACGCCGGCACGAACCCCGCCCCCGGCGACTACGGCCCCACGCTGGTGACCGCCCACGTGCTCGACGGGCGGCCGCTCTTCGCGCTCTTCGGGCACCTGGGCGCGGCGTCGCTCGTAAAAAGCGCGGTGGGGCGCCGCTTCGGGGCCGGGGACGTGCTCGGCTGGCTCGGTGAGCCGGCGGAGAACGGGGGCTGGCCCCCGCACGTGCACGTGCAGCTCGCGGTGGAGCGGCCCACCACCCACGATCTGCCCGGCGCCGTGCGGGTCGCCGACCGCGAGGACGCGCTCCGGCGCTACCCGGATCCGCGGCTCGTGCTCGGTGCCCTGTACTGACGGCGGCTACTCGTCGGCCCGCAGCCCCATCTCGACCTCGACGTAGCGCATCGCCTTCGGCCGCGTCCCCATCTCGACGAGGAACGCGCCCACGGCCAGGAGCAGCCCGAGCACGATCAGGAGGTTGAAGATCCGGCTGCTCGCCCGGACCGGCGTCTCGGGCGCGCGGCCGACCTGCGAGAACAGCGGGCGATCCGAGCTCATGGCGGCGGACTAACGCGGGCCGGCGTCCACCGAGACGATGCGGTTCCGGTCGTCCACGTGCACCACGCGCGGCGTGTGCGCGCGCGCCTCCTCCTCGTCGAAGATGCCGTAGGCGACGAGGATCACGAGGTCGCCGGGCTTCACGAGGTGCGCGGCGGCGCCGTTGATCTGGATGACGCCGCTCCCGCGCTCGCCGAGGAGCGCGTACGTCGTGAGCCGGTTGCCGTTCGTGATGTCGAGCACGTCGACCGCCTCGTAGGGGAGGATGCCGGCGGCGTCGAGCAGGTCGGCGTCGACGGTGACGCTGCCGACGTAGTGGAGGTCGGCCTGCGTCACCGTGGCCCGGTGGATCTTGCCGTGGAAGAGGGTGCGTCGCACGGGGTGCCTCGCGAGGCCGCTCCCCTTAGCCAGCCGCCCCGGAGACGTCGAGCCGACGCGGATCCTCGGTGGCGCGGGCGGGTGTCGCCCCCGTCGGCGCCCGGCCTACAACGTGCGCTTCACGTCGCCGTTCGCGTCGCGCTCGGGCGGCCCCCGGTCCGTGACCTCGGTCGCGCCGGTGCGGGTCGGCGTCCCCGCCGGCGTCGCCGACCGGGTCGGGCTCGTCGGTCGCGTCGAGCCCGACGCCCCGGCCCGCGCCCGCTCCGCGTCCAGGCGCGCGAGCTCCTCCTCCAACGCGCGCTCCCGCGCCTCGTCGAGGCCGCTCGGCCGGCCGATCGACTTGATCCCGCCCTTGATGAGGTTGGCCGCGCGGCCGAAGAAGGACATCCACGCCTCCCCTGGCGCGATAACCCGGGCGCCCCGCGGGGGATGCCGTGTTTGCGCCCGGGCGGCGGGCGCGCCGAAGACCGCGCCCCGTGGCAGCGCGCCCCGTGGCAGCGCGCCCCGTGGCAGCGCGCCCCGTGGCAGCGCGCCCCGT
>CAYWGD010000124.1:0-4986 GCA_964457335.1 uncultured Enterobacteriaceae bacterium | reverse complement strand
GTCAGCGCGCCCCGAGCCCGCGCTCCAGGAGCCCCACGGCGGCGTCGGTGATCGCCTCGAGGTCCTCGACCGGCACGGCCGCGAGCCGCTCGGCGGCGTGTGGATCGCCGAGGTCGACGCCCGCGCGCGCCAAGAGCGCGTTCAAGAGCCCGTCCTGGACGACCGCGAGCACGAGCGGCGCGGTGACCTCGGGGTCCACGTCCGCGCGGAGCTCGCCGGAGGCGACGGCCGCGGCGAGCTGCCCGCGCATCCACGCCCGCCCCATCGCGAGGCGCTCGCGACGCACGGCGTCCACCCGCGGCTCGGCGGAGGGCTCGAGGAGTCGCATCGCCACCTGCGCCCACCGCGGCTCGTGCTGCCAGAAGGCGAGCCCGGCCCGGTACATCGCGCGCAACCGCGGGAAGAAGCCGGGCGGCGGGACGACCGCGCCGATCACCGCCAGCTTGCGGCGGCCGGCCTCCTCGACGAGCCACGCGAAGAGGTCCACCTTGTCCTCGAAGTACTGGTAGACGCTGCCCTTCGCGATGCCCAGGCGCGCGACGATCGTGGTGACCGACGCCTGGTCGAAGGGGCGCGCGCAGAACTCGTCGAGCGCGGCGTCCACGAAGCGGGCGCGCTTGTCGGCGGGGAGGTTGTGGAACGTCTCCCTGGGCATCAGGCCGCCAGGGCCGAGCCGGCGGCGGGCGGGGCGGCGAGGCTCAGGTCGCGGCGGACCGTGTCGAGGTCGTCGCCGAAGCGCTCCTCCAGCCGCACCCCGAGGAGGAAGGGGGCGTGGCGGCCGAGCTCGTGGCCGCGGCGCCAGGCGCGCCCGAGGGCCGCGAGGTCGAAGCCGCAGCGGAAGGGGTAGACGATCCAGGCGATGAGCGCCGCCAAGAGCTGGGCGCGGGTGTAGCCCTGGCCCACCGCGAACGCGAGGACGCCCATCTCCCCGGGCCAGCTCGCGCCGTAGTCGAGCAGCACGTGGAACATGTCGTGCGTGGTGGCGTAGCGGATGCCGAAGGTGTTGCGGCGGCGCATCGCCGGGTCGATGGCGTCGGTGAGCACGAAGGGATGGAGCCCGTTGTCGCGCATGAAGCGCGCGTAGGCGTGGCCGAAGGTGTTCGGCGGGAGCGCGGCGAGCGCGTCGAGGTCGATGGGGGGCAGGTAGCCGCGCACCGGCTCGAGCAGCGGGCGGAGCGCCGGGCGCACGTCGGCGCCGACGAGGTCGGTCTTGAGCACGCCGATGTCGGCGAGGGGGGCCGCGTCGCCCATCGCAAGGAGGGTGCGGATGCGGCGGACGTTCTCGAAGAAGCGCATGGAGGGCTCCGATCGTCCGGGGAGGTGTGACCGGGCGGTCATGTGACCATGTAGTCACACGGTCGGAGGAGCGCAAGCGGGAAAGGCACGCGGGCGCGCGGACCGCCCCCGGCGCGCGGTTAGCGGGGCGAGGGAGGCCGCGTGACCGACGATTGGACGCCCTATCGGGGCGAGACGTACCTGGACTGGTCGCAGGTGGAGGCCTGGTGCCGCGGGCTCGCCGCGCGCTTCCCGCGCTTCGTGCGCCTCGACGAGATCGGCCGGAGCCGCCACGGGCGGCCGCTGCTCCTGCTCGGGATCGCCGGGGACGCGGGGGGCCCGGACATCGCGCGCCGGCCGGCCGTGTGGCTCGACGGCGGCACGCACGCGGCGGAGTGGACCGGCGTGATGGCCACGCTCTACGCGGCGAGCCGCTGGGTGGAGGGGCTCGCGGCCGGCGACCCGAAGCTGTCCGCGTGGTTCGCGGACCATGTCGCCTGGGTCATGCCCTGCCTCTCGCCCGACGGCTTCCAGGCCCTCCACGAGGGCGCGCCCTACCTGCGCTCCACGCTGCGGCCGCCGCGCCAGGAGGAGACGCGCTCCGGGCTCGAGCCCACCGACATCGACGGCGACGGCGTCGTCCGCTGGATGCGGTGGCGACACCCCGCCGGCCCCTGGGTGGCCGACCCGGCGCATCCCGTCGGCATGCGCCCGCGCTCGCTCGACGACGATCCCGCCGACGCCTGGTTCTTCGCGCCCGAGGGCGAGCTCCTCGCGTGGGACGGCGTGCGGTGGACGGCCGCGTCGTTGCGGCACGGCCTCGACCTGAACCGCAACTTCCCGGCCCACTGGGCGCCCTTCTCCATGTTCGGCATGGACGCCGGCGCGTACCCCGGGAGCGAGCCCGAGAGCCGCGCCGTGCTCGACGCCGTCGCCGCGCGGCCGGGCATCGCCGCCGCGCTCACGAACCACACCTACACCGGGGCGCTCCTCACGCAGCCCTACCGCCCCGACTCGCCGCTCCCCGCCGCCGACCAGGACCTCTGCGAGCGGCTCGCGCGCGAGGCCGTCGCCGGGACCGGCTACCGCGTGATGCGGGTGTGGCCGGACTTCACGTACGACGACAAGAAGCCGATCGTAGGTGTCTGGGCCGACACGCTTTGTACGGTGTTCGGGCTCCCGGGCTACACGCTCGAGCTCTGGGACCCGTTCGCCCACTGCGGCGAGGTGATCGAGAAGCCCGCGCTCTTCTTCCGGCGGCCCGACGCGGCGCTGGTCGGGCGCATGCTGGCGCGCTTCGCGGAGGACCCCGCCAACGTGCGGCCGTGGCGCCCCTTCGCGCACCCCCAGCTCGGCGACGTGGAGATCGGCGGCGTCGACTACATGCGCACCGTGCGGAACCCGCCGGTCGCGCTGCTCGCCGCCGAGTGCGCGCGCGGCATGGCCGTGGTCGACCGCCTCCGGGCGGCCCTCCCGCGCTGCGAGGCCCGGCTCGTCGCGCGCGGGGAAGGGGACGTGCGGGTGGTCGAGCTCGTCGTCGAGAACCTGGGTTTCCTGCCCACGAGCGCGCTCCGCCACGCCGAGGCCATCGGCGCCGCGCCGCGCGTCACGGCGGCCCTGGAGGTCGGCGCCGGCGTCACGGTGGTCGACGGCGCCCCGATCCGCGACCTCGGGCACCTCGACGGCTGGGGCAGCGCGCAGGTGCTCGACGCGCGCCACCCGCTCTACCCGGCCCTCTCCGAGCGGGGGCACCGCGCCTACGCGCGCTGGGTCGTGCGCGGCGCCGGGCCGATCGTGGTGCGCTGGGACGCGGGGCGGGGCGGGGCGGGCACCGCGCGGGTGTAGGGGCGCTGGGCGCGCCCCCCGGCGCCCGGGGCACCGTCGTGTGGGGGCCCGGCGCGGCGCCGGGGGTCGGTGCCCTGCGGGCTCGGCGCACGCGCCTCGGTCGGCCGGCTCCGCGCCGGCCGACCAGCGCGGGCTGAGGGAGAGCGGTGCGGCCTCCGGCCCGCGCCCTCCCGCGCCCGCGCTGCCCTCCGGTCCCCTCGCGCGGCGTGGTGGAGGGCCCCGGTCGTGGAGGGGGGACGTCTCCGACACGTGGTGCCTCCATGACCGCGGGGCGGTCACGGAGGGGGGACGTGTGTGGCACGAGGTGCCTCCATGACCGCGGGGCGGTCATAGAGGGGGGACGTGACCGACACGTGGTGCCTCCATGACCGCGGGGCGGACATGGAGCGGGGACGTGGCCGACACGTGGTGCCTCCGTGACCGCGGGGCGGTCATGGAGCGGGGACGTGGCCGACACGTGGTGCCTCCATGACCGCGGGGCGGTCATGGAGCGGGGACGTGTCCGGCACGTGGTGCCTCCGTGACCGCGGGGCGCGCGGCGGGGGTGCGTGAGGTGCCCGGAAGGCGGCCGCGCAGCGGCCGGTCCCGCCGCTCCGGCGCGGCCGCGCCGGAGCGGTGGACCAAGCGGCGGCAGCCGCGCGCCTGGAGGGGACCGACCCCCCGGCGCTTCGCCGGGGGGGCACGCCCGGATCGATCAGGGCTCGCGGACGATGTGGAGGGTCTGTGTCGGGAACGCCAGGCGCGCGCCGGCCTGCTCGGCCACGTCGAGGAAGGCGAGGAGCATGTCCTGCCGGATGAGCGCGAGCGCGTCGGGGTCGGCCACGACGAACCAGGCGGACACGTCGATGTCGAGCGAGTGCGCGCCGAGCCGCGCGAAGCGGACCTGCACCACGTCGGGCCAGATCGCGGGGTGCGCGCGGAGCCGCTCCTCGAGCCCGGCGAGCACGGCGCGGAGCTGCTCCGCGGTGGTGCCGTACTCGAGCCCGATGGTGCAGGAGAGCCGCATCCGGTCGCGCACGGAGAAGTTCTCGACGCGCATGTCGGCGAGGCGGCCGTTGGGGAGCGTCACGAGCGTGCGGTCGGCCGTGCGGATGCTGGTGGACCGCAGCCCGATGCGCTCGACCACGCCGAGGAAGTCCTCGATGCGCACGAGGTCGCCGACGCGAAAGGGCTGGTCCACCCCGATGGACACCGAGCCGAACACGTTCTCCGCGGTCTTCTGCGCCGCGAGCGCGAGCGCGAGGCCGCCGATGCCGAGGCCGGCGAGCAGGCTCGTGACCGGGTAGCCGAGGGCCGACAGCACCGTGACCACGCCGAGCGCGACCAGCCCGATCTTGGACGAGCGGACGACGAGCGGCACGACCGACACGGCGCCCGGGTTGCCCTTGCGCTGGGCGGTCTGGGCCGCCGCCTCGCCGGCGATGTCCACCGAGCGGAGCGCGAGCCACAGGATCGACAGCAAGAGGCCGACGCGGAGCCCGCTGGCGAGCAGCTCGGCGCCGGGAGGACGCAAGAAGAGGAGGTCCGCGAGGAGCGCGGCCGCGCCCAGGCCCCACGCCAGGTAGAGCGGGCCGCGGCTGCGGGCGAGCAGCGCGTCGTCCCACACGGCGGGCGTCGCGCGCACCAGGCGGTGCAGGGACGCGCCGCTGAGCCCGCCCGCGACGCGCCCGGCCGCGGCGGCCACGAGCCCGAGGAGCGGGAGCGCGATCCACTGCCACCACTCGATCCCGACGGGGCCGGCGCGCTCGAGATCGTCGGGCACGTGGCGGCGCACCCAGCGCTCGGTCGCGGAGCGCTGGGGCCGGCGCGGGCGCGCGGCCGGCGCCGGCGCGGCGGGCGCTTCGGTGGCGGCCGCCGCCTCGTCGC
>CAYWGD010000123.1:0-21679 GCA_964457335.1 uncultured Enterobacteriaceae bacterium | reverse complement strand
CGCCGGCCCCGCGAGCCCGAGCATGAGCCCCGCCGCGAGCAGCGCCCCCCGCGCGATCCCGCCCGCGCCCCGCCCCGCCGCGAGCCCCGCCAGCCCGAGCAGCGCGGCCGCGCCCCCGACGGCGGCGAAAAACGGCGGCTGCACGAGCGGGTAGACAGCGGCCCCGAGCGCGGAGCCGACGGCGAGGAGCAGGAGCGGAGGCACGCCCCGGCCGCGAGCAAGCGCCGCGCCATCGGAACGAGGCCGGTTTTTGCCGTCAGGGGTGACGGACGTCCGTCAGGGGGTGACGGACGTCCGTCAGTCGGGGAGCGTCAAGGGGCGGGCTGTCAGGAACCGCGCCCCGCCGAGAGGTGCCGGAGCAGCTCCGTGCGCGCGGCCCGCACGCGCGCGGCGGTCTCCGACGCGGCCGTCCGCTCGCCCAGGCTGCGCGCGAGCCGGGCCTTCCCCGAGAGCGACTGGATCAGCTCGTCCGCCGCCCGCGCGACCTCGTCGGCGACCGCTCCCTCCGGCAGGCCGAGCAGCGCCCACTTGTCCGCGGACGGGCGTGGGATCTGCCGCCGCGCGATCTTCGGGAGGGCCGACGGAGCGGGCGCGCGCGTCGGTGCCGGGGCCCGCTCCCGCGCGAAGTCCCGCAGGTGGTCCATCAACGCGAGCACGTCGAGCGGCTTCCCGAGGACGTGGATGCCCTCGCCGTCGACGGCGTGCGTGGTGCCGACCACGTCGCGCGCGAGGAGCAGGATCCGGACCCGGTCGGCCAGCGGCGAGCGGCGCACGGCTCGCGCCACCTCGACGCCGGAGATGTCCCCCACGACCACGTCGAGGACGACCACGTCGGGCGGATCGGTGAGGAAGGGGTGGAAGGCGGCGCGCGCGTCGGGCGCGTGGAGCACGTCGTGCCCCTCGTTCATGAGCGTCGCGGACACGACCCTCGACAGGTGTGGATCTGCAGTCCCGACGAGGACGCGCAGGGAAGGCTGGTTCATCCCGACCTCGCGTGCAGCTCGATCATACACCATTTCACGATGCTTACATTGGGGGGCCCCGATTCGCCCTACCGAAGGCCCCGCGTCTCACGCAGGACTGTCACCGCCCGCGCCGACGCGGCGGCGGCCACGAGCGCGATCAGCCAGGCGGCATGGTCCTGGCTGCGCATGTCGTGGCTCGGGTAGTCATCGAGCGCGGTCGCCGGCGCCAGCGCCAGCACGACCGCCGCCACGCTCGGCAGGGCGCGCCACCCGTCCGTCGCGAGCCAGCCGATGTGGAAGACCATCGCGGGCAGGAGCAGCGCCGCCTCGTGGGGAGGCGCGAGCCCGCCCGCCACCACGCCGCCGAACCCGAGGCAGAGCCCCACGGCGGCGGCCCGCACGGCCGGGGTCTGCGGCCGCCGGATCAGGGCCAGGAGCGGCACCCCCAGGACCACCGCGGCGACCGGCGTCCGGAGGCGCCAGAGGCCCCCGAACGGCGGGTGTGGCGTCCATTGCCCCACGGTCAGCTGGGTGCGCGCCCGGTCCACGTCGTCCAGGGGGTTCCAGCCCGGGACGTGCCACCACACGCCCGCGGCGAGCAGCAGCGCCACCCCGGCGAACACCGCCAACACCCGCGGCCGCCGCACCGCCGCGGGGATCAGGAGCAGCGGGAAGCCCTTCAGCCCCACGCCGACGGCGACCGCGGCGCCCGCCAGCCCGTCTCGCCCGCACACCAGCGCCACGCCGGCGAGCACACTCAGGAACACGACGAGCGGGTTCACCTGCCCGAGCACGAGCCCGTGCGTGAGCGCGTCGAGCTTCGCGGCCGCGAACGCGGCCAGTCCAGCGGCCGCGAGCTTCGCGCTCCGGGACGGCCCGGGCAGCAGGAGGAGCAACGCCGCGGTCGCGACCACGCAGGCGACCATCCCCGCCCGCAGCGGCTCGCCGACCTCGGCCCACGCCCAGCCGCGCGCCAGGGGCCCCGCGAGCAGCGACGCCGTCGCCGGGTAGGGGTTGAACCACTGCCCGGGCGCCACCCCGCTCCCGAGCTCGCGCCACAGGGCCGCGTGCACGGTGCGCTCGCCGGGGTCGAAGCCGCGGTGGAGCGCGTGCGCGCCCAGGTAGAGGGGCGCGAAGTCGAAGGGCGGCTGCCCCACGCGCACCGGCAGGCGGAGCAGCGCCATGGCCGCGAACGCCCACGCGGTGAGGACGGCACACCACCGCGCGGCCTCACCCGTGCTCGTCGGGGCGGGCTTCACGCCTTCCCTGTACCCGCCGGGCCCGCTCGCGACGCCCCCGGGCGACCGCGTGGCACCCGCCGGAGCGCCCGAAGCCGCCTCCCACGCGGCGGATCGCGGATGTGCGGAGTTGGTGATTTTCACGTGCGCTCGCACCGGATCGGGTCGCGGGCCTCCGTCTGGGCAGCCGGCTCCGCCGCTGCGGCGACGTCGGCGCAACGTCCGACGTCGGCGGCTCCGGCTACCCGGGCGGGACCAGCCGCACCGCGCGATCGAGCGCGGCCGCGCGCGGCTCCTCGGGCACGCCCCGCATGTTCTCGAGGATCCAACGTACACGACCGGCGTCCACCGACCCGCCCATGTACTGCCGCCGCCACGCGGTGCTCGGGGAGCGCAGGATGCTCGCGAGCCACGCAGCCTCCTCGGGGAGGAGCCCGGCCGGGGCCTTCAGGAAGTAGGTGTCCGCCGCCGCGCGGGCGCCGCGGAGGCCCGGGCCGAACTCCACGACGTTCAGGTAGAGCTCGAGGATCCGGTGCTTCCCCAGCTCGCGCTCCATCTCCACGGCGTAGAGCAGCTCGCGCAGCTTTCGGGCGTAGCTCCGCGTGCCGTCGAGGAACAGGTTCTTCGCGAGCTGCTGGGTCAGCGTGCTGCCCCCGCGCACCACGTCGCCCTCCGCGGCGTTCGCGGCGGCGGCTTCGCGCATGCCGGCGAGGTCGTAGCCGGCGTGGGCGCGGAAGGCGCCGTCCTCCGCGGCGATGACCGCCGCGGGCAACCACGCCCCGACCTCGGACAGCGAGACCCACTCGGGGGTGCCCTCGCCGCGCGTGAAGAGGTGGTCGGCGCCGGCCGGATCGCGGCCCCGGAACTGGAAGGGGCCGCCGGCGAGCGTGTCGGGCACGAGCCCGTCGACGGTGAAGCCCTCCACGGCCGGGTCCAGCGCCTCGATCGCGAGGCCGCCCTCGCCCGAGCCCTCCCCGCCCTGGCCGGACCATCGCACGCGCGCGGTCGCGTGGACGGTGCCCCCGATGCGGGCCCGGCGCGCCTCCGGGACCCACGGCGCGAAGAGCCCGTAGAGCGACGCGACGGGCGTGACCGGCAGCGTGAGCTCGGCGACGGCGCCGTCCCCGTCGGGCCGCGCCTCCACGCCGGCCTCCACGTCCTCGATGCGCACCCGCCCGGTGAACGCGCCCTCCGCCCAGGTCCCGCGCGCGACCACCGCGGGCAGCGGGAGCGGGGCGTCCGCGTCGCTCGGGGCGGGGATCACGCAGGCGGCGCACCGCGCGACGACCTCGATCCCGGCGGGGCCGCGCGTGGCCTCCACCACGAGCTCGCCGAGGGGCGTCGGCACGGTCGCGCGGACGGCGTCGCCCTCGATCGAGACCCCGTCGCCCACGAGGCGGCGGTCCGGCCAGGCGCGCCCGGAGAGCGCGGGGAGCGGCGTCCCGGGCACGCGGAGATCGACCACGTCGACCGCGGTCACGAGCCCCGGCGCCCAGGCCGGCAAGCCGCCCGCGCCGGCACCCCCGACGCCCGCGCGCGCGGCCTCGGCCGCCGCGCCGAGCGGGACGGTGACGCCGTGCACACGCACCGCGCGATCCCAACGCGCCACCACGTGCTCCGCGGTCGCGCCGCCGCGCGCGACGCCGTCGAAGCAGAGCCCCTCGTCGCACCACCGCGCCCCCGTGACGGAGACGCCCTCGCGCGCGAGCAGCGCGGCCGCTCCGGACGGCCCCCCGACGACGACGCCCGCGACGCACCCGCCCACGAGCGAGAGCCCGACCAGCGCGCGCTTCACGGGGCCCGCCGAGCGGTCATGCCCCGATGGCCTCCACCACCCCGGCGCTCCCGAGCATCCCGGCCACCGTCACGTCGAGGGCCGCGCCCTCGCCGAGCACCTCGGCCACGACCTTGCTCCCGAGCGCGTCGTCGGCGAGCGAGGGCCGCGTGAGGCCGCGGTAGCGCACGATGACCTCGCGCAGCGTGACGCGGTCGAGCGGCACGGCCGGCAGGTAGCCCTGGGCCGACTTTGCCACGATGCCGGCGTCCTCCAGCGTGTCGAGCGCGGTCACGACGAACACGGGCTCGGTGCCCAGCGCGCGGGTGACCTCCGGCTCGTCGGTGGGGCCCGCGCCCTCGGTGAAGCGGCGCGCGACCACGAGCAGGCACTGGAGCGCGAAGAGCGCGTCCGCGTGGCGCCGCGCGTAGGGCTCCCCGAGGAGGCGGCGCTCCTCCGCAGCGTAGAGCTCGTCGTGGCGCTGCACGACGAACGCGAGCTCCACCCCGAAGAGCACGATCACCCAGAGCACGTAGAGCCAGAGCAGGAAGATGGGGAAGAGCCCCAGCGAGCCGTAGATGGCGGCGGCGGTGTCCCCGGCGCCGAGCACGGTCACGTAGGCGTTGAAGCCCACCTTCGCGACCTCGAAGAGCACGGCCGACGTGAGCCCGCCGACGACGGCCGGGCCCCAGCGCACGTCGGTGTCGGGCAGGCTGCGGATGCCGGCCACGAACGCGATGCTCGTGAGCAGCACGGGCAGCAGCAGCGGGAGGAAGCCGGCCCCGACCGCGCTCTGGATGCGCCCGGTCACCGCGAACCCGACGGCGATGAGGATCGGCGCGAGCGTGAGCCCCGCGTAGAACAGCACGAGCCGCATGAGCAGCCCGCGCCGGAGCCGCACGTTCCAGAGGGAGTTGTAGGCCTCCTCGACGCTGAAGTAGATGCGCGACGCGGTGAACGCGACGCCGGCCATCCCGACCACGCCGAGGCGCGCGACGTTCACCTGCTCGAGCCAGCCGTCGAGGGTCGCGCCCACGTTGGCCACGGCGCCCGCGAGGAGCGCGCTGAAGATGAGCTCGCGGATGGGCCGGCCGGCCTCGGGCCCGAGCGGCTGCGTGACCGCCGCCGCGAGGACGAGCGCCGGCACGATCGCCACGAGCGACCAATAGGCCAGCGTGGCGGCCCGCACGTGCACCTGGTCGCGCGCGAGCTCGCGCACGAGCAGCGCCACGGTCTTGAGCGCCGTGCGGGCGGGCGCGGGCGTGGCCTCGTGCCGGACGACCCGCTCGTAGAGGGCGTCGAACCGCTCGTTCACGGGGCCCCGCACGCCGCGGCGACGCGCCGGTCGGCCTCGAAGAGCCCCACCTCGGCCTCGGCGAGGCGGCGGGTCTCGCCCTCGTGGGCGGCCTTGGCCCGGTCGTAGGCGTCGATCCGCGCCACCCGCTCCTTGCCGTTGCCCAGGCAGGCGGTGTCGGCGTTGCAGGCCATCATCGCCTGGCCGGCCGCCTCGAGGCGCGCGGAGGTGGCGGCGCCGAGGGTCATGCGCAGCTCGGCGAGCTGGGCGCGGACCGTCTCCCGGGCGGCCCGCGCCTCGGCGCAGGCCGGCGAGCTGTCGACGGCGGAGGTCCCGGTCGACGCCGACTGTGTGGCGGCCGGGGTGGCGGCCGGCGTGGCGGGCGGGGGAGCCGTCATCCCCGCGCCGGCGACCGGAGCGGCAGGCGGCGCGGCGACGCCCGGAGCCGCCGGAGCCGCCGGAGCCGCGCCCGAGGGATTCGCGGGCGCGGAGGCCGATCCATCCCCGCTGACGCCCATGCCCTGGAGCGCCTGGGAGAGCGGGGAGGGCGCGGCGGGGGCCGGGGCCGAGGCCGGCGGCGCGTCCACCGAGGGCCCGAGGCAGCAGCCGAGCACGCCGATCGCCATCACCGGTACGAGGAACCGCATGTCGTGCTGTGTACCGCGTTGCGATAGAGACGGTCCATGCTTCGCGTACGCGCCCGAGCCCGGCCCGGTCACCCGTGGGTGTTCGCCAACGAGGTGCTCGACCCTCCGGTCGCCGCCCTGCCGCCCGGAGAGGCGGTGGAGGTGGTGGATCCCGCCGGGCGCGTGCTCGGCCGCGGCTACTGCAACCCCCACTCGCTCATCACGATCCGGCTGGTCACCCGCGGGGAGGCCGATCTCGACGCGCCGAAGCTCTACACGGAGCGGCTCGTCGCGGCGCGGCTCCTCCGCGAGCGCGTGCTCCCGGGGCGGCGGTCGTACCGCCTCTGCGCGGGCGAGGCGGACGGCCTGCCGGGCCTGCTCGTCGACCGCTACGAGGACGTGCTCGTCGCGCAGATCACCACGCTCGGCATGGAGCGCCGCAAGGACCTGCTGCGGCGCGCGCTCGAGGAGGCGGTCCAGCCGCGCGGCGTGGTGCTCCGCTCCGACGTCGGCGCCCGCGCGCTCGAGGGCCTGCCCATCGGCGAGAGCGAGGTGTGGTTCGGCGAGGTGCCCCCGCGCGTGGCGTTCGACGAGAACGGCGTGCGCTTCTCCGCCGACCCGCTCGCGGGCCAGAAGACGGGCTTCTTCTTCGACCAGGCGGAGAACCGCCTCTTCGGCGCTCGCCGCTGCGCCGGGCAGCGCGTCCTCGACGTGTACGCGCACACCGGCGCCTGGGCGCTCCACGCGCTCGTGGCGGGCGCGACGGACGCCGTCGCCATCGACGCGAGCGGGCCCGCCTGCCAGCTCATCGCGGACAACGCGGCGCTCAACGGCGTGGCCGACCGCCTCCGCGTGATCCAAGAGGACGCGCGGGTCGCCATGGACGCGCTCCTGGCCGCCGGCGAGCGCTTCGACGTGGTGTGCATCGACCCGCCGGCCTTCGCGAAGAGCCGCAAGAAGGCGGGCATCGCGCTGGGCGCCTACAAGGCCGTCAACGCCCAGGCCGCGCGGCTCGTGAAGCCGGGCGGGCTCCTCTTCAGCTCGTCCTGCTCGCACCACGTGCTGCCGGAGCGCTTCGAGGAGGCCGTGGTGGCCGGCATCCGGCAGGCCGGGCGCTCGGCGCTCCTGCTGCGGCGCGGCGGGCAGGCGCCGGACCACCCGATCCTCCCGGGCGTCCCGGAGACCGAGTACCTCAAGCACCTCGTGTTCGTCGTGCGGTAGGAGGCGGGGCGCGGGCCTACCGGGCGGCGGCCGTGTCGCCCGTGTCCGTGTCCGCGGTGTCGCCCGAGTCGGTGTCCCCGGAGTCGGTGTCGCCCGAGTCCGTGTCGCCGGTGTCGGTGTCGGCGGTGTCCCCGCTGTCGCCGGTGTCGCCGGTGTCGCCGGTGTCCGAGGTGTCCGCCGTGTCCTCGCCCCAGCCCTCCGACGCGGTCGGGTGCGGCAGGTCCGGGCCGAGGCTGCAGGCGGCGACGACGAGCAGGAGGAGCGCGAGGCGGTACATGTCGGAGACCCCGCGCCGTTCCTACGCCGCGGCAACGGCGAACGCAACGGGCCGAGACCCACCTCGACACGAACCGGGGTTCAGCCAGGCGTCGTGGCGGGCTCGGCCGGCCGCTCGAACACGAGCACGAACCGGTCGCTCGTGCCCCGGCGCTCCCCGGCGCTCGAGGGCGAGGCGTTCCAGTCCCGCGTGTCCTCGGGGCTCCGGAGGAAGTCGTGGCTCGCGGCGAGGCGGAACCCGGCCGCCTCGATCTCCTGCCGCACGACGGCCTCGTCGATGCGGTGGAGGGTCTGCACGTCCGCGAGGCCGCTGCCGGCGCGCGCGGAGTGGTCGACGACCACGTAGCGGCCCCCGGGCTTCAACGACCGGAAGATCGCGGCGTTCATGGCCGCGCGATCCGCCCCTTGCCACACGGAGTCGTGGTAGAAGAGGACCATCACCACGGCGTCGAGGTCCCGCACGTCCCCCAGCGGGTCCTCGAGCTCGCGGTCGACCCGGGTGACGACGGCGTTCACCGGCCGGGCGAGGCGCTCGGTCCAGGGCTTCTCCGCGAAGCGCTCCAGCACGAAGCGGTTGTTCTGCCCGTACACCGCGCCGCCGGGGCCGACGGCCCGCGCGAGGAGCTCGGTGGTGTACCCGCCGCCGGCCATCAGGTCGGCGACCCGGTCGCCGGGCCGGACCCCGACCGCCGCGAGGAGCTCCGCCGGGTGGCGCCCGGCGTCCAGCGCGCGGTCGGCATCCGTGCGGTCGGGCGCCGCGACGATCGCCGCGTAGTCGACCGCCGGAGCCGCGGCGGCCGTTGAGGCCGCGGCCGCCGTGGGGGCCGCGGCGGGCGTGGGCGCGGCGGGGGGCTCGGTCGGCGCCGTGTGCGCGCAGGCCAGGAGAAAGGCGAGATGAAGGAGGGACATCGCCCGGCCCTACATCGCCCGGCTCACGTCGGCAACTAGAGGAACCGCTCGATCGACCGCTTGAACTCCAGCCGGTCCACGATGTGGGTGAGGTAGTCGGCGTCGTCGCTCTCCCAGATCATCACGGGCGAGAGCGTGTAGCTGCCCATCCACTCGTCGTAGAGCGCGTTGAGCCGCTTGAGGTACGCGAGCGGGATGGCCTGCTCGCTCGGGCGGCCGCGGCGCTTGATGCGCTGGCGGATCGCCCGCACCGAGCAGCGCAGGTAGATCATGAGGTCGGGCGGCTGGAGCGCGCGCCGCATGCCCTCGTAGAGCTCCATGTAGGTGCGGAAGTCGCGCTCCTGCATCTGCCCGTGCCGCGCGAGGTTCGTCGCGAAGATCTCCGCGTCCTCGTAGATCGTGCGGTCCTGCACGATCGTGCCGGGGTTCTCGTTGAGCTCGAGGTGCAGCCGGAACTTGTGCGTGAGGAACCAGAGCTGGCTGTGGAACGACCAGCGGTCCATGTCCGCGTAGAACTCGTCGAGGTACGGGTTCGTCGAGTAGGGCTCGTAGACCGGCTCGAACCCGTACTGGGAGTGGAGGAACTCGACCAGCGAGGTCTTCCCCACCCCCATGTTGCCCGCGACGGCGATGAACTTCTTCACAGGTCGATCGCGCCGATGTTGCCGTAGAGGTCGACCACCTCCACCCGGGCCACGTTCTCGTCCACGACGCCCGCGAAGGTCGTCACCCCGCCGCCGCGCGTGCCGGTGACGGCCGCGGCGTACGACTCGGTGCCGTCGCGGTAGACGACGCGCACGGCGGCGGTGTCGTCCGGGAGCGGGTTGTCGCCGCGGTAGTCGCCGTCGAGCCCGATGAGCCGGTAGCCCCGCGGCGGCCCGACCAGCGACGCCGTGATCGCGTCGCCGCTCACACCCACGGTGATCGTGGCGGGCACGATCTCGAAGGGCTCGCCCTCGACCGTGTACTCGCTCGTGTCCCACGGGTACGTCGTGCTCGACCCCACGTAGGTGCGGCCGGTGACCTTCAGGCGGTAGGTGCCCGCGGGGAGCCCGGCGCGGTCGTCCACGTGGCCCACGGCCTGCCAGGCCGCGTACCAGTAGTGGGTCTGCGCGGTCGAGAAGGGCAGGAGCGGGTCGGGCGTGTGCGTGACGAGGATGTCCGGCCCGCGCGAGACCGCACGGCCGGAGCCGGTGCGCACCGTGTCCCACGCGCCGTCCACCTGCCGCTCCAGCGTCACATCCGGGTAGTCGACGCCGGGATCGCCGCCGATCCACGCCATCTCGACCAACCCCTGGACACGCGGCACCGTCTCGACCGTCCCGATGGACGGCTGGATGCCCGCGTCGCGCTCGTCGTCCGTGTAGAGCGGCGACCAGAGGTAGTCGGGCGGCGTCGAGAGCAGGGTGCCCGCCTCGGGCGTGGGCTCCGGCGCGACCGCGGGGAGCTCCCAGGCGCCGTACTGCTCGTAGTCGGTCGGCTGGTAGAGGCCGCAGGGGTCCGGGCGCTCGATCACGTCCGTCGCGAGCACCTCCTCGCTCGCGACGAGGAGCTGCTCCATGATGTGCTCGGCCTGCAGCGGGCCCCAGACGTTGATGTCGATCTCGTAGCCGCCCTGGAGCCAGTCCTCCGGGATCAGCATGTAGCCCTCGTGGTCCTGCGCGTAGCCGACGGCCATCGCGTGCTCGTAGCCGAGCTCGGTCGCGGCGCGGCGCCGGAACTGTTCGGTGAACATCGCCGTCGTCTCGCCCGGGAAGAAGCCCATGAAGAAGTCGTCGGTCACGGTGGTGCCGTCGGCCTGGAGGATGGGCACGGGCCCGATGCGCGCGGCGGTGAACGCGGCGCGGGTGCTCTCGGGGATCGGGAGCGGCGCCTCGAGGTCGGTGAGATCGAAGAATCCCTTGATGACCGCCAGCATCTTCGAGACGTCGACGCAGTTCACGTAGGGGAACACGTCGGCGGGCGCGAAGCCGGGGAGGTACGCGGGGTCCTCGCCGCAGAAGGCGGCGCCGTAGGGGAGGTTGTACTCGTCGATCGGCGAGAGGATCGAGCCGTCGTCGGCGTACACGAGGTTGTCGGGCTCGAAGTCCGCGTAGTCCTCGCCGTCCTGGAGCGGGGTGTAGTAGAGGTCGACCGTGCCGCCGCGGGTGACGCGGATGGTGTCGTGCGTCTGGTCGACGGAGCGGGACGTGGCCTCGAGCCGGACCGCGTCCGACGCCGTGGGGATCGACGACCAGAGGCTCTCGAGCGCGTCCGCCGCGTACTCGCCGACGGTCTCCAGGCGCGCGTAGCCGCCGTCGCTGCCGGACGGGCTCGCGTCGCCGCCCGCGCCCTGGAGCAACGCCACGACCACCGGGGCGTCGAAGCGCTCCTGGAACACCTGCTCGACGTGGCCGGGCGCCTCGATGCTGATCATCGGGTTGTCTGCGCCGAGCGTGGTGCCGTGGATGCCGAAGTTGAAGAGCACGCCGATCGGCTGGTCGTCCAGCGTGTCGATGCGCATCATCGTCAGGTTGGGGTCCTTGTAGTTCCCCGCCGGGATGTCGTCCCACACCTGCAGGTCGTCGTTGTCGCCGCGACGGTCGTGGTAGACGCGGTCGTCGGGGTCCCAGTCCTTCGCGTAGCCCACGCCGATCTTCGCGGGCTGCAGCGCGCCGAACGCCTCCATCGCCACGTCCTCGGCGGCGTCCGCCATCCGGGTGAACACCTCGTAGTTGAAGCGGTCGCTGCCCAGGTAGAACGTGATCTGGTCGCTGAAGCTGCCGTGGCTCGAGTGGCTGTGGTTCGTCGCGACGACGACCTTGCCGTCCAGGTCCTTGCCCGTGGCCGCCGAGAGCCGACGCTCCATCTCCTCGACGAGCCCGTCGAAGGAGTAGATGAGGTCGACCTTGAGGATGACGAGGTCCTGGTCGCCGTTCGCGATCCAGAAGGCCTTCACCGGGATGGGCGTCTGGATGCCGGCCGACGAGGCGAACTTGTCCGCGTAGGCGGAGTCGCGCCGGTCGGCGTCCCCGTCGCCGCCGAAGCAGTCGCAGCGGCTCGTGTAGCCCGAGAGCGGCGTGCCGACGGGGAGCTCCAGCACGGCCTCGGCGGCCGCGGCGAGCGGGGCACCCGGCACGAGCGCCGGCGCGTCGGCCTGCGCGGCCACGGGATCGCAGACCTCCTCCTCGGGCTTCGGCGGATCCTTCTCGTCGGTCGTGCAGGACAGCAGCGTGAGGAGGAGCATCGGGTCACCTCGGGCGCGGCATCATACCGGATCCGCCGTCAGAACACCGTCCCCGACGTGTTGCTCGTGTAGGTGATGTTCGAGAGCGTGGGCGTCGACGAGGTCCGATAGATGCCGTAGTACGACGAGTACGCGATGGTGCAGCTGTCCACCATGCTGCCGGGATCGGCGTAGTAGAAGTAGATGTTCCCCTTCGCGTTGGCGCCGCCGTACTCGACCGTGGCGTACTGGATCGTGCTCCCGACGTCGTAGTTGCCGATCGTGATGCCGTCCCAGTCGCCCGCGGCGGGCGAGGACTGCGCCGACGTGAACACGATCGGGCTCGCGGCGGTGCCGACCGCGTAGAGGGAGGCCGTCGTGCCGTTCCCGACGAGGAGCCCGGCGCTGCGCGCGAACTCCAGCTCGACGCCCGCCTCGATCGTGAGCTCGGGGCTCGTGGAGCCCTGGAACGTGATGTCCGTCGAGACGTACCAGGGCACGTCCAGCGCCTGCCAGGTGGAGTCCGACGAGACCGTCTCGCCGACGACGTAGATCCGATCGGTCGTGTTGCCCGTGTAGGTGGAGCTGTCGTCGAGCTCCCGCATCTGGTCCGCGTTGATGCGCACGGGCTCGTTCCCGTTCCCCGAGACCTCGTTGTTCGCGAAGCTCGCGGCGCCCGTGCTGGCGAGCGCGGAGCTCGAGTCCACGTACACGCCGTACTCGGCGTTCTCGTCGATGACCGTCCCGCTGATCTCCGCCACCGCGTTGGTCGCGAGGTACACACCCGAGTTGCTGCTCGCCGTGATCCAACTGTCCGTGATGAGCATGCGGGTCGAGTAGCTGGAGTTGTAGGTGACATAGACGTTGGCGTAGGTGTTTGCCCCGCCGTACGCGATGGTCGCCCCGTCGATGCGGCTCCCGGTGTCGTACCGGCCGATCCAGACGCCGTCCCAGTCGCCGGCGGCGGGCGCGGAGGTGTCCGACGAGGTGAGCGTCACGCCCGTCGTCGTGCCCTGGATGTCGAGCGAGCCGTACCCCGTGTAGCCGGCGAGCAGCCCGATGCCGGGGTTGAAGTAGAGGGTGAGCCCGTCGCTGATGGTGAGGGTCGGATCGGTGGACGCCTGCACGTACACGTCCCCGACGACCAGGTGGTCCACGTCGAGGAGCTGCCAGGTGGCGTCCGTGACCACCGTGTCGGTCGTCACGCGCACGAGGTCCGTGCCGTTGCCGGTGTAGGTGCTGGTAGCGTCGAGCTCGTCGACGTAGTCGGCGGGCACGTTCACCGGGTTGAGCACGTTCCCGGTGACCACGTTGTCGGTGAAGTCGCCGTCCAGGGACGCGGTGGGCTCGAGCCACAGGCCGTAGTCGGTGTTGTCGGAGATCTCGGTGCCGCGGATGGCGGCGCCGCTGCTGTAGCCCACGTACACGCCGCTGTTGCTGCTCTCGCGGATCACCGAGTCGGTGATCGTGAGCGTCGTGGAGCTGTTGGTCAGGTAGTAGGCGTAGACGTTGCCGTAGCCGTTGGCGCCCCCGTACTCGATCGTGGCGCCGTCCACGGTGGCGACCCGGGTGTTGGCCCCGAAGTAGAGGCCGTCCCAATCGCCCGCGCTCGGCGCCGACGAGGAGGCCGTGAAGGTGACACCGGTCGTGGTCCCCTGCACGTCGAGGCCGCCGTAGTTCCCGCTGCCGACCGTGAGCCCGATGCCCGTGGCGAAGCGCAGCGTCGCGCCGTCCTCGATCGTGAGCGTCGGCGCGGAGCCCCCCGCCACCGCCACGTCGCTGGCGATCAGGTAGTCGGCATCGAGGTCCTGCCAGGTGGCGTCGGAGGTGAGCGTCGCGCCGGTGACGTAGATCCGGTCGGTGCCGTTGCCGGTGAACGACGAGGTGGCGTCGAGCTGTCCGACGTAGGTGGCGGGCAGTTGGATCGGGTAGAGGTCGTTGTCGGTGAGCGTGTTGTCGGTGAACGTCGGGCCGCCGGTGGTCTCGAGGTCGGAGGAGGACGAGAGGTACACGCCGTAGTCGGCGTTCCCGCTCACCGTCGTCTCGCTCATGTCGAGCTCGCTCTCGCTGTTGAGGTAGACGCCCGAGTTGGAGCTGTCCGTGATCTGGCATCCGCTGATGACCAGGCTCCCGGCGGAGTAGGCGCTGGTGCTCGCGTAGACGTTGCCGTAGTTGTTCGCGCCGCCGTACTCGATCGTGGCGTTGGTGATCGTGGTGCCACGGTTGTACGGGCCGACCGTGATGCCGTCCCACGCCCCCGCGGACGGCGACGTGGCGGACGAGGTCAGGACCACCCCGTTCGTGCTGCCCGCGATCGTGAGCGAGCCGTAGCTCGAGCTTCCGATCAAGAGGCCCGTACCCGTCGAGAACAACACCTCCGCGCCGTCCTCGATGGTGAGCGTGGGCGCGGACGAGCCCTGCACGTACACGTCGCAGGTGACGAGGTGCACGTCGGCGGCGCTCCAGGTCTCGCTCGCGGAGATCGTGCCGCAGTGCGTCTCGTAGGTGGGGCAGCCGTCGTCGGCGGTGCCGTCGCAGTCCTCGTCCACCGAGTTGGAGCACACCTCGGTCTCGCCGGGGTTGTAGCTCGCGTTGGAGTCGTTGCAGTCGGTGGAGTCGGAGACGTAGCCGCTGGGCTGGGTGCAGGCGTCCTGGGTGGTGCCGCTCGTCCCGTAGCCGTCGCCGTCCGCGTCGCGGTACCAGGTGCTCGCGTCGGTGGCGGAGGACTCGTCGGTGGTGCTGTCGCAGTCGTTGTCGACGCCGTCGCACACCTCGGCGTCGGCCGGGCTGATGTCCGCGTCGGTGTCGTCGCAGTCGCCGGAGACCGAAGCGTAGCCGGTGGGCGCGGTGCAGGACTCGGTCGTGGTGCTGGTCACGCCGTAGCCGTCGGAGTCGGCGTCCAGGTACCAGGTGGGCGCGCTCGACGCGCCGCCGTCGACCGTGCCGTCGCAGTTGTCGTCCTCGCCGTCGCAGGTCTCGGGCGCGCCGGGGTACACGCCGGCGTCGGTGTCGTCGCAGTCGGTGGAGATCGCGACGTAGCCGGAGGGCGCCGTGCAAGACACGTCCGTGGTCGTGGACGTGCCGTAGGAGTCGCGGTCCGCGTCGCGGTACCAGGTGGTCGCGTCGACGGCGGCGTCCTCGTCGATCGTGCCGTCGCAGTCGTCGTCCTCGCCGTCGCAGTACTCGTCGGCGCCGGGGTTCGTGCCGGCGTCGCCGTCGTCGCAGTCGGAGGCGTCCGACACGTAGCCGCTCGGCTGGCTGCACCCGAGCGTGGTGGTGGTGACGAGCCCGTAGCTGTCACCGTCGCCGTCGCGGTACCAGGTCGAGGCGTCGGCCGCGCTCGACTCGTCCACGGTGCCGTCGCAGTCGTCGTCCTCGCCGTCGCAGTACTCGGTGGCGCCGGGGTGCACGCCGGTGTCGGTGTCGTCGCAGTCCGAGGAGTCGGCCACGTACCGGGCGGGCGCCGTGCAGGACACGTCGGAGGTCGAGGCGTCGCCGTAGGTGTCCCGGTCGAGGTCCGCGTACCAGGTGGTCGCGTCTACGGCGTCGTCCTCGTCGGTCGTGCCGTCGCAGTCGTCGTCCTCGCCGTCGCAGTGCTCGGTCGCGCCCGGGTACACGTCGGCGTCGGTGTCGTCGCAGTCGGTGGCGTCGGCCACGTAGCCGGCGGGGGCCTCGCACGAGACGGTCGGCGCGGAGGCGTCCCCGCGGTCGTCGGCGTCCAGGTCCGCGTACCAGGTCGCGGCGTCCGAGGCGTCGTCCTCGTCGGTGACGCCGTCGCAGTCGTCGTCCTCGCCGTCGCAGGTCTCGACGGCGCCGGGGTTGATGCCCGCCGCGGCGTCGTCGCAGTCGGTCGCGTCGGCGACGTAGCCGGCGGGCGCCTCGCAGGCGTTGGTCGCGGTGCTGGCCTCGCCGTAGGTGTCGGAGTCGGCGTCGACGTACCAGGTCGAGGCGTCGGCCGCGTCGGCCTCGTCGGTGACGCCGTCGCAGTCGTCGTCCTCCCCGTCGCAGAGCTCGGTGGCGCCGGGGAACGTGGCGGCGTCGGTGTCGTCGCAGTCACCCGCGACGGCCACGGACCCGCTCGGCGCGGCGCAGCTCACGGTCGTGGCGGCGGAGTCGCCGTAGGTGTCCCCGTCCGTGTCGGCGAACCAGGTGTCGGCGTCGGCGGCGTCGTCCTCGTCGATCGTGCCGTCGCAGTCGTCGTCGGCGCCGTCGCAGTACTCGGTGGCGCCAGGGAACGTGGCGGCGTCGGTGTCGTCGCAGTCCGTCGCGTCCGCGACCGTGCCCGCCGGGGCCTCGCACGCGATGGCGCTCGTACCCGCGTCGCCGAAGGTGTCGCCGTCCGCGTCGGCGTACCAGGTCAGGGCGTCGACCGCCTCGTCCTCGTCGATGTCCCCGTCGCAGTCGTCGTCCTCGCCGTCGCAGATCTCGTCGGCGCCCGGGAACGTCTCCGCGACGGTGTCGTCGCAGTCGGTGGCGTCGGCGACGTAGCCGTCGGGCGCGTAGCAGGCGATCACCTCCACGTCCGCGTCGCCGAACTCGTCGGCGTCGAGGTCGGCGTGCCAGGCGGCGGCGTCCTCGGCGTCGTCCTCGTCGATCGCGGCGTCGCAGTCGTCGTCGGCACCGTCGCAGTACTCGGTTGCGCCGGGGAACGTGTCCGCGTCGGTGTCGTCGCAGTCCGTGCCGTTGGCGACGTGCCCCTCGGGCGCCGCGCAGGCCTGCACGGGGGTGCCCACGGCGTCGCCGAAGCCGTCCCCGTCGGCGTCCGCGTACCAGGTGGAGGACACGTCCTCGTCGATCTGATCGTCGCAGTCGTTGTCGTTCCCGTCGCAGATCTCGAGCTCGCCGGGGTTCACCGTCGGGTCGCTGTCGTCGCAGTCCCCCTCCGACGGGATGTAGCCGTCGCCATCCTCGTCGACGGGCGCCGCCGACTCGGTGCCACGCTTGGTGTCCTCCGTCGGCGGGTTGCACGCCGCGAGCGCCACGAGGAGCGCGAAAAGACAGCGGAGCATGCGGGACCTCCGCCGCGAGGCTACCGGATCCCCGTCGGGAGGGTCAATGTCCTCGTCGTGTCAGGGGGGGCGTTGCGGGGGGCCCGCCCCCCGCCCCAAGAAAAAGAGGCGGACGACCTGATCAGATCCCTCGGCCGGGCACCACGAACACCGCGCCCGCCGCGTGCCCGGGGGTCGTGTCGTAGGGGGCCCCCACGAGCAGGTCGGGCACGTCGTCCCCGGTGAGGTCGCCGGCGCCGGGCGGGCCGCCGGCAATCGCGCTGCCGGCGTACGAGGCCGCGGATCCGTAGAGCCGGAGGCCGGCCGCGGAGAGGTCGGCGTCGAAGGGGCCGGGGCCGGACAGGAGGTAGACGCGGCCCGCGTTGGTGCCGCCGTCGTCGTCGAGGCGGGCGCCCACGGCGAGGTCGTCGAAGCCGTCCTGGTCGAAGTCGCCCACGCCGGCGACGGTGTGACCGGCCTGCTCGCCGGAATCGGGGCCGTAGACGACGGCCGTGGCGTCCGCGAGCGACGAGACGCCCGCGAAGGGGCCGCGGAGGAGCCAGGCCGCGCCCGCGTCGGTGGCGGCGCCGTCCTGGTGGGTCGCGCCCACGAGCAGCTCGAGCTGGCCGTCGCCGTCGGTGTCGCCAGCGCTCGCGACGGAGGTCCCCGCGAAGTCGGCGGCGGCCTCGCCGAGGAAGGCGGCGTCGGCGTCGGCGGTGGTGTACGTGCCGGACGCGGGCCCCAGCACGAGCCAGGCGGCCCCGGCGAGCAGGGCGGCGGTGCGGTCGCTCGGGGCGCCGACGAGGAGGTCGTCGAGGCCGTCGCCGTCGACGTCGCCGACCCCGGCCACGGCGTAGCCCATGCGGGCGTTCGACGTGGCGCCGTAGAGCACGCCGTCGGCGAGGGCGAGGTCGAAGGAGCCCGTGACGCCGCCGTAGATCACGTAGGCGGCGCCGCTGTCGGTGGAGGCCCCGTCGGCGGCCTGCGCGCCCACCACGAGGTCGGCGAGCCCGTCGCCGTCGAGGTCCCCGGCGCTCGCGAGGGCGGCGCCGAGCTCGTCGTCGGTGCCCTCGGGCTGGAGCACGAGGTCGGCGTCCCCCGCGGCCACGTCGGTCGTCCACGGCCCGAGCAGGACGACCGCGGACCCGCCGCCGGTGTCCGGGCCCCCGACCGCCACGTCGCCCGTGCCGTCGCCGTCGAAGTCGCCGAGCCCCGCCACCGCGCTCCCCCAGCCGCCCACCGCGTCGCCCAGGAGGACGGCGGAGACGTCGGCGGCGTCGAGGTCCCCGTAGGGGACGCCCGCGTAGAGCCAGGCCTCGCCGACGCCGGGCGCGCCGACGAGCAGGTCGGGGACGCCGTCGCCGTCGACGTCGCCGGCGTGCGCGACCGAGGCGCCCACGAGGTCGCCGGACGACGAGCCGAGCACGCGCGCGTGGTAGATGTCGCGCAGGTCGACGTCGCCGGTGCGGACGCAGCCGTTGTCGGTGCCGTCGCAGTCGTTGTCGGCGCCGTCGTCGCACACCTCGGGGCGGCCTGGGTGGCTCAGCGCGTCGGCGTCGTCGCAGTCCGTCGCGTCGGCGAGGTAGCCGCTCGGGGCGGAGCAGGCGGCCGTGGAGGCGTCGGGATCGCCGTAGCCGTCGAGGTCGACGTCAGCGTACCAGGTGGTCGCGTCGACGGCGTCGTCCTCGTCGACGGTGCCGTCGCAGTCGTCGTCGCGGCCGTCGCAGGTCTCGGAGACCGCGGGCGAGACGGTGGCGTCGGCGTCGTCGCAGTCGGTGGCGTCGCCCGTGTAGCCGGGGGGGACGGCGCAGGCGGCGTAGGTCGTGACGGCGTCCCCGTAGCCGTCGGCGTCCGCGTCCGCGTACCAGGTGGTCGCGTCGGTGGCGTCGTCCTCGTCGAGGGTGCCGTCGCAGTCGGAGTCGACCCCGTCGCAGCGCTCTTCGGCACCGGGGAAGGAGGCCGAGACCGTGTCGTCGCAGTCGGTCGCGTCGGAGACGTAGCCGGCGGGCTCGTCGCAGGCGGCCTGGGAGGTGGCGGGGTCGCCGAAGCCGTCGAGGTCGGTGTCGGCGTACCAGGTGGTCGCGTCGACGGCGTCCTCGTCGATGTCCTCGTCGCAGTCGTTGCTGACGCCGTCGCAGTACTCCGGGGCGACCGGGGACACGTCGGCGGAGGTGTCCTCGCAGTCGCCCGCCACGGCCGCGTAGCCGGCGGGCTGCGTGCAGTCCTCCAGGTGGAAGCGCTCGTCGCCGAAGCCGTCGCCGTCGAGATCCATGTACCAGGTCGGGGCGTCCCAGGCGTCGGCGTAGGGGTCACCGTCGCAGTCCCGGTCGACCTCGTCGCAGAGCTCGGAGCGGCTGGGCGAGACGGTGTGGTCGGAGTCGTCGCAGTCGCGGCCGTGATCGGCCCAGCCCTCGGGGGGCGCGCACGCGACCAGCGTGGTGCCGTCCTGGCCCCAGCCGTCGCCGTCCTCGTCGAGGTAGTACGTGTCCCCGTCGATCGCGCCGTCGTCGATCTCCCCGTCGCAGTCCTCGTCGACGCCGTCGCAGCTCTCGGTGGCCGCGGGCGAGATCCAGGGCTGGCCGTCGTCGCAGTCGGTCCCGTCGAGGACGTAGCCCTCGGGCTGCGGGCAGGAGACCTCCGAGTTCCCCGCCGTGCCATAGCCGTCCTGGTCGGCGTCGCGGTACCATGTGGGGGCGTCGGGGAGCTCGCCCTCGTCGATCTCGCCGTCGCAGTCGTCGTCGGTCTCGTTGCAGGTCTCCTGCGCGCCGGGGAAGACGGTGGCGGCGGCGTCGTCGCAGTCGCCGCCGGTCTCCAGGAAGCCGGGGATGGGGTCGCAGGAGCGGGTGTAGCCGTAGGTGTCGCCGAAGCCGTCGCCGTCGTCGTCGGAGTACCAGGCCACGGCGTCGACGGCGTCCTCGTCGACGTTGTCGTCGCAGTCCTGGTCGAGGCCGTCGCAGACCTCCCGGGCGCCCGGGTGGATGCCGGCGTCGGCGTCGTCGCAGTCCTCGTCGGCGGTGAAGTCGTCGCCGTCGTCGTCGGTCTCCCAGGGCGGGAGCGGGGCCGCGCCCGTGTCGACCTTGGTCTCCGCGCAGCCGACGGCGAGTAGGAGGAGGAGCCAGCGCATCGGCGAAGGGTAGCAGAGGGTTGGCGGGGGGCGCGCGGCGGAGTCAGGACGCGCGCGACGCCGGCCGGAACGCCGCCCAGCTCACGAGGTAGAAGCCGGCGGAGAGCGTCATCCCCCAGAGGAAGGCGGCCACGAACGGGTCGGGCATCCGGTCGTAGAGCGCGAAGTCCTCCCACACGCCGCCGACCGCGTTGAGCGCCGAGATGTAGAAGAAGTAGGGCCCGAAGCCGCCGGCCACGAACGCGAGGAAGGCGCGGAGCCGCGCCGTCGAGAAGCCGCGGCCGCCGAAGCTGGCGAGGAAGGCGCCGAAGGTGGGGGCCTCGTGAGGGTACAGGCCCTCGCGGAGCAGCAGGTAGTGCGCCCAGCACTCCGCGTGCAGCACCGCGACGAGCACCTTGCCGGTCAGGCCCCACGCGATGGCGGCGTCGAGCCCGGCGAGGCGGAGGATGGCCTGCCAGAGCGGGTTCGCCTCCAGGCGGAGATCGGGGGTGATGTGGAGCGTGAGCCCCGTGTCGAGCAGGTGGGCCGCGAGCGAGACGAGGAGCACGGCGAGGACCGGGCCGCGGTAGGCCCGCGGGAGCCCGCGGAGGCCCCGCCCGAGGAGGAGCACGAGCGCAAGCGCCACGGGCCAGGCGGCGAGCGCCACCGGCGTGGCGACGCGCCCGACCAGGGCGTAGCTCGCGAAGGGGGCGTCCACCCGGGGACGGTAGCACCGGTCGCTGGAGGCGCGGGCTCGGCGGCGCGGCCGAGCGCGCGGGCGGCACGGGGGGAGGCCGCGGTGCATAATGCGCGCCATGTCCGCGTCTCCCGTGGTCCAGACCCTCCCCTCCGCGGTGCCGGGCGTGCGGAGGCTCCTCGTCCGCGGGGGGCACGCGCGGCTCGTCGAGGTCGCCGAGCTGCCGCCGGGGCGCGCGGGCCGCCTGCCCCGGGGCGGCGTGTTCGCGCCGCTCGTGATCGAGGGGGACCGCGTGGATCTCGGGCCCCCGCTCGCGCGGCGGCTGGTCGAGGCCGCGCCGGGGCCGCTGGCCGCGCTCGGGCTCCTCGACCGCGTGCTCGCCGACCTGGAGCAGGTGCATGCGGTCCGCGGGGCGCACGGCGCGCTCGCGCTGGAGGGTTGGGGCTTCGATGGCGGGGGCGTGTTCCGGGTGCGGCCGACGCTCCACGTGGCGCCGCCGTCCGGCTCGCCGCGCGCGGCCGACATCGCGGCCCTCGCCCTCGTGGCGGCGGCGCTCGCGCCGGCGGAGGCGCTCGCGTCCGCCGGCCTCGACCGCGGCGTGCTCTGGCTCCGCGGGCTCGGGCAGGACGGGCGGGTGGGCTTCCGCGACGCGCGCGCCGCGCGCCAGGCCCTCACCGCCCTGACGCTGCGCATCCCCATCGGCGCCGCGCTGGACCTCTGGCTCGAGTCCGTGCGGGCCACCCTGCCGCCGCCCGGCGACATCGTCGCCGAGCCGACGCCCGACGACGCCGCGGCGGAGGCCGATCCCGGCGCCTTCACGGCGGGGCGGCGCGTGGAGGCCGCGCGCGCTCGCCTGGACGGCGAGGTGGACCGGGCGCGCGCCGAGCGGTTCGCCCGGGAGCGCGCGGCCGCCGAAGCGCGGGCCGAGGCCGAGCGCGCGCGGCTCGCCCAGCAGCTGCGAGCCGCGGAGGAGGAGCGCGAGCGGGCCGTCCGCGCCCGGGAAGCGGCGCTCGACGCCTCCCGCGCCCGGCGGCTCGCGGAGGAGGCGGCACGCCGGGCGGCCGCGGAGGAGCGGCTCAAGGTGATCGAGGCCCGGTTCGCCGAGGAGGCCGGGCGGGCGCGGGGGGTCGCGGCCGGGGCGGGCAGGACGGCGCCCGTGGACAACCGTGCGGCGGCTTCGGTCGGCGTGACGCGCTCGGCGGCGACCGACGCGGACGACCAAGGGGTGGCTGCGGCGGACGCCGTGCCGGGGGGCCCGGCGGCGGCGGCGGGCGAGGCTGCGGGGGCGGGTGGCGGCGTGACGGGGGGCCAGGTGGCGGCGGCGGGCGGGGCGGCGGCGGTGGGTGGCGGCATGACGGGGGGCCAGGTGGCGGCGGCGGGCGA
>CAYWGD010000122.1:0-21828 GCA_964457335.1 uncultured Enterobacteriaceae bacterium | reverse complement strand
GCCGAGCGCGCGGCCGAGCCCCGCCGGGACGCCGCCCCCGCGGCTCCGCGCCCCGCGGCGGCCGGCCGCGGGGCCACCCAGCGGTCCGCGCCCCCTCCCGCGGCCGCGCCGTCGATCTCCATCAAGATCGGCAGCGTCGAGATCCGCACCCGCACCCCCGAGCCCACGCGCGCCCCGACGGCGCCGACCGCGGCCCGGGGGCACGAGATCCCCCTCCCCGTCGGCGGAGACTGGTAGATGGCCACCTTCGACCGCCTCGATCAGGTCGGGCTCGCGCTCGCCGCGCGCCTCGGCGACGAGATCACCCCCTCCGACGGCGTCCGCTTCGCGCAGCCCAACGAGCAGCCGACGGCCACGGAGTCGATTCGCGTGTCGCTGCTGTGGGTCACGCCGCAGCCCTTCCACCGGAACGACCCCTGGGTGCGCGGCAGCTCCGGCGCGCCGGAGCCGCCCCCGCTCATCCTCTCCGCGGTCTTCCTCATCACGACCTACGGCGAGTCGACGGACAGCGAGACCACCCGCTCCGTCGAGTTCCTCGGCCACGCGCTCCGCGTGTTCCACTCTACGCCCACGCTGTCCCTGCCCGGCGACACGAGCGCGGCGCTCGGGGACGGCCGGCTCAACGTCGCCATCGTGCCGATCGAGCTCGAGACGATGGAGAAGGTCTACACCCCGCTCCAGGTGCGGCACCGCCCGTGGGCGCTCATCGAGGCCGGCCCGATCCAGCTCGCCCACCTCTCCGACGCCCAGGAGCAGCCCCCCGTGGTCCTCCCCGGCGGCATCCGTCTCGGCGGCGGGCTGGACGCCGGCGGCGCCACCTACGCGGGCGACGTCACGCCCATCAGCCGGCCCGTCCTCGAGCGCGTCACGCCGAGCCAGATCGTGGCGGACGGCGAGATCCGCATCGACGGCGGCACCGGCGGCCGCGACGTGGAGCGCGCCTGGGTCGGCGGCGAGGAGGTCACCGCCGTCACCCTGCTCGAGGACGGCGTGTGGCGGCTCACCGTGCCGACGGCGCTCGGGACCGGCGTCCACAAGGTGCGCATCGAGGTCGGCGTCGCGTCGACCGACCCGCCCGTGCAGCAGTCCGAGAGCCTCGACTTCGAGGTGCTCGAGGCGGGCTACCCGTCCGTCGACGCGCCCGCGGCCACGACGCACTCCATCGCGGGCAATCTCGTGCTCACCGGCGCCGACCTCGGCAGCGCCGACGCCGTGCTCGTCTGGCCGGACGCGGGCATCTCCCGCCCCGACGACCTCGTCACCATCACCACCGTGACGGCGGCGGCGGCGTCCGTCACCGTGGCGGCGGCCGACCTCGCGAGCGTCGCGCAGGAGCCCTGCCGCATCGTCGTGCGCATCAACCGCGGCACGGGCAGCGGGGGGCAGCCGCTCTACACCTACACGCCCTACGTGCTCCTGGAGTTCACCGCATGATCGGCGTGGCGCTGGCGCGGGAGCTCGCCCTGTTGGGGGCGGAGTGCGCGGTCGCGGCCGCGCACGATCCCGACGCCGACCCCGGCGCGCCCTGGCCCACGGGCCCGCGCTGGACCGAGCTCGGCGCGCGGATGCGCGCCCACCTCGACGCGCCCGACGCGCTCGCCGAGCGGCTCGTGGGCGGCCTCGGCCTCCCGGCGCTCGACTACTGGCTCGTGGTCCTCTGCGCGGCCGCCGAGCTCCACACGGACGCCGCCGCGGCGTGCAGCCTCGTCGCCGACGACGAGCGCATCCGGCTGCCGACGGCACAGGCCTTCGCGCGCCTCGCCCAGGCCGCCCTCGACGCGCCCGTCACCGAGGGCGCGCTGACCGCGCTGGGCGGCGCCGCGCTCGCCGCCGGGCTCGTGGAGGCCGTCGACGTGGCCCCGGGCCGCCCGCACGCCGCGCGCGCGCTCCGCCTCGGGTCCACCGACCTCGCGCGGCTCCTCGCCGACCCGGCCTCGGTCGGGCGCCCGGCCCTCCCCCTGTCGGTCGAGCCGCCCGTCGACACGCCCGTCTTCCCCGAGGCGCCCGGCGCCGCGGCGCTCCTCGGGCAGCGCGGGCTCCTCTGCCTGCGCGCGCTCTCCCCCCGCGGGGCCGCGCAGCTCGCCCTCGACGTCGCCTCGGTGCGCGGCGAGCCGGCGATCTTCGTGCCCGTCGGCGAGACGCCCCCCGAGCCGGGCGTGCTCCGCCGCGCGACGGGCGGGCTCCTCGTCCTCGACTTCTCGCGCTGGCCGGCGGAGCGCCCGCTCCCGCTCCCGCAGCTCGACGAGCTCGCCGCCTCCCGGGGCGCGGTGATCGCGCTCGTGGGCGCGGGCGCCTCCACGGGCCGCCGCGCCTGCCTCGACGCGCGCCCGCTCGACTGGCCCGAGGCCCGCAGGGTGTGGGAGCGGCTCCTCTCCGCGGACGACGCCGCCTGGCTCGGCGACCGCTTCCGCCTGACGGTGCCCGAGGCGCGCGCGGCGCTGGTGGAGGCGCGGGACCAGCGCCTCGTCGCCGGCACGCACGGCGAGCCCGCGGCGACCGAGGTCGCGGAGCGGGTGCTCGCGCTCGGCGCCCGCGGCATGGGCCGGCTCGTGACGCCGCTCCGCACGCCGGCGCGGCTCGAGCAGCTCGTCGTCCCGCCGGCCACGCGCGCACAGATGGACGACATCGTGGCGTGGTGCCGCGCCGCGCCGCGCGCGCGGGCGGCGCTCGGGGGCACGCGCCTCGGCGGGCTCGGGCGCGGGCTCGCCTGCCTCTTCTCGGGGTCGCCCGGCACCGGCAAGACCTTCGCCGCCCAGTGCCTCGCCAACGAGCTCGGCCTCAACCTGTACCGGATCGACCTGTCGCAGGTCGTGTCGAAGTACATCGGCGAGACGGAGAAGGCGCTCTCGCAGGTCTTCGACGAGGCGGAGGCCGGCCACGGCGTGCTCCTGTTCGACGAGGCGGACGCGCTCTTCGGGAAGCGCTCCGAGGTCAAGGACGCGCACGACCGCTACGCGAACATCGAGGTCGGCTACCTGCTCCAGCGGATGGAGACCTTCGACGGCGTCGCCATCCTCACGACGAACATGCGCGCGAACCTCGACGTGGCGTTCACGCGGCGGCTCCGCTTCCTCATCGAGTTCCCCCTGCCGGACCGCGACGCCCGCGCCCGGCTCTGGGAGCAGTCGCTGCCGGAGCCCGCGCACCGCGATCCGGACCTCGCCATCGCCGAGTTCGTCGACCGCTTCCGGCTGTCCGGCGGCAACATCCACAACATCGGCGTCGCCGCGACCCACCTCGCGTTCGCGCGCCCCGACGGGCGGCTCCGCACCGAGCACCTCGTGCGCGCGACCTACCGGGAGCTCGAGAAGTCGGGCGTCGCGCGCTCCCGCACCGAGTTCGGCCCCCTCGCCCGCTTCCTCCCCGGGAAGGAGGCCGCGTGCACGTGAGCCTCTCCATCGAGCGCCTCGTCATCGACACGCAGGCCGAGCGCGCCGAGGCCGACCGCGTGCCCGCCGTGCTCAAGGAGGCGTTCGAGAAGCTCGCCGCGAAGCTCTCCGGCCTCCCCTCCGAGCAGCGCGCCCAGCGCGAGCAGGCGCTCGCCTCGCTGCAGGTCGAGCTCGGCAGCGTGCAGGAGCTGCTCGGCCCGCGGGGCGCCGACCGGCTCGCCGAGGAGCTCTACCGCCAACTCACCCGGAGGATCGCATGAGCAGCGACGAACCCGGCTACCTGCGGGGGGCCTTCATCGCCTACGAGCCCGGCGGCTACCCGGACAAGAAGCGGACGATCACCTTCCACTTCAACCCCGAGGGCCTCCAGCGGAAGCTCGCGGTGGAGCAGGGGTCGGCGAGCGGCGGCACCGAGGGCGCCAAGAAGTCGGGCTCCGGCACCGAGCAGGGGGCCGACGCGAGCGCCGGCACGGTCAAGGAGACGCTCTCCCTCACGCTCCGCTTCGACGCCGTCTACCGCCCCGGCAACATCACCGAGGGCGGCGAGGACATCGGCGTCGCCGGCGAGCTCGCGGCGCTCGAGGACCTCCTCCACCCGCCCGAGAGCGAGGCCGACATGCCGTCGGACGGGAAGGAGGCCGCCGCCGGCCGGAAGAAGCGCGCCACGGTCATCTTCGTGTGGGGCCGGAAGCGGCTTCTGCCCGTGAAGATCGTCGGCATGGACATGAACGAGACCCTGCACAACGCCAACCTCTACCCGATCCGGGCGGAGGTCCAGGTCGCCCTGGAGGTGCTCACCGAGGCCCACGCCAAGGACGACCTCGCCGTGCAGGACGCCCTGAACTTCACGGCCCAGAGCCGCCGCAGCCTCGCGAAGGCGTTCTACGACGCCGCCGCGTCGCAGAGCACCAAGACCCTGCCCGTGTAGGTGAGACGATGATCGACCGCCGATCCCGCTACGCCCGCACGCCCAGCGCCACCTTCGTTGACGCCACGGGCGAGTCGCTGACGTTGATCTCGCTCCGCGAGATCCCCTCCGTGCCCGCGGTCTTCGCGCACGGCGCGGTGGACGGCGACCGCCTCGACCTCCTCGCGCACCGCTACTACCGCGACGCCCGCAAGGGCTGGCGCATTGCGGACGGCGCGGATGCCCTCGACCCCTGGGACGTGGTGGTGCCCGGCCAGCCCGTCCGCGTCCCGCCGGATCGGTGACATGCCCGACGCGAAGGTCAACGTGATGCTCGACGGAGAGGTGCTGGACGCGAACCTCCTCGCCGACCTCACGCGCGTGGAGGTGCGGGAGAGCGACGACGCGCCGTCGGTCGCGATCCTGCGCTTCAAGGTCCAGCAGGACCCCACCGGCGGCATGCGTCCGCTCGACGACGAGCGCTTCGAGCCCCTCACCCCGCTCGGCGTGGAGCTCGGCGCCCCGGGGAGCGCGCCCGTGCGCCTGTTCCAGGGCTTCGTGTCCCACGTGCGGCCGCACTTCGAGGCCATCGAGAGCAACTGCTACGTCGAGGTGGTCGGGATGGACGCCGCGGTGATCATGGACGGCGAGGACCGCTCCGTCGCGTGGCCCGACCAGACCGACGGCGAGGTCGCGAGCGCGATCCTCTCCAAGTACGGCCTCACCCCCGACGTGGCCGACACCGCGGACCGGCACTCAGCGGACCGCTACCTGCTCGTGCAGCGCGAGTCCGACTGGCGCTTCCTCAAGCGCCTCGCGCGTCGCAACGGCCTGCGCATGTGGATGGAGTACGACGCCGCGCAGGACGCGGTCGTCGCGTCGATGAAGCCGCGGCCGCTCGACGCCGAGCCGCAGGCGGACCTCATCATGCTCCAGTCCGGCGCGAACCTGAAGTGGCTCGACGTGCAGTGGCGCAGCACCGGTCCGGCTCGCCGCGTGGGCGCCGCCATCGACCCCATCGCAAAGAAGATCGTCCGCACCCCCGACGCGGGCTCCCTCGAGCTGCTTGGGGACAGCGACCCCGCCGAGGCGCTGGAGAAGGGCCTCACCGAGGCGGGCGCCGAGTCCGGGGCCGGCTGGCTCGTCGACGCCCCGCGCACCGAGGCGGGCATCGGCGCGGCGGGCGCCGGCGCCATCGACGACGACCGCTTCGTGCTCGACGCCCGCGGCGAGGTCGATCCCGCCTTGTTCCGCGGGCTCCTGCGCGCGCGCCGGCCCGCGCTGGTGCGCGGCGTGGGCAAGCGGCTCGCGGGCGCCTGGTACGTGCACTCGGTCCGCACGACCTACGCCGAAGGGAAGATCGCCCAGACCTTCATCGCGCAGCGCAACGGGCTCGGGCTCACCGGCGGCGAGGACTTCGGCCAGTCCGCCGAGGAGGAGAGCGCCCAATGACGCTGGACGACATCGCGCGGCTCCTCGACGAGCGCTTCGTCGGCCGCTTCTACGGCAAGTACGAGGGCGTGGTCACCGACGACGCCGACCCGCTCGAGCTCGGGCGGGTGCGGGCGCGCGTGCCCGCCGTGCTCGGCGAGTCCACGGAGACCGGTTGGTGCCTCCCCTGCGCGCCCTTCGGCGGCGGGAAGGACCGCGGCATGCTGTTCCTGCCGGAGGTCGGCGACACCGTCTGGATCGAGTTCCTCAACGGGGACGTGGCCCGGCCGGTGTGGACCGGCGCGTTCTGGGGGAGCCCCGAGAGCACGGGCAGCCAGGACGACCTGGGCAGCGAGGCCGGTGCGGAGACGCCCACGCACGACGGCGCAGCGGCCGGCCCCGGCCTCGGCGTGCTCCGCACGAAGTCCGGCCACCGCCTCGTGTTCGACGACGACGGCGGGGTCCTCATCCTCTCCCACGGGGACGACGGGGCCCAGATCCAGCTCAAGGCGAGCGGAGAGGTCATCGTCAAGGCCTCGAAGATCAAGCTCGGGGAGGGCGCCGCCGAGCCGCTCGTCCTCGGCAACGCCTTCATGCAGATGTTCAACGCCCACACCCACCCCACGGGCGTGGGGCCGTCGGGCCCGCCGACGCCGCCGATGTCGTCGTCCGTCCTCTCCACCAAGCACAAGACGGAGTGACCGTGCCGCTCGCTCCCGACCTGCTCAAGGACAACCTGCTGAACTACTGGCTCGGGCCGGACGCGGGCGCCGCGGCGACCCCCGCGGAGGCCGGCGACCGCTTCGCCCGCGCCGTCGTGGAGTGGTTCGCGCTCGGCATGGCCGGGCCCTTCCCCTGCGCGACCGCGGTCGCGCGCAAGAGCCAGCTCGCCGGGCAGGCGACGACCGCGCTCCAGGCGGGCCTCGCGCCGCTCGCCGGCATGCAGCTCGCGCAGGCGGTCTCCGCATACATGACCGGCCAGGCCTTCGGCGCGGGCATCTCCGGCACGCCCATCACCACCGGCGTCGCGCAGATCGCGCTCGGGGCGGTGTTCGCGGACCTCGACGCCACGGCGGAGGTGCGCGCGGAGCGCATCGCGCTGGTGTGCCAGGGGATGGCGCTCTCCACGCTGGTCACCTTCCCGCCCGTCGTCTCCCCGCCCCTCCCCATCCTGTAGCGGAACCACCCATGGCCCTTCGCTTCCTCTACCAGCCCCTGCGGATCGGCGAGCACGGCGGCGTCGCGGTCACCGACGACGCGGACCGGCACTTGCGCGACAAGGTGATGGCGGTGCTGTTCACCGCGCCGGGCGAGCGTGTGTGCAACCCGACCTTCGGCGTGGGGCTCAACCGGGTGGTCTTCGATCCGCTCGACGAGCTCACCCTCGCCGCGCTGGAGTTCCGCATCGCGCAGGGCCTGCGGCGGGACATCGGCGACGAGATCATCGTCGAGGGCGTCGACATCGTCGCCGACGGCGACAACGGCGAGCTCCTCCTCTCGCTCCGCTTCCAGCGCCGCTCCGACAGGCAGGTCCGCAACCTGGAGGTGCGCCTGTGAGCCGGCCTTCCCTCGAGAGCACCTCGATCACGCTGCCCCCGACCGGCTGGCAGGGCATCGCGTACCTCTCGCTCACCGTCACCGAGTACGTCTCCGACCCGCCCTCCGCGGTGCTCGTGGTGCACCTCAACGCGGCGATCGACGCCTCGTTCACCGTCGACGACGTCGAGGTCACCGGCGGCCGGCGCATCACCGACCTCGACTACACGGTCACGACGCCCACCGCCGGCGACACCACCCTCACGATCACCTTCCCGACCATCGGCGACCGCTCCACCTACACGGTCGAGATCAAGGCGGGCGGCGGCTCGCCGCTGCACCCCTTCTTCGCGCGGTCGGACTTCTCCTTCACGATCGACTGCGAGGGCGGCGACTGCCGGCCGTCCGAGGAGGAGGCCGAGGCCGAGCTCCCGCCGCGCCCGGCGCTGGACCTGCTCACGAAGGACTTCGTCGGCTTCGTGCACCTGCTCGCCGAGCGCGCGCAGGTGGTGGACCCGGCGTGGTCCGACCACGCGCCCGCGAGCCTGGAGCGCGTGCTCATCGATCTCCTCGCGCACGCCGGCGACATGATCTCCTACCACCAGGACCGCGTCGCGAACGAGGCGTTCGTCGCGACGGCGCGGGAGCGGTGGTCGCTCACCCAGCACGCGCTCCTGCTCGGCGTGGACACGTTCCCCGGCCAGGCCGCGACCACGATCCTCGGCTTCACCGTCGGCGCCGACGGCTACGTCCCCGCGGGCCTCCAGGTGCGGATGGCGGGCACCACGGACGAGGCCCACGTGGTGTTCCACTGCCTCGCGCGCACCCGCGTGTACAGCGCCCGCAACCCCGACGCGCTGCTGCTCGCCGGCTGGCCGGGCATCACCGACGCGACCATCCCCGCGGGCTCCACGTCGCTCCGCCTCTGGGGCCACGACCTTCCGCTCTCCGCGGGCGACCGCATCGCGATCGTGCAGGGCGGCTCGAGCCAGGTGCTCACGATCACCACCGTCGAGGAGCTCGCCGAGCCGGGCTGGACCGACGACCCCGCGGCGGGCGGCACGCCGTCGACGAGCGACCAGGACATCACCGAGGTGACCTTCGAGGACGCGCTCGATTTCGAGCTCGCGCCCTGGGGCGACACCGACTTCGCGATCCACGGGAACCTCGTGGAGGCGCGGCACGGCGCCGAGCACGTCGCGTGGGTGTCGCCGACCACGACGGTCCCGCGCACGCAGGCGATCGTGGAGCTCTCGCCCGACGCGAGCACGGTCGTCGCGGTGGAGCGCACCGGCGGCACCGCCTACCACCTGCGCCAGCTGCGGATCCCGGAGGGCCCGGTGATGTGGGCGTCGCCAGGAGGCGGCGCCGCGCCCGAGCCCCTCGTCGAGCTGCGCGTGGACGGCGAGGACTGGACGCGGGTCGCGCACCTCCACAACTCCCAGTCCTACGACGAGCACTACGTCGCCGACATCGACAACGACGGCGGGCTCTGGCTCCGCTTCGGCGACGGGGCCTACGGCCGCGAGATCGAGGTGGAGGACGCCGTCGACCCCTCCGCCTGGACCGTGGACGCGCCGGCCATCGAGGGGTCGCAGGGCGACACGTCCGTCCCGCTGCGGCTGCGCTGGTGGGTCGGCGAGCCGCTCGCCGGCAACGTCGGCATCGACACCCTCACGGTCGTCGTTCCGCCGGCCGCGGGCAGCACCGAGGGTGTCGACCTCGACGGCCTCGGCGCGGTGACCGTCACGAACGTGATCCCCGCCACCGGCGGCCGCGCCCCCGACGCGCTCGACGCCATCCGCGAGCGCATCCCGGAGTCGATCACCCACGCGCCGCTCGAGCGCGCCGTCACGCTCGCCGATTACGCCGCGGTGGCCGAGGACGTCGACGGGGTGGGCCGCGCCGTCGCCCGCGCGCTGCGGACGCCCTTCAACACCGTGCTCGTGCTGGTGGACCCGGAGTCCGAGGACGAGCTCTCCGAGGAGCTCCGCGCGGAGGTCCAGGCCTACGTCGACGCCCGCCGCATGGCCGGCCGCGAGGTGATCGTGCGGCAGGCCGACTTCGTGCCGCTCGACGTGGAGCTCGGGATCTGCGTCGACCCCGGCTACCAGCGGCACGAGGTGCGCGAGCGCGTGTACGCCGCGCTCCGCCCCGGCACCGACGAGAACCCCGGCTGGTTCCACCCGGACCGCCTCTCCTTCGGCGAGGACGTCGACCTCGGGAGCCTCCTCGCCTTCGTCATGGGGATCGACGGGGTGCGCTCGGTCAACGCGCTCCGCTTCCGGCGGCTGCTCGAGGTCGAGGACCCGGACGACCTCGTCGATCACCGCATCACGCTCAGCGAGACCGAGGTGGCCCGCATGGACGGAGACGACGACTACCCCGAGAACGGCCGACTGGTCGTGCTCGCCGTGGGGCTCGACGAGGTGGACGAGGACAGCTGGCCGGGCATCGACGCGGAGGCCTCGCCGTGAGCCGCCCCCCGCGCCCCTACCCCTCGCTCCCGACCACCCCGACGCGCCACCCGGGGAGCGGGCCCTTGCGCTACCTCCCGCTCGAGCACGCGGACTTCGTGTCGCTCGCGCGGGACTTGCACGAGGCCGCCTTCGGGAAGCTCCCGCCCGACGAGGAGGGCGAGCCCACCCGCACGCTCTACGACCTCGCCGCGTCGGTCGCGCACGTGCTCGCGCGCCACCAGGACTTCTACGCCAGCGAGGCGTGGCTCCCTTCGGCCACGCAGGACCGGAGCCTCGTGCTCCACGCGCGTCGCCTCGCGTACGTGCCGGACCCCGGCGGGTCCGCCGCCGGCTACGCCGCCATCACCGTCAACGCCGGGCAGTCGGGCACCGTGAGCGCGGGCCTCGGGCTCGCCAGCGCACCCGCGGGGCTCCGGAAGGCGCAGGACTTCGAGACCGTGGAGGACCGCGTCGTCGACGCGGCGTGGAACGCGCTCCTGCCCGCCGACACCACCGAGGTGCTCACGGTGGCCGACGAGACGCTCACGCTCGTCGGCACGGGGCTCGGGCTCCGGGCCGGCGCGCCCGCGGTGCTCGTGTGGCCCGGCGGCGCCCAGGCGCTCGCCGTCACAACCATCGTCGAGGACCTCGACGCCGGCACCACGACGCTGACGGTCCGGGAAACGCTCGTGGGGGCCACCGTGGTCCCGTGGGACGACGCCGCGCCGGAGGCGGGCTGGCGCGTCTACTTCGAGCCGAGCGTCAGCGTGCGCATCTTCGGCGCCACCGCGGACCCCGGGTCCTTCGACCTCGACGTGTTGTCCGACACCACGCCCACGTACGTCGCCCCCACGAGCCCCTACAACAGCTCCACCGCGACGACGTACGGCTACAGCGCGCCGGCCAGCGTCGCGACGGACGAGGTGTTCCTCTCCCAGGTCGTCGACACCGATCTCCTCGCCACGTGGATGGTGCGGCTCGGCGGGGACGAGCCGGTCGCCTGCCTCGTCGCGAGCCAGGACACCACGACCGTGGTGTTCAAGAAGGGGTACGTCGTCCAGACGATCGCCAGCGTCACGGGCAGCGGCACCACCTACACGCCGACCTACGCCTACCAGCTGGCCGAGACCTGGATCTCCGGCACCGTCAGCCGCGTCACCTTCGACGACGCCGAGCGCGACGAGTTCACCGTCGCGCACACGCTCGTCGGCGGCTGGCAGCGCATGGCCCCGGTCCTCTCCACGCGCGCCAACACCACGCCGGTGGACGCGACCACGGGCCTCGACCTCGCGGAGGAGGTCGAGGGGCTCGAGCGGGGCATGCTCATGGCGCTGAGCACGCTCGACGGCTCGGTCGCGCAGGTCATCAAGCTCACCGACGTGACCACGGTCGAGGTCGGCGACGAGACGCGCACGCACATCACCTGGGAGACGTTGACCGACCTGCCCGACGACTTCGCCGGCTGGACGGTCGGCGACCTCCAGGTGCTCGGCAACGTCGCGCGCATCGCGCACGGCGCCACGAAGGTGGAGACGCTCGGCACCTCGGACGGCGTCACCCCGTTCCAGCGCTACGCGCTCAAGAAGACCCCCCTCGCCCACGACGTGACCGGCGAGAACGCCACGCCGGCCGTCGCGGTGACCGTCGGGGACGTGACGTGGACGCGCGTGGCCGACTTCGCGGACAGCCTGCCGACCGACCGCCACTTCAAGGTGGAGGTCGACAGCGACGGCGTGGCGTGGGTGTGCTTCGGGGACGGGCGCCTCGGCGCGGTCCCGCCCGCCGGCAAGCGCAACGTCGTCGCGACGTACCGCGTGGGGCTCGGGGAGGACGGCAACGTGGAGGCCGGCGCCGCGAGCCGCCTCGCGAAGGCCCACCCGCTCGTGCAGCGCGCGCGGAACCCGGTCGCGCTCGCGGGCGGCACCGAGCCGGCGGACCCGTCCGTGGTCCGCACCGCGGCCACCCGGTACATCCGCACCTTCGACCGCGCGGTGTCCGTGCAGGACCACGCGGACCTCGCGCTGCGCTTCTCGGGTGTGGCCCGCGCGGCCGCGAGCTGGGACGACACGCGCGGGGTGGTGCTGGTGGCCGCGACCTCCGCGGGCGAGCCGGTGTCCGACCTCACGGCCTTCCGGACGTGGCTCGACGCGCGGCGCGACACGTCGGTGCGGCTCACCCTGCTCGCGCCCGACGACGTGTTCGTGTACCTCGGCCTCTACGTCGAGCCCGAGGAGGGCTACGAGCTCCGCGACGTGGAGGACGCCGTCCGCGCGGCCCTCGCCGGGGACGGCGGGCTCCTCACGTTCGGCGCCCGCTCGCTCGGCCAGGCCCTCCACCTCGCCGAGGTGTACGAGGTGCTCCACGCGGTCGAGGGCCTCGCGTACGTCGAGGTGACGCAGCTCGCGCTCGACCCGGCCGCCGTCGGGACCGTCGCCGCCGTGATCCGCGTGCACACGAACCAGTGGCTCGCCGCGGACGGGAACACCATCACGTTCACGACGGGGGGCTCCTGATGCCCGACACGAACTGGCCGTACGATCCGGCGCAGCGCGCCGAGCTCGCCCGCCGGCTGTACGCGCTCTTGCCCGCGCTCTACCGCATCCAGGACGCCGCGCCGGAGGGGAAGGAGGACCTCCGGAAGCTGATCGAGATCCTCGCGGGGCCCCTCGCGGCCGTGCGCCAGAACGTCAACGAGCTGCACGCCGACCTGTTCATCGACACGAGCGGCGAGGCGGCGCTGCCGCTCCTCGCCGAGATGGTGGGCACCTCGCTCGTCTTCTCGGACGTCGACCGCAACCGCCTCGACGTGCGGGGCACCGTGCGCTGGCGGCGCCGCAAGGGCACGCCTCCGATGCTCCAGGAGATGGCGGAGGAGCTGCTCGGGCGGCAGGCGCCGCTGGTGGAGGGCTGGAAGCTCTGCCAGGTGGACCAGGACCTCGACATCCTGCGCCTCGACCGCGTGCTCCCGGACATCCGCGCGCGCGTGATCGCCGAGTCGGTGGACGGCCCCTGGGACGGCCCCTACCACGCCGTCGACCTGCGCGTCCCCGCGCGGCGCACGGGCCGCCGCCACCCGCGGCACGTGACCTGGTACGTCCACCCCACGCGGCTCTTCCCCCTCTCGGAGGGGACCCCCGCGTTCGTAGGGGACCTCGACGGGGTCCTCGCGTCGGACGGGGACGGCGTCGAGCCGCTCACCACGGGCGCCGGCGCGCTCGGGGACGCGACCGACTGGCGCTACGCCTTCCACCCGCTCGGCGAGGACTGGCCGCTCCGCGCGCGTCGGACGAGCACGTCCGACACCGTCCGCACCGACCGGATCGGGTCCGCGCGCTTCGCGGACACGCCCGGCGACACCTTCGGCGTGGACGGGCGGTTCTCCGTGCGCGTGTGCGGCCTCGTCGCGGCCGTCGGCGCCGCCAGCGACACGCCCCGCGACGCCTCCGACGACCCCGCCGACCTCGCCGTCGCGCGCAATCCGACGGCGAAGGTGCTCGAGTACGACGGCGCGAAGCTGGTCCGCGACATGACCGTGGAGCTCCTCACCGCCCCGGTGGACGGCACCGGCCTGGCCGCGGACCTCACGAGCCCGACGCAGTGCGCGCGGGTGACGTTCGCCACGAGCGGGGTCACAACCACCACGCTCGGCGCGCCCGCGGGCGGCGACGCGGTGGTGCTGGTGCGCCTCGGCGCGACGGGGAACGCCTACTTCCCGGGGGCCACGATCCTCTTCGAGGGCACCGGCGACGACGCGTCGGTGGGCCGGACCACGGGCGACTTGTCGTCCGAGGGCGCGCTCCTCGGCGCCATCGTGTGCGTGATCCCGGCGGGCTGGGTCACCGACGAGCGCTTCTGGTACCTCGGCGCCGACGGCACCCTCGTCGACGCCTTCGACGGCGACGGCAACGCGCTCCCCATGCTGGACGACGGCGCGGGCGGGCGGCTCCTCGACCTCGACAACGTCTCCACCGTCGGGCCGGGCCCCGCGTGGCCCCCGCTCGACCCCACGGCGAGCACCGAGCAGGTGGGCGACGTGGTCGGCGCGCCCGGGCGCGGGCCGGTCGTGCTGCACGGCGGGCGCGTCGTGCGCGACAACGCGGGCACGTGGGAATTCGCCGGGGGGGAGCACTCGCTCGTCTTCGCGCTCCGGAGCGCCCAGGGCGGCGTCGTCACGGTGCGGCCGATGGTCCGGCTGCGCTGGTCCGGCGACGATCCGAGCGCCGCCGAGTGGTCGGCCGTCGACGACACGGGCGTCGATGCCGTCGCGAGTGATCGCTACGCGGAGCTCGCCGCCTGGATCGAGGACGACGAGCCCCAGAACCTCACCCTCGTGGTGCGCTTCGAGTCCGACCAGGCCGACGCGGTGCTCACGCCCGCCGAGGTGGCGTGGACCTCGGACAGCGGCGCGCCCCTGCTCGTCCACCTCCCCCAGCAGCCCGTCGCGGCGTTCGACCCGAACGACGAGTGGGACACGGACGAGGGCACCTGGCCGAACGTCGGCACCGCCTACGAGGTGCACGCCGACGGCTCGACATGGAGCCTCACCGGCGGGTGGGCCCGGTACGCGGCGGGCGCCGTCGCGCCGATCCGCGAGTCCACGTACCTGTTGCGGCGGCGGGTCGGCGGGCGCGCGTTGTGCCCCTGGCGGAACGAGGACCCGGGCGCGGGCGAGCTGCTCGCGGCGACCGCGGACGGCTTCCTCGACGTGGACGTGACGCACGGGCTCTTCGCGTTCGCTCCGGGCGAGCCGCCGCAGCCGTGGTCCGCCGAGAGCGGCGTGGGCGCGCCGGCCAACGTCCCCCCGAACGTGACGGTGGACTACGAGGACGGCCGCACCGACCACATCGGCGCGATGCCGGCCGCCCGTGAGCCGGAGCTCGACCTCCGCCAGCCCGACCCCACCCGGATCGTGAGCCGGAGCGGGTCGCTCGGCGAGGACGCCGACCCCACGCTCCACGCGCTGCCGCGCTACCGGAGCGTCGCCGAGGCCCTGGCGGCGTGCTCCGCCGCCACCGAGGTCGTGCAGATCGTCGACAGCGCGACCTACCCCGACGAGACGCTCGTGTTCCCGGCGGCCTGCACGGACCTCACGGTCCAGGCCGCCGAGCGCTGCCGGCCGGTGATCCGCCTCGCCGCGCCCGTGTCCGTCGGCACCGCGGCGTACACGGCGCTCACGCTCCGCGGGCTCACCTTCGCCGACGACGCCGTCACGCTCCCCGAGACCGAGGCCATCACCGTCCAGTTCTGCACCTTCGCGACGGACGACGCGACGCTCTCCGTCGACCTCTCCGACGGCACGCTCACCTGCGTCGCGAGCCTGCTCGCGGGGCTCACGGTGACCGGCCGCGGCGCCGCCACGCTCTCCGGCTGCGTGGTCGACGGGAACGGCGCGACGTACGCGATCGACGCCCAGGACGCCTCCCTTGAGCTCGACCGGGTGACCGTGCTCGGTGATCTGCGCGTGCACCGCATCGAGGCGAGCGAGTGCATCTTCGACGGCGCCCACACGATCCGCGACCGCTTCGCCGGCTGCGTCCGCTACTCCCGCGTCGCGGCGCTCGCCGGCCTGCCCCGCAACTACCGCTGCGCCGACGGGACCACGCTCCGCTTCGTGAGCCGCGCCCGCTACGACGCCGCGTACGCGCGCCTCCACGAGGCCTGCGAGGACGCGGTGGTGAAGGGCGCCGAGGACGGCGGCGAGATGGGCGCCTTCCACGACGCCGAGTGGGGGCCCCTCCTCGAGGCCGTCCGCCGTCGCCTCTCCGAATACACGCCCGCCGGCCTCCGCGCCGGCCTCGTCCGCATGGACTGACCTCTCTCCGCAAGGATCCGAAACATGAAGGGCGATTTCACCCGCGGTCACCAACCCGACCGCAAGCGTTCGCGAACCTACCGCCGCGTGCTCCACCAGCAGGGGCGCGTGCTCCTCGACAGCGACGTCGCGGCGCTCGTGGACGCCCAGGATCACCTGCACCGCCTCACGCTCGCGGGGCTCGGCTGCGCGCACGGGAGCCCGAACTACGGCTTCCTGATCACCCCGGGCAAGCTCTACGCGCTCTTCGAGCACACCGAGGGCATCACCGCCACCGGCGACGTGACGTTCTACCGGGACTACGAGAAGAAGTACCTCGACCGGTACCCGTCGATCCGCGTGGCCGGCGGCGTGGCGGGCGGCACGATCTCGATCCCGCTGATCACGCCGATCCTGTCGACGGCCACGGGCCTCGCGATCTGGACCGGCCCGAGCGACGACCCCGTGAACGTCGTCATCAGCAGCGGGCTGTCCGCGTCGGTGACATTCTCGGTCACGTCGATCGACGACACCTTCGAGCGCAAGGCCGTCCCGATCACGCCGACGGGCGACCTCGCGACGCTCACGTTGAACATCCCGGCCAACGCGATCTTCTGGATCGCGCTCGTCGAGGACGGCGACGCGGACGACAGCTACCTCTGGGCCGCCGGCGGGCGCGCGGGAGATCCCTCCCCCGGCTGGTACGCGATCGAGGGGCTCGTCGCCGAGCTCGCCGAGGCCACCGCCTACCCCGAGGTCTCCTACCCGGGCGGGGCCGGCGAGGCCGAAACCGACCTGTCGGACCTCGCGTCCGCGGGCCGCTGGGTCGTCGCGTACCTGGAGATCTGGGAGCGGCTGATGACCGCGGTGGAGGACCCGGGCATCCGCGAGAACGCGCTCGGCAACGGGCTCGACACGAGCGTGCGCACCGAGGCGCTCGGGCAGGTCAAGTTCCTCGTGCTGGAGCTGGCCGACTACCCCGACGCCGCGTCGGCCGAGGCCGCCGCCCGCGCCGCGTTCGCCAACGTGCAGGCGCCCCAGTCGAGCCTCGCGGTCGACCTCACCTCCGCGACCTTCGACCCCGATCCGTGCGCGCTCCCCACGCTCGACGGCTACACCGGCACCGACAACCGCCTCTACCGCTTCGAGGTGCAGGACGGCGGCGCGCTCGGCACCGCCACGCTGAAGTGGTCGCGCGACAACGGCTCGCACCTGTTCGCCGTCGAGGAGGCCGACGACGGGGACAACGAGCTCGTGTTCCTCCCCGACAGCGGCGTCGAGGACGGCGACCTCGTGGAGCTCCTGGGCGACGAGATCGACCTCGGCGACGAGATCGCGTCCGACGGGCTCACGGGCCGCGCGACGATCACCGGCGGAGCGTTCGTCCCGGCGACCCGCCGCGTGGGCCAGCTCGTCCAGCTGCGCTTCGTGGACGTGGACACGAACGGCAACGAGCGGTTCAGCCTCGTCGACCTCGATGGCGCGGCCGTCACCGTGTTCACCGACGTGTGGCCCTACGCGGCGAGCGCGCTCACCCGCGTCCGGCGCTGGCACGGGCGGATCGTGACCGAGGCGGCCACGACCGAGTACGAGATCGAGAACGGCGTCACGGTCACGCTCGGCGGCACCTTCCGGCCCGGCGAGTGGTGGATCTCCGAGGCCCGCGTCAGCACCCCGAACGAGAACGGCACCCCGTCGACGAGCCCGCACGGCCCCGAGCGCCTCTTCGAGCCGCTCGCGCTGCTCCAGTGGGTGAACGCCGGCGGCGTCCGCCTCAACCTCGAGGCCTGGCTCGACGAGCGCTACTCCTCGCTCTGCGAGCTCGACGCCGACGACATCGCGTTCGACGGCGAGAAGTACGGCGAGTCGGCCGACACCGTCCAGGAGATCATCGACGTCCTCCTCTCCCGCACGGCGGAGGGCTGCTGCGAGGTCACGGTGCTCGCGAGCGAGACGGGGGACGACGACGCCGCCCGCATCGCGGCGGCCATCGCGGAGGAGCTGCCCGACGGCGGCGTGGTGTGCCTCAAGGACGGCCCCTACACCTTCAAGTCGACCCTGGAGATCGACCGCCCGATCACGCTGCGGGGTTGCCCCGACGCCGTGATCTCGGTCCAGGGCGGCGTGAACGCCTTCCACGTGTCGTCCGGCGCGCGGCTCCAGATCGAGGACATCGTCGTCCACGCCACCTCCGGGCTCGCTCCCCGGTCGATCGTGGTGATGGAGCCGACGCCGGATTCCCACTTCGCCGCGCGGCGGGCGGGGCTCCTGCTCGGCGCGGCGACGCCGGGCTTCCCCACGATCCGCGTGAACGACGCGTGGACCCCCGCGTTCCCGACGCAGAGCGACGTCGGCCCCACGTTGGACCTCTCCACCGGCTTCGCCGTCACGACCCGGGGGCCGACCGTGACCCTCGTGGACAGCACCGTGATGGGCGACTGGTGCCTCGGCGGGAACTTCTTCGACCGGGTCGAGATCACGGGCACCGCGCTCTACGGCGTGCGCGGCGCCGTCAACGTGGGCGGCGCCCAGCGTCTCGAGCTCCGCACGTCCACGCTCGTCACCGGCCTGAGCTCGAGCTTCGTGGACGGCCTGCCCACCAGCGCGCTGCTCGTGGATGCCGAGTCGGCCGTGGCCGGGGCCACGACGACGATCCCGGCCAACAACACGGCGGCCCTGCGGTGCGACACGATCCCGAGCGGCGTCGTCGAGGGTTGCTCCTTCGGGGCCGACGTGGGCGTGTTCTGGTCGCGCGCGCAGGACCTGCGCCTCGCCGGGAACCGGTACCTCACCGGCGGCGCGGCGGTCCGCGGCCAGCAGTCTCTCCGCGTGCGCGTGGAGTCGGAGCGCGTCGACGGCGACGCGATCGGGCTCCACTTCCCCCGCGCGGCCCGGCGCCTCCAGGTGACCGACAACGAGGTCGAGGCGTCGCGCGGCATCGTGCTCGGCGCGATCCTCGACGGCACCATGCTCGTCGCCCCGGACGACCGCCAGGAGATCTGGGAGTGCGCCATCTCCGACAACCTGGTCGGCTTCAACAACCGCGGCATCGTCGTGGCGATGTCGGGCTCGGCCGCCACCGCCATCCGCGTCGAGGAGGTGGACGTCACCGACAACATCGTCCGGACGCAGGACGGCGTGGCCGGCATCTCCACCTACAGCGTTCCCACCACGGGCGGTGGCGTCCGCATCCTGGACAACAACGTCCAGGGCCCCATCACGGGCATCGGCCTCGCCGGGTGGAGCTGCGAGGCCCGCGGCAACGCGCTCGTCGTCACCTACGCCGGCGTCGTCGTGAACGACGCGGCGGAGAGCACGCTCGTGATCGCCAACCGGATCTCGGCCCCCGATCGGAAGGGCGTCACCGGCGTGCTGGGCCGGAACCTGTTCGGCATCCGCGTCGTCGACAACGACATCGACCTCGACAGCGGCATCGGCGTGGACATCACGTCGCAGACGAACGCGCGCGTGGCGGTCTCCCGGAACCGCTGCCCGGCGAGCTCGTTGGCGCTCACCGGCGGACAGGACGTCCGGATCCAGGGCAACGTGTTCCGGGGCGGCGTGGCGGCCTCCTACCTCTCGGACCCCACCGTCGAGCACAACCACTTCGGCAGCAACAACTGCCTCATCGACGATGTCGACGGCACGTTGCAGCTCACCGACAACCGGACGACGGGGGCGATCCGCGTCCGACCCACGACGCACCAGCAGGCGGCGGCCGGCGGCTACGAGGGCGGCTTCAACTTCGGGGAGCGGGACCCGATCATCAAGGCGTACGTCGATCGGTTCGAGAAGCGCCGGAAGTCCTTGCGGCTCCTGCGGGAGGCGCACGGCGAGGAGCTGTTCACGGAGATCGAGACGAACCGCCGCCGCGCGAGCGCGGAGACCAGCGACGCGGGACCTCCGAAGGACGCGGTGATCGTGGACGAGGCCATCTACGACTGGGGCCTCGAGGTCCTGGACGTCCTGATCATCGTCCTGCTCGTCGACTACGAGGATCCCTGGGTCGCGCAGGTCGAGGACAACATCGCGGGCCATCTCCAGGTGGGTCACAACCCGGACTCCCGGTACGCCACCTCCACCCCCTGGCCCGAGATGGCTTCGCCGGACAGCAGCTCGCGCGTCGTGGTGGTCGGCAACATCGCCGACTTCCTGGCGCTGAACTCGTACGGGCACCGCGTCGCGGCCCACAACCTCGTCGTCACCGCCTACGGCCCGATCACCGTCGATCCGGCGCCGATCGAAGCCCCCAATCACCAGGTGTAGCCATGCGTCCCCCTTCTTCGCTCCTCTCCCCCGTGCGCCCCGCGCGGGACGCCAAGGAGAAGCCCGCCGAGCCGGTCGGCCGCTCGGGCCGGAAGCTGCTCGAAACGGAGGCGCTCGCCCTCGCCGAAGGCGGCGGCGGCAAGGTCCTCCACAAGGCCATGCTGGTCCACCTCCGGCAGCTCGAGGCGGTGGCGTTCGGCCCCCCGCCGCGCCCGCCCGCCGGGGTCACCCACGTCCGGGTCGTCGGCACGGGGGCCGGCGACGAGCGCGCCGTGCCGCTTCCCGGCCTCGACGTGCAGCTCCTCTCCAACGAAAAGTCCGCCGCGCGCGCGACGACCGACGCGACCGGCTTCGCCCGGCTGCCCCTGCCGGGCGAGACGAAGGAGGGCACGCTCCTGGTGGAGGTGCGAGCCGGCAACGGCGAGGTGGTCGCGCGGAACGTGGTGCGCCCCGAGGAGCGCCCGTCGCTCTTCGTCGAGCTCGCCGCGGAGGGTCCGCTCACGCCGCACGCGGCGAAGGGGCGCAAGCTCCTCGAGCGCTTCGCGCGGCTCGAGAAGCGGGCTGGAGAGATCGCCGCCGACGCTGGTGAGCGGATGGAGGCGCGCGCCGCCTGGATCGCCAAGAAGGGCATCGGCGCGGCCTCCGCGAAGCCCCCGACAGCGGCGGAGCCGCGCGGGAAGACGCCCGCCGCGAAGCCGGTCGTCGAGATCGCGCCCGGTGGCGCGGAGGGCAGGACCGAGGCGCCCGAGAAGGACGCGTCCGGGCGCGTGATCCGCCCCAAGAAGGGCGGTCCGAAGGGCGATCCGACCCCGTGAGCAGCGGGCGGGCGCACGCGGTCTCGGCACCGACGGCGGCCAGCAAGGCCTCCCCGGCGGCGGCACCCGTGCGCCCGAGCCCCGCCGTCGAGGCGCCGGCCCCGAGCCTCAACGCGGGGCGCCCGCTCCCGCCGAGCACGCGCGAGCGCATGGAAGCGTCGTTCGGGCGCTCCTTCGGCGACGTGCGCGTGCACACGGACGCGCAGGCGTCGTCGTTCGCCTCGTCGCACCGCGCAGAGGCGATCACGGTCGGAAGCGACATCGCGTTCGGCGCGGGCCGCTACGCCCCCGAGAGCGCGTCGGGCGACCACCTCCTCGCGCACGAGCTCGCGCACGTGGCGCAGGGTGGCGGCGGCGCACGGAGCGAGGTGTCCCAGCCGAGCGAGCCCGCTGAGATCGCGGCCGAGGCCGCCGCGGCGCGGGTGGTGCGGGGCGAGCCGGCGCGGGTGTCGCCGCTCCCGGGCGGAGGCATGCGCGCACGTCTCATGCGCCGCGCCATGGCCGGGCTTCCGCTCGCCCCCGCGCCGACGCCGGTCCCGACCGGTCCGCCGGAGGGGGCGAAGGCACCGGCCGCGGAGGCCGAGGCGGGGGGACCGCAGGCCGAGGCCGCCCCGGCCGTCGCGGGTGGCGCGGGCGCCGCCGCCGAGGCGCCGGTCGAGGCGGGCGCCGAGCAGGGGCCCGAGGAGAAGCGCAAGCGTCGCCGGGAGGGCGAGGGCGCCGCGGGTCGCAAGGGGGAGCCGGGGGCCGGGAAGGCGGGCGCGGGTCCGGAAGGAGTCGCCGCGGCCGGGAAGGGCGCTGAGGCCGCCGAGGCGGCAAAGCCCGGGAAGCCCGGCGCGGTCCTCCCCTTCCCCGGCAAGGCGGCCGCGGAGCCCGGCGGGGCGAAGGCGATGGCGGGCGCGATCCGGGACGGCGGCCCGAAGGCGGGAGCCGCGGCCGACAAGGCGGCGCGCGCCCCCGCTGCGGGAGGCGGGCTCGAGCCGGGGCGGGCGGCGGCCGCCAAGGCGGCTGGGGCTGTCGCCGGTGAGGGCGCGCCGGCCGGAGCCGCGGCGCGGATGCGCGGTGACGGGCCCGAGCGCGCCGTCGCGGCCGGGAAGGGCGCGGAGATCGGCGGCGCGCCGCCCAAGGCCGAGGCCGGCGCGGCGCTCGCCGGCGGCGGCAAGGGCGCGGGCGCCCAGCCGGTCACGCTGCGCGCCGCCGAGGTGATCGGGCCCGACCGCGGCAGCGGCGTGCCGAG
>CAYWGD010000121.1:0-21888 GCA_964457335.1 uncultured Enterobacteriaceae bacterium | reverse complement strand
CGTACATCCGGTGGCTAAACCGGCGTACGTCGAAACTCTATTGAACGTACGGAAAACTGCTACCAATTTTTCAAAGACCGCTTCGTTCCGTGGCGCCGTTCGACGCTCTCTGTCCGAAGCCCGCGCCATTTATGGGGTCGGGCCGGATGCGTCAACCACTTTTCTCGGCTCGATTCCGCTCCCGGGACCATCCGCGCCCCAATTCGCGCGGGGCATCCAAGTGATCCCGTGGGATTGGTGGGGCATGCCCGCGGGCCCCGCGGTCCCGCCATGGAGCATGAGCGGTGCACGGAGTGCGTGTCCCGGTAGCCGGGCACCTCTCCAGGGCGGGCCCGTCGCAGGCGACCCCGGGCACGCGTAGGTCGGCCGGGTGACGAACGCCGCTGTTGCCGCCGCACCCTCGAACGGGAAGCCTGGCGCTGCGGCGAGCGAGCACACGGCGTCCGGGTGTCTTTCCAGCGCCGCCACCGCAGCGCCCCGGAGGCGAGGCGGCGAGGCCAGCGCTGGACCGCCCGAGGGCGGAGCCCGTGAACAAGCGCGTCGTGGGCGTGCAGACCCCTCCCCCGACACCCGCCACGACCACCCCATCCGCGAAACGACGAGCACGGCCGCGTGGAGGCGGTTCGTCCGAGGTGTCATCGAGGCGCGTCCGCGTGGACCCGAAGCCGCCAATGCTGCTGAAGGTGCCGAGGCGGACGGAGGTCCCCGGAGGATCCTCCGCGGCGCCCACCGGAGCCTCGAGCGGCGGCGGTGCGCACAGGCCCGACCGGACGCCGTGCCACGTCCACTCGCGCCGGACGTACGGAGGAGCCCGACCGCCCTGTCGCCGACAAGGGCCACGAGCGGGACGGAGGTCCCGTGCGGCAACGCGGCGCGTCTACCCCAGGCGAGGACCTCGCGTCCGGCGCTACCGATCGGCTGTCCCAGTCTGGCGAGGCGCCAGGCTCGGCCCGCACCCACGAGGCGGATGCGTCGTTTGTCGAGGTGCGTCCGTGACATGCGCCCCGGTCGAGGACGTCGGGAGATTCGGTCAACCTGACGCGCGGGGACGCGGGGGAGGCCGCCTCGCGCCTCGGGAGCCGCCGTCGCCGCGCACGTCATTCCCCTGCGTTCCCCGCCATGTCCACCCGCGCCTCCCACGTGAGCGGCCGCTCGAACAGCCACGCCCAGGAGCCCGCACGCGCTTCCCGCCGCAGAATGCTCCGGCAGGATCAGGTCACGAATCACACGCCCCACCGGCCCGGCGACCTTCTGATCTCCGGTGCGCCTGCCGATCGCCACCACGCGCTCCACGCGCGCGCGCCGCAGCCTCTCGTAGGCGGCAAACGCGCTGGGCACGTCGGCGAGATCACGCAGATCGACGCACCCCGCCGCTGCTCGGCACGGGGCGTGAGCTTCGTCCCCGAACAGACCGACCCGCCCGGCATGCCAGGTCCGCACGGTCGGAAGGGCGCAGGTCGTCCGAGGCCCGAAGATGGTCGATGTGGCCCGTGATGAGCGAGACCGCCGGAGAAGTATCGTCCGCGAAGAACCCCAACAGGTACTCCCGCCAGCGTGGGAGGAAATCGCCACGAGCTCCGCCGGCGTCGGCTCATGGAACGAGGCGGGTTGGCGAACCACCACACATCGCCGTCCGGACTCAGGGCGTACGCGAAGAATGCACGCTTCCCAAATATCTCGCGGAATACGCCTGGCTCTCCTTCAACCGACACACCCTGGGCATACCATCCGGTGTTGAGCAGCCCAGTGTAGCGGGGGCACGGCGGCCCGGGATTGAAGACCGCGCGCACGCGGGAACGCAGCCCGTCCGCCCCCACGAGCACGTCAGCGACGGCCTCCGAACCGTCCTCGAACGTCGCGGTCACTCCCTCGTCGCGTCCCGGAGCCGCTTGCCGTAGCGGACCACCACCCCACGCCGCGTGGCCTCGTCCCGAAGGCGCCCGTACAGGTCTCCACGGCGGATGGTGCGGCTCACGAGGCCGTCCGCGCGCGCCGGGCCGCCCGGAAGCTCCCCGAGCAGCGTGCCCGCACCGTTCTGGAAGGACATCCGCGGCGTGTCGAACCCCACCCCGTCGAGCGTGGAGAGCAGGTCGAGCTCCCGCAGCGCCAGGAGACCGTTGACGGCGACCGTGAGGTGGTCCCGACGCCGTCCGCCGTCGCCTGCAGGCCCGGCAGAAGGACGAGGTCGTCAACGTCGCGCAGCGCAACAGCATCAGAGGAAAACGCACAACCCACTGCGTAGCCGGCGACGCTATTCGTGCTCGCCGGGTTCGAAGCGCGCGGTGATCTCCTCGATCCACGCGAGAGACCATGTGAGCCGCCCTGCGGAGAGGTCGTCGACGAGGGCTCGAACGAAGTCGCGCTCGGGCCGCGTGGCCGCGAGGGTGTACTCGCTCTCCACGGTGAAGAGGCGTGGGAGGCCCATCACCCGGGTCTGCGCCAGTCCGGACTCCACGTGGGCCATGCGTGCGTCCAAGGCGGTGATTCGCGCCGTCAGCTGCTCCTGCGCGTCCTTCGGCTCGAGGACCGCGAGGAACGCCAGCGCAGCCGGAAGTCCGGGAGCTCCCGCGAGGGCTCTGAGAGCGTCGCGCGGAGCCACGCGCGCAGGGGCGCGCGGCCGGCGTCGGTGATGGCGCACACCGTCCGTTCGCGGCGCCCGGCTTCGCGCGTGGTGCCGGTGCCCTCCACGAGACCTGCGCGAAGGAGATGGTAGATGTTCCGGTACGTGGCATCCGCCCGTCGACATCCTGCCAGTCGCGCACGGCAGCGCCGAACGCGGCGACCCGGCCCGGACAAAACGGCTGCCCCCTCGGGCGGACGCCGAGGCCCGGCTACCGGCTCCGAGCCCGACCGCAGCCCGGCCCCCGGCGCGTGGTATATGGCGTCGCCGTCCCACCCCCTCCTCCCCCGTCGTGATGCCGATCTCAGACACGTCCAGAGACGAGGACTACCTCGCAATCGGACAGGGGCGCACGGGCGGACGCTCCCTGGTGGAGTTCCGCGCGCTGCACGGCGCCGGCTGCTTCTACTCTTGGATGGGCCTCGACTCCCCGGTCGAGCTCGAGGTCGTCCTCACGGCTCTCCTGGGGGCAGGATGAGCGTGCGGTCTCGTGATGTCAATCGACGGCAGGATCAACTGAGCTTCAAGGGGAACCTGAAGAACACCCGGTATGGGTGGCTGCGGCTGACCCCCGCCTACTCCGTCCACCTGGTCAACGAGATCCTCGACACCGTCGACCCGGCCTCCGGCCGCGTGCTCGACCCGTTCTGCGGCACCGGGACCACGGCGCTCGTGTGCGCCGAGCGCGGCATCGCTTGCGACACCACGGACATCAATCCCTTCCTCCTCTGGCTCGTCTCCGCGAAGGTGGGAACCTACGCGGACGCGCACCTCCAGGCCTTCCGTGAGCGGGCAGAGTTGGTTTGCCTGGAGCTCGAGGACACCGGGAGGACGGCCGGCTGGGTTCCTCCGCTCCACCAGATCGAGAAGTGGTGGGACGCCGACACGCTCGACGCGCTCGCGCGTGGGATCGCGGCCATCCACCGCGTCCAATCGGAGACCCCGGTAGAAGTCGCGAACCTCCTGAAGGTGGCCTTCTGCCGCGTCATGATCCAGCGCGCGAACGTGAGCTTCGGGCATCAGTCCATGTCCTTCAAGAAGCAGTCCGAGGAGGGGCAACCGAGCCTCGTCAGGGCGCCACGCACGGGCATCGGCGCCGAGTGGACCGAGACCGTCGAGCTCATCGCGGATGCCGCCCGCACCGCGGTGATCCGCGCCCCGAGGCCCGTCCTCTGCGACGCCCGCGACCTCGGCGCGGCGTTGGAACCCTCCACCTACTCCTGCGTCGTCACCTCGCCGCCCTACTCCAATCGGATGAGCTACATCCGAGAGCTCCGGCCCTACATGTACTGGCTGGGGTACCTCAATGACGGACGGGAAGCAGGTGAGCTGGATTGGAAGGCGATCGGCGGGACCTGGGGTTGCGCGACGAGCAACGTGGGCAAGTGGAAGCCGGCGTCGGACGTTGCCATTCCGTTCCAATCGTTCGAGTCCATCCTCGGAAGGATCGCCGAGCACAGCCCGCTCCTCTCCAAGTACGTCCACAGGTACTTCTTCGACATGGTGCACCACATCTCGAGCCTGTACCAGGTGGCGGCACCCGGAGCCACGGTGCACTACGTCGTGGGCAATTCCAAGTTCTACGACGTGCTCCTCCCCGTGGAGGAGATCTTCGCCGCTCTCTTCGAGGGCGCGGGGTTCGAGGCCGCCGAGATCCAGCCGATCCGGAAGCGTTCTTCCAAGAAGGAGCTCTTCGAGTACGTGGTGCGCGCGCGCAAGCCGGGACAGGGGCGGATCAGCGCTTCCGGAACACCGTGATCACGTCCGGTCCCTCCGCCCCTCCGTAGAGCGAGGCACGCCCCTCGTCCCAGGTGTTGAACTGGCACTCGACGGCGAGGGAGTGGCGCTCACACATCGTGCGCATCCGCTCGGCCGTGAGGTCGCTCCTCCACGAGGGCACGTGTACGCCGCGTCGGGAGTGATGGAGCATCCCTCGGCCACCCGGCGCCAGGATGCGGGGAAGCTGGCGGACATAACCCTCCACGTCGACGGAGCTCATGTGCACGAACACGTCGAAGGACCAGACACGGTCGATCGACTCACCGGGCAAAAACCCGAGGTCACACCCGTCGTTAAGCACGAACCGGGCATTGGCCCTCGACCCGAAACGAGCTTCGCAGACGCCGATGCAAGCCGGGGTGAGGTCCACTGCGGTGACCTGGCAAGCACGATCCAGGAGGCGCTCCGTCCACCGGCCCCCACCGGGACCGATCTCCAGCACGCGACTCCCCACCGGAACGCACGGCTCGAGGACATTCTTCAAGAAGCTCGCCTTCCACGCGGCGCTCGGCGTCCACTCCTCTCCCCTGCTCGTCCAGTCCCACTCGGACCACGTCCGGAGGTTTGCCTCGATGGTGTTCGCGGAGGTGGCCCGGGTGATGTTCTTCAGCCACGCACGCATCCGCCCTCTCGCATCGCTGTCGAAGCGCGCCTCGGCGCCATCGTACCACCCGGCGGCCCGTCGGGCTGGAGCACGAGCCGGAAGCGTGTAGACGAGCGCACCTCCACAACCTCAGGGGGTGGTCGAGGCGGACCCCGGCGGCGTCGCCCCCTTCGTGGGGGTGGACGCGGCGGAGGACGACCTCCCCCTGGCGCTCCGTCGTCTACCCGGGGAACGCGCTGGGTACGCCCTCGTAGGACACCTACAACAACCAGCAGAGCGATGGCGGCTCCTGCCACTCCGGGCGCCACTACGGCCTCACCGTGCTCGCGCAGCTCGACGAGGACGCGCCGCTCGAGACCGTCGACCTGGCCGGGTCGCCGGTCGGGAGCTTCTCCGACATCCACCAGAACGTCTCCCGGAACGTGGCGGTGATCGACACGGCCGCACCGGCGGGACGCTCGTCGCCGACGGAGAGACCGTTTTGGGTGGTCTACAGCGCCCCGGCGGCGGCCCCGGCGATAGCGCCACCCGATCGGTGTTCGGGCTCGTGTCGGACGAGACGAGCGAATTCTACGGCGAGGGCGGGACGGGCCTGTACGTCGAGCTGGCCGCGTCGCCGACCGGCGTCGGCTCCCTCGGCGTCCGAGGCGCCGCCTACGAGATCCTGCTGGACGCGGTCGCCTTCGAGGCATGGAGCGGAGAGGAGCCCCTCACCGTCACGCTGCGTACGGACGCCGACGGCTGTTCTCGACCTGGGCTGACGCCCGAGCGCGGGCGCCCGCTCTTGACGCGGCAAGACCGCTCGCCTATCGTCGTGGCGTTCCGGAGAGCACTCATGAAACGCGAGGCGCTGGGCTTCTTCCGAATCCTCCCCGCGGGCGCGGCGGACATCGGAGACGACGTCTCCCGCGAGGACCTGCGTGCCGCCGGGATGGGCGACTGGTCGCTCCGTGACGTCGGTTGCGACGACCTCACCGACGTGCTCCCCCCGCTCGACGGCGAGTACGACGAGCCGGTGCGCCTGGACGACCGGGCCGCCGAGCCCGGCGAGTCCGTGGTGGAGCTGAAGATGGGCAAGGCGGGATAGGACCGCGCCGGGCCCCGTCTGCATCCGGGACACCGCGCTACCGTGAGCACAGGGTCAGTCCCGGGAGCGCCGCCTGCGCGCGACGCCCAGGGCGGTGAGGGCCAGCCAGGCGAACCCGCCCGTGCGCCCGCCCGCGTTGCAGCCGCACGCCGGGGTCTCGCCCCCGGGGGTGCCGGAGTCCTGCCCGTCGGCGTCCGCCGCCTCGGTCACCGTGAAGGCGCCCGCGAGCGTGGCGGTCTCGCCGTCCGCGTCGGTCACGAGGAGGTCGTGGACGCCCACGGGGAGACCCGTCGGGGATCGGCCGGTCAGCTGAGTGTCGTCGACCAGGAAGGGGGCGGAGATCGGGAGGCCGCCGATCGTCGCGACGGTCGTGCTGTCGAAGCCGGTGCCGGTGATCACCAGGTCCACGCCGTGACCCAGCTCGGTCGTGGCGGGCCTGAGCCCGGAGAGCGCGAGCGGGACGGCCTCGTCGTAGCCCGACAGCGCGCGGATGACCCAGCTGCCCTCGGCCCCCATGTCCGACAGTGCGACGACGCCCGTGCTGTCGGAAAGCCAGCTGCCGTCGCTCGGGGCGTCGGCGTCGATGACGAGCCCGGAGGTGTCGCTGGCGAGATCGGCGTAGGGCCACTCGTCCGGTTGGTCCGCGTCCGTGGGGTCCGGAGCACACACCCAGATCGCGATGTCACCCGCCTCCACGACGAGGGGATACAGGCCGCGCTCCGGATCGTCCAGGGAGAGCGCGTTGAGGTGGTCCGACGCGACGGTCACCTGGAACGGCGCCTCGGCCAGCGCCCAGTCGGAGAAGCCGGGGAGGTGGACCGCCTCGCCCTCCTCCAGCACGTCGATGCCCATCGTGAGCGTGGTGATGGCGTGGTCCTGGTTGCCCTGGGAGCTGCCGAGGAGCACGAGCACGGTGTGGAGGACGAGCGGGTAGGCCTCGGGGGGCGGATCGAGCACGATGCCCGCGCACTCCGGGTACCCGAGCCAGGCGACGTGATCCGAGGTGCCGAACGTGTCGTCGTACGCGGTGTCGTTTCGCAGGACCACTTCGTCGGCGTGGGCGCGCGGTGCGAGGACGAGGAACAAGGCGGCGGAGAACATGCGGCCACGTAGCACGAAGCCCGGTCCCGGCCGGCGCCGGGTCGGGCTGCGCCGGCCCGATCCCCTACCCCGCGAGCACCTGGCGCTCGGCAGGCGCGGACCGGGCGCGGAGGCGAGGCCACTCGTCCGGGCGGAAGAGGCAGGGGTAGAGCGCGAGGCTGATCGGCGAGAACGGGCCGAGGCTCGTGAGGACCAGGAGCCCGACGTGGAAGGCCACGCCGAGGAGCGCGTAGCCGGTCCGCACGCGCGACCACCCGCGCAGCACCGCGAGGCCCGCGACCCAGAAGGTCGCCTCCCAGAGCCAGGTGAGCGCGGTGGCGCCACGGGTGACGAAGCCGAGGGAGCCGAGCACGGGCGCGAGGTCGAAGCGCGACCACGCCGGCACGAGCAGCATGTTGTGCACCGCGAGGAGGTCCCCCCACGGGAACCACTCCGCCCCGACCTTCTGCAGCCCGGTCGTGGTGTACATGACGACGAGCTGGAGCACCAGGAGGTCCCGGGGCCACGCGGGCACGGGCGTCGCGTCCGTCCAGCGGCCGGTGCGCCAGCGGCAGCCGAGCGAGAGGGTCCGCGCGCTGTCGGCGAGCACGAGCAGCCAGAGCGCGTTGGTGATTACGCGGTCGTGGCCGCCCCCGGCCAGCGGGTTCAGGCCGAAGATCGCGATGCAGCCCTGCAGCGCGACGAACGCGGCCGGGCGCGCCGCCACGCCGAGCGCGAGCAGCACGGCCGCGACCATCGTGACGGCAACCACCCCCTGCACCGTGTCGTAGTGCGCGCCCCCGAGCATCCTGAAGAGCCCGCCCTCGTCGAAGCCGCGGTAGCCCTCCGGCGTCTCCCGCACGTCGCCCCAGACGAGCCCCATCGCCCCGCTGGTCCAGGTGTTGGCGAGGTCGCCGGCGACCACGAGCCCCACGGCGAGCCGCACGAGCGCGAGCGAGGTCCCCTCCTCCACGCGCGCGAACCGCGCCGCCAAGGCGCGCCAGAGCCTCACCGGGCCTCCCGGAGGGGCGTGAGCTCGACGTCCACGCGCCCGACCGGCTCGCGCTCCTCGACGCGGGCGCCGGCGGCGAGCTGCTCGGGCGTCGGGAAGCGCAGCGGGACTCGCTGGAGCCGGAACGCCTCGGCGTCCGGGAAGTCGGCGGCCGCGCGGCGGGCGGCGCTGCGCGCGAGGGCCGTCCACCACCGCTCGAAGCGCTCCGCGGCGAGCGTCTTGATGGCGCCCCGCACGCGGCCGTCCTCCCACAAATCCGCGCGCCAGCGCGCCTCGGGATCGAGCGTCACGTAGAGGGGCCGCCACGTCCCGCCCTCGCGGAGCCACATCTCGATCCGCGATCCCCTCGCCCCCGACGACGAGAACATCCGCCAGCTCTGCTTCACCCCCGCGTAGCGGGCGTAGGGCGCGAAGATCCGCTCCGCGCGGTCCTCGGCCCACTCGAGCGCCCGCCCGCCGTCGAGGATGAGCGCCATCGTCGCCTCGCCGCTCATCCCGACGTGGCCGAGCGCCTTCGCCCAGCGCTTCACCTGGGCGCCGCCCGCGCCTCGGGTCAGCTGGTCTTCCGTGAGCCCCTCCGGCGACGGGAGCGACATCCCGACGACGGCGAGCACGTGGACCACGATCAGCGCGGCGCGGAGGTGGTCCCAGGGGCGGAGCGGCGGGGTGGCGGACATGCGCGGGCGGAGCCTACACCGGCGCGGGGAGGGCGCCCAGGAGATCGAGGTGCCGACAAATGTATCAGTGACACATGTGTCGGTGATACACATCAGCCACGGAGACGCGCCTGCCGACCGCGACGTCGTCCGAACACCGCCGCGATCCCGAGGACGCCGACGAGCCCCGCCGGGGTCCCCGAGCCGTCGCAGCCACAGCCGCCCGGCGTCTCTCCGGGAGGCGCGATGCTCGGTGTGTCGGATGTATCAGCTGTATCGACCGGGTCGTCGCACGTGTCGGCGGCGTCCTCCGGGCAGGGGTCGACGTCCGCGCAGGCGCCGTCCCCGTCCACGTCGTCCAGGGGGTCGGCCGGACAGGCGTCGAGGCAGTCGATCGTGCCGTCGCCGTCCCCGTCGCTCCCGAAGTCCTCGTCGATCGAGCCGTCGCAGTCGTTGTCGACGCCGTCGCAGACCTCGCTCGCGCCGATCCCCGCGGTCGCGTCGTCGGGCGCGCAGTCGCCGCACAGGGCGGTGAGGCCGTCTCCGTCGGGGTCCGCGGCCGATACGAGGGTGAGCTCCTGGTGATACAGGTAGGAGGCATCCAGCGCGCCCAGGTCGTCGGCCATGGGCCGCCCGTACACGTAGCCGAGCGGCGTGACGAGGCCGGTGGGCTCGAGGTCGGGGGACCAGTCCACCTTCACGGTCAGCGCGTCGGCGTACGCGCCGAGGCTCACCGCGTACCAGGTCCCGACGGTGAGCGGCTGATGCAGCTTCGGGCTCTCCTGCCACGTGTCGGCCGTGGCGAACGCGAGCTCGGTGCGGATCCGGCTCCACGTGACGCCCGCGTCGGTGGAGGCGTACACCGACCACACGAGGCGGGTGCCCTCCTGCACGCTCATGTACGCGCGCGCCGACACGAGCGCGGTGGGGGCGTCCACCTGGTAGACGTTGCCGCCACCGAGCCAAGCGGAGTCGACTTCACGGCCGGTGTCGCCGATGGTCAGGGTCTCGGTCGCCGTCGCGTCGACGATGCCGTCGCAGTCGCCGTCGACGCCGTCGCACACCTCGGTCGCGCCGGGGTGCACGAGCGCGTTCGTGTCGTCGCAGTCGAAGTCGCAGCCGAACGCGCCGTCGCCGTCCGCGTCGGCGCAGGCGGGCGCGTAGAGCGCCGCGAGCCCGCTCGTGTCGTCGTTCGAGAGCGCGCGGAGGCCGCCGTAGTAGGCGTACATCACGGCGCTGGAGCTGTCCGAGTGGTTCAGCCCCAGGCAGTGGCCGAGCTCGTGGAGCGCCACGGCCTGCAGGTCGTAACGGCCCGAGGCCGGGCCCGCGGGGTCGGCGTCCCAGTAGATGGCGCCGTAGTCGTTGGCGGAGAGGACCACGAGGTCGCAGTCGAAGGCGGCGCCGTCGTCATAGGCCCAGGTCCCCGCGAAGGCGAGGGCCGCGCCCATCCCGGAGTAGCTGCCGTACTGGATGATCGGGAAGCCGTCGAAGTCGAGGACCGCGTCCTCGACGACGCCGCCGTAGGTGAGCGCGACGTCGCGGCCGACGCCGTTCCAGTCGGCCATCGCGTTCGTGAAGGCGTCCTCGATCTCTCCGGTGTCGCCAGCGTCGGCCGGGAAGTCGCCCACGGCGAGCGCGAAGGGGTCCTCCACCGGGTGGTCCTGCCACGTCCAGAACGCGCCGGTCAGCGAGTAGGCCGACGCGGGGAGCGCCACCGCGAGGGCCAGGGCGGCGACGGCGCCCCCGACGAGCGCGCGCCTACTCCGCACGGCAGCTCCCGAGCGACGCGATCGCCGCGGCCTCGCCCTCCGGCCCCCACGGCACGGGGACGGCGCCGTCCGGCCCGCCGAGGACCGTGTAGCCGCCCGGCCCGGCCCGGAGGAAGAGCAGGTAGCGGGCGTCGGTCCGCAGCGTGGGTGCTTCGGAGACGTGCAGGTTCGTCCCCGCGACCCGCCCGCCTGGAACCGTCACGACGAGGGGCTCGGGGGCGGCCCCGCGCACCGTCCGTGTCACGGCGACGTCCACCTCGGTCACGATCGCGACCTCCCCGTCCGCACCCCAGCGCCCGGCGGCGCCGGTCACCTCGCCGATGACGACGAGGTCGGCGCGCGCGCAGAGCGCCGGGCGGGGCAGGTACACGTTGACCGCGCCGGCCTCCCAGGGGGCGAGGAGCGCGGCGAGGAGGACCACGCGGAGCAGCATGCCGTCGCCTCGGAGCGCGCCGACCTTAGCACGGGGCCGACGGCCCCCGGCCCGCGCCCCCCGCGACCGCTCAGGACGGCCGGTGCTCCGCCAGGTACTCGCTCAGCAACACGGCGCTGTTGTGCGACGGGTCGCGGGCGCTGTAGAGCAGCGTGACCGTCCCCCGCGCGTCCAGCTCGGCGAGCGCCCGCCAGGCGCCGCTCGCGTCGAGCTCGGCCCGGTAGCGCGCCTTGAACTCGTCCCAGCGCTCGACGCGGTGCCCGAACCACGTCCGGAGCGCCGGGCTGGGGGCGACGTCCTTCAGCCAGTCCCCGGCGAGCGCCTCCTTCTTCACGCCCCGCGGCCAGAGCCGCTCCACCAGGACGCGCGTGCCGTCCTCGGGCGCGGGCGGCTCGTAGACGCGCTTGACCCGGATCATGACGCTTCCCTAACAACCTCGCGCGCGCCGGAACGCGCCACCCGGCGCGGAGCGCGCCGGAACGCCACCACCCCCGCCCACGAGAGCAGCGCCACGAGCGGGAGGAGCACCCCGTTCCCGATGCGCGCGTAGAGGGTCGGGACCGCCTCGGTCGGCAGGGACACCAGCAGGAACGGCGCGGTCGACTCGTTCGTCGACTGGATCCCGCGGAGGCGGCCGTGCGCGTCGATGCCGGCCGACAGCCCGAAGCGGGTCGAGCGCACAATCGAGAAGCCGCCCTCGATCGCGCGCATGGCGGCCATCTCCGTGTGCACCGGATCGATGCCGCGCCAGTCCGAGGAGGGCACCGCCACGAGCCCGGCGCCGCCGCGGGCGTGGGCGCGCCCCACCGCGGGGAAGTCGTAGTCGTAGCAGATGGCCGCGGAGGCCGTGCCGAACGCCGGGAGCAGGGTGGGCCCCGGCGCGGCGCCGGGCGTGGCGGGCTCGCCCGGGACCGGGTGGTGCTTGTGATACGTGAGTCGCTCGTCGCCGGACGGATCGACCCAGTAGAGCTTGTTCTCGTAGCGGAGCGGCTCGAGCGAGAGCGGCACGATGTAGGCCGAGACGAGCTCGATCCCGAGCGCCGCGGCGGCGGCCGAGACGCGGGCGCGGAAGCCCGGCTCGTCCGCGGGTGGCACGACCGTGGCGGCCTCCGGCCAGACCACGAGCGTGGCGCCGGCGGCGGCCGCCTCCGTCGTTCGCTCGAACAGCACGTCGTCGACCACCCGCCGCTCCTCGTCGGTGGGGAGCGGGAGGCCGGCGAACGTCGCGTCGGTCCGGATCGCGGCGGCCCGCACCTCCGGGCCCTCGATCGGCCGCTCGGCGCGCACCGTCCCCCACACGAGGGCGGCGACGGCGGCGACGGCGGAGGCGGCCGCCCAGCGCCGGGGCAGCCGGCCGGCCCCCATCGCCTCCACGGCCGCGCCGGCCGCGTGGATCACGAAGGCGAGCCCGGGGGCCCCCACGACGGCGAGGAGCTGGAGCACCGGGAGGCGCCCGACCTGCGTGGTGGGGGCGGACCCCCAGCTCCCGAAGGGCGAGAGCTCGGCCTGCGCCCACTCCAGCAGGCTGGCGGTGGCGGCGAACCCCACGATGGCGAGTCCGTCCCGCCCGACCCGGACGAGGCGGCGCCAGACCAGGAAGGCCGGGAGGTGCACGAGGGCGAGCACGAGCCCGTACACGAGGGCCAGGACCGCGGGCATCGGCGCGGTGACGAGCTTGAGCGAGGCGAGGGACCAGGCGAGCAGGGTCCCGCCTGCGAAGAACCCGAAGAAGCGCCCGTCGCTCCGGAGGCGCAAGGCCGCGAGCAGCGGGGCGGGAGCCACCCAGGCGAGCGCGCCGACGCCCCAGCGGAGCTGGGACAGGGCGAGGAGCACGAGACCGACGAGAAGCAGGATGGGTGCGCGGGAGCGGGATGACATCGGAAACCTCCTTCGAAAGAAATCCGAACAGTGTTCGGTATTGAGCGTGCGAGAACCTTCCGGGCGGGCGCCCGGCTCCGAGATCAGCGCGCGGGGCCGAGCCCCGCGACGAACGCCTCGAGCGCGGAGCGGTCGGCCGCCTCGAAGTCCGCCTCGAACCCCTTCAGGTGCGTCAGCTGGAGCATGGCGGCCCCGTGGACGAGCGCCCAGAGGCCGTACGCGATGTCGTCGGCGCTTCCGCCGGGGGCGATCTGCCCCGACGCGAGCCCGGCCTGGACGGCGCTCCGCACCACCGCGAACGGCGAATCCTCGGGGAGCGCCTCCCCCGGGGCACGGCGGCCGGAGCGCAGGTGCGAGAAGAGGAGCAGGTAGTCCGAAGGGTTCTCGCGGGCGAAGGCGAGGTAGGCCTCGCCCAGCCGCACGAGGCGCCGGGGGGGTGCCAGCGAGGCCGGCACCGCGGCGAGCCGTGCCCGGAGCCGGCCGGAGACCTCGGCCGTCAAGCTCTCCACGAGCTCGTCCTTGCTCCCGAAGTACTCGTAGAGCCCGGCGGGGCTGAAGCCGGCGCGCGCGGCCACCTCCCGGAGCGAGACGACGTCGGGCCCCTTCTCCAGGACGAGCTCCCGGGCGGCCGCGAGGATGTTCGCGCGGCTCCGCTGCCGCTTGCGGGCCTTCGGGCTGGTGTCGCCGGTCATGCCCCCGTACTACCCGAACACTGTTCGGGCGTCAATGGGTTTCGTCCGGCAGGCGCCCGGACGCCGCTCCAGGCGCCGGAGGGCTACTTCACCCAGCAGCCGTAGTCGTACGTGCGCGTGAAGCTGTCGACGGAGCTGCTCGCGTGGTGGAGCAGGTTTCCGTAGGCGTCGAACACCTGGGTGTCCGTGGAGCCCGGGATGCCGTCGTCCGACCCGGGGGAGACGCGCGTCCGCGTGCGGCCGTCCGCGGACCAGGTGAGCGTCGCCTTGCCCTCCTGCACGAGCCGGCCCTGCGCGTCGTACGTGGAGCGCACCTCTCCGTACGGGGCGACCTTCCGCACGAGGCGGCCCTGCGCGTCGTACTCGAAGGTGGTCACCTCGGGCGGCTGGCCGGTGTAGGCCAGGCTCTCCTTCACCTTCCGGCCCGCGGCGTCGTACACGAACGTGGTCTCCGAGCCCAGGTTCCCGTCCATGAACTCCCGCTGCACTGCCACGCGCCCGGCGGCGTCGTAGACGCGCTCGGTCCACATGCCGCCGCCGCCGCTCTCGTCGCTGTAGGCCGTCTTGATCAGCCGGCCGGCGTCGTCGTAGGTGTAGTCCTCCTGGGCGAAGACGCGCCGCTGGTCGCTCGTCGTCCACTCGTCGCGCATGGTGCGCTTCCGCTCGCCGTCCCAGGTCCACGTGATCGTGTGGAGGAACGACCAGCCGACGTTCTCGACCCCGAACGCGCTGCAGGGGCCCGGCACCTTCCGCTTCAGGTCGGGGACCCCGGACGGATCGAAGGGAGGAGGCCCCGCGTCCACGTCCCCGTACCCGAGGGCGTCCAGGTACGCGTAGTCGTCGGGAGGCGGAGGGGGCGCAGCGGGAGGGGGCACCGGAGGAGGCGGTGCGGCCGCCGCGACCTTCCCCGCCCGGGTGCCTTCCGCCGCGAACCCCGTCGCGAGCGCCGACAGGAGCGCCCCGTTGGACTGCATGTCCGCGGGCGAGCCGGTGACCAGCACCTGCGTCCCGCAATAGCTCCCCGCGGCGGCCATCGTGAGCTGGAAGGCCCGCTGCTCGGGGCCCTGCATCCCGGTGCCGGACACCGTGCACCGCGTGACCCCGTCGCCGTCCACGCACGTCGGCCCGGCGGTGATCTCGAGCTTCCGGTAGTAGGACGAGAGGTTCTTCTTCGTGTTGCCGACGTACTCGCGGGGGTTCCAACACCCGGGCTGGCCCCACTCGACCCGGATCGAGGTGCCGGGCAGCGACGCCGACGAGAGGTACCCCGGCTGCGTGTAGGACAGCTGGTCCGGCATCAGCGCGTCGAGGTGGAAGTAGGTGTCGGTCTTCCAGCCCGCCTCCGCGCGGCCGGGGAGAGCGACGAGGGCCAGGAGGGCGAGCGCCCCGAGGGCGCCGAAGAGCGGGTCACGCATGCGCCGGTCTACCACGCAGGCCCCGACGCCGGATCGGACGGGCGTCGGACACCGTCCCGGCGTGGGATTACGAGAGAGACGATGTATCGGACCGTCCTCTCGATCGACACACCCGGCCGCGGGCTCCACGACATCACCGACGAGGTGGGGCGCGCGGTCGCCGCGAGCCGTGTCGCCACGGGGATCTGTCACCTGTTCATCCAGCACACCTCGGCGTCGCTGGTCGTGCAGGAGGGCGCGGATCCCGACGTTCGCCGGGACCTGGACGATTGGTTCGCGCGTCACGTCCCCGACGGGGATCCCCACTATCGACACGACGCCGAGGGGCCGGACGACATGCCGTCGCACATCCGCGCGGCGCTCACCGCGGTGTCCCTCACCCTCCCGGTGGACGACGGCCGGCTCGCCCTCGGGACGTGGCAGGCCCTCTACCTCTGGGAGCATCGGCGGGCGCCGCACCGGCGGCGGGTGGTCGTCACGGTCTGGTAGCGGAGCGCTCCCCCGCTTTCACGGCCGCATCCACGCCTCGTGCTCGCTCTGGTGCCCGACCAGCGCAGCGATCTCCGACAGCTCCGCGTGCAGGCAGCCGAGCAGGTCGTCCACCGAGAGGATGCCCGTGAGCTCCCCGCGCGAGTCGACGACGGGCACCCGGCGCACGTCCCGCTCCCGCATGCGCCGCGCGACCACGAGCGAGTCCTCGTCGAGCCCGGCCGTGACGAGCGGCCGCACGACGAGGTCGTCGACCAGGAGCTTCTCGAGGAGCTCCGCCCCGTGCGCCACGATCCCCACGACGATGTCCCGGTCCGTGACGATCCCGACCGGCACGAGCCGCCCGTCCTGCTGCTCCACCACCACCAGGTCCCCCACGTGCTCCTCCCGCATGCGTCGCGCCGCGTCGTCCACGCGCGTGCCGCGCTCGACGATCGCCACGTTGCGGGTACAGATGGCCCCCACCTTCATCGTGACCTCCCTCTCAAACGTGTACACACGCTTCCGATGCGGAGGGAGCGACGGGGTCAGAGGCTGTGCCCGTAGAGGAGGTAGGCGGCGCCGGCCCGCTCGGCCCCCGTCGACTCCTTCGAGGCGCCCACGAGGAGGTCGTCGTGCCCGTCGCCGTCGATGTCGCCCGCGGTCGCCACGGACACGCCGGCCACGTCGTCGTCCTGCTCGCCCTCGAGCACCGCGTCGGCGCTCGCGGCGCCCGCATGGGCACCCGGATCCCCTCGGTGCGCAACGCCAGGAAGACCTCCTCCCCGCCCGACCCGCACCGATCCGCGATGTCACCTCTCGTCCCCCCGCGCGTGTCCGCGCCGGTGGCGGCTAACGACGGCGGGAGGACGCATGAACGCCCACGACGAGCTCGTCCGCACGCTGATGCCCGAGTTCTTCCAGACCGAGCGCTCGGCCAGCCGCCACACGCGCGTCGAGGCCGGCCGGCTCGGCGACACGCCCCCCGCGGAGGCGCTCTACGCCGTCGCGCGGCACGCCGACCGTGCGATCGAGGGGCTCGCGGAGCTCGGCGCCGCCCTGCACCTGCCGGGCCGCATGGCGGGGCAGGCCGTCGGGACCACGTTCTCGCTCCTGCGCGGGGGCGTCGGCGACCGCCTCCTCGACCCCGAGCGGAGCTACCGGGGCACGCTGCTCGGCATCCACCACGGCCTCGACCTGGTGCGGCTCCTCGCGGCCACGTCCGCGTACCTGCCCGCGCTCGCGCCCCTGACCACCTTCTGCGAGGCGTGGCTGCACACGCGCACGCGCCTCGCGGAGGTGTGCACGGCGGAGCTCGCCTGGTTCGCGGCCAACCCGGAGGTCGCCACGCGCGCCTTCGGGGTGGCGCCGCTCGACCGCCTCCGCCACCGCTTCGACGCGCTGATGGTCGTGGGCATGCGGCGGGGGTTGGGCCTCGGGCGGGCCTGAACCGCGCGAGTGGCGCGCCGGATGCGCGCGAATGCGCGCGCGCACGTCCCGGATGCGCGCGCATCCGAAACGCGCGTCATCGGCTGAAAGTGTCCCCGCGCGGGCGGCTCGGATAGCACGCTCCGGCGCCTCCCCGGGCGCCCGGGCCGTGGCCCGGCTCTTGCGAGGGGTTCCGGAATCGATGTCGAGCGCCGCCCCCACCGTCCCCGCCCGCGCGCTGCAGGCCGCCATCGCGGACCTGCAGACCGTGCGCCCGCTGCCGGGCGCGGCCCAGGTGTCGCTCCGGGCCGCCGTCGTCGCGATCTTCGCGCCCGTCGCGCTCCGGGCCTGGTGGGCCGGCGACCTCGCCGTCTTCGCCCTCGCGGCGGTGCCGGTCGCGTTCGGGTGGGCCTCGCTCCTCATCCTCACGCACGACGCGGTGCACCACACGCTCACGGGCGTCAAGCACGTCGACGACGCGCTCGGCCGGCTGATCAGCTGGCCGGTGCTCTGGTGCCACGCGACCTTCTTCCACGTCCACGCGCTCCACCACCGCATGAACGGCGTGGATCTCGCCGACCCCGAGCGCGTGCACACCACGGACGCCGAGATCGCCGCCGCGACCGGCCTCGCGCGGGTCCGCCTCCGGCACAAGATCGTGTGGGACATGGTCATCCGCGGCGCCGCGGGGCTCATCTTCGAGACCCTCGGCAGCGCCTGGGCCCACCGCGCCGGGCGTCCGCGGATCGTCGGCGCGATGGCACAGGACCTCGTGTGCGCGCCGCTCGCGTTCGGCGTCGTCCACGCGCTCGCCTGGTATGTCGGCGAGGGCCTCGAGCCGGGTCGCGGGCTGGACGCGGCGCTCGGGACCTTCCTGCTGTGGGTGGCGATCGAGCGCGTCACCGGCTGGGTGATGTACCTGCGCAAGTACGTGGAGCACGACGGCGTGTGGGAGCAGGGCAGCCACTTCTTCGAGACGCAGTGCTTCAGCACCCGCAACATCCGCACGAACCGCTTCATGCAGGCCTTCTTCAGCGGGCTCGCCCACCACTCGGTCCACCACGCCTTCCCGCGGATCCCCGCGTACGCGATGGAAGAGGCGCACCGGCGCGTCGCGGCGCTCTACGAACAGGTCGGCCGGCCGCTCCCGGAGAGCGACGGCTACGTGGGGGCGTTCCGCGAGCTCTGGCGCCGGTCCCGGGCGCGCGTGTCGACACGGGCGTGACGATCGCCGGGCCGCTCGCGGGGCGCCTCACGTTAGCGGGCCGCATGCACGCGCGAGCGCCCTCCCTCCGGCAACGCCTCGGCCCGGCGCTGTTCGTGGGCGGCCACAGCGCCGTCTCCCTGGGCATCGTCGGCGCGGTCGCGTACCTCACGGGCTCGCCCTGGGTGTTCCCGTCCCTCGGGCCGAGCCTGTTCCTCTTCTACACGGCCCCCCGCTCCCCCGCCGCGAGCCCCCGCAACACCCTGCTCGGGCACGCCATCGGGCTCCTGGCCGGCTGGATCGCGCTCCAGGCCACCGGCGCCGGCGCGGCCTCCGGGCCGCTGGCCGCGGGCGTCGACCCGGCCCACCTCGCGGCGTCCGCGCTCGCCATCGGCCTCACGAGCGCGGGCATGCTGCTCTTCGACGCGCCCCATCCCCCCGGAGGCGCGACCACGCTGATCGTGGCGCTCGGGCTCCTCTCGCGCCCGGCCGACTTCGGCGTGATGGCGGCCGCCATCCTGGCGATCACGGCCCACGCCACGGTCGTCCTCCGCCTCGCGCGGGCGGGCTACCCGCGCTGGCGCGCCCCCGACGAGCCCGCCGAGGGCCGGGCGCCCGCGCGCGCGGAGCACCCGACGCGGGCCGACGGCGCGGCGTAGCTCTCGGCCCCTCCCTCCCGCCGCCCGCGCGATAGGCGGTCGCGTGCTCTCCCGCTTCGTCCGACGGGCGCGCAACGCGCTCCACCGCTGCCCGGCCGACTGCGGCGCGGCCGACCCGCCGCACGCCTACCGCGACGTTTCCTTCGCGGACGGGCAGGTGAGCCCCGACCAGGCGCGCATCGCGGAGGTGCTCCCCGGCCTGCTCGAGCCGACCACGCGGCTCCTGCACGTCGGGGTGGGCTGCAGCGACCTCGCCGCGCGCTTCGCGGCCGACGTCGCGCGCATCGACGGCGTGACCGTGCTCGTGGACGAGGCGGAGCGGGCCGCGTCGCTCCGCCTGCCGACCTACCGGGTGTGGCGCTTCAACAAGCACGGCCCCGCGCTCGCCACGCTCCCCGGCCCCTACGACCTCGTCGTCGACAACAACCCGGGCAGCTTCGCCTGCTGCGTGCGCCACTTCCGCGGCACGATGGCCACCTACGCGGCGCTCCTCGCGCCGGGCGGGCGGCTCGTGACCGAGGAGCGCGGCGCCCGCTGGCGCCAACCCGGCGGGATCTCGCTCCGGTGGCGCCACTGGGCGCGCGAGGGGCGCACCCTGGGCCTCGTCCCCGAGCGGCTGACCGCCACGGTGTGGGCCCTGCGGCACCCCTGATCCCCCGCGTCCGTGGGAAGCTCTCCGGATGCGCCCACCCCTCGCCGCCCCGCTCCCGCACGACCCCGCCTCGCTCGCGTCCCTGCGCGTCCCCTCCCCCGCGGAGCCCTGGCGGGTCCTGCTGTCGGGCTGCATGGCCGGCTGGGGCTGCGGCGTGGACGGCACGAGCTACGGCATGGAGGGGGCCGTGTCCTGGGTGGCCGCCCTGCCCACCATCCGGGTCCTCCCCTTCTGCCCGGAGGACGTGGGGCTGGGCACCCCGCGCACGATGCCCGACCTCCACGGCGGAGACGGCTTCGCCGTGCTCGACGGCGTCGCCCGCGTCCTCGACGAGCACGGCGCCGACCTCACGGCGGGGATGCGCGCCGGCGCCGAGGCCATGGTGGCGTTCGCCCGCGCGCAGGACGTCGACTTCGCCGTCCTCACCGACGCGAGCGGGGCCTGCGGCTCGCAGGTGATCAGCGACGGCTGCCGCTTCGACCAGCCGCGCCGCTACCAGCGCGGCGTGGGCGTGGCCGCCGCGCTGCTCCTGCGGGCGGGCGTCCCCGTGGTGAGCAACCGCGACCACCGGACCCTCGGCGCGCTGCGCGCCCTCGCGGAGCCCGGCTTCGCCCCGGATCCCGCCGCGCGCGACCACCACGAGGGCGACTGGTACCGCGGCTACTTCCGGACGGATCCGCCGGGCTGAGCGCCCGACCGCGCGGGCACGCGATCCCCGCGCGGCCGACCGCGCCGACTCCACGCGCTCGTGCGCGGATTCGCCTGTTCCCCTGTTACCTTGCCGCGACCGGGAGAGCCCATGGCCACCATCGTCCTGCGCCTGCAGACCCTGACCGAAGACGGCAACCTCGACATCGAGGACATCCTGTTCGCGCTGCAGGCCGCGCGCGCGGACGGGGTGTTGTCCCCCGAGGAGATCGGCGAGCTCCGCGCCGCGCTCGCGCCCTACACGGAGCTGCTCGAGCCCGCCGCGCGCCAGCTCGTCGAGGACCTCGTCGCCGGCAAGGCGAAGCTGCTGCCGCGCCGCGTGCTGCTCGCGCCGGTGCCCGCGACCGCCCCGGACCTGTACCAGCCGCGCGCGGAGGTCGTCGCGCTGCAAGACGCGCTCACCGCCGTCGGGCACCCCTGCGTCGTCGACGGGCTCTACGGCAACGGCACGCTCGGCCGCGTGAAGGAGCTCCAGGCCGCCGCCGGGCTCCCGCAGACCGGCCAGGTCGACACCGCCACGCTGCTCGCGCTGAACGAGCGCCTCGTCGCGAAGGGCGCCGAGCCGCTCGACCTCGCCCCGCGCGCCCGCATCCGCCCCGACCAGGTGGTGGCGCTCCGCGGCGGCCCCAACCGGGACGACAACCGCGCCATCCAGGCCGCGCTCTCCCGCCTCGGCGCCCAGCTCGGCGACACCACGCTCCGCGTGGAGGCCGACGGGGCCTTCGGCCCCGGCACGGAGGCCGCGGTGAAGGCCTTCCAGCGCCGCGTGTACCTGCCGGAGACGGGCATCGTGGACCGCACCACGCTCGGCGCGCTCGACGACGCCCTGACGCACGTCGGGCTCGCGGCCACGGGCGTCACCGGCCCGGTGGGCGGCGCTGGCGTCCGCGGCGGCGCGGAGCTCCACTTCTACCCGAACGAGCGGGAGCGGAAGGTCTACGTGGTCCGCGAGGGCCGCGTGGTCGAGCGCTACGGCATGGTCGGCGGCAAGAACGAGTTCGCCGACGACCCGAACAACCCCAAGGTGGACTACAGCCCCACCACGCCCGGCTCCTACACCGTCGTGCGCGTGAGCCCGCACGCCTCCTACTCCTGGGCGTGGTCCTACGTGCCCTACGGCGCCCAGCTCCGCGAGGTGGACGGCGAGGTGCAGTTCCGCGACGTGGACGGCACCTGGCGCATCGCGACGGGCCCGAACAGCGTGTTCGCGGGCCGCGTCCCCGCGCCGCTCGGGCGGGAGTCCTACCGGGACCGCAACGGCCAGCTCTACGAGGTCTGGCAGCTCAACGACTTCGGGCACCTGCGCGGCCAGCTCAAGAGCGTGCGCACCGGGCAGGTCCAGGGGCACATGATCCACAGCTCCCCGCACCAGCAGAACACGCGCAACTACTTCCGCGACACCCGCGCGCTGCTCGACCCGTCGGCCGCGCTGGACGTGCTGCAGTTCTCGCACGGCTGCGAGCACGTGCACCCGCGCGACCTCGACGACATGGTCGCCCGCGGCTTCCTCGCGCCCGGCACCACCTTCGTGGTGCACGGCTACGACGAGGTCCGCGAGGCCGGCGGCGGGCCGCTGATCGCGTAGGGACGGCGGCCGCGGGGGGAACAGCGGCCGCGGGGGACGTGGCCGCGCGGGGACGTGGCCGCGCGGGGAGTTGCCGCGGGGGGGATCGCGGCCACCGGGGACGTGGCCGCGGGGGGGCCGCGGCGGGGGGGGCGCGCGGCCCCGCCCCGGCGCGGGCCG
>CAYWGD010000120.1:4121-21986 GCA_964457335.1 uncultured Enterobacteriaceae bacterium | reverse complement strand
CGGGCGTCCGTCCCGCGCCGAGCCGGCCGGCCGGAGGCCGGCCGCCCGCTCCGGGGCCCTCACGCGGCAGGAGCGGCCTCGAATACGACAAGCGCCGGCAGGAGCGGCACCGAGTACGACAACCGGGGCTCATGCGGCGTCCTGGCGAGCTCTCGGAACGGACGAACGCTCGTTTTCGAGGGGCGCGATCGGTGGTCACGACCGCTGAGCGGTCGAGTTGTCGTATTCGGTGCCTCTCCTGAGGCGCGTTGTCGTACTCGAGCCGACTCCTCCGTGGCGGCACCCGAGCCGACCACGCCCCCCGAAGGCACCGACGTTGCCGCAGCGCGGAGCGGCTGCCCGGAAGACCAGCCCGAAGAGGCCTACGCCTGCCGGGGCTCCAGCCACTTCGGGACCCGCGGCGGGATCCAGGCGTCCATGGCGTCGAGGAGCGGGTCGATGGCGCTGCCGGCGAGCAGGAAGGCGCGGTGCTCGGGGCGCAGGAAGCCCTCGGCGACGGTGTGGTCGAGGAAGGTGACGAGCGGGGCGTAGTAGCCGTCGACGTCGAGGAGGCCCACCGGGCGGGCGTGCAGCCCGAGCTGGCCCCAGGTGTAGACCTCGAAGAGCTCCTCCATCGTGCCGATGCCGCCCGGCAGCGCGAGGAAGGCGTCGGAGAGCGCGGCCATGCGGGCCTTGCGGTCGTGCATGGTCTCGACGACGTCGAGGCGCGTGAGGCCCTTGTGGCCGACCTCGCGCTCCTCGAGGTGGCGCGGGATCACGCCGGTGACGGGCACCCCGCGCGCGAGGGCCGCGTCGGCGAGGATGCCCATGAGCCCGACGGAGCCGCCGCCGTAGACGAGGCCGACGCCCCGGCGGGCGAGCGCGTCGGCGAGGGCGACCGCGGCGGCCGCGTAGGTGGGGCGGATGCCGGCGGCGGAGCCGCAGAAGACGGCGAGGGTTCGCATGGCGGCCGGCCTATGACGGGCCGGCCGCCCGATCCAGCGTCAGGGGCAGGAGCTCGCGACCTCGGTGAGCGCGAGCGGCGAGATGTCCTCGCCGGTGAGCTCCTCGAAGGTGAAGCGCATGCACGTCATGGAGCCGTCGCTGCAGGCCTCGCAGCTGTCACCGAAGCTGGCGACGAGGTCGCAGAAGGCGCTGGGGTCGGAGGAGCCGACGAGCGCCGAGAGCGCGCTGGTCTCGGCCAGGACGCTGAACGTGGCGTCCTGGACCTCGGTGAAGTCGGAGTTGAAGGTGCCGGTGAGCGAGGCGTCCTCCGCCGACATCTCCAGGAAGGCGTACAGCGTCGTCTCGGTCGGCGTGGTCGAGAAGTCGGGCGCCGCCGAGTAGTCGCCGTCCACGTCGGTGGTCAGCGCGCAGGTGTCCTGCGTGTCGGTGAGCCCGTCGCTCCAGGCCCAGCGCATCGCGAGGGTGCCCGCGGTGGTGTCGGCCGCGGTGACCTCCACCAGCAGGTGGCTGGCGACGTAGCTGCCGAAGATGCTGCCGATGCCGGAGGGCGAGGTGAGGTTCCCGTCCGCGAGCGCGAAGCGGTAGGTCATGCCGACGGGGCTCTCCTCGGAGGCGCCCGTGTCGCCGGTGTCGCCGGTGTCGACGGCCGTGTCGCCGGTGTCCGCCGCCGTGTCGGTGTCGCCGGTGTCCGCCGCCGTGTCCGTGTCGCCGGTCTCGGTGGTGCCGGTCTCGCCGGTCTCGGTGGTGCCGGTCTCGCCGGTCTCGGTGGTGCCGGTCTCGCCGGTCTCGGCGCCGGTCTCGCCAGTCTCCGCGCCGGTCTCGCCGGTCTCGGTCGCGGTGTCCGTGTCGCCGGTCTCGCCGGTCTCGCCCGTCTCACCGGTGTCGCCCGTCTCACCGGTGTCGGTGTCCGTATCGGTGTCCGTATCGGTGTCGGTGTCCGTATCGGTGTCCGTGTCCGTATCGGTGTCGGCGTCGGCCTCACCGGTGTCGACGGGCTCCTTGTCGTCGGGGCCGGAGCAGGCGGTGAGCAGCAGGGCGAGAAGAGTGAGCACGTGTACCTCCATGCGGCGCGCACCCTACACCAGCCCGCGCCTGATCGCCCGAAAAGATCGATGGCGTGCGCATCGTAGCGATCCGCTACGCCACGACCTCTGCCGTCGCGTTCCGCCTCAGACCTTGCAGCAGCGCCGACACACCGCGAACGGCTCCTTCCATTGGGCCAGCCGCTCGGCCTTGAGCCGGGGGTGGTTCCAGACGGTGTCGAGGTCGTCGGTCAGCAGGTTCCCGACGGGGTCGGAGAACAGGTGGCCGCAGGGGACCACGCTCGCGTCGGGGCGCATGAACAGCGTGTGCCAGAGCGTGTGGCAGCGCCGCTCCACCCCGCCGCCCTCGCGGTACCAGGCCTGCCGCTCGGCCTCGTCGAGCCGCGGGTGGAAGGTCACGAAGCCGCGGAAGTCCGCCTCGAGCGCGCGCGCTTCGGCGAAGGTGGGCGCCGGGTCGAAGGCCGCGAGCCGCTCCGAGGGCACGACGAGGTAGGTCACGTCGTGCGTCTCGGCGGTGCGCTCCTGGTCCGTGAGGAAGGAGAGCCAGGTGAAGCGCACCGCGTCCACGCCGAGCTTGCGGCTCAGCGCCGCCACGGGCCGGAGGGTGTAGGGGTTGTCGAGCGAGATCGCGCAGTTGACGATGACGCGCGTCCTCTTCGGGTCACGCTCCGCCAGGAAATTCGTGAGCCCCGCGACCGTACGCTGCCACGCGCCTTCCCGGCCCATCGCGGCGTCGTGGGCCGCCTCGTCGCCGAGCAGGCTGAACATCACGACGTCGGGCCCGATGGCCGCGAGCTTCTTCGCCTTCGACGCGCCGAGCGTGGTGCCGCTCGTGACGGTGAAGATGCGCCCGCCGCGCTGCTTCACCCGCGCGTAGTAGTCGAGGATGCCGGGGTGCGCGAGCGGCTCGCCGCCGCCGATGGCGAGCGTCGGCACGGCGGGCACGAGCTTGTCGATGAGCTTGATCTGGTCGGCCGGGGAGAGCGGCTGCGTCCACTCCTCCACCACCTGCGTCACGTTGCAGAAGGTGCACGTCTCCGGGCAGGCGTAGGTGACGTAGTGGCACGCGGCCATCGGGAGCGGCGCGGTGCCGTCCTTCCGGACGTACCAGGACACCGGCAGCTGCACGCCGCGCGCGAGCTGGGGCAGGCTCCAGAGCCCCCGAACCACCCAGGCCGTCCGGGCCTGCGACCGGACCTCGCTCACGAGCGACATCGGCGCACGATAGCACCCGCCCTGCGTTAGCGAGAGGCCCGGATGCCCCCCGTTCCGGCCGAGATCCGCACGCTCTACCGGGGCCGTAGCCTGCGCGACCGGTTGCGGATGCGCCAGCGCTGGTACGGCACGCCCTACCCGGAGGTGGAGCCGTGGGTGCCGCGCGACGGCGTGGTGCTCGACGCGGGGTGCGGCTTCGGGATGTTCGCCGCGGTCCTGGCGCTCAACGGGCGCGAGGTGGTCGGCATCGACGTCGACGGGAACAAGATCGCCCGCGCGCGCACCGTGTTCGGCGCGGTGCCGGGCGTGCGCTTCGTCGAGGGCGACCTCGCGACCGTCCCGTTGCCCCCGTGCCGGGCGGTCGTGTTCTACGACGTGCTCCACCACCTCCGCGACGCCGTGGTGGAGCGCGCGCTCCGCGCCGCGTACGATCGCCTCGCGGGCGGCGGCGTGCTCGTGGTGAAGGAGAACGACGTGGGCCCCCCCTGGAAGCGCGGCATCTCCGAGCTGGTCGAGACCGTCGCCGTGGGCGGCGGCATCACCCGGAGCGACCCGTGGCGCTTCCGGAGCGTGCCGGAGTGGGTCGCGACGCTCGAGGGGGCGGGCTTCCGCGTACGCGAGGCGCGCGCCATCGGCTCGCACGGCTACGGGCGCCTCCTCCCGCACTCGCTGTTCGTGGCGGACCGATGAGCGGGCCCGGGGACAAGGCGGGCGCGGGCCTCCGCGCGTGGGTGCTCCTGCGGCTCCCCGTCCCGGCGCTCGCGGTGGCGCTCTTCCCCAACTTCTCCGGGGAGGTGGTCGGCGAGCGCCTCACGCGCCTCGACTACGCCCACGGCTTCGTGAAGGGGCTCCTCATCGGGTGGCACTCGATGCTCGTGCGGGAGGCGCGCCTCGTGGCGCTGTTCGCGCTCGTGGCGGTCGCGGGGCTCGTGCTCGCGGGGCTGCGGGGGCGCGCGTGGGCCGTGGCGATGGCGGGGGTCGCCGTGGCGGCGGCGCTGATCCTGCGGCCGCTCACGTGGTGGACGATCCCGCTGGCGGTCGGCGCGCTGGCGCTGAACTTCGCCCCGTACGAGACGCTCGCCCGCCTCGTCGGCCGCCTCCGCGCCCTCGCGTGGGTGCCGGGCACGGAGCTCGTCGCGACGGGGCCGGTGGCGGCGGCGCTGGGCGTCGGGCCGCGCGGCGCGCGGGTCGCGGCCATGCTCGGCGGGCTCGCGGTGGCGGGCGGCTGGGTGCTGGCGGACACCTTCGGGTCCTTCTGGGAGTACGAGCGCATCGTGTTCGCGCCCTGGTCCGACGATCGCGTGGATCCGCGCGTCACGACGGTCGCGCGCGCGGCCGAAGGCGTGAAGTGCGATTTCCACGACATCGACGTGGTGGGCGACCGCGCGGTGGTCCTCGCCGAGACGCAGCTGAACCTCGTGAACGTTCCGCGCGACGGCGGCCCCCTCGCGACGTGGCCGATCACGCCCTGGTGGGGTCCCATGGAGGGCCTCGCGCTCGACAGCGAGACCGACCCCACCACCGGCCACACCTGGTACCTGTCCGGCCCCGACACGATCACCGCCGTCGCGTGGGACGGCGCCGCCTGGAAGGAGGTGGCGCGCACGCCGAAGATCCCGGCGTACCTCCACCACACCTACTCGCACTGGCTGCCCGGGCGCGACACGCTCTACGTCTTCACGATCGGCACGCACAACACGCGGGAGGACAGCCTCGTCGTGGAGGTCGACACCCCCGGCCTCACGCGGCCGCGCGTGCGCCGCCTCCGCCTGCCCGACGGCTCGCGCCCGCCCACGATCCGCGACCTCGCCTGGGTGCCGACGCTCGACCGCTTCGTGCTCGCGCCCGACTTCGGGGACCGCCTCTACCTCTACGAGCCCGGCACGAGCACGGTCGAGCCCTGGATCGAGATGCCGACGTTGAACGGCCGCTTGACCTGGGTGGGCGGCCTCGACCGCCTGTTCGTGCCGCTCCCGAACAAGCCCGAGCTCTGGATCGTCGACCCGGTGAAGGGCGTGGTCGAGCGCCGCTTCCGCACCCAGCCGGGCGTGCGCACCCTCGCCGTGGACGTGGCCCGCGAGCTCGTGCTCACCGCGTCGGTGCTCACCGGGCGCGTGCTCGTGCAGCGCCTCGACGATGCGTCGGTGGTCGACTCCTTCGGCACGATCATGCCGATGGTGCGCAACCTCGCGATCTTCCCGGAGCGCGGCGAGGCGCTGCTCTCCACCTGGACCGCGCTGTACCGCGTGCCCTACGCGCCGTCGGCCACCGCTGCGTCCCACCCCAACTGAGGCACCTGGATCAGGGCACCCGGACCGCCCGAAGACGGGCGGCCGGTGCGTCGGCCGCGGTGCCCGGGAGGGGCGTCGGCGGCTCGGCTGCCCGGACGCCCTACCGGCTCCGCCCCCCCGACGCGAAGTACGTCCACACCGCCCGCGCCCGCGTGAGGTCCGGGTCCGGCGGCGCGCCGGTGCCCATGCGCTGGAGCTGCGCGAGGTACCAGCCGCCCTCGATCATGCCGTCGAGGTCGCGCACGCCGGTCGCGAGGACCGGGCGCGGGACCTCCACCGCGCGGCCGTCGAGCAGGGCGGCCGGGAAGGCGGGGTCCACGCAGAAGGGGCGGCCGAGGCCGATCACGTCGACGGCGCCGGAGCGGAGGGCCTCCTCCATGCCCGCGACGGTGCGGAAACCACCGGTGACCAGGAGCGGCACCGGCACGATCGCGCGCACCGCCTCGGCGTAGTGGAGGAAGTAGGCCTCGCGCGCGCGGGTGGAGGCGGCGCGGGGCGCGTCCTCGCCGCCCGCCGCGAACATCGCCGGGCTCTCGTACGTGCCGCCGCTCACCTCGAGGAGATCGATGCCCTCCGCCACCGCCATGCGCACGACGTCGAGCGACTCGGCCTCGTCGAAGCCCCCGCGCTGGAAGTCCGCGCTGTTGAGCTTCAACGCCACGGGGAAGTCCCCCACGGCCGCGCGCACGCGGCGGATGACGGCCTCCAGGAACCGCCGCCGCCGCCGCGCGTCGCCACCCCAGGCGTCGTCCCGCAGGTTCGTGAGCGGCGAGAGGAACTGGTTCACGAGGTAGCCGTGCGCGCCGTGGATCTGCACGCCGTCGAAGCCGGCTTCCTTCGCGCGAGCCGCGGCCACGCCGAAGGCCTCCACGATGCCCGCGATCTCGTCCTCCCGGAGCGCCCGCGGGCGCGCGAACGCCCCCCACCCGATCCGCATGGGCACGGCCGACGGCGCCACCGGCGCCGCGTCCGCCATCCGCGGCGCCTGGCGGCCGGGGTGGTTGATCTGCATCCACGCGGACGCGCCGCCCGACCGCATCGTGCGGCTCCACGCGGCGAGCGCCGCCCCGTTCGTCGAGCCGTCGACCACCACGTTGCCGCGCTCGGCGACGTGCACGCGGTCCACCATCACGTTGCCGGTGAGCAGCATCCCGGCCCCGCCGCCGGCCCACCGCCCGTAGAGGTTCCCCAGCGCCTCGCCGGGATCGCCGGTCGGCGTGGCCAGCCGCTCAGAGAGCGCGGCCTTCGCGATGCGGTTCGGGAGCGCGGCCGAGCGCAGGCGGAGCGGCGACGCGAGGAGGGACGGCGCCACCGGGGCGCGGGCGGGCGAGAGGGCGGCGGTCATCGGGACTCCTGGTCGGGGCAGAGGCGGGTGGCGAGGGTGCGGGCCGCGGCGATGGCGGCCTCCCGGTCGGAGATCTCGAGCTGGCCGACGTTCGCGCGCCCCCCGAGCGCGAGGGAGACGAGCCCGTGGACGCCCGCGTAGAGGACGAGCGCGTCGGCGCGCGGCTCCCGGCTGCCGGCGGCGGCGAGCCGCTCCTGCAGCGCCCCCCACAACGCGAGCCCCGGCGTGTCCGTGAACACCCCGGCCGCCCGCAGCGCGGCCCAGTCGTAGGGGCGTACGAACATCAGCTCGTAGAGGACGGGGTGGTCGAGCCCCCACCCGACGAAGGCCGCGGCCACCTCCGGCAGGCCTTTGGCCATCGCCCCCGCGAGCTGCGCCGCCAACCCCCGGAACCCCTCGCCGGCGACGGCGTACAGGAGCCCGTCGAGCGAGCCGTGGTGGTGGTACACGCGCGAGGTCGTGGCGCCGAGGAAGGCGCCGAGGCCGCGCGCGGTCAGGTCCGCCCGGCCGAGCTGGCCGTCGAGCAGGGCGTCGTGGATGCGGCGTGCGTCGTCCATGGGGCTCCGTAACGTCGTTACAGCTACCGTAACGACGTTACACGAGCTCGGCAAGGCCCGCCGCCCCCGCCGCCCCACCCCGCCGCGGTATCCTGCGCGCCCGATGTCGCTCCTCTTCGACGCGCTCGACACCGTGAAGGCCATCGAGGCGCCGCTGCGGCGCTGGGTGCTGCCCGACCGCTTCCACCGCGTCGAGATCGAGACGAACAGCCGCTGCAACCGCGGCTGCCACTACTGCCCCGTGGCGGTCGACCCGCGGCCGGCGCACGAGATGTCCGAGGAGCTGTTCGCCTCGATCCTCGACCAGCTCGCGGCGATGGGCTTCCGCGGGCGGTTCTCGCCGCACTTCTTCGGCGAGCCGCTCCTGGACCCGCGCCTGCCGAAGCTCTTGGCCGAGGCCCGGAAGCGGCTCCCGAAGGCGCGGCTCGTGATCTACACGAACGGCGACGCGCTCACGCCGCAGAAGGCGAGGGCGCTGCTCGACGTCGGCGTGAGCCTGTTCGTGGTGACGTTCGAGGCCGGCGAGTCGAAGGCGTTCCGCGACACGCGCGCGGCGCTCCCGTGGTGGACGTTCCGGCGCCACTTCCTCGTCCGGAACTTCACCGACGACGTGAAGAACCCCTACAACCGCGGCGGGACCGTGCGCTTCGCGGAGGAGCTCCACCAGGCGAGCTGCCACGCGCCGTCGAGCACGCTCGTGGTCGACGCCTGGGGCAAGCTCAAGCTCTGCCCGAACGACTACTACGGCGAGGAGGACTGGGGCGACCTGAAGGTCAGCCGCCTCGCCGAGCTCTGGAACCTGCCGGCCTTCCGCGCCACGCGCCGGGAGCTCTTGCGGGGCGAGTTCAAGAAGGACATCTGCCGCACCTGCGTCGGCAAGGCGGAGCTCCGGCGCCCGCTCGCGTCCGGTGGCTGACCTGCTCAAGCGGCTCGTGCTGCGCCACTACCGGCGCTTCGCCCCGGCGCTCGACCTCGCCGGCGAGGCCTACGCGCGCGCGGTCATCGGCTACGAGGCCTTCGACCGGCACAACGACGCGGTGAAGGACGAGCTCGCCGAGGAGCTCTCCCGGGCGCTCGGGGCGCGGTCGACGTTCGAGCTCTGGCGGCTCGGGAAGCGCTGGGAGGGCACGTTCGCGGCGTGGTGCGGGCGCCGGCACGGGATCGGCACCGCGTCGGGGACGGCCGCGCTCCAGATCGCGCTCGTGGCCGCCGGGGTGGGCCCCGGCGACGAGGTCGTCACGTCCGCGCACACGTTTGTCGCCACGATCCTCGCCATCCGGAACACCGGCGCCACGCCCGTGCTCGTGGATCCCGACCCCTCCGACCTGTGCGTGCGGCCCGAGGCGGTGCGGCGCGTGATGACGGGGCGGACGCGCGCGATCGTCCCGGTGCACATGCACGGGCACGTGGCGGACGTCGCGCCGCTGCTCGAGCTGGGCGTGCCCGTGATCGAGGACTGCGCGCAGGCGCACGGCGCGGCGCGCGGGCGTCGCGTGCCGATCGGCCCGACGGGGTGCTTCTCCTTCTTCGCGTCGAAACCCCTCGGGGGCGCCGGCAACGGCGGCATGATCGTCACCGACGACGACGCGCTCGCGGCCCGCGCCGACACCGCCCGCGATCCGGAGGGGGCCGATCCGATCGTGCTCCGCGCGGCGCGCACGCCGTCCTACACCGACGCGCTGGAGGCCGCGGTGCTGACCGCGCGGCTCCCGAAGATGGAGGCGTGGCGGGCGGTGCGCGCGGACAACGCGCGCTTCTACCGGGGCGCGCTGGGCGACCTCGCGCCGGTGCTGCCCGCGGCCGGCGTGGAGAGCGCCTGGTACAGCTTCGTCGTGCGCGTGGACGACCGCGACGCGGTGAAGCGCCGGATGCTCGCCGGCGGCGTCGAGACGAAGATCGAGTACGCCACGCCCGTGCACCTCGCGCCGACCTCCGCGGACATGGGGTGGCGGGAGGGCGACTTCCCGGTCGCGGAGGAGGCCGCCGCGCGTGGGCTCTCGCTCCCCGTGCATCCCTTCCTCACGACGGTGGAGCGGGAGAAGGTGGCGCGAGTGCTCCGGGGCGCGCTCCGGGGCTGACGCCGCCCGCGCCGACCCTTCGTGACAGCCCCGGCGAGGCCGTGCCCGTCGGGGTGACCGCCGCGCCGAAGCGGCCCGCTTGCCGCCGCGTGCTGCCCGGCGCGAGCGCGTCCCTACGTTTCTGGCGCGCCGCCGGGGGGAAGATGCCGCTCTACGCCTTGCTCGCCTGCTGGAGCCCGGCCCCGCCGGCGCCGCCGGACCCCCTCGAGACCGTGGGGCGCGCGCCGCTCTCGTTCTACGACGCGCAGGCCGGCGACCACCCGCTGAGCGAGCACCGGCCGCGCCTGTCCGACGCCGCGCTCGACCCCGACGAGGACCCGGCGCTCTCCGCGTTCTTGTGGGAGGAGGGCGCCATCACCGACCTGGCGCTCTCCATCGACGGCGCCGACATGGCGCGGCTCGAGGCCGACCCCGACGTCGACGTGCCCGCGACGCTCCTGCACGAGGGCGAGAGCTGGCTCGTGGGGGTGCGGCTCAAGGGCAACATGACGCGGCGCGGCTTCTCCGGGAAGCCGTCGCTGAAGATCGACGTGCACGAATTCCGGCCCGACCAGCGCTTCTTCGGCCTGCGCCGGCTCACGCTCAACAACATGGTGCAGGACAAGTCGATGCTCAAGGAGCACGTGGCGTACCGGCTCTACCGGGACCTCGGCGTGCCCGCCCCGCGCCACGGCTACGTGCGCCTCACCGTGAACGACGAGCCCTACGGGCTCTACGGGCTCGTCGAGAGCATGGACCAGCAGTTCATCGACGGCTGGTGGCCCGACGACGACGAGGGGAACCTCTACGAGGGCGGCTACGGCGGCGACCTCTTGGACGGGCGCGACGACGACTTCGAGCTCCAGGAGGACGGCGAGATCGCCGCGCCGACCGACCTCGTGGAGCTCATCGAGGCCCTCGAGGCCGCCACGCCCGAGACCATGGACGAGACGCTCGCCGCCCGCTTCGACCTGGCCCCGGTGCTCGACGCGATCGCCGTCGACCTCGTGTCCGGCAACTGGGACGCCTACGCCCGCGCGGCCAACAACTTCCTGCTCTACCACGCGCCCGAGGCCGACCGGTGGCACCTCGTGCCCTGGGGCCAGGACCAGGCCTTCACCGATCGCTACGTGCCGGTGCACGCGGGGTGGGAGGGGCGGATCCTGATCCTCTGCGGGCGGTCCGCGGCCTGCACGCAGCGGCTCTACACGCACGTCGAGGGCGTGCTCGCGGCCTGGGTCGACCTCCCCGCCTACGCCGCGGACGTGGCGGCCACGATCGCGGCCGACTGCGAGGGGGACCCGCGCGCCGAGATCCCGTGCAGCCCCGACGACGTGCTGGGCTTCCTGGAGGAGCGGCCCGCCATCGTGCGGGAGGAGCTCGACGGCGGGGCCGCGACGGACTGACCGGCCCGCGGAGCTACCGGTGCCCCGGGAGCTCCCCGGCGAGGCGGAGGCGCGACCACGTCCACCACTTCGTCTTCTCCGGGTCGGGCGAAGGCGTGGACGCGACGTAGACGGCGCACCGGAACGTGTCGAGCACGCAGGGGTCCTGCCGGGACCCGGTGAGCGCCTCGAGCCGCCGGTACATCTCCATCGGGTCGGCCCCCACGAGGTCGGCCGGGGCGCGGTAGCCGAGCAGGTAGAGGTCCTGCGCGAGGCTCGGGCCGATCGCGGGCAGCGTGCGCAGCGACGCCAGCGCGGCGCGGTGCTCGGGGGACGTGGGGCGGACGGGGGAGCGCGGCATGCCCGATCCATGTAGCCGGGTGGTGAACGCCTGTCCAGGTTCAGGCGCGGTTCGGGCCGACCACCGCCCGGACCTGCTCGAGCAGCGCGTCCGGCAGGAAGGGCTTCTGCAGGAAGGGCCCCTGCTGGTCGAGGAGCCCGCGCCGCACGACCTCCTCGAAGGCGTAGCCGCTGACGTAGAGCACGGGCACCGCCCACCGGGCCCGCACCCGCGCCGCCAGCTCGCGGCCGTCCATGCCGGGCATCACCACGTCCGTGACGAGGAGCGCCGGCGCCTCCGACAGCTCGGCGACCATGCGGAGCGCCTGGTCGCCCGAGCCGGCCACGAGCACGTCGAACCCGGCGTGCGTGAGGACCTCCCGCACCATCTCGCGCACGCCCTCTTCGTCCTCGGCCACCACCACGCGGCCGGTGTGCGGCGGCGCGCGCCGGGCGGGCGGCGCCTGCACGACCAGCGGCCCGGGCTCCTCCTCCACGAGCCCGTCGGCGGCGGGGAGGAACACCTCGACGGTGGTGCCGGCCCCGGGCTCGCTGTCCAGCGAGAGGTGGCCGCCGCTCTGCGCGACGATGCCGTAGACCGTGGCGAGCCCGAGGCCCGAGCCCTCGCCGTGCGGCCGCGTCGTGAAGAAGGGCTCGAAGGCGCGCGCGCGCACCTCGCGGGACATGCCGGTGCCCGTGTCCGCGATCGAGAGCGCGATCCACGGGCCGGGCCGCGCGGTCGCGTCGCCGACGGCGCGGCGCACGTCCGCGTCGGTGACGAGCGCGGTCGAGACCGTGAGCCGCCCGCCGCCGGGCATGGCGTCGCGGCTGTTCGACGCGAGGTTGACCAGCACCTGCTCGAGCTGCCCGCGGTCGGCGCGCACGGCCAGCCGCCCGGGCGCGAGGTCGAGCACGACCACCGTGTGCGCCCCCACGATCCGCTCCAGGACGGGCTGGAAGGCGAGCAGCACGTCGTTGAGGTCGAGCAGGACGGGCTGGAGGATCTGGCGCCGGGAGAAGGCCAGGAGCTGCCGCGTGATGCTCGCGGCGCGGGTGCCCGCCGACGTGATGTGGTCGATCGCGCGGCGGGCCGGGTGGTCGATACCGAGGCGCTTGGCGGCGAGCGCGGCCATCCCGAGCACGACCGTCATCTGGTTGTTCACCTCGTGGGCCACGCCGCCCGCGAGCTTCCCGACGGCCTGGAGCCGCTGCGTGTCGCGGAGCTGCTCCTCCCCGCGCTTTCGCTCGGTCACGTCGACCGCGATGCCGATCCAGCGCCGGAGCCGCCCCTCCGCGTGCGGGGTGGCGCGCACGAGGAACCAGCGGTGCTCGCCGTCGTGGCGGCGCACGGGGTACTCGAGCTCGAGCGGCTCGCCCGTCTCGCGGGCCCGCGCCCACGCGGCCTCCACGGCCCCCGCGTGGTCGGGGTGGCTCGCCGCCCACCACATCCCGAGCTGGAGCTCGGCCGCCGGCCGGCCGAAGTAGATCTCGAGCGCCCGGTTGGCGTACTCGATGCGCTCGTCGGTGTCCGAGGCCCAGAGCAGGCCCGGCACGGTGTCGCCCAGGGCGGAGAGGAAGGCGGCGTGGGCCTCGACGGCCGAGAGCGCCGCCTCGAGGCTGCTGATGTCGGTGAAGCAGCCGACCGCGCCGACCGACCGGCCGTGGGCGTCGATGAGCGGGAGCGCCGCCCCCGTGATCACGATGCGGGAGCCGTCCCCCCGGATGACCGTGTACTCGGCCGTCGGGACGGGCCGGCCCGTCCGCGCCGCCTCCTGGATCGGGAGCTCGGCGTCCGTGAGCGGCTTCCCGTCGCGGAGCACCGTGTGTCGCGGCCGCGTGTCGATGTCGGCCGAGCCGCGCGCGGCGTTGTCGCCGCGGTCCGCCGAGAGCATGCGGGACAGCGCGGGGTTCGAGCGGATGACGCGCGCTTCGCGGTCCTGCGCGATGCCGACCCCCACCGGCAACAGGTCGAGCACCGCCTGGAGCTGGGCGAGCGCCGCGTCGCGCTCGGCGGCGTTGCGGCGCTGCGTCCGCGCCTCCTCCTGCCGCTCCGTGAGATCGCTCCAGACCAGGACGAGCCCCTCCTCGGTGGGGAACACGCGCATCTCCACCCACCGGCCCGTGATCGGCGAGAGGTAGTCGGCCCACTGGGGCCGGCGCTCGCCCAGCGTGCGCCGGAGGAGCGCCTCGAGCACGCTGCCGGTGGCGACGGGGAACAGCGACCACAAGGAGCGGCCGATCGCCGCATCCAGCTCCACCCCGACCTGCTTCGCCGCCTGCTCGTTGGCCCAGAGGATGCGCCAGTCGCGATCGATGCCGCAGGCACACTCGCGCATCCCCGCGAGCAGCGCGGTCATGCGGTCGTCGAGCGGGAAGGCCGCCGCGACGGCCGGCTCGTCTACGTCCCCCGATCGCGCGTGGTCGTAGTTCATCCGGCAAAACTACCCCGATCCCGACGGGCGCGCCCCCCCGAGCCGAGCGCTCGTGCCCTTGAGACCCCACAAACGCGCGACCGCGCCGAACACCCGGTTCATCCGGTCGTCCTCGTGGCGACAGGCGCTACACACCGCGTCCGCGCAGCGCCGCTCGCGCAGGCCGGCGCGGAACGCCCGCATGCGGGGGCCGTTCCACACCTGCTCGAAGGGCTCGCGCAGCGCGTTGCCGACGCTCGTGCCCCGGATCGCGTGGAGGTGGCAGGGGTGGACCTCGCCGTCGGTCGACACGCACGCTGAGTACCAGGGCACGTAGCAGGGGGCGCTGGCGAGGTCCCGGGTGAGATGGTCGATGGCGGCGTCGATCGAGCCGATCGTCCGGCGGAGGCCCTTGCGCTCGGCGAGGGCGCGGGCGTCGCGCAGGGCCGCGAGGGCGGCCGGGTCGCCGAGGGGGATTTCCGCCCCGTCGTCGGTGAACCTCCCCAGCACGATCGGCTCCACGTGCGGCAGCCGCGCGTGGCAGAGCTCGATCCGCTCGCCGAGTTGGTCGACGTTCCGTCGGGAGAGCCCCAGCCGCACCTCGACGCGCGGCCCGGTCTTGCGGTTCGCGTCGCGCATCGCCACGAGCCGCTCGACGCTCCGGAGCCCCTTCTCGGGGTCGGCGTCGATCGACACCGTCAGCTTCGCGAGGCCGGCCTGGACCAGGGCGTACGCGCGTCCGGGATCGAGGAGGGTGGCGTCCGTCACGAGGTCCACGCGCGACCCGGCCGCCGTCGCGTGCGCGATCATGCGCGGCAGCTGCTCGTTCCGCAGCGGCTCGCCTCGGCCGGAGAACGAGAGGGCGGGCGGGCACACCCGCTCAAAGATCCGGACGAAGTCCACGAACGAGAGCGGCGTCGGGTCGCCCGACACGTCGATGCCCAGCGCCGGCGGGAGCGGCGCCGTGTCCTTCGACCGGTAGGCGGCGGCGAGCGTGCGCCCGACCTTCGCGACGTTCCGCCGGGAGAGCGGGACCCCCGACAACGGCACGAGATAGCGGCCGAGCGCGCTCACGGCTGCACCCGCGGCGGAGCGGCGTGCGTCAGGTGAGCCAGGCGTCGTCGTGGTAGTAGACGTACTGGCTCAACGCGAGCTTGGCGTCGAGCTGGTCGCGCCGGGCCTCCCGCCAGTAGCGCGGGAAGCCCGCGATCCAGCCGGGTCCGTTGCGCTGGAGCTGCCGCTTGACCGTGCGCGCCAGGAAGTAGCCGTTGGCGCGGAAGAAGAGCGCCTTCAGCTTCGCCTTCCCGAGCCCGCTCGCCTCCTCGGTGAGCTCGCCGCCCTGGTAGAACGTCGCGCTCGCCTCCCGCTCCAGGTAGTTCACGGAGAGCCCGGCTTCCTCCATGATCTTCAGGTTCCAGAGGGGCGTGAAGAAGAAGAAGGCGGCGCGGTCCAGCCCGCTGTCGCGCGCGAGGCGGTAGGTCGTGTCGGCCTGCTCCGCGGTCTCGCCGGGCGTCCCGATCAGGAAGTAGCCGAGCGTCTTGATGCCGCTCTTCTTGATGAGCGCGAGCTTCTCCTGGAGCGTGTCCTCGTCGAGCTCCTTGTTGAGGAGCTTGTTGCGTACGTAGGGGTCGCCCGCCTCGATGCCGAGCCGCAGCTGGGCGCAGCCGGCGGACTTCGCGAGCTCGAGCTTCTCCTCGGTGATGTGGTCGACGCGGGAGTAGGCGGAGAACGGCAGCTTCGCGTGGAGCCCGCGGGCGCGGTAGGCCGCGGTGAACTCCTCGAGCCAGCCGCGGTGCATGAGGAAGTTCTGGTCGTAGAAGCTCAGGTACTTGAGTCCGTGCCGCGCGTGGCGCTCCCACTGGTACGCGGCCTCCTCGGCCACGCGCGTCGCCGAGCGCTTGCGCACGAAGGGGCCCGCGTCCGCGAGCCGCTCCGCGAGGACCGGCGACGAGCAGAAGGAGCACTTGTAGGGGCAGCCGCGCACGCCGATGATCGGCACGTACCCGGCGTGGAAGATCATCCGGGGGTGCTGCTCCCAGAGCGTCCAGTCCATGTGCGGGACCTGGTCGAGCAGGGCCCCCTTCGGGAGCGGCGCGATGCCGGTCTCCACGACCTCGCCGCCCTCCGAGAACGCGAGGGACGGGATGGCCCGCAGGTCCCCGCCGTCCTCCAGCGCGTCGAGCAGCGCGTGGAAGGTGTACTCGCCCTCGCCCACGACGGCGAAGTCGACGCAGTCCTGGCGCACCGTGTTGACCGTGTCGAGGCTCGAGTGGTGGCCGCCGAGCACGACCACGATGTTCGGATCCCACTTCTTGGCCGCCCGCGCGATCCGGAGGATCGACGGCATGCGCGGCGTGACCGTGGAGATGCCGAGCACCTGGGGCTTGAAGCGCTCCAGGCGCTCGCGGAGGTAGTCCTCCCAGCGGTCCCAGTAGAAGGTGAAGTCGACGACCTCGGCCCGGTGCCGCCCGACGGCGTTCACGAAGCTCGCGATCCCCGCGGTGCCCAGGTGGTAGAGCTCCAGGTCCCGGTCGATCGTCGGATTCACGATGAGCGCGCGCATCGGCGCATCATAGCGATCGGCCGGGGGGCGCTCTGTAGCGGGGACCGCGCATCCCGCAGTAGGAGGGCGCGGATGCTCTCCGTCGTCATCCCCGCCTGGAACGAGGAGCGCCGTCTCGCGGACGGGCGCGCGGGCGTCGAGTGGCTGCGGGCGCGCTACGGGCGCGTCGAGGCCGTGTGGGTGGACGACGGCTCGACCGACGGCACCCTCGCCGGCCTGCGGGCCGCCGCCGGGCCCGACGACGTCGTGCTGAGCGTGCCCCACCGGGGCAAGGGCGCGGCGTTGCGCGCCGGGGTCGCGGCGGCGCGGGGCGATCGGCTCCTGCTCTCCGACGTGGACTGGAGCGTCGGCCCCACCGAGATCCCGGAGCTGCTCGCCATCGACGCCGACCTGGTCATCGCCACGCGCGAGGGCGCGGGCGCGCGGCGGGTGGGCGAGCCCGCGTTCCGCCACTGGATCGGCCGGGCCTTCAACCACGCCGTCCAGGCCACGCTCCTCGCGGGCCACCAGGACACGCAGTGCGGCTGCAAGCTGCTCCGGGCGGACGTGGCGCGGGCGCTGTTCGCGGTGCTCACGATCGACGGCTTCGCCTACGACGTCGAGCTGCTCTACGTCGCGCACCTGCGCGGGCACCGCGTGCGCGAGGTGCCCGTGGTGTGGCGCTACGAGGCGGACTCTCGGGTGCGGCCCCTCGCGGACGGCGTCGCGATGGCGCGCGAGCTCTGGCAGGTCCGACGCAACGCGCGGGCCGGGGTGTACCGGTAGGTCTTCTCTCGGGCAGCCGCTTCGCGCCGCGGCGACGGCGTGCCCCGGAGGGACGTCGGTGGTTCGGGTGCCCGGGGGGCGTGGAGGAGGGTGTCGCTCAGCGCCGCGTGGCCGCCGCGATGCGCTCCTCCAGCGCGCAGCCGTCGGGGAGCCCGAGCGCGCAGGCGCGGGCGGCGTCCGTGCGCGCGCCGGCCACGTCGCCGGCGCGGTAGCGGGCGTTCCCGCGGTCGCGGAGCGCCTGCGGCTCCTCGCCGGCGAGCGCCAGGACGCGATCGTAGGCCTGCACGGCCTCGCCGTCGCGGCCCATTCGGCCGAGCACCCAGCCGAGGCTCGACCAGGCCTCGCGGTTGGCCGGGTCGCGGCCCGTCACGCCGCGGAGGTCCTCCTCCGCGAGGTCCAGCCGCTCGAGCTTCGCGTAGGCGCGCCCCCGCCCGAGCAGCGCCTCGACGTTGTCGGGGTCGCCCTCCAGCACGTCGGAGTAGGCGTCGACGGCGCTCGTCGCGTCGCCGCCGGCCGCGGCGGCGCGGGCCGCCGCGAGGCTGTCGGTCCGCGCCATCGTGGCGGCGTCGGCGGCCGCGTCGGCGGCGGCGGCCTGCTCCGCGGCGGCTTCCTCCGCCGCGCCGGCCGCCCGCTCGGCCCGATACCGCGCCCACAGCCACCCCCCGCCCACCACGCCGCCCCCCACGCAGAGGAGCACCCCGATCACGACCACGACGCCGACGATCCACTTCCACATGTGGGGATTCTATGCCGGGGCGGTGGCGGGAGGGGGGTGGGAGCCGCCCGCGCCGCGGCGGCGGGAGCAACCGCGGCGGAGGGAGCGGGTGTCGCGGCGGCGGGAGCAGCCGCGGCGGGAGCGGGTGTCAGGAATTGCGAATTGAGGGAGCGGGTGTCAGGAATTGGGGGGTGTGAACAAACCCGGGCGCCGTGGGGGGGATTGAGCAATAAG
>CAYWGD010000120.1:0-4111 GCA_964457335.1 uncultured Enterobacteriaceae bacterium | reverse complement strand
ACCTACGGCGGAGCCGTAGGTGTCAATTCGCAATTCCTGACACCTCCCCGGAGGCCGCGCCGCGCGGAGGTCCGCCTCGCCGCGGAGGTCCGCGCGAGGCGGCTGGAAGGCGCGGCGGGCGCGGGGGACCGGAGGCCGGAGGCCGCGCGGACGTGCGCGCCCCGCCGCGGTCGGCGCGCACGCAGCGCGCCGACCGAGCGGCTCCGCCGCGAGCCTGGAGGACGCCGACCCCCCGCGTCCCCGCGGGGGGTCGCGCCCACCCGCCCTACTTCAGGATCCAGACCTCGCGGTCGCCGAGCACGGTGGGCGCCCCGAGCGCTTCGAGCTGGCGACGCACGTTTGCGGCCACGTCGGGGGTGGCGTAGGCGGAGAAGTCCACGACGATGCCCGCGAAGCCGTCGGCGGCGAGGCGGACGCGGTCGGCGTCGACGCGGTCGAAGGCGGTGACGCTCACGGCGAGCGCCCCCAGGCCCTTCTCGGCCTGCAGGAGCCCCGCGGTGAACTGGTTGCCGACGAGGTAGCGGGGCGGGAAGCCGAGGACCTCGTCCGCGATCGGCCGCCCGTGGACGAGCTGGTGGAGGAAGTGCTCGCGGTTGAAGCGGTCGCTGCCGCGGTCGTAGTACGGGAGCTCGATGACCGCGCCGGGCGGGAGGAGCGCGTCGAGCTGGGCGTAGGCCGCTGGCATCTCGGGGTTCGCCGTCGGGAGCGGGATGGGCACGGGCGAGACGAACACCAGCTCGAGGAGCCAGACGGCGACCGCGGCGAACGGCACCCAGCCGCCGAGGCGACGGGTGAGCTCGGCGGTGCCGAGGGTGGCGGCCATGGCGAGGGCGAGCGCGGCGGCGAGGCCGTAGCGGAAGGGCTCGAGCAGCAGGTCCCCGCCGGGGAGCACGTGCAGGAGCCACCACGCGGGGTTGACCCCCGCGGCCGAGGCGACGGTGCGCGTGACGGGCATCCAGGGCCCGGTGGAGGCGAGGATGGCGAAGACCGCGCAGAAGAGCCAGAGCCCGGGCACGCGCTTGTCCCGGCACAACGCGACCGCCGCGATCGCGAGCCCGAAGAGCGTGAAGCCGGGCGAGAACGCGCGGTAGAAGCGGGCGGCCGCGACGCGCTCGATCAGGGCGTCCTTCCCGACGGCGACGTAGTCGGCGAGGTAGGCGACGTACCGGTGGGTGTGGTCCGGCGAGAGGAGCGGGAAGGGCCAGGTGTGGCGGGTGGCGCCCACGGCGGAGGCGGACATCTGGCTCGTGGGGTCGTCCATGACGCCGCGCATGTGCGCCGCGTACGGGCCGGCGAGGGCGAGGCCGCCGAGCGCGACGAGCGCGACGAGCGCGACGAGGCGGCGCCGCGAGGGGACCGGGACGTCGCCCGGGAGGAGGCCCTCGCCGCGCGTGTAGGCTCCCCAGAGGACGGCGGGCACGGCGAGCGAGGCGAAGACGAGCACGTGGTAGGGGCTCGCGACGAAGCCGACGGCCGCCCACACGCCGGCCAGGAGCGGATCGAGGGCGTTGGTGCCGCGCCAGGCGCGGATCGACGAGCGCGCGGCGAGCGCCCAGGGCCAGACGGCGAGCAGATCCACGACGGCGCCCGCCACGCCGTACACGAGCGCCAGCGGCGTGAGCGCGAAGGCGACGGCGCCCACGAGCGCGGCCCGCGCGTCCCCGACGAGCTCCTTCCCGAGCGCCCACGTCGCGAGCAGCGTGAGGGCGAGGTGGCCGAGGACGTAGGCGTCGAACGCGCCGGCGCGGCCGAGCAGCGGGCGCAGGGCGCCGGTGACCAGCGTGCCGAGCGGGTCGGGGTCGTTGAGCGGGCCGACGTTGGGGAAGGCGGCGGTGTCGACGAGGCCGCCGAAGAGCGGGATGCGCTCGTGGCACCAGAGGCGCACGGGCAGCTCGGACAGCGGGTCCGCGAGGTAGCCGCCGCCGAGCAGCGACCACGCCGGCAGCACCAGCACGGAGAGCAGCGCGAGCGGGAGGAGGCGGTTCACGGCGTCGGCGGGGGAATGCGGTAGACCCAGCGGTCGCCCTGGCGGACCGGTGGGCCGAACGGGGCGAGCTCGGCGGCGACGCCTTCGCGCGCCGCCTCGGTCGCGAAGCCGGTCGGGTCGACGACGATGCCCGCGAAGCCGTCGGATGCCAAGCGATCCCGGTCGGCGGCGATGCGCCCGGGATCGGTGACCTCGACGCGGAGGCGGCCGGTGTCCTTCTCGATCGACAGGAGCTTCGCGGTGAATTGGTTGTCGCGCAGGTAGCGGGGCGCGAACCCGATGACCTCGTTCGGGATCGGCCGGCCGTGGAGCAGCTGGTGGAAGAAATGCTCGCGGTAGAAGCGGTCGGAGGCGTGGTCGAAGTAGGGCAGCTCGATCACGGCGCCGGGCGGGAGCAGGGCGTCGAGCTCGCGGTACACGGCCGGGGCGGCGAGGCGCGTGGTCGGCACCGGAAAGGGCGCCGGCGAGACGAGCGCGACCTCCATCGCCACCACCACGGCGACCGCGGGCAGGATGCGTCGGTGGACCCGCCGGCCGAGCTCCCGCGCGCCGACGGCCGCGCAGATGCCGAGGGCGAGGCTGGCCGGCAGGGCGTAGCGGAAGGGCTCGAGGATGAGGTCGCCGCCGGGGAGGACGTGCTGGGTGAGGAGCCACGCGGGGTTGTAGGGGCCGGGCAGGAAGACGTCGCGGGTGAGCGGGAGGAAGGGGCCGGTGGAGGCGAGCACGCAGAAGAGGGCGGTGCCCGCCCAGACGAGGGTGGCGCGGCGACGGGGGGCGAGCAGGCCGGCCAGCGCGAGCGCGTACGCGAGGAAGCCGGGCGCGAACGCGCGGTAGAAGCGCGCGGCCGCGACGCGCTCCACCAGGGCGCCCTTCCCGACGGCGACGTAGTCGGCGAGCCAGGCGACGTAGCGGTCGCGGTGCCCGGGCTCGAGGAAGCGGTAGGGCGGGGCGTGCCGGGTGGCCGAGACCGCCGACGCGGACATCTGGCTCGTGGGGTCGGCCAGGATGCCGCGGATGTAGAGCGCGTGCGTGCCGGCGACGAGGAGGAGGGCCGCGAGGAGGGAGAGGAGCGCGAGGGCCGCGGTGCGGAGCGTGGGCGTGAGGGGCGGGCCGGCGGGGACGAGGCCATCGCGGCGCGCGAAGGGCACGAGGGTCGCGGCCGGGAACGCCATGGCCCCGAAGACGACGAAGTTGTAGGGGCAGGTCACGAAGCCGAGCCCGGCGACGGCGCCGCCGAAGGCGCCCCATGCGGCGGTCGCGCGGGGGCTCGCGGCGCGCAGCGCGTTGAGCAGGCCGAGCAGGGCAAGCGGGTAGGGCCAGAGGTTGAGGATGTCGGTGATCGCGCCGGAGACCGCGTAGGCGAGCACCAGCGGGGCGAGCCCGAAGGTGACGCCGGCCACGAGCGCGGCGAGCGCGTCCCCGACGAGCGCCCGGGCGAGCGCCCACGCCGCGAGCATGGAGGCCGCGAGCTGCCCGGAGACGAGCAGGTTGTAGGCCCACACGCGCCCGACGAGCGGCCGGAGGAGCCCGGTGACGAGGGTGCCGGCGGGGTCGGGGTTGTTCAGCGGCCCGAGGTTGGGGAAGCCGGCGGTGTCGACGCGGCCGCCGAGCAGGCCGATGCGGGCGAAGGTCTCGAAGACCCAGACCTTCACGGGGAGCTCGCCGAGGGGGTCGCCGACGAGGCGGTCGGCGTGCCCGATCGCGCCGACGAGCGGGAGCGTCGCGAGGGCGACCAGGAGGAGCGGCGGGCCGAGGCGCGTGAGGAGGGACGCGGGCGTCGAGGGGGCGGTCGGGGCGGTACCCGGCTCGACGCTGGGCCGCGCGCTCAACGGGTGCGCTCGATCGCGGCCTGCCAGGCGCGCCCTTCGCCGACGCGCGTGGAGAGCTCGTCCTTGCGGGCCAGGACGACGCCGACCCGCTCGGGGCCGAGCGCCTCGGCGAGGGCGACGGCGTCGGACTGCACGGCGAGGCGCAGGTCCCGGGCGCGCCGGGCGTGCGGGAGGACGCGGGCGTCCATGCCCCGGAGGGCGTCGACGGCCGCGCGCTGATCGGGGGTGCCGGTGGCCGCGACGACCTGCGCGAGCGCGCCCGCGAGGCCGCGGAGGGGGGGCGGGCCGCGGGGGG
>CAYWGD010000119.1:0-22366 GCA_964457335.1 uncultured Enterobacteriaceae bacterium | reverse complement strand
GGCGCCGGGCGCCGGGCGCGGCGGCGCCGGGCGCGGCCCGGCGCGGCGCTCCCGACCGGGCGGCCGACGCCGGACCCGGGGTCGCAGCCCAGGAGCGGCCTCGAATACGACACGCAGGCTCAGGAGCGGCACCGAGTACGACACTCGTCCCGCCCGGCGGGCGATCGCCACCTCGGCCGAACGAACGAAGCGCCATTTTCAACGAGTGGGCGGGCCGAGGACGGCCCCCCGGGGCCGCCTTTGTCGTGTTCGGTGCCGCTCCTGAGGTCGGTTGTCGTGTTCGACGCCGCTCCTCTGGCGCGGGCGAGCGCCCGGGTGGCCCGGCCGCACCCGGGGTGACCGCGACCGCACCGGCCGGAGTCCGACGGCGCCGTCACCGCCTCCCGCGGGGCGAGCGCCCGCCGCCACGCCGCGCGAGGGGCCCGGAAGGCGCGCGGGCGCGGACGCGACCGCGCGGCTCGGCGCGCCCGCGGCGGAGCCGCGGGGAGCGCCAGCGGAGCGCCCCCGGCGCGACCCTGGAGGGGCCCGACCCCGCGTCCGCGCGGGGGCGCGCCCCACGGAGCCCGAGGATGCGCGCGCATGCGTGCCGGATGCGCGCGCGCCCGGCGCAGGGGCTTGCGGCACGGTGAATGCGGCGTTTTCGCGAGATCGGCGCCTGGCACGCCGCCTGCATTCCTCTCCTGCGTGACGCGACGAAGCGCACCCACCCCACCCCGGAGATCCACCATGACCAGGCCCCAGCCCACCGCCCCCTTCTTCATCGCCAAGGCCGACGGCCGCCCCATCGCGGTCAAGACCGGCATCCGCGCCGGCCTCGCCGAGCAGCACAACAAGCGCGACTGACCCCCGACGCGCGCTCGCTCGCGGCTCCCTTCCGCTCCGCGCGGGAGGGGGCCGCGCTCGTTCGGCGGCTACCGCCCCTCGCGGATGCCCCCGACCAGCCCCTTGGCGTGCCGGTCGACGGCGATCTCGATCCCCCGGGTCGCGGCGAGCTGCCAGGCCTCGGCCGCGCCGGTCACGCCCTCCCAGAGGCCCGGCGCCTCCGGGAGCGCCGCGAGCCGCGCGCGCCAGATCTCGTCGGCGTCCACGCAGGCCTGGCGCAGGAGCCGCTCGCCGGCGAGGAAACGATCCCGTGCCTCGTCGGGCCGGGCGCAGCGCGCGAACAGCGGCTCCAGGTGCTTCGCGGTCTTCGACCAGCCCGCCGCGGCCTGCTCGTCGAGCCCCTCGAGGAGCCGCGCGAGCGGAGCGGTGGCGGCCGCGACCGACCCCGTCGAGCGGCCCGCCTCCAGGCCGGCGCGCATCGCGGCGCCGATGCCCTTGTGGAGATCCTGGAAGGGCTGGAGGGTGGGCACGAGCGCATCGCTGAAGCGCTCCACGAGGACCTTGTCGTCGGGCAGGCCGACCACGGCGCGCCCGAGCTCGGCCGCGCCGACCTCCCAGGCGCCGACCACGCTGGCGCCGGCCTTCTTGAGCTCGGCGTCGACCTGCTCCTCGAGCTCGCGCCACACCTCCTCCATCGTGGGGGTGAAGCGGGGGCCGAGAGTGGGGGTGGAAGGTCCGCGCAGACGTGCCCGGATTCGCGTGAGCAATCCCATGGCGAGCCCGTAGCGCGGCGGAGGTCGCGGCGCCGGGGACGGTTATCCTGACGGTATGCCCACCGACCCACCGGACCCCTCGAGCGCTGCCCGCCCCGACGATGCGAGTCGCGCGGACGAAGGCCGGCCGCGGGACGGAGAGCGGCCTCCGGAGCCGGGCTTTTCGCGGCCCCGCCCCCGCCCGCTCTCCTTCGCGCGGGACGACGCCGACACCATCTCGCGCGTCGAGCGGGTGCCCCGCCCCCAGCCCGTCGCGCGCATCGGGACCGTCCCGCCCCTCGCCGAGCCGGCCGCCGCGGACGACCGCGTGGCGCCCGCCCCGTGGGAGGCCCCCGCCCCACGGACCGCCGAGCCCCCGCGCCCCGCCGAGCCGCCGCGCCGCGATGCCTGGGGCCGCGACCTCGCGCCGGGGTCGGCCGAGGAGGCCCCCGCGGAGCCGCCCCGCCCGCCCGCCGCGAACCGGGCCGAGCCGCCCCGCGCCGAGCCCGCCCGCCCCGAGCCGCGCGACGGCTTCGAGGCCCGGATCCCGCGCGAGAGCACCGACGAGATCCGCGACCCCGCCCGCGCGCACGCGCGCGTCGATCCGCACGCGGAGCCCGTGCGCGTCGACGTCCGCCCCGATCACGCCGCGCCCGCCCCCGCGCCGCCCCCCAGGATGGAGCTCCCCGAGCAGCCGCGCTGGCAGCCGCGCGAGCCCCGCACGTGGGACGAGGCCGGGCTCGACCCCCTGCTCGGCGAGCAGCTCGTCCTCCGCTACTTCGCCACCGCCGGCACCGAGTCCGCGCGGCAGGTCGCCAACGACCTCTGCATCGCGCTCCCGATGACGAAGGACCTGCTGGAGCAGCTCAAGGCCGCCAAGCTCCTCCAGCACCGCGGCTCCACCGCGATGGGCGACTTCATCTACGAGCTGACCGACGCCGGCCGCAGCAAGGCGATCGAGTACAAGCGGCTCTGCGCCTACGTCGGCCCCGCCCCGGTGCCGTTCGCGCAGTACCTCCAGAGCGTGCGCGACCAGACGCTGCGCACGCGCTCGCCGACCCCCCACGACCTGCAGCGCGCCTTCGGCGATCTGCTCGTGTCCGACGCGATGGTCGGGCGGCTGGGGCCCGCGATCACGAGCGGCAAGGCGATGTTCCTGCACGGGGACCCCGGCAACGGCAAGACCAGCATCGCGGAGCGCATCACCCGCTGCTTCGGCGACGAGATCTGGATCCCCCACACGCTCCTCATCGACGGCCACCTGGTCAAGCTCTACGACCCGGCCACCCACGAGGTGGTCGACCCCGCGTTCAAGCCGCTGACCCCCTCGGAGCGCCTCGATCGCCGCTGGGTCAAGATCAAGCGCCCCACGGTGGTGGCCGGCGGCGAGCTCACGCTGGAGATGCTCGAGATCCAGCTCAACGCCTCCACGAACATCTGCGAGGCGCCGCTGCAGCTCAAGGCGAACTGCGGCACGCTCGTCATCGACGACTTCGGCCGGCAGCGCATGGAGCCGCAGGTGCTCCTGAACCGCTGGATCTTCCCGCTGGAGCGCCGGATCGACTTCTTGAGCCTGCCCGACGGCCGGAAGATCACCTCCCCCTTCGACCCGCTCCTCATCTTCTCCACGAACCTCGAGCCGCGCGATCTCGTGGACGAGGCCTTCCTCCGGCGGATCCCCTACAAGATCCACGTGCCCGACCCCAGCGAGCGGGAATTCCGCGCGCTCATGGAGGTCCTGGCGGCGCGCTACGAGGTGAAGCTCGCGCCCGGCGCCGTCTCGCACCTCATCGAGACGCACTACAAGGGCGCGGGGCGGAAGCTCCGCTTCTGTCACCCGCGCGACCTCCTGCTGCAGGTCGTGAACCAGTGCATCTACCAGCGGCGTGCGCGCGTCGCGACGGCGGCGGACCTGGACGACGCGGTCCTCAACTACTTCGGGACGTTGTGAAGCCGCGCGTCCCCGTCCTCGTGGTGTCGGGCTTCCTCGGGAGCGGCAAGACCACGCTCGTGCGGAAGCTCCTGGAGGACGCGCAGCGCCGCGGCGAGCGCGTGGCCATCGTCTCCAACGAGTTCGGCGCGCTCGGCATCGACGAGGCGCTGCTCGGCAAGGGGGAGGAGCGCTTCGTGGAGCTCGCCGGCGGCTGCGTGTGCTGCCAGCTCTCCGACGAGCTCGTCGACACGCTGGAGGAGCTGCGCGCCAAGGTCGACCCCGATCGCGTCGTCATCGAGACGAGCGGCGTCGCCCTGCCCTTCGAGACCCAGCTGAACCTGTATCGGCCGCCCGTGAACGCCTGGGTCGGAGACGAGGCCAACGTTGTCGTCGTCAACGCCGCCCAACTGGGCGAGGAGGAGGAGCTCGCGGGCACCTTCGAGGACCAGGTGTCGAGCGCGGACCTCTTGCTGCTCCACAAGATCGACCTCGTCGCGCCCGAGACGCTGCCCGCGCTCGAAGCGCGCCTCGCCGCGATGAACCCCGACGCGCCGATCCTCCACGCCTCCTACGGCGCGATCGACCCGGAGCTCCTGTTTCCGACCGGCCCTCGCACGCGCGCGCTCCCGGCGCCGCACGACCACGAGCATGAGCACGACCACGACCACGACCACTTCGAGAGCGAGGAGCTCCGCGTGCCCGAGGGGCTCCCGGAGGCCGACGCGCTCGCGTGGATCGAGGCCCGGCGCGGTCTCCGCACGAAGGGCTTCGTCCGGACCGCCGAGGGGGTGCGCGTCGTCCAGGGGGTCGGCCGCCGCCTCGAGCTCGTGCCGCCGGGCGAGCTCGTCGTGCCGCCGGAGCTGGTGGGGCGGGTGGTGGTGATCCGGCGGTCGACGGGCTGATGCCCCGTCGAGCGCTGGACCGGCGACCGCCTGGCCACCTGGCAGTCCACCGAAGGCACGCTCGTCACCGAGCTCCTCCCCGGCTCCTCGCTGCCGCTCGCGGAGCTCTCCGCCGAGCTCGACTAGCGCTGCTTGGGGCGGGGGGCCTCACCGGCCCCCCGCAACGCCCCCGCTCTCTCGTGACGGCGGCCCGAACACCTCCCCCGGAATCCGCCCGCGCTGCAACTTCCCGAGCGCGTTGCGGGGCAGCGACGCCACGAACGCCCAGCGCTTCGGCCGCTTCAACCCCGACAGCTCGGAGGCGGCGCGCTCCAGGGCCCCGCGCAGCTCGTCCGCGCCCACGCTCCCGTCCGGCACGACGGCGCACGCCACGATCTCGTTGAGGTCGGCGTCCGGGAGCCCGCAGCAGCCGACCTCCGCCACGCCCGGCACCCGCGCGAGGTGCGCCTCGACCTCGGCCGGCGACACGTTCACGCCGCCGACGATGACGAGGTCCTTCTTGCGGCCCACGATGCGCAGGTAGCCCTTGTCGTCGAATTCCCCGGCGTCGCCGGTGCGGAAGAAGCCGTCGTCGGTGAACGCGCCCGGGTCGGGGCGCGGGCGGTAGCCGCCGAACACCGAGGGGCCGCGCACCTGGATCTCCCCCTCCACGATGCGGAGCTCCACCCCGGGGAGCGGCAGGCCGACGGTGCCGGCGCGGCGCTCGCCGTTGAAGGGATTCGAGGCGATCATGACCGTCTCGGTCATGCCGTAGCGCTCGAGCACGCGCTGCCCCGTGCGCGCGAACACCGCGTCGGAGAGCTCGGCGCCGAGCCCGTCCGAGCCGCTCACGAGGAGGCGGAGGCGCCGGAAGGCCTCGGGGTGGGCGTCCATCGTGTCGAGCCAGCGGCGGTAGTAGGTCGGCACGCCGTAGAAGTGGGTGACGCCCTCCGGGGGCGGCACCGGATCGAAGCGCCCCGAGACGACGGCGCTCGCGCCGCGCAGCAGCGTGCCGTGCAGCCCCAGCACGAGGCCGTGGGTGTGGAACATGGGCAGGCAGAGCCAGAGGCGGTCGTCGGGCCCGAGCTCCCAGAGCGTCGCGAGCGCGTCGAGGTTCGCCTCCCACATGGCGAAGGTCTGCGGGGCGCCCTTCGCGCGGCCGGTCGTGCCGGACGTGAAGAGCACACACGTCACGTCGCCGGGCGGCGTGGGCCAGTCCGCCACGGGCGGGCCCTCCCCGACCTCCGTGGCCACCGCCACGCCCGGGAACAGCGACGGGTCGCGCGCGATCACGAGCCGGGGCGCGGCGTCCTCGAGGATCGGGGCGAGCTCCGCGGCGCGGTAGTGCGCGTTCAGCGGCACGCGCACGGCCCCCAGCGCCATGCAGCCGAGGTGCGCGGCCACGAGATCGCGGCCGTTCTCCAGCTGGATGCAGACCGGGTCGCCGAGGCCGACGCCACGCGCGCGCAGCCATCCGGCCGCGCGCTCGCCGAGCTGACGCAGCTCCCCGTGGGTGTACCAACGATCGAGGAGGAGGCCCGGGGAAGCCGGATCGACGGCGAGCCAGCGGGCCAGGAACGAGGGGTGTCGCACGGGGGCGCGTTAACCGGGGCCGGACATGGGCAAGCTCCGTCGCCTCCTCGTCACCGGCACCGTCCTCGGCGGTGTGTCGCTGGCGGTCGCCGCCATCCCGGCGTCCATGGTCGCCCGCGAGTGGGCGGCCGAAGGTGTCGCGCTGGCCGACGCACACGCGCGGCACGAGGTCAGCCACCCCGGGTGGAGCTTCCCCGCGCGCATCTACACCGCGCCGACGCCGCTCACCGAGGACCCGAAGCGCCTCGTCGCGGAGGCGAAGGCCCGCGGCTACGTCGAGGACTGCAAGTCCACCGACGCCGGCGAGTTCTGCGCGAAGACGGGCACGGTCGTGCCGCGGTCGGGGGACGCGCTGGAGCCCGTGCTGCTCGGCTGGCTCATCGGCCCGGACGCGGAGATCCGCGAGCACCTCCCGCTCGCCGACGCGCCGAAGCACCTCCTCGACGCGATCCTCGCCGCCGAGGACCGCGCCTACCACGAGCACCACGGCGTCAACCTGAAGGCCATGGCCCGCGCCGTGGTCGCGAACGCCCAGGAGGGCGGCTACGCGCAGGGCGGCAGCACGCTCACGATGCAGGTGGTCCGCAACCTCGCGCAGCGCCGCGAGAAGACGGTCGACCGAAAGCTCCGCGAGATGGTGCTCGCCTACGCGATCGACGAGCACCTCGGCAAGGACGGCGTCCTCCAGATGTACCTGGACGCCCCCTACCTCGGGCAGCGCGGGAGCCTCTCCATCTGCGGCTTCCAGGCCGCGGCGCGCCACTACTTCGGCAAGGACGCCACGGCGCTGACCCTCGCCGAGGCGGCCACGCTCGCCGCGATCCTCCCCGCCCCCGGGAAGTTCGCCCCCGACCGCTTCCCCGACCGCGCCAAGGAGCGCCGGGACCGCGTGCTCCGCGCGATGGGCGAGCTCTTCGGCTACGACGTGACCGAGGCGCTCGCGACGCCGATCGCCACGGTGGAGCCCGAGCCCCTCGACGAGCGCTGGCCGGCCTACCTCTCGGCCACGCGCGCGTACCTCGAGGGGGCGCTCCCGCCGGAGGTCCTGTACGGGGCCGGCCTCACCGTCACCGTCGGGCTCGACGTGCATGCGCAGGAGGAGGCCGAGAAGCTCTTCCCCGCCAAGACGAAGTACTTCGAGAGCATCGTCGGCAAGCGCGGCACGGGGCCGCTCCAGGCCGCGGCGGTGCTGCTCGACGTGCAGACCGGGCTCGTGCGCGCGGTGTACGGCGGGAGCGACGTGACCAGCACGAGCTTCAATCGCGCCACGCAGGCACGGCGGCAGGCGGGGTCGAGCTTCAAGCCGCTGGTGTACGCCCTCGCCTTCTCGCAGACCGGCCCCGACGGGAAGCCGAAGTACACGGCCGCCCACACGGAGCCGAACGCGCCGCGCACCTTCAAGACGCCCCAGGGCGACTGGCGGCCGCGCAACGTCGGCGGCGAGTACTCGGAGACGGCGTGCCTGGCGCAGGGGCTCGCGTGGTCGCAGAACATCGCGACGGCGTCGCTGCTCGAGGAGGTGGGCGGGCCCAAGGCGCTCATCCCCTTCGCGCAGAAGCTCGGCTTCGACACCTCGAAGTACCCCGAGGAGATGGGCCTCGCGCTCGGCCAGGGCGAGGTCACGCCGCTGGAGATGGCGCAGTTCACCGCGATCGTGTCGAACGGCGGCCGCAAGGTGACGGGCTCGCCGGTCCTCCGCGCGGTGGACGCCGCCGGCGTCGAGCGGCTCGGGCCCCCCGCGGCGGGCGAGCAGGTGCTCCCCGCGGAGGCCGCGGCGCTCACACGCGAGCTCATGCGGCTCGTCATCGACGTGGGCACGGGCGGCGCCTCGCGCGGCGCCGGCGGGGAGGGCGGCTACCAGGGCCAGGCCCTCGGCAAGACCGGCACCACCGACAGCGAGAAGGACCTGTGGTTCGTCGGCGCGACGCCCACGCTCGCGATGGCCGTGTGGCTCGGGTACGACGTGCCCGCGCCGCTCGGCGCCGCCGCGTCCGACCTCGCCGCCCCGCTCTGGGGCTGGTGGATGAACCGCGTGACGAAGTTCCAGGGGGATCCGCCCACCTTCCCGGAGGAGCCGAAGCTGGCGAAGCGCTGGGTGTGCACGGTCACCGGCAAGATCTCCGGGGCCACGTGCAAGGGCATCAGCGCGCCCTTCCTCCCGAACACGGCGCCCAAGGAGGGCTGCCCCATCGAGCACCCGCCGCCCCCCGAGCCGGTGGAGGGCGAGGAGCCGAAGCCGGGGCACGAGTCGCTCTGGAAGCGCATGGCCCGGGAGAAGGCGGAGAAGGAGGCCGCGGCCGCGGCCGCCGGAGCGCCGCAGGCGCCCTGATCAGCCGCCGACGGGGTGGCACGCGAGGATGTAGGCGCCGCCGTCGCCGACGCTCCCGCCGACGGGCTGCCATCCCGGCGGGAGGCGCGTGGCGTTGACGCGAGCGGCGCTCACGTCGGCGGGCGCCTGGAACGGCCCCATGACCGTGGTGGAGCGCACCGGGAAGCTCGTGCACTCGTACTGGGGGACCGACGGGGCGGGCGCGGCGGCGGGCGCGGCGGCGGGCGCGGCGGTGGGCGCGGGCGCGGCGGCGGGCGCGGGCGTGGCGGCGGGCGTCGTCGCCGTGGTGGGCGCCGGCTCGACCGGCGGGGGGCTCTCCGCGCGGGCGACGCCGACGGCGAGCGCGGGGAGGAGGAGGGCGAGGCGGAGGGTCATGCGGGCTCCCGAGGCGCCGAGCCTATTCCGGGGCGCCGGTCCGCCGCGAAGCATCGGCCCGCCGACCGGTCCGCGTCAGCGCACCCACATCCGGAGCGGCGGGTTCACCACCATCGGGTCGTGGTCGCCCCACACGTTGTAGTCCCAGGGGTCCTCGATGAAGCTCGTGCCCCGCGGGTCGTTCAGCGGGCAGCCCAGGTCCTTGTTCTTTCCGCTCCACGCGGGGCCCGTCGCCACCTCCGAGTCGCCGCACGGGATGAGCCCACCCTCCCAGTCGATCGGGTGGATGTAGAGGTTGGTCGAGCAGATGTCGGGGTCGTCGAGCGTCCCCTCCGCCATCTCCCACTCGTACGGCGTGTCGACCCCGCAGTTGTGGAGCGGCACGTCCTCCTGGAAGGGCTGCCAGGCGCGCGTCCCGTCGCCGACGGCGAGGTACACGGCGTACTCCACGTCCGTCTCGAACAGCAGGTCCGCGAAGGGCACGAGCAGGAAGCCCTCGCCCTTGTAGTCCGCGGTGAGCGACGCCTCCCCGAAGAGCGCCTCGTCCAGGACCGACGCCTCCGTCCAGCCGCCGCCCCAGCCGTTCGTTGCCGCGAGCGTCCAGCCGCCACCCGCCGTGGTCATCTCGCACCACGTCTCGAACACCGAGGGGCCCACCTGCAGCGTGGCCGGCCCGTCCGAGGTCGCGGGCACCTCCGCGAGGAGCTCGGCGCACGACGCGCAGTACGGCCGCTCCGCGTCGGGAGCGCCACACGCCGGGACCGCGCCGGTGTCGCCGGAGTCGGAGTCGCCGGAGTCGGAGTCGCCGGAGTCGGAGTCGCCGGAGTCGGTGTCGTCGGGGTCGGTGTCGTCGGGAACGGTGTCCCCGGCCGCGGTGTCGCCGGACGACCCGGACTCCTCCGGGGGCGCGCCGCACGCGAGGACCAGCGCGAAGGCCAGCAACGGACGCACGCCGTCCGCGCGCGAGGAGACTCGAGACATGCCGCGAGTCTACCGCACGGGGCAGCGCCGGGGGTCGGCCCTCCGCTCGTCGCGGGCGGCGCGGCAGGCGTCGTCCGCGGGGGTGCGGCCCTCGGCGCACCGTGCCGTCCCGAAGCAGGCGTCCGCCGCCCCCACGTAGTACCCGACGAGCGCGGCGTACCGTGGCGCGCCCGCGAGCACGCGCGCGGCCTCGCCGTCGTCGGGGCGCCGCTCCTCGAGCCAGCGGTCCAGGGCATGCCCCACGCAGTCCTGCTCGTACTCCCGGACCCAGGTGGCGCAGCGCTCGATGGCGTCGAGCACGTCGCCGCCGAAACGCGTGTCGACCACCTGGAACGCGCAGTCGTCGTTGGAGCCGCACGCCCGCAGGAGCGTCTCTGGGGGCCAGTCGATCCGGAGGCGCTCCTGCTCGCTCACCCAGGCCGCGCGGCAGGCCTCTTCCCAGCCTCCGGCCCGCGCGCAGAGCCCCTCCATCTCGTCGAGCCCGCGGAGCGACGTCACGCGCCGGGCGAGGCAGTAGCCGTGCGCGTCCGGGAGGTCCGCGTACGGCGCGCAGGAGGCGGTCGTGCTCTCCACGGTCGCGACGCCGGGCGGTACCGTCCCCTCGTTCGCGCAGCCGGCGAGGGCCAGCGCCGCGGCCCAGAGCCCGCTCATCGCAACAGGTGCGCGGTCTCGAGGCGCCGCTCGCAGGCGTTGCGCTCCACGCCCGCGAGGATCCCGCAGAGGCGCACGCGGTCCTCCGTGGACACCCGCCCGCGGTGATCGCGCACCCACACCATCACGGTCGCCTCCCGCACGATCGGGTCCTCGATCGCCGTCGCGAAGCCGGCCACCTCGGGCGCCGACCAGCGCTGCGTGTCGAGCGCCACCCGCTGGTGGAGGCACGCGTCGCGCGTCGCGCCCGGCACCGCGGACTCGCAGGGGACCGAGCACGCCGGGAGCAGCGACAGCAGCGCGACGAGCACGGGGCGCACGGTAGCGTCGGAGTCGCGCGCCCACCTGCGGGATGTCGCCCACCGGGGCCCGGGCCGCCTGAAAAGGCCGCTGCTCCCCCGCCCTCCGCGGCCGTCAAGAGGCGGTCAAGCGGTCCGCCGCTCCGGCCCCGCGCCCGCGTTAGGGGGCCGTCATGCTCCCCGCCCTCCGGTCGCCCCCCCGCTCTCCGCGCGCCCGGGCGCGCCTCGTGGGCGCCGTCCTCCCGCTCGTGTCGCTCCTCGCGTGCGGCACCGACGTGAGCGTCACCAAGGACCCCGACGCGGTCTCCGCGCAGGAACGGCTCGGCCTCACCGACGCCGAGGTCGCGCGGATCCTCGACTTCCTCAACGACTGCGGCACCACGCTCCCGCTCCTGGACGACGACGTGGGTCTCGACAGCGACGCCGCCGACGCCCTCGTCTCCCACCGCGACGGCGCCGACGGCGCGTGTGGCACCTCCGACGACGCGCTCTACGTCACGCTCGATGACGTCGACGCCGTGCCGCAGGTCGGCGACCAGACCATCCTCGCGATCCTCCAGTGGCTGGTCGACGGCGAGGTCGACCCCGGCGGCACCTGGGAGGGCGTCTCCTTCACCGAGGAGGAGCAGCGCGTCGTCCTCGAGATCGCGAACCAGGCCTCCGAGGAGGTGCTCGACGTCGACGTGGCCCTCGACGCCGACGCCGCCGCGAACATCGTCGAGGCCCGCCCCATCCCCGACATGGACGAGCTGGCCGCCGTGCCGGAGGTGGGCGCCTCCACGCTCGAGAAGCTGAAGGCCTTCGTCCCCAGCTGGGCGGGGTCGTGATCAAGGGTCCGGGTGATCTTGGGGCGGGGGGGTCCCCCCCTCACGGCCGGCTCGCCGCCGGCCTCCGGGGGCGGGCTGCGTTCGCTCGGCGGCTCGCCGCCGCCGCCCCTCGCAGCGCTCGGGTCGCTCTCTCCGCGAGCGCTTCGCGCTCCCCCCGCAACGCCCCCCCTGACGCCGCGGGAGGCCCGGCCCTCCGGATCGCCGAGGTTGCCGTCGGGGCCGCGCGCGCGGTCGCCCGGATCGTCCCGGCGCGCGTCAAGAAGCGCGTGGAGGACGGGATCTTCCACTACATCTTCCAGAAGACCCGCGTGGAGAACGACGCCTACGGCTGGCGGCCCACGACGCCCGGCGGCGGCGAGCCCCCACCCGGCGCCCGGACGCCCGGGGAGCGCGCCCCCGCCGACGACGAGGTCGCGCGAGCCGGGGGGCCGGACGTGCCCCAGGTTAGCCGGGAGAGATGAACTCCCGTCCCCCCTTCGCCGCCCGCCTCGCCGCGCGCGTGCGCGCGACCGGCACCCCCCTCTGCGTCGGCATCGACCCCTGGCCCACCCGCCTCCCCGGCGCGCGCCCCGACGACCCGCGCGAGGTCCTCGCCGCGCACGCCGAGGCCTTCGGGCGCGCGGTTGTCGACGCCGTCGCCGACCAGGTGCCGGCGGTGAAACCCCAGTTCGCCTTCTTCGAGCAGCTCGGCCCCGCGGGGATGGCCGCGCTCGCCTCGGTCTGCGACGCCGCGCGCGCCGCGGGGCTGCTCGTCGTCGGGGACGCCAAGCGCGGCGACATCGGGAGCACCGCGGCCGCCTACGCCGCCGCCACCCTCGCGCCGGACGCGCCCTTCGGCTGCGACGCGCTCACCGTGTCCCCCTTCCTCGGGCCCGACACGATCGAGCCCTTCCTCGCGGCGGCCGACCCCGCCGGCGGCGGCGTCTTCGTGCTCCTCCGCACCTCGAACCCCGGCTCGGCCCGCTGGCAGGCGCCCGTGGCCGACGATCTCGCCGCCTGGCTCACGGAAGCGGGCGCGGCGCGCGCTGGCGCCGACGGGCTCTCCAACGTCGGCGCGGTCGTCGGCGCGACCCACCCCGGCGCGCTCGCCGAGTACCGGGCCCGGCTCCCGCACGCCTGGCTGCTCGTGCCCGGCCTCGGCCCGCAGGGCGCCACCGTGGCCGATCTCGTCCCCGCGGGCCGCCCGGACGGCCTCGGCGCGCTCGTCATCAGCGCGCGCGCCGCCACCTTCCCCGACGGTCGGGACGCTTCCTACGAGGCGGACCCCACCGCCTGGATCCGGGACCGCGTCGCGAGCATCGTGGCGGAGCTGCGCCCCGTCTGGCCCGACCTCCGGAGCGGGGCTTGATCATACGGGGACGCCGCGCCCTCCCGGCGTTCGCGCTCCCGGCGCTCGCCCTCCCGGCGCTCGCCACGCTCGCGCTCGCCGCGTGCCGGCCGGAGCCCGGCACCGCCGCCGGCCGCCTGCTCGACGCCCGCACCGGCGCCCCCGTCGCCGACGTGGACGTGCGCCTCGTCGCCGCGGGTGACGCCTGCCCGCCCGTCACCGCGCGCACCGACGCCGGAGGCCGCTGGTCGGCGGCCGCGCTCTGCGGGGAGGCGGCCTGGACCGTGGCGCCCGCCGATCCCGGCTGGTACCTGCCCGAGCCCCCCGCCGCCGGCACCGACCTCGAGCTGCGGGCCTGGCGCGCGCCCCCCGAACCCGGCGTCTACACCGTCGCCGACGCCACGATCGCCCCGCTCGTCACCCACACCCTGCTCGACACCGTGCGCGTCTTCGACTCCGCTGAGGAGGTGCGCTTCCCGGTCGAGATCCCGGGGGTCGTCCCGCGCATCGGCGACGGCGTGGCGCTGCTGATCGTCGGGGACGTGCTCCCGACGCTCGCGTTCGCGCCACTGGTCCCCTCCGCCGAGCGCCGCTGGTTCGGCACCAAGGACGCGCCCGTGCCGGTGGACCCCTGGGTGTACCTCGGCGTCCGCTTCACCAGCGACACGGTCTTCGAGCGCGTCGCCGTCACGGTCGACGCCGCGCGCGTGACGACGGTCGGCGGCCCGCGGCCCCTCCGGTACGTCGGCGCCGACGCGCTCCCCGTGGGCCGCTACGCCCTCCCCACCGCGGACGGCACGCGCGCCTTCCTCCTCGACTTCGGCGACCGGCCTCCGGCGCAGGCGGCGCCGCCCGCCTCCGCCCCCGGCTGAAGCCCGATCGGAGCCGTCGACACCGGGCGGGGCTCGCCCCTACACTGCCGGGATGCGCATCTCCCGCTCGCGACTGCCCGCCTCCGCCCTGCTCCTCCTGCTCGCCGCCTGCTCGGGCGACGACGACAAGCCCGCGGGCTCGGACACCTCCCCGGAGACCGGCGACTCCGCGCCCGAGACCCTCGACCCCGCCACCGTGCCGCTCACCGGCGCCTGCGGGATGGCCGACGACTTCGGCGGCTTCGCCGTGACCGCCACCTCCTCCAGCTCGAGCGTCGACGGCCGGGTGGCCGACGGTGTCGTGCCCTTCACCGTGCTGGAGGAGCTCGTCGCCGAGGGCGACTGCGCCGTCCTCCGCCGCAACAACCCCTTCTGCGACCCCGCCTGCGATCCCGGCGAGACCTGCGACTTCGACGGGACCTGCATCCCCTACCCGGCCAACCAGGACCTGGGGATCGTCTCCATCGACGGGCTCGTGCAGGACGTGGTGATGGAGCCCGTGTTTCCGGGCAACACCTACTACGACACCTCGCTCCCGCACCCGGCGTTCGCCGGCGGCGAGCTCATCACGCTGTCGATGCCCGGCGGCGTCTACGGGCCGCTCGAGCTCCACGGCGTGGGCGTCGAGGCGCTCGATCTCAGCGCCGCCTGGACCATCGAGTCCGGCGTGGACCTCGTCATCAGTTGGCCCGCCCCCACCACGTCCGTCGTGCGCTCCGAGATCTTCGTGCAGATCTCGATCGACCAGCACGGCGTGTCGCCCAGCGTGCTCCAGTGCACCTTCGCGGACGACGGCGAGGGCACCGTCCCCGGCGCCGTCCTCGCCTCGCTCGTGGACGTGGGCGTCACCGGCTTCCCGGCCGGCACCATCGAGCGGCGCACCGTCGACCACGCCGCCGCCGGCACCGGCTGCCTGGATTTCACCGTCACGTCGTCGCGAAGCGCGCAGGTCGACGTGGTCGGCCACACCCCCTGTCTCTCCGACGACGATTGCCCGGACGGGCAGACGTGCAACGAGGAGCTCCAGACGTGCGAGTAGGCGGCCCGCGGGCAGTCACGCAACCGTTACAAATTGTGGACGAGCTGTAAATTCCTCCTGCACAATGCATGCCTCCGGAGCCGACCGATGTTGTTCCTGTCCCTGATCGCCTGCGAGGAGCCCGAGAAAGAGCCGGTCGAAGAGGAGGAGACGGCTCCGCCCCTGGTCATGAACGTGACCTCCAACCCGACGGAGATCGACTTCGGCACGGTGGCGCTCGGCGAGCCGACGACCCAGGTGGTGATGGTCTACAACCAGGGCACCGCGAACGCCGTGCTCACGTCGGCCCTCGCGGACTCCGACGACCTGTCCATCGAGGCGCCCACCGGCCTCGCGCTCGCCCCCGGCGCGTCGGCGGAGGTCACCGTCACCTGGACGCCCCCCACCCCCTCGACGCTCAGCGACACGCTGGAGATCCTCCTCGTCGGCAGCGAGCTCCGGCAGCTGCAGATCCCGGTCAGCGGCATCGCGGCGGGCCCGGTGATGTCGCTGTCGGTGAGCGAGGCCAACTTCGGGACCGTGACCGTCGGCTGCACCGGCGAGATCCCGGTCACCATCTCGAACGTCGGCAGCAGCGACCTCGTGGTCGACACCGTCACGCTCGACGGCACGGACACCATCACGATGTCGTCCTCGGCGGGCGAGCTCACGCCGGCCCCCTGGACCATCCCCGGCGGCGCGAGCCAGGACTTCCTGCTCGACTTCACCCCGGTCGACGAGCGCACGGTCTCGACGCGCCTCCACATCGGCACGAACGACCCGGTCACGCCGACCGTCGACCTCGACGTGTACGGGAAGGGCTACATCGAGGCCCAGAACTCCATCTCCTACGACGTCATCCGCGAGCAGAACATCACGATGTTGTTCGCGCTCAACGAGGTGGCAGCGTTCGACGACCGCTTCGAGGACGCGCTCCCCACGCTGTTCGACACGCTCCAGGCGACGGGCGCCGAGTACCGCGTGGCCTTCGTCGTCGCGACGAACGGCTCCGTGAACGGCGACGTGTCCTACATCGACAACACCTACACCACGACGGACGCCGTGGCCGTCGCGCTCGAGATGGTGTCCACCGCGATGGGGGACAACGACTACCTGCTCCAGACCTTCGAGGCCGCCATCCCCGCTCACCGGGAGTGGCTCCTCGACGAGAACGACGACTGGGCCGACTCCAAGCTCTCGCTCATCGCGTCCAACAGCGACGTCGAGCAGAGCTCCGGCGACTACATGACCTACCTCCTCGACTACTGGACCTACAAGGAGGACCCCGCGAACATCGCGGTGAGCGCCATCACCGGCGACGTGCCGCGCGGCTGCAACTCGAGCGGCTACTTCGCCGAGCCGGCGCAGCTCCTCTACGAGGCGGCCAACAACAGCGGCGGGCTGTTCTGCACCTGGTGCGCCACGGAGTGGTCGACCTACATGGAGCAGATCGTGGCCACCGGGATGGGCGACCAGCAGGTCTTCGCGCTCGACGGCACGCCCGCGGAGTGGACGATCGAGGTCTTCGTCGACAACCTCGCGCAGACCACGGGCTGGGCCTACGACGCCAGCCAGAACGCCGTGGTGTTCGAGGAGGACTCCTACCCGGGCGTCGGCTCGGAGGTCCGCATCGACTACATCTACGTGGCGGAGTGCCCGTGATCGCCCTGCTCCTCTCGCTGGTCGCCTGTGACGGCGCCGACAAGACCGAGACCGGCGCCCCCGACGACACCGACACGGGCGCCCCCGACGACACCGACACCGGCGACACCGACGAGACCGGCGACACCGACTCGGGTGACACCGACTCGGGCGACACCGACTCGGGCGATCCGCCCGTGGAGCCCTGTCCCGACGGCGCCACCGTCACCTTCGAGCACACCGACGGCGCCACGGAGGACGTGACCGACGCGCTCCTCACCGGCACCTACCTGACCCTCGACGCGCCGGGCCGGCTGCTCGTCTGCCCGGGCACCTGGTACGCGCGCGTGCTCGCCCGCGCGAGCGTCGAGGTGGTGGGCCTCGGCGCCGATCCCGAGGACACCGTGCTCTCGGCCGGCGAGGTCGGCACCATTCTCGACATCCTCGGCCCCGACGTCGCCGTCACCGCCAGCAACGTGACCTTCGACCGCGGCGCCGGGCTCGACCCCGACCACAACTCCGGCGGCGGCGGCATCTACTGCAACGGCTACGGCGCGGTCTCCGTGTACGACAGCGTCTTCACCAACAACTTCGCCAACGACGGCGCCGGGCTCTACGCGTCGGACTGCGAGGTCACGCTCGAGGGCGTCACGTTCGCCGACAACCTCTCCGAGGACGACGGCGGCGCCTTCACCCTCTGGTACTCCAACGCGACGCTCACCGACGTCACCTTCCGCGACAACGAGGCGCTCGACGGCGGCGGCATGGCGATGTTCTACAGCACCGCCACGCTCACGAACGTCACCTTCGAGAACAACCGCTCGGGCTACGTCGCGGGCGGGCTCTGGGGCTACTACAGCGACCTCGTGCTCCAGGACGTCGCGTTCACCGGCAACGTGAACACCGGCGCCGACGCCGGCGGGCTCCTCGTCTACGGCTCCGCCGTGATGGACAACGTCACGTTCACGGACAACTCGGCGCCGCGCGGCGGCGGCCTCTTCGTGTACTGGCAGGCGGTCATCGACGCGACGAGCTGCGACTTCGCCGGCAATTCCCCCGAGGACATCTTCGTCGCCGACTACAGCGAGGCCGGCGGCCAGAGCGTCACCGCGGGGGCGGACTACTCGTTCGCCTGCGCCGCCAACGTGTGCACGCCCGGCTGATCAGCTCGCCGCGCGCTCGTGCTCGAAGGGCGCGTCGCAGCCGTGGCGGCGCGCCATCTCCACCACGCGCGCCCAGGACGCCTCCGCGTAGGCCTCGCCGTCGGGGAAGGCGGCGCGGTCGAGCGGGGGCTCCACCTCGATGCCGACGGGCTGCAACGGCATCGCGTACACCCCGCTCGCCGGGATGACGGCCTCCGTGCCCCACACGCACGCCGGCACCACGTCGATGCCGTTCTCCCAGCAGGTCTGCACGAGCCGCAGGTAGATCTTGTTTCCGAGCCGCCCGTCGCGCGTGCGCGTGCCCTCCGGGAACACGTGCAGGTTCGCGCCGCCGCGCAAGAGCAGGAGCGCCTCGTCCACGACGCGCGCCCGGTCGAGCTTCTTCTTGCGGTCGAAGAAGATCGCGCCGGACAGGTACCCGTTCGGGCCGAAGAAGGGGATGTACATGACCTCCTTCTTCGAGATGCCCTCGCTCGCCGTGTAGAGCATGAGCAGCGGCACGTCGATCCAGCTTCGGTGGTTCGAGATGACGAGGTAGCCCCCCTTCGGCGGGAGCGTCTCCAGGCCCACCTTCTCCACGCGGGCGAAGAGCAGCGGCCGGAGCACCATCCAGGCGAACCACTGGGCGCCCCGGATCGCGTAGCGCTCCCTACGTCCGCGTGGGAGGACGACCCAGGGGAGGATGGGGATGGTCGACAGCATCGCGTACACGATCGTGACGAGGATGCCGATCACAGCGAACAGAAAGCCGAATACGCGCCGCACGTACGCTCCCGCCGGAACGCTACCACGCCGGGAGCGCCCAGGTTAGGTCGGCCGGGCATTCGGAATCGACATGTTCCAGGCGTCCGAGATCAAGCGCATCATCGAGGCCGAGCTCCCCGGAGCCCGCGCGCACGTGCTCGACGAGGCCAACGACGGCGAGCACTTCGTGGCCGAGGTCGTGAGCCCGAGCTTCGAGGGCAAGTCCCTCGTGGCCCAGCACCAGCAGGTGTACAGGGCGCTGGGCTCGCTGATGGGCGGGGCCATTCACGCGCTCGCGCTCAAGACGTACACGCCGGAGCAATGGCAGAAGGCAGGGAGGTCCTGATGAGCAGCCGCGACCGCATCGAACAGATCGTGAAGGGCAACGACGTGGTGCTCTTCATGAAGGGCAACAAGATGTTCCCCCAGTGCGGCTTCTCCGCGCGCGCGGTGGGCATCCTCCAGCACGCCGGCGCGAAGTTCGAGACGGTCGACGTCCTCGCCGACGCCGACATCCGCCAGGGCGTGAAGGACTACTCCAACTGGCCCACCATCCCGCAGCTCTACATCCGCGGGGAGTTCATCGGCGGCTCCGACATCATGATGGAGATGTTCGAGTCCGGTGAGCTCCAGAAGAAGCTCGCCGGGTCGTAGGGCCCCTGGATCTTGGGGCGGGGGGCCCGGCCCCCCGCAACGCCCCCGGTTTGCCGTAGGTGCGGCTCCTGTCCCCACGGTAGGATCGCCCCCATGATCGTCGTCCCGGCCCGAAACGAGGCACCACGTGTGGGACGCGTCGTCGCCGAGGTGCGGAGCGTGCTCCCCGGCGTGCCCGTCCTGGTCGTGGAGAACGGCTCCCACGACGACACCGCCGCGGTCGCGCGCGCGGCGGGCGCCGAGGTGATCCACTCCGGCCCCGGCTACGCCCGCGCGCTCCGCGTCGGCTTCCGCCACGCGCTGGCGAGCGGCGCCTCGTGGGTGGTGCAGATGGACGCCGACGAGCAGCACCCCGCCCGCGCGCTGCCGGGGCTCCTGCGCGCGCTCGACGGGGCCGACGTGGTCGTCGGGTCGCGCTTCGTCGGCGAGCCCGGCTACCGCGTGCCCGCGCACCGGCGCGCCGCGATCAACGCGCTCGCGGCCTGGGCCAGCGTGTGCGCGGGCCAGCGCCTGTTCGACGTCACGAGCGGGCTGCGCGCGTGGCGGGCGGAGGCGCTGGCGCGGCTCGTGGCGGACTGGCCGGAGGACGTGGCGGACGCCAACCTGCTCGTGCGCGCGGTGCGCCGCGGGCTGCGCGTGCGGGAGGTCCCGGTGCCGATGCGGGCGCGGAGCGGCGGCCGCTCGATGCACGCCGGGCCGGGCAGCGCCGTGTTCGCGCTGCGCATGGCCGTGCTCACCGCGCGCGAGGGCGTCGGCTGAGCGAAAACGTCCGCGGACGAGGCGACCGACGAAAAATGGTGTGTTCAGCTTGCGCCCCTCCACCGGCGGAGCTACTGAACATGCGTTCACGCGCCCGATCGCCACCCTGGGCCGGAACCGAGGTTGTTCCAATGTCTACCGTCTCTCCGTCCGTCCGCGGCCGCTTCTACTGGTACGAGCTCATGACCCGCGACGCCGCGGCCGCCAAGGCCTTCTACACGCAGGTCGTCGGCTGGGGTGTCCAGCCCATGGAGATGCCCGGGATGACCTACGACATGTGGGTCGGCTCCCAGGGCCCCACCGGCGGCGTCGTCGACCTCTCGGCCGATCCGGCCGCCGCGGCCGTGCCGCCGCACTGGCTGGCCTACTTCGGCACGCCGGACGTCGACGCCACGATCACCCGCGCGCTCGAGCTCGGCGCCACCGTCTACGCCCCCGCCATGGACATCCCCGGGATCGGTCGCTTCGCCGTGCTCCGGGATCCCCAGGGCGCCGTCTTCGCGCCGTTCACGCCGGCCACGGACGACATGGAGGAGATGGACGCGCGGGCGGCCGGCTGCTTCGCCTGGCACGAGCTCTACACCTCCGATCTCGAGGCCGCCTGGGCCTTCTACGGCGAGCTGTTCGGCTGGGCCAAGGCCGGCGGCATGGACATGGGCCCCGCGATGGGCGAGTACCGCATCTTCGGGCGCCGCGCCGACGAGCAGCTCGGCGGCTTCATGAAGAAGAGCAAGGACGACCCGTTCCCGCCGCGCTGGCTCTACTACGTCACCGTCCCCGACCTCACCGGGAGCCTCGCCCGGGTGCGCGAGCTCGGCGGGCAGGTGCTCTGGGGGCCGATGGAGGTGCCCGGCGGCGACACCGTCGCCACCTGCTTCGATCCGCAGGGGGCGATGTTCGCGCTGTTCCAGCGCGGGCAGGCGCGCGCGTAGGCCCTCGGCCGCCAGGCGGAGGGCGCGACCCGACGCGCCCGTGCTTGCCCCCAGCCACGTGGCCCCCAAGCTTCTCGCCAGGGGGTTCCCATGGACACCACGGAGGAGAGGCGGCCGAGGATCCGGGCGTGGATGATGGGCACCGGCATCCTGCTCGTGCTCATCGGCTTCGCCTTCCTGCTCGTCCCGCTCCTGGCGACGGCGCTGGCGGGCATCGCCGCGGGGGCGCTGCTGCTCGTGTCGGGCGTGGCGCAGGTCATCGACGCGATCGGGGACCGGGCCAAGGGGCGCGGCCTCTCCATCGTGCTGGGGCTCGTGGCCGTGGTCGCGGGCGTCCTGCTGCTGGTGGATCCGGTGGCCGGGATGGTGGGCTTCACCGTGCTCCTGGCCGCCTACCTGCTGGTGGCCGGGGCCTTCCGCGTCGTGCTGGCCGGGGCGTGGAGCCCCGTGCCCGGCTGGGGCTGGATGCTCTTCAACGGGGCGATCTCGCTCCTGCTCGGGCTCCTGATCCTCTCCGGCTGGCCCGGCACGGGCCTCTGGACCGTCGGCGTCTTCCTCGGCGTGGACTCGCTGCTCGCCGGCTTCAGCCGGATCTCGCGCTCGTTGTCCACGTTCTGGGTCGATCGGACGGTCTCTACGCGCCCCTGATCAGGGTCGGACGAGCATGAAGTAGTCGCCCGTGGCCTTGCCCTTCTTCCACGCCGCGCCGATGACGGCGTGGCGGCTCACGCGGCGCAGGTAGTCGATCATGTGGGCGTACACGAGCGTGGAGAGGCCCTGCTCGTTCCGCTGGATGGCCGGGAACTCCGGCGGCGCGGTGGGCGCCACGTCGAGGTAGCTGAAGTGCGCGCCCGGGAGCGGGTCCTCGGCCTGCTTCACGAGGAAGTGCCCGGGGCCGACCAGCCAGGCCATCGACTGGTGGTTGTAGCCCTGGATCACGTCGCCGCGGCGCACGACGCGCTTCTGGAACGTGGAGAAGAGGGGGAGCGAGTTCTGCCCCTCGTGGATCACCACCTCGCCCTCGGCGCCGTGGAGCTCGTCCATGCGCACGGTGCGGCCCTCCGCGAGCTTCCAGAGCGAGACGAGCTCCTTCTTGCCGAGGCCGCGCATCCAGTTCACGCGTTCGTCGTGGGTGTGGGCGTCGAGCGCCGCCTCGACAGCGGCCAGGGACTCGGAGAGGGACGGGAGCGGGATCATGATTCGACCGGGGTTGAGCCCGGATCTATCCGACCGGGGGGCGGGCGAGGAGCGAAACCCGCGGTCGACGCCCGGGCGGAGCGCGTGGGTTAGCGGTCCACCGTGCGTACGATCCTCCTGCTCTACGGGATCGGGACCGTCGTCATCGTCGCGGTCCTGTTCGCCGCCTCGCGCTGGGCGGGCGCGCGCGGCCCGTGGGCCCGGCTCGTGCGCGCCTACCCGGCGCCGCCGGGCACGGGCGGGGGCGCGCTCCAGTACGTCGCCTACGTGGGCGCGCTCCGCTACCGCGGGTGGGTGCGCGTCAGGGCCGGCGACGAGGGGCTCGACCTCGCCCTGCTCCTCGGCGCCATCCTCGGGCACGCGCCCGTGCGCATCCCCTGGTCCGACCTCTCCGCCCGCCCGAACGTCGACCTCCTGGGGACGGACGGCGTGGTGCTCGAGGCGCGAGGCGCGCCGGGCACGCCGATCCGCCTCTTCGGGCGCGCGGCCTGGCTCGTGCAGCAACGCGTCGACGGGAACCCGACCCCGGCGCGCTGAGAGGATGTTTACATATTAGCCAAGCGCCGCCCGCTCGCCCGGGGCCGCCGTGAGCCGCCGGGCGAGCAGGCGCGCTTCG
>CAYWGD010000118.1:0-22492 GCA_964457335.1 uncultured Enterobacteriaceae bacterium | reverse complement strand
GCCCGCCTGGCCGGCCGCGGGCGCGCCGCTCCGCGTGCTCGACGCGCGCCCGGTCCGTGGGACGGTGCTCCTCGACGCCGGCCACGGCGCCCCCGGCAACGCGGGCAACACGAACTGGCGCTGCGACGCCGAGCAGGACGTGATGCGCCGGGTCGCCGACGGTGTCGCCGCCGCGCTCGACGGCCGCGTGCCCGTCCGGCGCACCCGCCCCGACGACCGGCTCGTGGACTACACCGCCCGCCTGCGCATGAGCCGCGACGTCGACTGGCTCGTGAGCCTCCACTCCGACAGCCGCGCCGGCGAGGGCCTCCATGCCGACCCCTCGACCGGGTGCTGGGTGAACACCGGCGCGCCGGGCTTCGCGGTGTTGTGGTCCGACGAGGGCGAAGCCGGGCTCGTGGCGCGCCGGCTGGTCCTCGCGCGGGCGCTCGCCCGGCGGCTCGCCGAGGCGGGCTTCCCGCCGTACCCCGGGTTCGACTACCCCGGCCTCTACGACCCCGACGCCGTGCCCGGCGTGTTCGTCGACCGCCACGCGCCCTCGAAGCGCATCCGGCTCCTGCGTCGGCCGGTCGTGCCCTCCGTCATCGTGGAGACGCACCAGGCCTGGGACGTCGAGGAGGCCACCCGCTGGGAGGAGCCCGCCACCTGGGCGGCGTTCGCGGCCGCGCTTGCCGCTGCCCTCGCGGACCTGGAGGAGGGTTGACACCTCCGGTCCGCAGGTGCCGATCGTCCGCGCCGGACCCCCCCGCTGACCCCCGCCCGGCGCCCGCTTCGGCATAAGGGGCCCGCCGTGCACACCCGTCGCCTCGTCGTGGACCTCCTCGCGAACCTCGCCTGGCCGTGGGCCGTCCTCACCTGGGCGAGCGGCGACGACGCCCTCGGGCCGCGCTGGGGGCCGGCCGTGGCGATGCTCGCGCCGCTCGCGCACGCCGCGTGGCGGCGGGTCGTCGAGAAGCGCACCAGCGCGCTCGCGCTGCTCGTCGTGGCGTCCATCGCCCTGAACGCCGTCGCGGGCTTCCTCCCGCTCGACGCGGCGTGGTTCGCGGGCAAGGAGGCGCTCCTCCCCGTCGGGTTCGGTGCCCTGTTCGCCGCCACCGCCCTGCGCGGGCCGGGGCTGCTGGCGGAGCTCGTCCACGAGCTCGTCGACCCCGCGAAGCTCGCCGCCGCGCTCGACGAGCGCGGCGCCGCCGAGGGCTACCTGCGCCGGCTCCGGCGCGGCACCCTCGGCTTCGGGCTCGTGTTCGCGGGTTCCGGCGTTCTCGGCGGCCTCCTCGCGGCCGTGCTCGTGCGCTCGCCCACGGGGAGCCCGGGCTTCGCCGAGGAGCTCGGCCGGTACACCGCGTGGAGCTACGTCGTCGTGAACCTGCCCGTGCTCGTGGCCAGCACCTGGGTGCTCCGCGACGTGCTGATCGCGCTCGAGGACGGCACTGGCCGGCGCATCGAGGACCTGCGAGGCTGACCGGAGGTCCGGACGGGCTGCCTTCGGTCAGCCTCTCGAGCTCCTGAGCGGCGCGGCCCGCGGCTCCCGACGGCGCCAGTGCCCCCGAGACGCCACGGCCACCCGGAGCAGGGGGGGCGTTACGGGGGGGCCGGAGGCCCCCCCGTCCCATGGAGACGAGCCCGACCCCGTTCCGCTACCGCCTGCGCGTGCGCTACCCCGAGTGCGATGGCCAGGGCATCGTGTTCAACGCGCGGTACGGCGACTGGACCGACCTCGCGACGACCGAGCTGCTCCGCGCGATCGACCCGGGCCTGCTCGTGCCCGGCGGGCTCGACTACCGCCTCCGAAAGCAGGAGACCGAGTGGATCACGCCGGCGCGGTTCGACGACGTCGTCGACGCGAGCGTGGTCGTGGAGGCGGTCGGCACCACGTCGTTCACGATCGCGACGGCGTTCGCGCGCTGGCCGGACGAGGCCCCGCTCGCCCGCGTCCGCACGGTGTACGTGCTCGTGAACGCCGGCACCGGTGAGAAGCTGCCCGTGCCCGATCCGCTCCGCGCGCGGCTCCTCGCGGGGGCGCCCGGCCGGGGGACCGACCACGCCGGCGTCGGCGGCGGGCGCGTGACCCGGGTGGTGCGCGCCGCGGACCGCGTGACCATGCCGTGGAAGAACGGCGGCGGCGTCACCCACGAGCTCGTGAAGGAGGGCGACGGCGCGGCGGGCTTCGGCGCGCGGCTCTCCATCGCGGAGGTGGCCGAGGACGGGCCCTTCTCGCGCTTCCCGGGCGTGGACCGCGTGATCGTGCTGCTCGACGGCGCGGCGTTCCGCCTCCGGCGCGGCGACGGGCTCGACGCGCTCGTCGACCGGAAGCACGCGCCTTTCGCGTTTCTTGGGGAGGACGAGTGGATGTGCACGCTCCCCGGCGGCCCGGTCCGCGACTTCAACGTGATGACCGACCGCGCCACCCGCGCCGCGGCCGTGCGGCCGAGCGGCCCCGGCCTCGTGGCGGGCACCTGGGCGCTCGCGCTCGCGCCGGGCCGGATCGGCGGCGTGGACGTGGCGGCGTGGGACCTCGTCGGCCTCGACGGCGACGTGCTCGCGGAGGTGCCGACGCTCCTGGTGACGATCACGGCGCGGACCTGACGCGCCGCGCGGAGCCTCGCCTGTCACGCCTGACGTGACGGTTTCCTTCCGCGTCGTCACGGACGACCCCGTCGGACGGCACCGCCTTCGTCCGCTTCGAGGGCCGCGGGATCCGAGAGGCTGGCCGGGGCCCGCGCCGCCCCCGCCGGCCCGCCCGCTCGGTCGATGCGCCCGGCCGAGCGGGCTTTCGGTCGGCGCCCACCGGCCGTGTCGTAGAGTCGCGTCGTGTGGCTCCTCCTGCTCGCCTGCGCCCACCGCGCGCCCGACCCCGGCACCTCCGCCCCGGAGATCGACGCCGCGCCGACCGCCGCCCCCGCCGCCCCCGCCGCCCCGCCGGCGCCCGCCGCCCCGGCCACCGCGAACACACCTGCCGCGCCGCCCCTGCTGCCGCCGCCCGCGGTCGTGGGCACCGACGTCCGCGCCCTCACGAACGCCTGGCGCACGCGCCACAACGAAGGGGTGGCGCTGCTCGGAGCAGGGGACGCCGCCGGCGCGGTCGCGGCGGCCAAGGCCGCGCTGGCGCTCGCGCCCGCCGAGGGCCGCCGGGAGCCGCTGCTGCTCGTGGCGGTCGCGGCGTCGCAGGCGCGCGACGTTCCGCTGGAGCTCGAGGCCCTCGCGGAGCTCGTCGGCGCGCCGGACGTGCCCTGGGCCGTGTTCTACAACGGCAGCCTCTCCGCGACGGGGGCCGGCCGGCCGGACCTCGCCGGCCGCTACGCGCTGGAGGCGTTCGACCGCACGGACGACCTCGCGACAGTGGGGCCGATCGCGCTCCGGGCCACCCTCGCCGCGGGTGATCTCGACGGGGCGCTGCGCGTCGCGGGGCGGCTCGGCACGGCGGCGGACCCCGGCGACGTGAAGGCCCTGGCGCGCGCCCTCACGATCGCCGGGCGCTGTCCGGACGCGCGCCGGCTCGTGCCCGACGCCTGCTCCTGATCAGACGCAGCCGAGGTCCGTCCACTCGCCCACGGTCAGGGTGACCTCCTGCTGGACCACGTGGCAGCCGTCCTCGTCCATCGGCACGTCGACGGTGACGGTGCCGTTGCCGTAGTTGCACCCGTCGAAGGCCTCCGCCGAGATGGTGATTCGGCCTGCGATCTCGTAGCCGACGATCCAGTCGGTGCATGCGTCGGGGTCCGGGCCGTCGCAGGTCGCCTCGACGGGGTTGCCGTCCTCGTCCACGGCGGTGATCTCCGCCACGATCGGCGTGCTGCCGTCCTCGCCGACCACGTGCACGAGCGTCGAGGCGGCGGCGTAGTCGGTGCACATCGTCCCCGGTGCGGTGCAGGCGGCGAGGGCGAGGGCGAGGAGCGACACGAGCGAGAAGCGGGCGGACATGAGGCCTCCGAGCGTCGAACAGGCATGCAAGGTACAGGCCACGCGAGCCGACGCCAACCGCGCTACGCTGGCCGCCCCGGAGGACCCATGGCCGGCCCGGCGATCCCCGTCCCCACGCCGCTCTCCCTCGAGCCGCTGACCCCGGATCTGCTGGGCGCCGCGCAGGCCGGCGACCGCGCTCTCGGCGTCGCGCTCGACGCGGTCCTCGCGCCCGGGTGGGACGTGTTCCCGGGCTCGCTCGCCGCGTCGCCGCCAGTGCCCTGGGGCACCTGGCTCTTCGTCGCGCTCGAGCCCCGCACGCTCGTGGGCTACGGCGGGTTCAAGGGCCCGCCGCGCGGCGGGGAGGTCGAGATCGGCTTCGCGATCGCGCCGGCGTGGCGCGGGCGGGGCCTCGCGACCGAGGCCGCGGCGGAGCTCGTGGACCGCGCGTTCGCGGAGCCGGGCGTCGAGCGTGTGATCGCGCACACCCTGGCGGGGGAGAACGCCTCCACGCGGGTGCTCGCGCGGCTGGGGTTCGCGCGTGCGGCCGACATCGTCGACCCGGACGACGGCCCGCTCTGGCGCTGGGTCCGCGATCGGCACGGCGCCGACGGCTTTCTCGGCGCGTGGGTGCTCGACGCGGCGCGCTGCCGCTACGAGGCGGGCGAGCCCCCGCGCGACGGGCTCTACGTGCTCGCGCCGCGGCCCGACGGCATCGCGTTCACCGTCGACTGGACCGACCCGGAGGGCAACGCGCGGCACGTCGCGTTCGACACCGTGTTCGGCGAGCGGGACGGGCTCGTGCTCGAGCGGCCGTCGCCCGACACGTTGATCACCCGCGCGCCCGCGGGCCCGATCCGCTTCGCCCGCCGGACGCTCCTGCCGGGCCGCCGCGAGATGGTGATCTCCCAGGAGGGCCTTCGATCGGATGGTTCTCCGTTCGCAAACGTCTCCGCCTACGTTCGAGCCGCGTGGTCCTGGGGCACGGGCTGAAGCTCGTGCGGGCGCCCGCGTCGTAAAACTGGGTTGATCGAACGGCGGTTCCGGGCGAAAGAGGAGGCCCAGGAGTACACGCCCGTGCAGCTGCCCGCCTCCCGCGCCCTCGTCCTCCTCCCGCTCCTCTGCTTCACGGCGGAAGCCCGCGCGGAGGATCCGGTGTGGCCGCCGCCCGCTTCGACCCCCGCGCCCGCTCCGGCGCCCGCTCCGGCCCCGGCACCCGCGCCCGCTCCGGCCGGGAACCCGTGGGGCGGCGCATCGGCCGACCCGTGGGGGGCGGCCCCCGCGCCCGCCGCGGCCCCGACCCCGGCCTACGCCCCGCCCGAGACCGCCGGCCGCGAGACGCGCGAGGTGTGGAACGGCGCCGGCCAGCTCGTGCGCCGGCTCGTGTTCGACGGCGGCGTGCTCCAGTCCGAGACCACCTTCGTCCACGACGCCGCCGGGCGCGTGCTCGAGGAGCGCACCACCGGCGTGGGCGGCGTGGTCGTCCAGGCGTGGACCTACAACACCGACGGCACCACCGCGACGCACACCGTCTCCGCCGACGGGCAGGTCACGCTCGGCGAGGCCTTCACCTACACGGGGGGCAAGGTCGCCACCCGCTCGGTCACCACGCCGGACGCCGGCACGAGCGTCACGACCACCACCTACGGCCCGAACGGCGAGCCCGTGCTCGTCGAGACGCGCGGCGCGAACGGCGCGCTGCTCTCGCGCACCGTGTCCGACCGCGAGCCCGCGCCGATCCCCCCCACCAAGCTCGACGTGAGCATCAACGCGGGCGTGTCGACCGCGAGCGACGTGCGCACGACCTCGATCGCCGGCGGCTTCCAGATCAGCCGCAAGCCCGACGTGAAGGTGTGGGACACCGACCCGATCGAGTTTGTGGCCTACGGCTCCTGGAACCGCGCCGAGTCCCAGGGCGAGCTCACGAACGACCAGCTCAAGGCCGGCGTCGGCTTCGACTACAACGAGCTCGTCGGCCCCGTCACCGCCTTCCTCTTCACCTCGGTGGAGCGGAACCCCGTTGCCAACCTCGACGTCGACCTGCTCGTGGCGCCCATCGGGCTGAAGTACGACATCCTCGCCGAGGGGCCGTTCACGCTCGACGCGAGCTTCGCGCCCGTCTGGAACTTCCGCTCGATCGCGGTTGCCGCGGGCGAGACCTGCGACGAGCGCACGCTCGCCGAGGACGGCCACTGCACCTTCTCGAAGATCCGCGGCTCGCTGCGGGTGCGCGCGGCGCTCGGCTGGAAGACCTTGAAGCTCAAGGACACGCTGGAGTTCCTCCCCACGCTCAACCCGGACGGCGACTTCTTCGCCGCCGTGGAGAGCGAGTCGATCCTCCGGAACACGCTCACCTTCGACGTGAAGCTGACGGGGCACCTCACGCTGTCCGAGTCCATCGTGTTCGTGCGCGACCCCCTGCTCACCGCGCAGGCCGACTGCACCGCCGACCCCGACAACCTGCTCTGCGACGGCATGAGCCTGCAGACGGGCACGACGCTCGCACTCTCGTACGCGTTCTGACCGTGGAGCGCCGCGGCGCCCGCATCACGGCGTGACGACGATCTGGCCGGTCAGCGCGAGGTCGAAGCCGAGGTCGCTCGAGGTCCCCGAGGCTTGGTGCAGCTCCACTGCGAGGGTGTTCGTGCCCGGGGCGAGGGCCTCCACGGCGAGGTCGAAGTCGAAGAAGGCGGTCTCGTCGGCGCTCCCGACCGAGGCGGAGGCGAGCGTCGCGTCGGTGAGCTCGCCCTCGGGCAGGTTGTCGCGCGCGACCTCGGCGCCGTTGAGGTACACCACCGCGCCGTCATCGCGAAGCAGGGACAGGGTGAGGCTTGCCAGCTCGACGGACGGCACGTCGAACGTGACACGGAACCAGGTGGTCGTGTACTTGGCGTTCGGGTCGGCGCCGTAGCCGACCGTCGTGACGAGGTGGGTGTCGCCGTAGCCGAGGGGGGCCGCCCCGACGGGCCAGGCGGCGTCGTCGAAGCCCGCGGCCTGCCAGCCGGCGCCCGGGTTGGTGCCCTGGTCCCAGTACTTCCAGGTGCTGCCCGCGGCGAGCAACGTCACGTCCTCGTACACGGGCTCGACGTTGGACTCGCCCGGGCTCCCGCGGAAGTCGTAGGTGAGGCAGCCTTCGCCCTCGCAGCAGTCGGGCACCCGCGCGATCGAGAAGTCCGCGGCCATCGGCCCGTACGTCACGATCGAGCCGCGGCCGTCGGGGGCGTACACCGCGACCTCGCCGCCGTCGCCGGAGAGCTTGAAGCCGAGGTGGTTCGCGCCGGTGTCCGGGAGCTCGTCGGCCCAGAGCACGAGGAAGCCGCCGGGCTCGATCGAGAGGTCCCCGAGCGTGTGCTTCTCCGGCTCCAGCCGGTAGTCGGTGATGGTCCACCCCGCGAGGTCGACCGTGGTGTCCCCGGGGTTGTGGAGCTCGATCCAGTCCGGGTACGCGAGCGTCTCGTCCTGCGCGGACGCCTCGTTGTCCGGCATGATCTCGTTGATGCAGAGCTCGAGCGGGAGGTCGGAGCCGGTGTCGGGGTCGGTGTCCACCGGGCCCGTGTCGTCCGTCGCGGAGTCGACGACGGGCTCGCCCTCGCCCGTGTCCTCGGGCTCGAAGCGTTCGGAGCAGGCCAGGAGGAGCGCGAGCATCAGAGCCCCCACCAGGCGCGCATCTCGGCGGGCTTGCCCGCGAGCCACGCCCGGATGTAGTCGCGGTTGGGTTGGACATCGGCGGCCGCGCACTCGCGACGCGGGTCGTCCTGGGTGTCGGCGTAGGTGAGGTTCTCGATCCGGTTGAGGAACGGCGTCCAGTCCTCGGCCTCAAACGCCGCGATAAACTCGCTCATCGCCTCCTTGTGGAGCGGCACGCACACCGCCTGATCGAGCCAGCAGGCGTAGGTGAGGTTCCCGCTCGGGGCGCTCCAGGAGAGCCCCCAGGAGGAGTCGTAGAGGAAGGTGTAGTCGAGGTCCCAGGGGAGGAGGTCGGCCTTTCCGTCGGCGGGGTCGAAGTACACCCGGTAGTTGTTGGTGTTCATCGAGTAGCCGTCGTTGTGGCCGAGGAATTGGTCCACGACGGTCAGGCGGTGGAACAGGTCCCAATCGACGTACTGCCCCACCTGGTCGTGGAAGCCGGGTGTCCCCTGGCTCGCGAGCAGCGCGGTCGACACCGCGGCGATGTCGGCGTTGCCGACGTCGGTGCCCTCCTCGAGCTGGTAGAGCGCGTCCACGCCGTTGCCGAAGTCGAGCAGCGTGTAGCTGTACCCGCCGTACCACACGTACTTGCCGTCGTAGAGGTTGCCGTCGGGGTTCGTGTAGTGCCGCTCCAACCAACGGTCGTTGGGCGTCTCGAGCAGCACGTAGAGCCCGTAGTCGGCGCCGTTGACCGTCACGCGCGCGTAGGACGTGCGGAGGCTCGGCACGCCGGCGAGCTCGTAGAGGCGGTAGCCGACGACCTCCTTCATGTAGGAGCAGTCGACCACCGCGTTGTTGAGCGAGAGCTCCTCCATCCCGTAGAAGCGCTGGTCGGGCAGGAACTCGTTGAACGAGATCTTGAACTTGGGCTTGGCGGCGAGCGACCGGAACGAGCCGATCTTGCCACGGAGGCGCAGGCCCACGCGCGGCATCGGCTCCCCGTCGATCGCCACGTCGGCCTCGGCCCACACGTAGGGGGCCGCCGCGATGGCCGCCTCGGACTCGGGCGGGAGCGTGATCTCGACGGTGTGGATCTGGTCGAGGGTGAACAACCAGCCGGCGAGGTCGGAGTCGTCGAAGGCGGGCGCCGCCTCCTCGGTGACGACCGGCGGGTCGGGCGCGGCCGTGTCGTCGGCGGGCGGGCGCGCGTCGTCGCGCCCGGGCACGGAGAGGAGCCCGATCCCGGACGACGAGCAGCCGACGAGCGCGAGGACGAGCATGGGGCGGGGTGCATGCAAGCACCGCGCCGGGCGAGTGTCAACCTTGGAACGGCCGACGAGGGCAGCGGCGCCCGCCGGGGTGGCTATCGAGAGAGGAGGGGTGGCGCGATCGCGCGGGAGGGGTCGATGGGGTCCTGGGCGTGGGAGATCTCGGCGCGGTTCTACCGGCGGACCTACGGTCCGGTCGCCCACGGGCTCGACGACCAGCTGTTCGAGCGGCTCGGCGACGTGCGGGGCGCCGTGGTGGCGGACGTCGGCTGCGGCCCGGGCGTCGTGAGCCGGAAGTTCGTCGATCGGGGCGCGGCCCGGGTGTACGCCATCGACGTGAGCCCGGCGATGCTCGCCCAGGTCGGGGACGACCCGCGCATCGTGCCGGTCCAGGCGCGGCTCGAGGACGATCCGCTGCCGGGGCTCGCCGCGGACGCCGGCGGCTTCGACGTGGTGCTCTTCAAGCGGAGCCTCTACCAGCCGCGGCCCGGCGCGCGCGCCACCTTGTGGGCCGCGCGGCGCGCGCTCCGCCCGGACGGCGCGTTGTGCGTCATCCACCCCGAGGCGTCGCTCCTCCGGTACGCCTTCGGCGACCCGCCGCGGCTCCGGAGCCACACGCCCTACCACCTCTTCAACCGCGGCATCAGCACGCTCGGCGTGCTCGCGGGCGGCGAGGACTACGAGGTGTACACGCGGGACGCCCTGGTCGCGCTCGTGTCGGAGGTGGCCGACGGGGCGCGCGTGGAGGTGCACGACGGGCTCTCGGCGGCGTTCAACATGGTGATCCTGCGCGCGCCGGGGGAGGCGTGAGCGGCCGGCGCGGAGGCGGGGAGGGCCCGTGACGGCCGGGCGCGCCGGGCTCGTCATCAACCCGTACGCCTGGACGAACCAGCGCTGGCCCGACCGTCGCCGCGCCCTGCGCGGGGCGTTCGCGCCGCTCGGCGAGGTGGTCGAGACGGAGGACCCGGGGGCCCTCCCGGAGCTCCTCGGGCGCTGGTGCGCCGAGGACAAGCAGCTCGTCGCGATCTCGGGCGGCGACGGCACCGTGCACGCCGTCGTGAACGCGCTCCTCGACGTGTGGACCGACCGCGCGCTGCCGCGGCTCCTGCTCCTGCACGGCGGCACGGTGGGGGTGGCCACGCGTGTCCCCGGCACGGAGCCCGTGCGCCAGGTGGCGGCGCTCGCGCGCCGCGGCGGGGCGGTGCGAACGCGGCGCGTCGAGCCGCTGCTCGTGGGCGGGCGCGTCGCGTTCAACTTCGGGCTCGGCGTGTTCGCCGACCTGCCGGCGGAGCTCTTGCGGAGCGGGGACCGGGGCCCGGGGGCGGTGCGGGCGCTCGGGCTCCGGACGCTCGCGAGCGCGCTGGCCGGCGGGCCGCTCGCGGCGCGGGCGCTCGCCGGCTGGAAGGGGCGGGTGCGTTGCGACGGCGCGCCGCGCGGGAGCGGGCGCCTCGCGGGGCTCTACGCCTCCGCCCTCGACATGGGGCTCCCCGGGCTCCGCGGCTTCGACCGGGCGCCGCGGCCCGCCGGGCACCTGCGCGTCGTGACAGTCGACGCCGGCCGCCGGGAGCTCGTCGTGAGCCTCGTGCCGTTCGCGCTCGGCCTCCGGTGGGGCGTCGCCGAGGGTGTGCGCGTCGAGTCGGTGCGCACGCTCGAGCTCCAGCCGTCCGCGCCGGGCCTCTACATGGTCGACGGCGAGCTCGCTCCCCTCGTCGGGCCGCTGCAGGTGACGGCCGGCCCGGCGCTCGACGTGGTGGTGGGGGTGGCGCGCTCACTGTGAGCCCCGCCACGCATCCGGCGGCCCGCACGCCGTCGGTGCCGTCGTGCGATAGAGTGCACGCATGCTCGATTCGCGGCCCCGCATCCTCTCGGTCGGCACGGCGAACCCGCCGGAGCGCTACCGACAGGAGGACCTGCTCGAGCGCTACCGGGTGGAAGATCCGCGCCTCCGCTCCCTCTTCACCTCGAGCCACATCCGCACGAGGCACCTCTACCTCGCGCCCGCGGGCCCGGACGGCGCCCCCGTCGAGACGCAGGGCCAGCTCCTCGCCAAGCACCTCCGCGGCGCGATGGAGATCGGTCCGCAAGCGGTCGAACGCTGCCTCGAAGGCACCGGGCTGACCGTCAAGGACATCGACTACCTCGTCTGCATCACGACGACCGGCTTCCTCGCCCCGGGGCTTAGCGCGCACCTCATGAAGACGATGGGGTTCCGCCAGGACTGCTCGCGCGCGGACATCGTCGGCATGGGCTGCAACGCGGGGCTCAACGGGCTCAACCCCATCGCGTCCTGGACCATGGCGAACCCGGGCAAGAACGCGCTCATGGTCTGCATGGAGATCTGCTCGGCGTCGTACGTCTTCGACTACACGATGCGGACCGCCATCGTGAACTCCCTGTTCGGGGACGGTGCGGCCGCGATCCTCGTCCGCGCGTCCGAGAAGGACGAGCGCGCCTTCGCCCCGAAGATCCTCGGCTTCAACAGCCACATCATCCCCGAGGCGGTCGGCGCAATGCGCTACGACTGGGACGAGGAGCAGGGCAAGTTCAGCTTCTACCTCGATCGGGACATCCCCTACGTGGTCGGGGCCAACGCCGAGCGCCCGCTCGCGCGGCTGCTCGACACCCACGGGCTCAAGCGTCGCCACATCTCCCACTGGCTCGTGCACTCGGGCGGGAAGAAGGTGGTGGACGCGATCAAGTACAACATCGGCATCACCGAGCACGACGTGCGGCACACCCACTCGGTGCTGCGCGACTTCGGCAACCTCTCGAGCGGGTCGTTCCTCTTCAGCTACCAGCGCCTTCTGCAGGAAGGGCGCGTGCGGCGTGGGGATTACGGCGTCATGATGACGATGGGGCCCGGCTCGACCATCGAGACGGCGCTCATCCGCTGGTAGGAGCTTCCATGTACGAGACCCTCGCCTTCGAGGACACCGGCGACGTCGCCACCCTCACGCTCGTCCGCCCGCGGATCAACGTGCGGCAGATCCGCGAGCTGGAGCGCGTCTGCGACCACCTCGAGGACCACTCGCCCGCCAAGGTGGTGGTGCTCCGGGGGCACTCGCTCGGCATCGACTTCGCCGACTTCGACCCCCGCGAGGCGCTCGACATCCACGGCTTCAACAAGTGGGAGAAGCTCGTCTCCCGCGTCGAGCGGCTCCCCAAGGTGACCGTCGCGGCCGTCGACGGTCCCGCGGTGGGCGGCGGCTTCCAGCTCGTGCTCGCGTGTGATCTGCGCGTCGCCTCGCCGCAGGCCCGCTTCAGCCTCCCCGAGGTGAAGATGGGCTTCCTCCCGGGCATGGCCGTGTTCCGCCTCGCCAAGTACGTCGGGCTGGGCCACGCCAAGCGCATCGTGCTCACCGGCGCGGAGGTCTCCGCCGAGGAGGCGCTCCGGCTCGGCATCGTCGACGACGTGGGCGACCTGGGCGCCGTGCTCCCGCGCGCGCTCGACGCGCTCGGCCCCAAGCACGCCGTGGCCGGCACGCTCGCCCGCCGGCTCCTGCTCGAGAGCTTCCACACCGAGCCCGAGGACGCCATCGGCAACTTCCTCGCGGCCCAGCACCGCGCCATCAGCCAGACGGCGTTCCTCCAGACGCTCGAGAAGGAGCGCGGATGACCGTCGCCGTCGTCGACCGGGCCGCGGCCGTCAAGCCCTTCCCCGTGGACCCGGACGTGCTCGCGCGCATCCGGCCCATGCAGTACCGCGACGCCGATCGGGTGGCCGAGCTTCACCACGCGGCCATGGGCAACAGCTTGTGGGCGCTCCTCGGCGTGCCCTTCCTCGCGTCGCTCTACCGCGCGCTCGTCGACTGCCCGCTGTTCTTGGGCTTCGTCTACGTCGAGGACGCCGAGGTGAAGGGTTTCATCGCCGGCTCGCTCGACGCGAGCGCCATGTACCGCTTCGTGTTGCGGCGGCGTGGCTTCTTCGTGGCACCCAACGCGGCGCGCGGCCTGGTCAAGCGGCCCGGTGTGGCGGTCAAGCTGCTCGAGACCGCGCGCTACTTCGGCGTCTCCGGCGCCGACGACGTGCCCGCCGAGAGCCTCTTCTGCAGCTTCGTGCCCGATCTGCGCGGCAAGCGCGTGAGCGGGCACATCAACAAGGTGTTGTTCGACGAGCTCTACTCGCGCGGCCGCACCCACGTGAAGATCACCACCGAGACCGACAACGAGGGCGCCAACCGGCAGCTTCAGAGTTGGGGCTTCGAGCGGCGTGGCACGTTCCGCTTCTACGGCAAGGAGATGGTCACGTACGTGTTGGATCTCGCGGCGTCGCCGAGGGTGGAGGCCGTCAGTCGGCATCCGACGGTGTGATTGGATCGGTTGCTTCTTGGGACGGGGGGGCGGAGCCCCCCCGTAACGCCCCCCCCCGGCGTGGTGGTGGGCCGAACCGTCCGCCGTCAGTGGGTATTGCAGTTCAGGGTCTCCGCCCCTCCGTGCTCGCTCGATTGGCAACTCGGGCAGTCTGCCGACGCCTTGAACTCCTCCCAGCGGTCACACCACTCGCAGTAGAAGCCGTCGATGCTCGCGCCACACCAGTTCCCCGCGCAGATGATGGGGCAGGTCTCGGAGCCGCACTCCTCGGGCAGGCTCACGTAGGAGCCCGTGGGGACGTACGGTCCGCAGTCCACCGCCGGCAGGACCGGTTTCTCCTCGCAGCCGATCAGGCTCGTTGCCAACAGCAGCAGCATCATGGAATAACCCTGGCTATACGCTTCCCTCGGCCGGCCGCCCGCCCAGTTCCCGAAGGCTCCCTGGCAGTTACAACTTCTCATGGCCGCACGGTAGCGGGTCAAAAGCATCCATAGGAGAACGCGCTCACCGAAGTCGATCGGGTCGCAGTCTGGCTCGTCTGTGGCGTCCTCCCCATCCAACTCATGGTTGACCCAGGGCTCCACTGAGCAAACATGCAGAAGCTCGTGAAACAAGACCGCTGCTATGACGACCACCGCGCACGTTCGCGAGTCATCGTCCCCCTGGCTCCAGAGGTCCAGCGGGGTCTCGACCCGGTCGTCTGCCAAGCAGAGCGTCACTTCCCCGCCGCCGAGAGTCTCTTCTCCATGCGCCGTTACTGTGGCAATACCCTGTCCAACGTGGCAGTGGAAACCTCCGTCCGACGCGGGAATTGTGTCTGGGCAGAGGACATCGACCCGGAAAGTCGTCCGCCGGATTCGCTCGATCACCCGGTCGGCCGCATCCGCCTCATCGGACACCCAACAACACGCCGTGCGAATGAGGTCCGTGTTGTCGTTCAGCAGGCACCAGCTTGCCCGGATGAGCTCTTCCATCGAGCTGCCACAACCGCTGTGCACGACGACCCTGTCCTTGTAGCTCTCATCCGAACAGCTGCGGATCCTCGGCTCCCTCGAGCTCGCGAAGCAATACCGCGCGGGCTTCTCACAGGGCCCACCTTCCGGAAACTCGAACGCGCCCAACCCCTCGACCTTGTCGAGCCAGGGCCCCTCGCCGATCCCGAAGGCGTCGATCGGGAGTGTCTCCGGTTGCGGCAGCCGCGCCCACCACGGCGGGTCGCCGGTCACCTCGTCGCCGGTGAGGTCCTCCAACTCGTTCCCGGGCACCCCCGGGGTGTCGCGCGAAACGCGCTGCCGCTCGGTGGGGAGCACGGGCACGCGGTCGGGGGCCACGGTTCCGGCCAGCCGATCGGCGACGCGGCAGCCGCAGGAGGCCCGGCAGCCATCCTCGCACGCTCCGCCACAGGCACCGCCGCAACCGCACCCTGTCGCGGCCGCTCCCCGGCTCCAGGACGGCACGGCTGGCCCCGCGTCAGCAGGGCGCTCGACGACGCGCCCGGAGCGCACGAGCGCAGCGAGGCTCGGGGGAGCCAGCATCAGTCCGTGATCACGTCGACGGCGCCGGAGACGCGCGCCAAGTAGAGGTTCGACGTGCCGCACTTCACCATGAAGACGAGGCGGACGATCTGCTTCCCCTCCATCGCGGACTGCACGGAGGTCCAGCCAGCGGCGAAGTGCACGTCGTCGGTGGTCTCGTAGGCCGTCAACGCCACCGCGGTGTCGGGGCTCGTCTCGACGTTGGCGGTCTGGTAGCCGATCGCAACCTCCAGGTCGCCCAGCAGCGCGCGCACCTCCAGGGTGCCACGCATCTTGGCGAAGTCGCTGGCGCGCATCCAGCCCGTCGCCGGCTCGACTCGAACGGTGGTGCTGTTGGCGTACACGGTGGTCCAAGGCAGGGCGATCGTACGCATCCGGAAGCCACGGGCAAATCCTCCATCCGGGCGCATGTGCGCTCGGCTCGTCCGGAATGTCGCTCGGGGTGGGGGGGGGGGAGTCAAGCGAGGAGATCCGATTGCGGGTTCACCCGTACTCGCGTGATGCAAGGGAGGAACAGGGCGAACGACACGTGCGGCAGGCGACCGGCGGGCGGCCGGCCCCCGGCCGGCCGGCTCGGGGCGACCCGACGCCGGGAGGCGGAGGGGCGCGCCAGCCGAGCGGCTTTGCCGCGAGCCCACAGGGCGCCGACGGCGGCCGTCTTCGGCCGCCGGGCCGCCCAGCGGGGGGTGGGCCCCCCCTGAACTTCGCGCGGGTGTTTCGTCATCGTGAGTTCTGGTACGCTCCGCACCCATGCGTGTCGCTTGGTTCGTCCTGGTCGCGCTCGCCGCGCTCTTCCCCGCGCGCGCCGCCGCGCAATCGACGGGGCTCACGCCGGGCATGCGGCTCCGCTTCGAGATCGACGACACGCCCGAGCTCGCCGCGCCGGTGGGTGGCGAGACCACGGCCTGGGCGCAGCTCCGCAACACGGGGGATGCGCCGCTCACCCCGGTGCGGATGGTGGTGGTGCCGCCGTCGCTGTTCGACGAGCCGGACGCCGGCGACTACCGGGCGTTCTCGACCGAGTCTCGCCGGAACGTCGCGGTGCGGCCCTACCGGTACGAGAACCAGGCCGTGCTGGTCGGCAACGGCGGGACCGCGCTCGACGTGCTCGTTCACTTCGCGCCGAAGGTGGCGGGCCCCCACCGCGCGTACCTGCTCGTGGAGGTGCTGCCCGGCGGGCTCTGGTGGGCCTTCGAGATGGTCGGCGCCACGCCGGGCGCGCTCCCCCCGGACCCGCGGACGCCGCCGGATCAGCTCGTCCGCGTGGGCAAGAAGGGGTGGGCGAAGCTCACCCCGGCGCACGCGCGCTACCAGCTCGGGGACGGCGATCCCGCCGAGGTCGACCGCGTCGCCGCGTCGGCCGCCGACCGGCTCGCCGCGTGTCGCACGGCGCCGGGGTCGGTGGCCGTCGGGCTGATGGTGTCTCCGGCGGGCGCGGTGGTGCAGGTCGACACCGCGGGCGGGACGGCACCCGACGAGGTGAAGGCCTGCGTGGGGGAGGCCCTCGCCGCCCAGCGCTTCCCCGCGGCGGCCGCCCCCCGGATCTACCGGCAGACCCTCTGAGGCCTCAGAGGTTCTTCTTCAGCTTCCGCGCGCCCTTCCAACTCGACTCGAACAGGTTGTTCGGCGCGTCGCGGAGCCAGCCGTTCTTGCGCTTGCGGTTGGACTTCTTGTGGAGGCGCAGCATCTCGGTCAGCACCTTCTTCCCGGCCTCGAGCGTGTAGCGCTGCCGCTTCTCGAGGGGTTTGGCCCAGCGGGGAAGCTTCTTCCGCTTCTTCTTCTCGGTGTACATCGTCGTGGCGTTCCCGCCCTCGATCACCGTGATGCGCCGCACGAACGCCATCTCGACCTCCGGAGCCGACGATAGCAGACGGACGCGCGCTTGTGTGTCGTCGTGGCGCGTGCGAGGATGCCGGCCTGCCACCTGGGAGCCGACCGTGAGCACCGTGCCGTCCGCCGAAGAGAAGCCGTCGCGCATCACCGTCATCGACATCGGCAAGCAGCGGCGCGGGCGCGTCAACGGGCTCCGCCGCGGGAAGGGCCCGCTGATGGGCAAGGTGGAGGAGCTCCTCGCGGAGATGAAGAGCGCGGGCGAGATCGACCCGAACGCCCAGACCGTGGTGCTCGTGGTCGAGAAGAAGCGCAAGAAGAAGAAGCTCTTCGGCACCTCCTGGTAGCGGGGGCCCCCGCCCCGCATGCCTGACGGCGCACGAACCTCGAGCCGGCGCACGCGCGCGGGGCGGGCGGTCGATCGGACCGTCCTGAAGAGCCTGCCACGCCGCGCGCCGCTCGCCACCAGCGAGGGGGGCCCCACGCGGATGCGGGGCCGCGCGCCGGCCGGCGTCCGCAGCCACGTCCGTTTGCGCGTGCTGTTGGGTTGGGTCTGGCTGTGTTGGTCGGTGGCGTTCGCGTGGGGGTGGGATCTCGCGCGCGGCCGCGGGAGCGCGAACAGCCGGGCCGCCCGCCTGTGCGCCGCGCTGGTGCGGCTCGGCCCCACCGCCACCCGGCTGGGCCAGTACGCCGCGCGGCGGCTGGAGCTCCTGACCCCGCCGTACCAGGCCGCGCTCGGCCGCCTCCGGGACGACGCGCCGCCCATCCCCGTCGACGTGGCCGTGGGCCTCGCGGAGCGCGCGGCGGGGGCGCCCTTCGACAGCGTGTACGCGAGCTTCGACCCGGTGCCGATCGCGTCGACGTCGTCGGCGTGCGCGTACCAGGCCGTGCTCCGCGAGGGCGACAAGGTGGTGGTGAAGGTGCGCCGCCCGGACGCGCCCGAGCGCTTCGCGGCGCACCTCGACGCGGTGGGCGCGCTGTTCTTTCTGGTCGAGGCCACCTCCCTCGTGCGGCCCGGCACCTTCAAGCAGCTCCGGCTCGAGCTCCGCGACATGGCGGAGGGCGACCTCGACTTCCGCGGCGTGGCGCGCTCGCACCGCCTGTTCCGCAAGCGCGCCCGGCGCGACCGGCTCCGGCACGTGACCGCCGCGCGGATCCACCACCGCTACTGCTCCGACGACGTGACCGTCAGCGAGTTCGTGGCCGGGGTGCGCTGCAGCGAGGTGGTGGCCGCCCGCGAGACCGGGGACGCCCGCGCCCTCGCCCAGCTCCGCGCGATGGGCATCGACCCGCGGACGACCGCGCGTCGGCTCCTGCAGGCGGCGTGGTGGAGCTACTTCGAGGGAGTCCTGTTCAACGCGGAGTGCTTCGCGTCGGAGATCGTGGTCCGCCCCGGCGGGCGCATCGTCTACGTGGACCTCGGCGACTGCGGCCACACCATCCGCCAGAACCAGCGGCTCCAGCGGCGCATCCTGGAGCGGCTCTGGCGCAACGACGTGGGCGGCGCGGCCGAGGCGGCGGTGCAGCTCTTGAGCCCGCTCCCGTTCATCGACGTCTTCGAGTTCCGGAAGGCCATCGAGGCCCGCTTCTGGACGCAGCTCTTCGCGCTCCGCGACCGCCGGGCCCCGCCCGAGGAGCGGACGAGCGCGGGCGTGTGGCTCGCGATCCTGGAGTGCGCCTACGAGCACGGCGTGCCCGTGCGGCTCGACACGGTGCAGATGATGCGCGCCTGCGCGATGACGGACGGGCTCGTGGCCGACCTCTGGCCGAAGGTGCGCTACTTCCGCGAGTTCGAGCGCTACCTGCGCCGCGCGCGGCGGCGGTCGGCGCGCCGGCTCGAGCGGCGCGCCCTGGAGCTCGCCGACGAAGGGCTCCTCACGCGCGCGCTCGCGACGCTGGAGGACGTGTCCGCGGGCGCCCAGCGCCTCGGCTTCTGGGTGGAGATGGCCACGCGCAACCCGCCGGTCGACTTCATGGCGGTGAGCAAGAAGGCGTCCTACGTCGCGAGCGCCGTGCTCCGCTTCACGGCGGCCACGCTCTCGCTCTTCGTGGTGTTCGCGGTCGGCGCGCACGTCACCGCCGCGGTCACCGGGCGGGAGCCCGACCTCGGCCACCTCGTCGAGAGCGTGCCCGGGAACCCCGTGTTCCTCGGCGTGCTCGTGCTGCTCGCCGCCGTGACGCTCCGGCGCATCCTGTTCCGCCTCGACGACATGGACCGTGACGACTGACCTCCCGACCTTCCGCGCCCGTGACCTCCCCGGGGCGTCCCCGGGCCTCGTGGCGCGGCGGCTCGGGCGGTGGACGGCCGCCACGGCGCGCCTCGTCGCGCGGCTCGCCTGGGCGGGGCTCCGGGGGCGGCTGACGCGCCGCGAGGTGGGCGTCCGGCTCCGCGAGGCCTTCGACGAGGTGGGCGGCACCGCGGTGAAGCTCGGCCAGCAGCTCTCGATCCGCGTGGACATGGTGCCCGCCGAGGTGTGCGCCGAGCTCGCGCGCCTCACCGACCGGGTGGTGCCGTTCCCGTTCGTGCACGCGGTGGGGCGCGTCGAGGCGGTGACGGGGCGGCCGCTCTCGGACACCTTCGAGCGCCTCGACCCCGAGCCCATCGGCGCCGCGTCGATCGCGTGCGTGTACCGCGGGGTGCTGCGCACCGGCGAGGCCGTGGCGGTGAAGGTGCGCAGGCCCGACGTGGGGGAGGGGTTCGCGGCCGATCTCGTGTGCTTCAACGCCATGTGCTCGCTGCTCGAGCTCGTCGCGATCGTGAAGCCCGGCACGTTCCGGGCCCTCCGGTTGGAGCTCCGCACGCTGCTCTCGGAGGAGCTCGACCTCGTGTCCGAGGCCCGCTACCAGCGGCTCTTCCGGAGCCAGGTGCGCAAGGCCGGCATCGACTGGCTCGACGCGCCGCGCGTGTTCCACGCCCTCTGCGGGCCCGACGTGGTGGTCTCCGAGCTCGTGACGGGCGTGCCGTGCGCCTACGTCATCGCCGCCGCGGAGGCGCGCGACGAGGCCGCCCTCGCCGCCCTCGCCGCCCTCGAAATCGATCCCCGCAAGCTCGGGACGCGGGTGTGGCGGATGTCGCACTGGAGCAAGTACGAGGCGCTCTTCTTCCACGCCGACCCGCACCCGGGGAACATCCTGGTGTTGCCCGGCAACAAGCTCGTCTTCCTGGACTTCGGCGCGTGCGGCGGCATGACCGGGTCGCTGCGGCGCAGCCAGAGCCAGATCGTGGTGGGGGTGACGCGCGACGACCAGCGCGAGATGAGCAACTCCGTGCTGGAGGGCGCCATGCCGCTGCCGCACGTCGACGTGGCGTCCGTGCGGGCGGCCCTCGACGGGCACATGGTGCAGTTCGTGCGCGGCGTGCGGGACCCGGAGGCGGAGTGGTGGGAGCGCTGCACGGCGCAGATCTTCGTGGGGTTCCTGCAGGTGACGCAGACGTACCAGATGCCGGTGCCGCTCGATCTCTTGCGCGTGGTGCGCTCGACCCTGCTCTACGACACGCTCGCCGCGCGGCTGAACCCCAAGCTCTCGGACCGCGGCTTCCTCCGCTACCTGCGGCAGCGCGGCGCGCGCATCGGGGAGCGGATGGTGCGGCGGGTCGAGCGCGTGGGCCTCCCCGACGCGATGCCGCTGCCGCTCCGCCTGCGCCACGTCGGCAAGAGCCTGGACTGGGTCGTGGGCGGGCTCGAGGCGCTCACGTGGCGGCAGGCGGCGATCGCCAAGGGGGCGGTGGCGGCGCGGACGGCGGTCACGCTCGCGGGGCTCACGGGGGCGTACTTCGCGGCGCTGGCGCTGTGGATCCTGGCGCGGGAGCCGGCGCTGCTCGGGCAGCCGACCGCGTTCCTGGCGACGTTCGCGCGGCACCCGGCGGCGCTCGGGATCGCGCTCCTCGCGCTCCTGGCGTTGCGACGGGCGAGCTGGAGGCTCGAGGACACGGACGGGTAGCGGGATCGGGCATACTCCCGGGCATGTCCACCGAGCTCGGGCCCACCGGCCGCGCCGCCGCCTTCGCCGTCGCCGCCGCCGGCTTCACCGCGCTCGTGGCCGGCGGCCAGGAAGCGGCGATGGTCATCTTCCGGGACGCCTTCACCGGGGCGCTTCCGCTCGTGTTCATGGCCTTCGGCGCCGCGGCGGTCGGCGTGGGCTGGAAGCTCGCGCACCCGCGCGCGTGGGCGCGGCTCGCGGCGGCGCCGCTCCTGTTCGTGCTCGCGCTCGCGGGCGGCCCGTGGGCGCTCTGGCTCATGTGGAACGGGCTCTTCACCGCGCTCTCGGTGCTCGGGCCGCTCTTCGCGTTCGTGGCGGCCGTTCTGTTGGCGGTGAGCTGGCGCGAGATCGGGCGGGCCGCGGCGCTGCGCGCCCTCGCGGAGGCGGAGACCGAGAAGCTGATGCGCGAGGCGATGGCGCTCGACGGCGAGGCGCCCCCGAAGCGGACGTGGCTCCTGCCCGCGATGTACGCGGTCGTGGGCGTGCCGGCGGGGCTCTTCGCGCTCGCGGTGTTCGCGCCGGAGACGTGGGCGTGGGGCGAGGTGCGCGTGCGCGGGCTCCTCGCGGGACGGACCCCCTTCGGGTCGGCCTTCGTCGAGCGGGCCACGGCCTACCCCTACTCGGGGAGCCCGCTCGCCTGGTACCTCGACTACGAGGGCCGCTGGGTGGACCTCCCGAAGGACGACGTGCTCGCCGTCGGCGACGCGATCGCGGACGAGGTCGCGTGGCGGCTCGCCGCCGCCACCGGCGAGGACGACCCGGTCGAGGCCGAGCGTGCCTTGTGGGCGGCGGGCCGCGAGCGCGAGCTCCCGCTCTGGATCGCGGCGTCGCTGCGTGACCGGAACGTGTACTACAGCCCCGAGTCGCTGTTCTCGCGCAGCTTCGACCCCGAGGTCCACGTGCTCCCCGACACCGTGCACCTCGACTGCGACCAGCTCGCCTACGTGTTCCTGCACGTCGCGTGGCGGCTCGACCTGGCGATGGCGGCGGTGCCTTCGCCGATGCACGTGTACCTGCGCTACGGCGGGCCCGACGGGCAGGCCCCCATGTGGGTCGAGACCACGCGCTTCCGCCACATCGACATCGCCGGCGACCGCGTGGACTTCATGGGCCGGGGCATCGGCGAGGACTTCTTCATCGACGCCGACTACTACCCGTCCGGGCGCGGCGGGAGCTGGGCGAGCGCCGAGGTGGTGGACGCGGCGGGGCTCTACCAGCCCTGGGAGGAGCGGGACATCCGCGACTCGATCGTCGCCAACGTGATGGTGGGGCTCGAGCAGGGGGGCGTGAAGGCGCCGTTCGTGGCGGAGCTGGAGGCGCACCTCTTGGGCTCGCGGGCGATCACGCTCGTGTCCAACCTGTACATGCACCACCTGGAGGCGGCGCGGGCGGCGCTCGAGGCCGGCAACCGCGACGAGGCGCGGGCGGCCGCCGAGCGGGCGCGGGCCGTGCGCGCCGGGAACGGCGCCCTCGTGATCTACGTGGACCGCGAGGAGGACGCGATCCTCGACGCCCTCGCCGCGGCGGACTGAGCCGCGGAGGTGGTGCTACGATGGGCCCCCGCCGAGAGGACCGTCGTGTTGATCGCCCTGTTCGCCCTCGCTTTCGCCGGCGCGCCGACCGCGGCAATCCCCGGGGTGTCCGCCGCGATCCCGGCCTCGACCGCCTCGTGGGCGGCCGGCCTCGAAGAGGCGCTCGTGGCCGCGCCGACCTGGGCCGCCCGGCGGGATCGCGTGACCGCCGAGCTCGCGACCGCCGACGCCGACCGCGCCGGCCGCCTCGGCCAGGTCCTCGCCGTGCTGGCGAGCCTGGAGCGCACGGGGCGCGCTGACCCGAGCATCGTGCGGCTGTTCGTGCGCGCGGCGCTCTCCGACGACGCCGCCGCGCGGGCCGCCGCCGTCGACGCGGCCAGCCGCAAGGGGGATCCGCCGCTGCTGACGGCCCCCGCGGCCCCGGCGACGACGGTCGCGACCGCGCCGACCGTGGCCGCGTCGACGGCGCAGGCGGCCCCTCCGACCGCGGCCCCTCCGACCGCGCCGGCCG
>CAYWGD010000117.1:0-22556 GCA_964457335.1 uncultured Enterobacteriaceae bacterium | reverse complement strand
CCCCCCCCCCCCCCCCGGCCGCGCGCGGACGGAGGCCCCCCCGCAACGCCCCCCGACCTGGCGTGGCTGCTGCTCCGTCGGCCGCGCACGCGATAAGACGCCCCTCCGCCCGAGGATCCCATCCGCCGCATCGTCCCCGCCGTCGTCCTGGTCGCGCTCGTCGCGGCCGCGATCACCTTCTGGCGCGCCCAGCCGCTGGCGGAGGCCCACACGCTCGCGCGCGCGGCCCGCTACCACACGCCGCTGCCCGAGGTGTGGGCGGTGGTCCTCGACCTCTCGCGCCACGCCGAGTGGCGGAGCGACCTCGCCTCGATCGAGCGGCTCCCGGACGTCCGCGGGCACGAGGTGTGGCGCGAGGTGCCGAAGCGCGGGGCGCCGACCACCTGGGAGACGGTCGAGGTGCTGAAGGACCGGCGCCTCCTCCGCTGCGTCGTCGACCAGGACGGGCCCTACGGGGGCTGCGTCACCGTCGAGATCATCCGGCGGGAGGACGGGGCGATCGTGACGATCGCCGAGAAGCTCAAGGTGCACAGCCTGGCCTTCCGCTTCACCAACACGGTCGCGGGCCGTCGGGACCGGCTCGACGCCTGGCTCTCCGACCTGGGGCGGAAGTTCGGGGAGGAGGTCCGCCTCGCGGACCTGCCGAAGGACCTCCGCGATCCGCCCGCGCCCGCCCCGGTGGCGACCCCGGAGGGGTAGGCGAGGGCCCGCCGGAGCGGCCCGCAATCAATCGTAGATGGTGGGTCGCGGGCCGTCGCGCGGGCGGGGAGGGCGCGGGGCGCGTGCGAGGCCGCCCGGCGCGAGCGCGCGAGGCTCGGCATGCGCGGGGCGGGGCGGCGGGCGTGTCGGAGGGGGGCGGTCAGAATCTGTCCGCCCCTCGGGCACACCCCTTGCTAAGCTCCGCCGCGCAGGAGGCCCGATGTCCGGACCGTACCCGACCTTCCCCGCCCTTCGTCGGGCGGTGGCCGTGCTCTTGGGCGTGGCGCTCGCCTCGGCCACGGCGTGGGCGGCGGGCGGCTCGACGGAGCCGGGGGCCGGGGCGCCCGGTGGGCCCGAGGAGGTCGTGCGCCTCTCCGCCACGACGGTGCCGGCCACCGGCACCCACGCGGTCGATCTCTCGGTCACTCGCTTCGGGCGCTACGCGATCACCGCCACGAGCCCGCAGGGGACGGCGGTGCAGCTCGTGGACCGCATGGCCGGCCCCGGGGAGACGCGAGGCGAGCCGGGCGTGGCGAACGGCCGCGTGGACGCCTTCCTGGAGCGCGGCGAGTGGCGTGTGCGCGCCATCTCCGACCGGGCGGGCACGGGAGAGGCCCGCATCGAGGCGCGGCCCTTCGTCGAGGTCGGCGGCGCGCGGCCCCCGCTCCTGCCCGACGAGGCGCGGGTGAGCACGACCCTGGCCGACCTGGAGCAGCGCTCCTGGTGGGTGCACATCGACGCCGACGAGGACTTCGCGGTCGAGCTCGCGGGGCGGAGCCTCGCGGACGTGCGGCTCTGGAAGGACGGCCAGTGGCTCGATCCCGCCACGCCGACGTGCGAGGAGATCGCGCCGGACCCGTCGCGCCCGCTCCGCCGGTGCGCGCTCGGCACGCGGCTCGGCGCCGGGTTGTGGCAGCTCGTGGCCTACGGCGGGCCCGCGGTCGCGTGGAGCGTCACGTCGCCGGACCAGCCGCTGCACGTGCGCCGCGGCATGCCGATGCTCGCCGAGGCGGGCCGGCTCTCCGGCACCATCGGGCCCTTCGGCGCCGAGCGCTGGCTCGTCCCGGGGAAGGCGACCGCCTTCCGCCTCGAGCTCCCCACGGCCACCGACGCCGCCGTCTCGGTGCGCCCGTTCGACGCCTCGGACCCGTTCCGGCGCGACGGCACGGTGGGGCGGATCCAGAAGGAGAGCCTGCCGCCGGTGGCGGACGTCTCGGTGGCCGCCGGGAGCGAGGGCAAGGTGGTGACCGTCTCCGGCGCCTCTGGGCAGGCGTTCACGCTCCAGCACTTCCCGCGATCCCCGCGGCACCTGGACGTGCGCGGGTCCGGGCTCCACCTCCTGACGAGCCTCCATTTGGGGGACCCCGCCGATCGCCCCGACGTCACCGGCGTCCTCGTCGAGTCCCGGTCCGGCTACGCGCCGATCGCGACGGCGCTCCTCCCGCTCGCGCCCGATCGCCCATATCGGCGCAAGTTCAACCTGCTCGGCACGACCACGCTCGCGTTCGACGTGGCCGCGGACGACTCGTACCAGGTCGCCGTGGCGGCCAAGGGCGTGAAGTGGCGGTGGGAGCCCTACCTGGTCGAGAAGCCGAAGGGCTACGCGGCGCCGCCCCTGCGTGAGGGGCCGGGGGAGACCGAGCTCGCGCGGGGGCGCTGGGCGCTCACGCTGGTGCCGGACACCGGGGGCGTCGTCGAGGTGGTCGTGCGGGCCGACCCGCTGCAGGAGGTCACGCCGTCCCAGCCGCGCTCCAACGTGCAGCTCCTCGCCGTGCTCGAAGCCGGCAAGGCGTACCGCCTGTGGCTGAACGACGAGGAGGGAGCCGCGGCCGGGTACGTCGTGCGGGCACTGCCCGCCGACCTCGACATCCCGCTGCCCCTGACCGTGGGCGCGGGGGAGTCCGTGACGCTGCCGGTCCTCGTCCCGGCGGACGGCACGCTCGTGGCCGACGGGCTCGAGCTGACGCTGGACGGCGGGGCGCCCGCGGCGCGGCACCGGGTCGTGCCCGGCACGCACCAGCTCACCGTGCGGAACGGCGGGAACGCGGTCGTCCAGGCCTCCGTCACCGTCGAGCGCGACGACCGGGGGCCGCGCGCGCCCCTGCCCGCGCTGCCCGACACGGCGGTGACGACGCCCCCCGCGCTGCCGATGCTCACGACCTCGGCTCCACGGTCGCTCGACCTCGCGCGGGACGCGAGCGCGACGTACCGCCTCGACGTGCCGGAGCCGGGCCTTTACCGCCTCGAGAGCACCGGCCTGCTCGCGACGGCGGGGGCCGTCCGCACCCGCACGCGCCCGGTCCTCGCGTCGGGCGCGGTGAACGGCGTGGGCCGCAACTTCCTGCTCCAGACCTACCTCCGCGAGGGCGACTACCAGGTCACCGTGGGGGCCCAGGGCGCGTCGGAGGGGCACCTGGGGCTGCGCGTCGCGGCCACGCCCCTGCGCGACGGCGGCGCGCTCCGGACCGGCGTGCCGGCGCGGGCGTCCGTGCCCGCCGGCGCGGGCGTCGCGTACCAGTTCGAGGTCGCCGAGGCGGGCACCTACGTGCTCCGCGCGTTCGGCATGGGGCGCCTCTTCCGCGTGCGCCTGGAGGACGCGGACGGGTGGCCGGTGGTCGCGCCGGAGGTCGACGGCGACCTGCGCCTCGCGCTCGACCCCGGCGCCTACCGCCTCGTGGTCCTCCCGGAGGCGGTGGACACCACGCGCATCACGACGTTCGACCGGGTGCCCGACCCCATCACCCGCACGGGGCACGGCCCGTTCCCGCTCGCGCTCGACGAGGCTGCCGAGCACGTGTGGTGGGAGTCGCCGGAGGGCGCCCCGCGCGCGCCCGACGTGTGGCGCTTCGTGCTCGACGCGCCCGCGGACGTGACCATCACGGCGTCCGGGGAGATGACGGGCGAGCTCGTCGCCGAGCGCCCGGCCCGGAGCGACGCGGCGCCCGCGCGCCTCGTTCACGGTCGGCCCTGGACCGGCCGGCTGGAGCCCGGCGCGTGGCGCCTGGAGCTGGTGAACGCGCGTCGCAACAGTGGCGTGCGCTACGCGGTCCGGGTGAGCCCCCGTGAGCTCGTGCCCGGCCTCGCGCGCGAGGTGGAGGTCCCCGCGTCCGTCCCGGTGTCCGTGGGGAGCGCCAGGCTCCACGAGCTCGCGTCCATGGGCCTCGTGGACGTGTCGGCCCGGCTCTTCGACGCGGCCGGGCGCCTCGTCGCGCGCTCGGACGATCGCCCGGACGACTGGAACTTCCGCGTGCTGGAGCGCCTCGAGCCCGGCGCCTACACGCTGCGCGTGGAGCCGGTCGGGGAGGCGCGCGGTCGCACCGTCCTTGCGATGGCCCAGGTCGAGGAGACCGACGAGCCGCCGCTCGCCCTCGGCGAGGCGCGCACGGTGACGCCAGAGGCCGGCGTGCTCAGGGTGCCGCTGGCCGCGACGGGGGAGGGGATCCTCGTCGCGTCGGCGCGCTCGGCCGAGAACGTGGGGATCGCGGTCGAGCGGCGCACGGAGGCCGGCTGGCGCACCCTGGGCGAGGACGCGGGCACGGAGGCGCGCGTCCTCGTCCGCGCGGGTGCCGCTCCGGCCGAGCTCCGCCTGCGTGTGACTTCGCTCGACGGGCGGGGGCTGCCCGCGTCCGTGCGGATCGACCGCGTGGAGCCGCGCGTCGTGAGCGAGGCGGCGATCTCCCGTGGCGTGACGGCGCCGGTCGCGGCCGGGCGTGGCATCGCGGCCGTCGTCGTGGAGCGCGCGTCGGGCGGGGCGATCGAGCTGCCCGCGCGGCTCGGGACGTCCTGGTGCCCGGCGGAGGGCGCGTCGTGCATGCCGGTCCCCGACACGCTCCTCGCGCCGGCCGAAGAGCGGGTGTGGCTCGTGGCGGAGGGGGACGGCCGGAGCGCGTCGTTCCAGGGCTCGCGGTGGTCGCTCGACGCGGCGCCCGGGCGGGTGACGGTGCCCGCCGGCGGGAGCGCGATGCTGGACGCGCGCGCCGCGCCGGGGCCGCTCCTCGTGTTCGCCGAGGCCGAGGCGGGGGACCCGGGGCTGACGTTCGGGACGGCGGCGCGCGTGCCGCTCGGGGAGTCCGACGGCGCGCCGGGGCGGGCGGTCGCGGCGCACCTCGGCGAAGAGGGCGGCAAGGCCGCCGCGCCGACGGTCCGGGTCCACGCCGCGAGCGCCGTCGACGGGAGCCTCGAGGTCGAGCTCCGGCGGGTGGCGTTCCCGGCGCCCGAGGTCGGTCGGCTCCTCGGCGCCGAAGACGCCGCGGGCGGCATGCCGGCGGCCGGCGCGGCAGGGGGCCCCCTCGCCGCCGGAGGGGCCTGGCGAGCGCCGCTCACCGGAGATCCGGCCAGCGTCCGGCTCGTGCTCGCGGAGGGGCTGGTGGCGGTCCTCGCGCGGGGCGGCGCGCCGGTGGAGACGGTGTGGGCCGCCGACGGTGCCCGGGACGTGACGGTGGAGACCACGGCCGATGCGCTCTGGGTCCTCAACCCGGGCGCCCGCGCGGCGTCGTGGTCCGCGACGAGCACACCGCGCGCCGGGGCGCCGCGGATCCTCCGCGCGGGAGCGGATCCCCTGGAGCGGGTGGCCGGCGTGGCCGGCCGCGTCCGCGTCGACGTGACCGGCGCCCAGGGAGACGTGCTCTCCGTGCGGGGCGCCGCGACCGAGGCGCGGGTCTGGCTGGAGGACGGGCGCGTCCTGCGCGGGCGGGACCTCCCGGTGTCCGGGGCCGGGCGCGTGGAGATCGTGCACGGTCCGGGTCCCTGGGTGGCGTGGGTCGCGCCCATGGAGGGCGACGCGGCGGCGGCGGCCGCCCTCTGGGGGCGGGTCGAGCCCGACGGCAAGCCGCGCACCGTCCAGGGCCCCGCCACGGTGCCGCTGGAGGGCGCCGCGACGGCGTTCCGGGTCGGAGCGCCGAAAGGCGTGCTCCGCGTGCGGGCCGACCAGCCGGTCGTGGCCCGCGTGGACCTCGGCGCGGCGGGCGTGCGGGTGCTGCTCGCGCTCGACGGCATCGTGGAGGTGCCCGTCCACGCGCCGGCGCGCGCCGACGTCACGCTGCGCGCGTTCGCCGGCGCCACCCTCCGCGGGAGCGCATCCGTGGACGTGCGGGCCGCGGAGCCGCTGGCCGAGGGGCTGGCGGCCGAGAGTCTCCTCGGCGCGGGAGAGGCCCGGGCGTACGCCTTCACGTTGGACGGCGCGCGCCCGATCGGCGTCGGGCTGCGCACCGCGAGCCCGGACGTCCGGGCGACCCTCTACGGACCCGACGGGACGCCGATTGGCGAGGGGGTGGTGCAGATGCCGTCGCTCGCGGCCGGGAGCTACCTGCTCGTCGTCTCGCTCGGCGCGGACGCGGCCCCCGCCTCCGTCCGCCCCGCGTTGGTCGGCCTCGTCCCGCCCGACACGGGCCCCCCGCCGGAGGTCATCCGGTCGTACCTCGTCGCCGCGGGTCTCCTGCCGCCCGACGCGCCGCCGGCGGAGGAGGAATGATGGCCGAAACGCTCGCGCCGGCCCCCGGACCGTCGTGCCAGAACCGATTCGGAATCAAATGGTTGCGTGCGGAGGTCTCGTGTCCTTCCTGAACAACCTCCGCCGTCGCCCGGCGCTGCTCGCGTTCCTCGTGTTCCTCGCCGGCGGCGTCGCCGTGGCCGGCTCTCCGGCCCTCCGCTCGATCACCCAACGCCCCTTCGCCGCGAAGGGTACCGTGGTGGTGCCGGACCGCTTCGTGCGGGCCTGGGACCCGGTGACCGTCTTCTTCGACGGCGCGCGCGGGCCGGCGAAGGGCGGGCCCGAGGACCGGCCGGAGCAGTGGGTCCGCTTCACACCCGCGCACCCGGGGGCCTGGACGTGGCTCGACGCGAAGACGCTCCAGTTCCGCCCCGCCGAGCCCTGGCCGGCGCTCGGGCGCTATGCCTGGACCGTCGAGGGGCGCACCACCGAGGTGGCCACGCTGATGGCCCCGCCCGTGGCCACGCTCCCGGCGGACGGCGCCGAGGGTCTCTCCCCGGTGGAGGCGATCACGCTCTCCTTCTCCGAGCGGCTCGACCCCGAGGCCCTCGCGCGCATGGTGTCGATCGAGCTGAGGCCGCTCCCCGGCGTGGACACGCAGGGCGCGCGCTGGCTCGGCTCCGGCGATCTGCGCGTGAAGGCGCTCGAGGAGGCGCCCCCCGCCGGGCGGGCGTGGAGCCCCTCGTTCGCCGACCCGACATCGACCGCGAGTCCGACCGAGGCCGGGTCTTCTGGCGACACGGGCTCGACCGGCGACACGGGCTCGGCCGGCGACGAGCACGGCGGGGACACCGGCGGCAGCGACACCGGCGGCGGGGGCGGGAGCGTCGTGGAGACCGCGCCCGCACTCCATCGCTACGTGCTCGCGCTCGACGCGCCGATCCCCCTCGGGACCCGGGCAATCCTGCACTTCCGCCTCTCCCGCGACGACGGCGCCGCCGAGTCCGTCGCCCGGGTCTCGTTCGCCACCGCCGAGCCATTCCGCGTGGCGGGCGTGGGCTGCGGCGATCGGCTCCTCCCGGTCACCCCTGCGGGCGTCGAGTACGGCCCCGAGCAGGGCGTCGCGTGCGCGGCCGGCCGGAGGACGGTGGTCGTCGAGTTCACCGCGCGGCCGGCCGGCGTGGGCCCGATCGAGGCCCGCAACCTCGTCCGCATCGAGCCGGACGTGGACGACCTCGCGTTCGCGCTCGCCGGGAAGCGCCTCGAGATCACCGGGCGCTTCGCCCAGGAGACGGCCTACCGCGTCACCGTCGCCCCGACGCCCCTGCGCGACGTCGACGGCCGCACGCTCGAGACCACCGGCCCGAGCGCGCTGACGTTGTGGTTCCCGCGCCGGGAGGACTACCTCCGCTTCGGAGCGGGCGAGGGCATCGTGGAGCGCTTCGGCCCGCAGGCCGTCCCGATGGAGGGGCGGGGGCACGCGCGGGTCGACCTGCGCATGTACGCCCTCGACCCGCTCGACCGCTCCTTCTGGCCGTTCCCGAGCGAGGGGGTGACGGTCGACGAGTCGGCGCGCCCGGCGGGCCCCGGCGAGGAGCCCGAGGAGGTCGAGGGCGCGCTCGACACGCCCGGCCGGTCGGACCTCGCCGCGCGGATCGTGCTGCTCGGCTCGCCGGGCCTCTCCCGGATCGTGACGCTCCCCATCGGCGCGGACGCCGACGCCGCGCGTTTCGGCCTGGATCTCCAGCCCCACCTCGCCACGCTCGCCGGCAAGGGGAGCCCGGGCACCTTCCTGGTGGGCGTCCGCCCGCTCGACGGGACGCCGAACCGGAGCTGGATGCGCGTCCAGGTCACCGACCTCTCGCTGACGACGATCGAGGAGCCCACCGGCGTCCGCTTCGTCGTGACGTCGCTCGCGTCCGGCGATCCGGTGCCCGGCGCGGAGGTGCGCCTCGAAGGCGCGCGGACGAAGGAGCGCGAGACCAGCTGGACCACGCTGGCGAGCGGCCGCACCGGGAACGACGGCGCGTTCGCCTGGGCCGCGCCCGGGGATGTCGCGCGCGAGGTCCGCAACCGCCTGCGCCGCATCGTGGTCACGAGGGGGGCGGACACGCTCGTGCTCGACGCCGACGCGCCGCCGCCGAGCTTCGCCGACAACCGGTGGCAGGCCACGGGGGGCGACTGGATGGGCTGGAGCTGGGGGCGCCTCGCCGACCGCGGCCCCAAGCCCGAGAACCTCTGCACGCTCTTCTCCGAGCGGCCGGTGTACAGGCCCGAGGACACCGTCCACCTCAAGGGATGGACCCGGAGGCGCGCGCTCGGGACGCTGGCACCCATCGCCGGGCCCGGCCGCATCGTGGTCGAAGGGCCGGGCGACCTCGCCTGGCGCCTCCCCGTGACCGCGAGCGACACCGGCGGCTTCTACGCGCGCTTCGCCGAGGCCGACCTGCCGAGCGGCACGTACCAGGCCCGCTTCGAGGGGGAGGGGTCCTCCTGCGGCCGCATGAGCTTCCAGATGGAGGCCTACCGGCTCCCCACGTTCGAGGCGACGCTGACGGCGCCCGACACCACCGCGCTCGACGGGCCGTTCCCCGTGAAGCTCGTCGCCAGCTACTTCGCGGGCGGCCGCGTCGCGGGGCAGCCGGTCCGGTGGCGGGTGACCCAGTTCCCGGCCACGTGGGCGCCGAAGGCGCGCCCGGGCTTCCTGTTCAGCTCCGACGGACGCTACTCCGGCGACGCGCGCTTCGACGCCACGCCGGTGTGGGAGACGGAGGCCGTCACGGACGCCGAGGGCGGCGCGACCCTCACGCTCGATCCCTCGATCGAGCCGACGGCGCAGCCGCGCACCTACGTGGTCGAGGCCACGGTCACCGGGGAGGACGACCAGACCGTCACGACCACCCGGCGGGTGGAGGCCGTGCCCGCCTTCGCGCTCGGCTTGAAGGTCGCCCGGTACCTCGAGAACGCGCCCGAGCTCCCCGTCGAGCTCCTGGCCGCCGGCCCCGACGGCGTCGCGAAGGCGGGGCAGCCCATCACGGTCCGGCTCTACGCCCGCCAGTGGCACAGCCACCTCCAGGCCAGCGACTTCTCGGACGGGAAGGCCCGCTACGTCACGGACGTGGTCGACGAGAAGGTGTCGGAGCAGGTGGTGACGAGCGGGACCGAGCCGACGAAGCTGTCGCTCGCGATCCCGCGCTCGGGCGTGTACGTCGTGGAGCTCGAGAGCCGCGATCGGCTCGGCCGGGCGCAGGTCGTGAAGGTCGACACCTACGTGGGGGGCGCTCAGCCGGTCGCCTGGCAGAAGCCGCAGGCCGGCGTGTTCGGCGTCGTCGCCGACCGGACGAGCTACGCCCCGGGCCAGACCGCCGCGCTGGTGCTCCAGAGCCCCTTCCAGTCGGCCGACGCGCTCGTGATCGTCGAGGCGCCCGAGGGCAACCGCTACGAGTGGCTGCGCGTGCGGGGCGGCACGGCGACCTACAAGCTCCCGATCCAGAAGACGTGGGTGCCGCGCGTGCCGGTCCACGTCGTCCTGATGCGTGGGCGCACGCCGGACAGCGGCCCGGTGGGCGCGAGCAGCACTGACCTGGGCAAGCCCGCGACGCTCGCCAGCACCACCTGGGTGACGGTGGAGCCCGTCGAGAACCGGGTGGTGGTCGCGGTGGAGAACCCGGCTCGCGCCACGCCCGGGGAGACCATCCCCGTCACGGTCAAGCTCACGACGCCGGGCGGCAAGCCCGTCGCCGGCGAGGTGACGCTCTGGCTCGTGGACCAGGCGGTCCTGACGCTCGGCCGCGAGCAGCGGCTCGACCCGCTGCCCGACTTCATCACGGCGGTGCGCTCCTTCCTGACGATGCGAGACACCCGCAACCTCGCCTTCGGCCGCATCCCGTTCGCGGAGATGCCCGGCGGAGACGGCGCGGAGGAGGAGGACAACCCGCTCGAGCGCGCGACGGTGCGCAAGAACTTCCAGTCCGTGCCCTACTACGAGCCTGCGCTCCGGGTGGACGCGAGCGGGGTGGCCACGGTCCGGGTCAAGCTCCCGGACGACCTCACGGTGTTCAAGATCCGCGCGAAGGCGGCCGCCGGGCCGGACCGCTTCGGGGTGGGCACGTCGGAGGTCGCGGTGCGGCTGCCGGTGCTCGTGCAGCCGGCGCTCCCGCGGTTCGTGCGTCCGGGCGACTCCTTCGACGCGGCGGCCGTCGCGCGCGTGGTGGAGGGGACCGGCGGCGAGGGCACGGTGGGCATCCGCGCGGAAGGCCTGGTCGTGGCGGGCGAGACGAAGAAGGTCGCGCTCGACGCGAACCGGGCCGTCACCGTGGCGTTCCCGGTGTCGGTCCCCACGCCCGGCTGGGCGGATGGGCGGTTGGAGCGCGAGAGCGTCGTGGTCCGCGTGGGGATCTCCCGCGCGGCCGACGGCGCGAAGGACGCCTTCGAGGTCACCCTGCCCATCCGGCCGGACCGCGCGTTCGTCGTGGAGCGCGAGGTGCTGGACGTGCGCGCGGGGGGCGCCGTCGAGGTGAAGGGCATCCGCGAGCAGGCGCGCCCCGGCACGGTGCGGCGCACCTGGCTGGCGAGCGACGAGCCGGCCCTGGTCAAGATGGCGGGCGCCCTCGAGCTCCTCGTGGAGTACCCCTACGGCACCACCGAGGCGCGCATCAGCCGCGCCCGCGCGCTGCTCGCCCTCGGCGTGCTCCGCGCGGGCATGGGCCTCGACGACCCGGACGGCCGCCTCGATCGCGCGGTGGCGGACGCGCTCGCGTGGCTCCCGAACGTGGTCGACGGGCGCGGCCGCGTGGCGCAGTGGCCGGGCACGAAGGGCACGGTCTCGCTCACGGCGTGGACGCTGTCGTTCCTCGTGGAGGCCAGGGAGGCCGGCAAGGCCGTGGACGACGCGCTCGTCCGCACGTTGGGAGACGCGCTCGCGCAGGCGCTGCGCTCCGACTACGCCGACTTCGTCGACGGCGAGGCGTACATCGAGCGGGCGATGGCGCTCCAGGCGCTGACCGCGGCGGGGCGCTTCGACGCGGCCTACTTCGCGGAGCTCGCGCGCACGGCGCGCTTCCTCGAGGCGGAGGGCGTGGCGAACGTCGTGCTGGCGGCCGCCCAGGGCGGGCAGGGCGCCGCGCCCGTGACGAAGGGCCTCGCGGACATGCTCGGCGACGGCGTCGGGACGCGGCTCTGGCAGGGCCGCGAGATCTACGCCGGGCTGCCGGGCGTGCGCGTGGCCCGGAGCGGGCTCGTGCTCCCGAGCGAGACGCGGGTGATCGCGTCGATTGCCCGGGCGCTCGCGCGGGTCGCCCCCGATCACCGGCGCCTGCCGCTCCTGCGGGACGCGCTCGTCACGCTCGGGCGCGGGGACGGGTGGGGGTCGACGAACGCCAACGCCGAGGCGCTCCTGGCGTTGTCGGAGTGGCTGAAGGCGCCGCGCGCCGTGGACTGGCGCGTGGAGGTCGCCGACGGCGGTCGCGGTCGCGCGCTCGAGCGCACCGGCGGCGTCGCGCTGCTCCGTGAGGACGCGGCCGCGGCCGCGAAGGTGACGGCGACCGGGGCCGACGTCGCGGTGCGGGTGGACACCCGCTACCTCCCCGCCGGCGACGGCTCGAAGGTCGTCGCGACCGCGAACGGCTTCGTGGTGAGCCGCTCGCTCGAGCGTGTGCGGGCAGACGGGCCCGGCGACAAGGTGGACGTGGGGGAGGGGACCCGCCTCACCCTCGCGCGCGGCGAGGTGGTCGAGGACCGCGTGCAGGTGGTGGTGCCGGAGGACCGCACCTACGTCGCCGTCGAGATCCCGCTCGCCGCCGGCCTGGAGGCGCTCAACCCCCGGCTGGCCACCGCCCCGCCCGAGGCCACCCCGCGCACGCGTCGCACCCGGGCGCCCACCTTCGCGGACTGGCGGGACGACGCGGTGGTCTTCTACTGGGAGACGTTGCCGAAGGGCACGTACGACCTCGCCATCCGCGCCCGCGCGACGGTGACCGGGGACTTCGTGCTCCCCGCGGCGCGGGCCGAGCGCCTGTACGACGCGAGCGTGGTCGGCTGGTCGAACGGCGCGCGGGTGGTGGTGGAGTAGGGGTGTCCCGTCCGACGCGAGCGAGGGCCGGCGGGGGGCGCATGTTCCCGCCGGGGGCGTGGGGACCCGTCGTGAAGCGGGTCCTGCGGGGCCTCCTCGCGGCCGCGGGCCTGGGCGCGGCGGTGCTCCTCGCCGTCGCGGCCTCCCACGCCCACCTCGAGGACCCGACGCCGACCCTGCTCCTGCGGGATCGCCACGGGACCTTCCTCGGCGAGGTCGGCGCCGCCGACACCTCCGGCTACGGCTACTGGCCCGTCGCGCCGAGCGCGGCGGCGGACCCGGCCACCGCGACGGACCCGGCGACGCCGGAGCCGGCCACCACGTCCGCGCCGGCCACCACGCCCGCGCCGGCCACCACGCCCGCGCCCGCCACCACGTCCGCGCCGGCCACCACGTCCGCGCCGGCCACCACGTCCGCGCCGGCCCCGCCGGACCCGGCCACCACGTCCGCGCCGGACACCACGCCGGACCCGGCCACCACGCCCGCGCCGGCCCCGCCGGACCCGGCTACCACGCGACACCTCGCGCCCACGCCGCCGCCCGGAGCGCCGACGCTGCCCGAAGCAGCCCTCTCCACCAGCTCGGGAGGGCCCCCCGGAGCCACGGGGGGCGTTGCGGGGGGCGGAGCCCCCCGCCCCAAGATCCAGATCCTCAACCCCCGCGTGGTGGCCGCCACCCTGGCGCTGGAAGACCGCCGCTTCCACCACCACCCCGGCGTGGACCCCCTCGCCGTCGTACGCGCCGTCCGCCAGAACGCCGCCGCGGGGCGCACGGTGTCCGGCGCGTCCACGCTCGCCATGCAGGTGGCGCGGCTGCAGGACCCGGGCCCGCGCACGCTCCCGAAGAAGCTCGTGGAGGCCGTCACCGCGGTGCTGCTCACGGCGCGCTACGGGCGCGACGCGATCCTCGCGCAGTACCTGCGGCTCGCGCCCTACGGCAACGACATCCACGGGATCGCCTACGCGGCGCGGCGGTACCTGGACAAGCCGGTCGACGACCTCTCCTGGGCCGAGACCGCGTTCCTGTGCGCCCTGCCGCAGGCGCCGAGCCGGACCAACCCCTTCGACCCCGAGGGGCGGGCCCGGGCCGTGGCGCGCGCGCGCCGCATCCTCGACCAGCTGCACGCGCAGGGGCTCCTCAGCGACGCCGAGCGCGCCCTCGCCGACGACGAGCTCGGGGCGCTGCGCGTGCCCGACAAGGGCCGGCGCCCGCCCGAGGCCCTGCACGTCGTGCTCCGCCTGCAGGACGAGCTCGCCGACCGCGCCGACCCGCTCGTGGACACCACGCTCGACCTGGCGCTCCAGCGGCGTGTCGCCACCCACCTCGGCGACGCGCTCGACCGCTTCGCGGATCGGGGCGGTCGCAACGGCGCGGTGCTGGTGGTGGACCTGGACGGCTTCGCCGTGCGCGCGGCCGTCGGCTCGGCCGCGTACGACGACGCCGCCCGCGCCGGCGCGATCGACTACACGCGCACGCCGCGCAGCCCCGGGAGCACGCTCAAGCCCTTCCTCTACGCGCTGGCGCTGGAGCGGGGCCTGATCACGCCGGGGACCGTGCTCGACGACCTCGGCCGCGGCCCGGACGCCATCGAGAACGCCGACGGCGCCGCGCTCGGGCCGATGCTGCCGCGCCAGGCGCTCGCGAACTCGCGCAACGTGCCGGCCGTCGCGCTCCTCGACCGGATCGGCCTCGCCGAGGGCTACGCCTTCCTCGGCGAGCTCGGCCTGCATCACGACGCGCTGCCGGCGTCCCACTACGGCCTCGGGCTCGCGATCGGCGGGCTCCCGACGCGCCTCGACGCGCTCGTGACCGCGTACACCACGCTCGCCGGCGACGGCCGCCTGCACCCGCTCTCCTGGCGCGCCGACGCGCCCGCCGCGCCTGGGCCGCGCCTCGTCTCCGCGGCGACCGCGCGGCTCGTCGCGCTCTTCCTCGCGGACCCGATGGCGCGCCTGCCGACCTTCCCCCGCATGGGCGCGTCCGAGTACCCCTTCGCCGTCGCGGTGAAGACGGGCACGTCGGCGGATTACCGCGACGCCTGGACCGTGGCGTGGTCGGGCCGCCACCTCGTGGGCGTGTGGATCGGCGACCCGACGGCGCAGCCGATGGCGCGCCTCGGGGGCTTCGGCGCGGCCGCGGAGCTCGCCCAGGCCGTCCTCCTCGACCTGCACCGCGACCAGGCGCAGGGCCTGTCCGACACGGGCTTCCCGCCGCCCGCGGGCTACCGGTCCGCCCGCGTCTGCCCGCTCTCCGGCCGCCTCGCCGGGGAGGCGTGCCCGCGCGCGATGACGGAGTGGTTCCCGCCCGGCGAGACGCCCGCCGATCCCTGCCCGGCGCACCTCCGGCTGGCCATCGACGGCCGCACCGGCGCTCCCGCCACCGCGGCCACCCCCGCGCGCTTCGTCCGCGCCGAGACCTTCGTGGAGCTCCCCGCCCGCTTTGCCGCGTGGCAGGCGAAGGCCGGGCTCCCTCGCCCCCCGCGCACCGCCGCCGCGCGCGCCGCCACCCCCCGGATCGAGACCCCGACCGTGCGGATCACCGCGCCGGCCGACGGGGGCCACGTCCTGCGGGACCCCGAGGCGCCGGTCGCGACGCTGGCGCTGGAGGCCACGGTCGACCCGCCCGTGCCGCAGATCCTCTGGTACGTCGACGGCGCGCCCTTCGCGCTGGTGGACGCGCCCTACACGGCGCGCTGGCCGCTCGCGCCCGGCGAGCACCACTTCGAGGCGCGCGTCCCCGCCACGCCGATCGGCTCGGCGCCGGTCCGCATCACCGCGCAGTAGGGGGTCAGCCCGGCGGGCCCGCGAGCAGGAGCGGGTGCCGAGGCTGGCCGCCCAGCTTCTGCCGGATCTGCTCGCGACCGACGCCGAGGGCGCCCTTCACCACGGGCCACACCCAGCGGCCACCGGCGTGCTCGGCGATCAGCGCGCGGGCCTTCGTGACGTCGCTGACGGCGGAGGTGCAGCGCGCCGGGTCCTCGAAGTTGGCCGCGAACGCGTTGGCGATGCGCTGGGCGGCGTCGGCGCGCACGCCGTCGCTGCCGTACTGCGCGATCATCACGTGTTTCCCCGCGGTGGACAGGGGCTCGAGGAGGAGGTTGTTGAACGTCGTGGTCGGCTGGCCGTGGCGCGCCCAGTAGCGCTCGAAGGTCGCCGTCAGGAACGCGGCGTCGAAGGGGCGGTCGCCGTGCTCAGCGATGCAGTCCACGAGGTTGCGAGCCATCTTGTTGCCGCTGTTGGCGCCCTGCCCGGCGATGGGGTCGAGCGAGACGGCGGTGTCCCCGAGCGGCGTGACGATGCGGCCCGACGGGAGCGTCCCGATCGGGCTCCGCACGGTCGGCGTGACCGCGCCGGTGAGCCACGCGTTCTTGTCGGCCACCTCCATGTCCTTCGCCCAGTCGTGGTCCCAGGGGACGAGGTCGCGGATGACCTCCTTCGCGACGCGGAGCGTGTCCTCGGCGGTGCGGAGGCCGTCGAAGCGGTCCATCGCCTGGCCCGGCTTGGCCTCGAAGAGCAGGCACCACGAGGGGCCGTGGTCGCGGTGGAAGTAGGGGACCCAGAAGGCCTCGCCCCAGGGCGCGAACAGGTTGAACTTCACCGGGAGGAAGGGCACGCCGTCAAAACCCAGGCGGCCCCCGGTCGTGATGACCATCGCGAGCTTGCGCTGCGGCTTGTCGTAGACGCTCCGCTCCGGGTGCCGGGGGAACAGGTTCCAGAGCTCGCCGCGCCCCGCCGCGACCACCGTGAGGTCGTTCTGGGCGGCGATGGCGTCGAGCCTATCGACGGTGACGCTCTCGTAGACGACCTCGGCGCCCGCCGCCGAGAGGTCGAGGAGCCAGCGGTGGCTCTGGAGCCGCAGGTCGATCGCCGCGCCCGGCTTCGGGACCGGCGCCGTGAGCGTCAGGAGCCGGTTCGGCGGGTCCTGGCAGAACGTCAGGTGGACCCCCGCGATCGCCGGCGCCCGGTCCTGCCAGTGGTCGATGCCGAGCTCGCGCTCCCAGGCGAGCGCCGGCTCGAAACGCGCGGCGGTGCCCGTGGGCCGGCACTCGTTGAGCCACTGGTCCGGCGTGCGGTCGGAGTAGAGCGTGACGAGGTAGCCGCGCTGCACGAGCGCGTGGGCGGCGAGGAGGCCGGCCTGACCCGAACCGATGATGGCGATGCGTCGCATGCGGCGAACATAGCAGGGACTCCGCCATTCTGCGCCTGGAACTCTCGCTCCCCGCTCGTGATCCGCGCGCCGCCGCGCCGCTCGGAGGGGACGCGTCTCCCGTTCGGGGCGCGAACGGTTTAGCGTGCGGCCCGGAGACGCCATGCCCCTGCCCGACGACTTCGCGACCGAGTGCCTCTACGCGCCGGACTGCTGGTTCGTGCACGACCTCCTCCTCGTCGACGCCGACGAGGGGATCGTGCGCGGGCGCGTGGACACGACGCGCCTCGGCCCGCTCGTCGACGCGCAGCAGGAGCGCCCCGGCCACCCGCGCCACGTGCCCGGCGCGGTGATGGTCCAGATCACCGGCACCCTCGGGAACCTGCACGCCGTCTACGCCCTGGGGCTCCGGCCCAGCGAAGGCTGGTCGGGCTTCGGCACGCACGTCCGCAACGCGCGCTTCCCGAGCCTCGGTCGCATCGGCCCGCCCGTCGACGTGGAGCTCCGGGCCACGCGCATCCGCCGCTTCCGCGGGCGCACGTTCGTCGAGTACACCTTCCGCTACGAGCAGGAGGGGCGCGAGATCTACCTCGCGGAGCACGCCGCCATCTGGTTCAAGGGCGAGATCGCCGGTCTCTGAAGGGCAGCCGCTCCGGGCTGCGGCGACCTCGGCGCGGGGGGCGGAGGTCGGCGGCTCCGGTGCCCGGACGAGCTCAGCCCGGCCACCCCACCCCGGGCGGCCCCGGCGGGCCCTCCTCCGCGGGCCCGGCGCGTGTCCCCCAGTCCCACCCGAGCGCGAACCAGAGCGAGGTCCGGCCGACGCCCGCCTGCCGCGGGATCCACGGCGCCACGCCGCCGGTCACGTCCGCGAAGAGCCGGCCGCGCCACGCCCGCATGCCGAGGCCGAAGCCGACCGCCGCGTCGCCGTCGAAGGTCGCGAGGTCGGCGAACGGGGACACGCGCACGCCGAGGGCGCCCGCGCCGGGCTCGCCGAGCCCCACGGTGCCGCCCACGCGCGCGGCCGCGTAGTCCTCGACCCACCACTCCGCCCAGGCGGCCCCCGCGAGCGGCACGACCCACGGGTTGAGCCCGCCCAGCCGCGTGCGCAGGAGATCGTCCTGCGCGTCGGCGACGCCCGCGCGCACCTCGACCCGCGGCGCGAGCGCGACGTTGCCCACGCTCCAGTCGGGGAGCCACGCGAGCTCCCCCAGGAGGTGCGGCGCCCGCACGGCGCGGTCCGTGGTGGTCGCGACGTCGACACCCGCGCGCGCCCAGGCGTGCAGGGCGGGGCTGTACCAGCCGACGAGCACGTCGAGGGTGCCGACCGCGCGCGCGTCCGGCGGAGGCGCGCCGCCGGCCCGCGCGTAGGGGAACACGCCGTCGAGCGCGCCGCGGCCGCCGAAGTAGGCGCCGTGCGGCCCGTAGCCGATCCAGCCCGCCTCGAGCCCCGCGGACGCGGCGTTGTAGGCCCGCGCGTCGTCCGGCGCGCCGTCGACCCACGGGGAGATGAACATCTGCGCCGCGAAGGCGTGCCCGCGCGCGGTGAGCCAGCTCCGGCCGCGTGGGCCGGAGGGGGCCCACGTGAGCTCCGGCGCCTCCGTCCGGAGCGCGAGCGTCCAGTCCCCGGAGCGCACGCCCAGGTTCACGTCCCCGTGCGAGTCGGCGTCGATCTGCCCACCGGCGCTCGCCTGCCACTCGATCGGCTCCACGCGCTCCCCGACGCCGTCGGAAGGTATCACCGCACGGGCGGGCCCGAGAGGCAGGGGCGTGGCCGGGCCCTCGCCGGCCAGGCAGGCGCCGCGGGCCGGGGGAGAGGGAACGGCGTCGGCGCGGGGCGTGTTCCTTTCGCGATGGTTCCGTCGTCGTCGCGTGCCCACGCGGGCGCGGCGGTGTAGAGGGCCGCCCCATGTCGTTCGCCACCGCACACCCGACCCTCGCCGCCGCGCTCGCGGAGCACGGCTACGCCTCGCCCACCCCCGTCCAGGCCTCGGTCCTCGAGCCGGAGGTGGCCGGCCGCGACCTCCTCGTCTCGGCGCGGACCGGCTCGGGCAAGACGGTGGCGTTCGGCCTCTGCCTCGCCGAGAACCTGCTCGGAGAGGCCACGACCCTCGGGCACGCGGGCGCGCCGCTCGCGCTCGTGGTCGCGCCCACCCGGGAGCTCGCCCTCCAGGTCCGGCACGAGCTCGCCTGGCTGTGGGCGCCCGCCGGGGCGCGGGTCATCTCCTGCGTGGGCGGAATGGACGTTCGCCGGGAGGCCCGCGCCCTCGCCGACGGCGCGCACATCGTCGTCGGGACGCCGGGGCGGCTCTGCGACCACCTCGATCGCGGGGCCCTGCGCCTCGGGAGCGTGCGCGCAGTGGTGCTCGACGAGGCCGACGAGATGCTCGACCTCGGCTTCCGCGAGGAGCTCGAGAAGCTGCTCGACGCCACGCCGACCGAGCGGCGGACGCTGCTGTTCTCGGCCACGTTGCCGCCCGGCATCCTCGGGCTCGCCTCCCGCTACCAGCGCGACGCGCTGCGGATCGCCGCGTCGTCCGCGGACGAGCCGCACGCCGACATCGAGCACCGGGCCGTCCTGATCGCTCCGCGCGAGCGCGAGCACGCGATCGTCAACCTGCTCCGCTACGTCGCCCCGCCCACGGCGCTCGTGTTCTGCGCCACGCGCGAAGGCGTGAGCCACCTCCACGCGAGCCTCGTGGAGCGCGGCTTCACCGCCGTCGCGCTCTCCGGCGAGCTCACCCAGGCCGAGCGCGGGCGCGCGCTCCAGGCGCTCCGCGACGGGCGTGCCCGCGTGCTGGTCGCCACCGACGTGGCCGCCCGTGGCCTCGACCTCCCGGACCTGCAGCTCGTCATCCACGCCGACCTGCCGCACGACGCGCAGGTGCTCCTGCACCGCAGCGGGCGCACCGGGCGCGCCGGCAAGAAGGGCACGAGCGTGATGATCGTCTCCACGACGCGCCGCCGCGCCGCCGACCGCCTCATCCGCGAGGCGCGGATCGAGCCGCGGTGGTCCGAGCCGCCGACCGCCGAGGCCGTCCGCGCGAAGGACCAGGAGCGCATCACCACGGAGCTCGAGACGGTCGTCACCGAGCCGGCGGAGGAGGAGCGCGCGGCGGCGGCCGCCCTGCTCGAGAAGCACGCCCCCGAGGCCGTGGCGGCGGCGCTGATCCGGCTGTACCGGCAGGGCTGGCCCGATCCGGAGGAGCTGCCCGAGACCGAGGCGTTCCACAACCGGGGCGCGGGCCCGCGCCGCCGGGACGTGGAGGAGCCGCGGCCGCTCCGCGTGAAGCCGGGCCGGCTCGGGCACCCCCACGAGGCGCCGATCGCCCGCGGGCACGCGCGGGTGGAGGGTCCGCCGGACGCCGAGGGCCCCGAGGCCGCGCGCGAGGCCGCCCCGGCCGACGCGGGGGCGGAGGTCGCAGCCCCGCCGCAGGGCCGCACGCCCCGCCGCAAGGCCCCGGACGCGGTGCGGCCCGAGGGCCCGCCGCGCACCCCGCGCCGCCGCGAGGAGCACGTCGAGGAGGGCGCCGAGCCGGACGAGGGCGTGCACGGCGTGTGGTTCCGCATGAACGTGGGGCGCGCCAACAACGCGGACCCGCGGTGGCTCGTCCCGCTGTTGTGCCGGCGCGGCCGCATCGAGAAGGCGGACATCGGCGCCATCCGCATCCTCGACACGGAGACGCGCTTCGAGATCGCCTCGAACGTCGCAGGACGTTTCGCGGCGGCCGTCCGCCGGCCCGATCCGCGCGAGCCCTGGGTGCGGATCGTCACCATGGACCGCTGGTAGGGCGCCTGCCGCGGAGGCCCGGCCTGTCGGTTAAGGGCCCGCCCCCGCACGGAGCCCCCCATGTTCGTCCTCTCCGATGACCAGCAGTCGCTCGTGGACGCCGCGCGCACCGCGGCCCAGACCATCCTCGCGCCGACGGTCAAGGAGGACGACGAGCGAGAGCTCTACCGCAAGGAGCTCTTCCACCAGCTCGGCGCCGCGGGCCTCTGCGGCGTCCAGACCGCGGAGGAGCACGGGGGCCTCGGCCTCGGCTACTTCGAGTACGCCCTCGTCCTCGAGGAGATCGCCAAGGTCGCCCCCGCGTACGCGGTGAGCGTCGCCGTGAGCGGGCTCCCGCAGGTGATCCTCTCCAAGTTCGGCAACGACGCGCAGAAGGCGCGCTGGATGCCCGGCCTCGCGTCCGGCGAGCTGCTCGGCGCCTTCGCGCTCTCCGAGCCCGGCAGCGGGTCGGACGCCGCGTCGCTGCGCACGACCGCGCGTAGGGAAGGGGACCAGTACGTGCTCGACGGCACGAAGTTCTGGATCACCCACGGCGGGTACGCGGACGTGTACATCGTGATGGCGCGCACGGGCGGGCCGGGCGCGGGCGGCATCAGCGCCTTCATCGTGCCGGCGGGCACCCCGGGCCTCTCCTTCGGCAAGAAGGAGGAGAAGATGGGCCTCCGCGCCTCGCCGACGGTCGAGATGATCCTGGAGGGCGCCAAAATCCCCGCGGAGAACCTCCTCGAGCGCGAGGGCGTGGGCTTCCGGGTCGCGATGAGCGCGCTGGACTCCGGCCGCATCACCATCGGCGCCACCTCGGTGGGCATCGCGCAGGCCGCGCTGGACGTCGCGGCGTCCTACGCCTGCACGCGCAAGCAGTTCGACACCCCCATCATCGACTTCCAGGGCGTCGGGTTCATGCTCGCGGACATGGCGTGCAAGGTCGAGACGGCGCGGCTCCTCGTGCACAAGGCCGCGTGGCTCAAGGACCAGGGCCAGCCCTTCTCGCACGTCGCCGCGATGGCGAAGCTCGTCAGCACCGACGCCGCGATGGCGGTCACGACCGACGCGGTGCAGGTGCTCGGCGGGTACGGCTACACGCGCGAGTACCCGGTCGAGCGGATGATGCGCGACGCGAAGGTGATGCAGATCGTCGAGGGCACGAACCAGGTGCAGCGGGTCGTCGTCGCGCGTCACCTCCGCCGCCTGCACGGCGGGTAGCGCCTCGCCGCGCTCGCCGCGCGGCCCGCCGGCCTGGTTGCTCCACTCGGGCCGGGGCGCCCCGAACCCCGTCTTTGCGGGTGCCGGCGGGGCAGACGCGCGCACGGGTTGCCTGTTTACGATACTGTTCGGGCGCACGTCGCTTCCCGCCCTCCCGGATCGTTGATGAAGGCCTGCCCGCACTGCCAGAGCACCTACGAGGACTGGATCGAGTTCTGCTTCAACGACGGCGTGCCGCTCGTCGCGTACGAGCCGCGCCCGGCGACCCCGCCGAAGCCCGCCGCGAAGCCCTCGGCCCCCAGCCCGCTGCTCGACGCGCCGGAAGCCCGGCTGGTCGCCGGCGCCGACCTGCCCGAGCCCGCGAACCTCGGCCGCTTCGGGATCGCCCGGTCCGCGCTCGACGCGCCGGAGCCGCAGCGCGCCCCGGCCGCCGCCCCGCCCGTGCGCGCCCCGCTCGCCGGTCCCGAGGCGTTGCCCGAGCCCACGCCCATCGCCGCGCCGCTCCCCGGCGGCCCTGCGCCCGCGCCCCTGCCGGAGCCGGACGACGAGCCGACCACCATCCCCGACGACGCGCCGACGCCCGCGCAGCTCGCGCCCTCCGCGGAGCTCGCGCCCCCCGTGGCGCTCGCGCCGCCCCTGGCGATGGAGCCGCCGCTCCCGGCGCCCGTGGCGAGCCCGCCGACGGTCGAGCCGGCCCCGGTCGTCGAGACCGCCGCGCCCGAGGCGGCCGCTCCGCCCCCCGCGCCCGAGCAGCCCGCCGCGGCGTCCGGCCTCGACGTCGACGCGCTGAGCGACATCGCGTCCGCGCTCAAGGAGACGGAGTCGATCGGCAACGCGGAGACGAAGCCCTTCCTGCGGCCCGTTCCCGCGGAGTCGGAGGACGCCCGCGCCACCGTGCCGATGTACGGCTCGGCCGCGCCGAAGGAGCGCTCCGCCCTCGACGATGACGAGCCCGCCCGGCGCAAGGGCGGCGGGGCCGGCATCGGCTTCGCGCTGATCGGCATGGTCGGCCTCGGCGCGGTGGCGATCCTGGCGGCCGTCGCGATGTGGTGGATGGCGTCGCGTGGAGACGGCGGCGAAGAGCTCGCCGAGGTCCCGGCCAAACCCGCGGCGCCCGCCGCGCTCCCGGCCGCCGCGCCCCCGCCGCCGCCCGAGCCGCCACCGCCGGTGGAGGAGCCCGCGGTGGCCGCGACCGACCCCGCGGCCGCCCCCGCGGCGGAGCC